>JAFECR010000001.1:29278-77717 GCA_018242045.1 Pseudomonadota bacterium | reverse complement strand
ATGCTAGTTTGCTTATATACTGCTTCCACTTTGAATTTAGAAGTTCCGTCATTGCGAGCTTTTAGCGAAGCAATCCAGAAAATATCAAGATGTAATCTGGATTGCTTCGTCGTAGACTCCTCGTAATGACGGACTTGAAACTCCTAATTTTAAAGTGGATCGAGTATATAGCTTTCCAGTTTAAATTTATGCTTTGGTGATTAGCATGAAAATACCTTCACTTGCCGTAGCGTGGTCCACAGGGATAGCCATATTTTCTATGTTTTTTGGATCGGGTAATGTGGTGTTTCCCTTGTTGTTAGGTCAAATGGCAGGCGAGCAGCTTCCCTGGGCGCTCATTGGTCTTATTATTACCGCTGTTGGTGCACCACTGCTTGGTCTTTTAGGTAGTGTGTTATTTGAAGGCGATTGTAAACAATTTTTTTATCGAATAGGCGCCATTCCTGGTTACTTGGCGGTATTATTAATTTTGTTGCTTTTAGGACCAATTGGCGTGATGCCACGTTGTTTTATTGTGGCCTATGGCGCAACGGTGCCCTACATTCCAGGCCTCTCTTTACCGGTGTTTAGCATGATTGCCGGCTTAATTACCTTAATTCTTATTGCGCGTCGCAACTTTATATTGCCAATATTGGGGTTTGTCTTAAGCCCCATGTTGATTTTGACTTTAATTGTTATCATTGTGGTGAGCATCTTTACGCCAGGCGCTTTGCCAATAACCCATCATGGGCCAGGGGTAGCCATGTTGGAGGGGCTTGCTGTTGGCTATGACACAATGGATTTACTGGCTTCTATTTTCTTTTCGGTCAGTATTTGGATGTTGTTAAAAGAAAAATTGAATATCACGAAAGAAAGTGAGGTTAAAAACAAAGTTGTACCTACCTATGTTATTGCTAGTTTAATAGGTGGAGGGCTGCTTGGGGTTATCTATATCGGGCTTTGTTATAGCGCAGCCTTGCACCATCAAGCGATTGCTGGTGCTGTGCCAGAGCAGGTTTTAGCTGTACTAGCACAACATTTGTTAGGATCAAAATTAGCACTTATTGCCAATATTGGCATTGCTTTAGCTTGTATTACGACCGTGATGAGTTTAGCGGTTGCCGTAGTAGATGTTATTCATGTTGAAATTATGAATACATCCCTTGGCGCTAAAATTCCCTATAGTTATGGTTGGATGATGTTTATTACCATTGCTTTAACAGCTTTATTCTCTACCATCGGTTTTACAGCGATTATGGCGTTTTTACATCCCATCATGGAGATCTGTTACCCTGCTATTATCGTGCTAACCATTTGCAATATTCTATATAAATTATTTGGGTTTCCTTATGTTAAGTTGCCAGTTTACAGTACCATTTTAATTATGTTGGTATTAAAGGTAATGTATTTGTAGTTGCACTTATTGGCCTGAAAATGTCATAGAAATGGTGCTTGACAATTTAAGTCAGTTCTATACAATTCTATTTTTGCCTGATATTGAGAATATGTATGCCGCAAACTCGTTCCCGATCTCGCCGCGCCAGAAAACAAGTTGATCAACAAACTAATGTTGAGACTTCTCAGAATGCACAACCCCCAAAAGCACCCCTAAAACAGACAGTAAAAGCAAAGCTTGCGCAGGAACGGCAATTGTTAGATGAAGCCAAAGCGCAATTTGAAAAAGATAAATTGGCTAATGAACAATCTAAACTGGAGTTTGAGCAGCAAAAACAAGCCCAAGAACAAGTAAAACAGACACTACAGGCCAAGGAGCAAGCGCTAGCGTTGCAAAAGCAAGCCCAGATGCAAAAGCAAGTTGAAATTGAGAAACAAAAACAAGAACAAGAAAAAATTGCCAGGCAACTTAAAGAGGATACCATGAAAACACAACAAGATAACTCGAAAATACAATCTGATTTAGATGCACAAAAGAAAGAACAAGAGGTGGCTTTGAAACAGCTACAACAACAAGATAAGAACTTAAAAGAAGCGCAAACACAACTTGAAGCAGAGAAACGAGAATTTGCACACCAAGTTGAAGTCGCCAAACACCAAGAACAAGCATTAAAAGCACAAATGCAATCGCAACAGCAGACTTTGAAACCCAAATTGCCATTGCCATCAGCACAAGTTCCGCAGAAACCCAAAACCTTCGGTGAGCTGCGAGCACGAGTTGCGCAACCACCAGCACAAACCGAAGAACAGACAAGAAAACAGCAGTTTTTGTTTTTAAGGATCTGTCTACATAGAGCCTTTACAGAAAAATTAGGAAAGGCATGGGTGATCCCACCTCAAGGCGAAGTGCAAAACCCGAATAATACCAAGTTTGCTATCCACAAACCCGGCAATCCTAATCAGGGAGTGGAAATTATTTTAGAAGAAGCTTTAGCCACATTTAAGCTTTTATCAACGGATGCTGAATCAATGGATGGCCTCAATAAAAGTATGGATGCTTGGTTTGATGCATATAAAGCGTGGTGTGAAAGAAATGGTAGCAATGCCAATATTGAATTTGATCTTACTGTATTCGATCAAAATCAAATTAAGCCTATTGTGAGCGTCTTGGATAAATTAAAACAGCCATTAACCAAGGTAACCTTAGTAGATCCACAAACACAAGCAAGGAGAGAATTAACATTGGAAGAAATAAATTTATTCAGAGATAAAGAGAAAAAAGTGGAAAAGGAAGAGGCTGCGGATACCACTGAGAAAAGCCAAGCGCAAAATCAAAGAAGAAATGAAAATCGAATATGATGATAAAAAAAGGTTTTTTAACTTTTTTCATTATGTTATTGGCCATGCAAGAAGGTATGGCCAATGAGCCTTTATTAATAGATGTTAAGATAATCGGCGCTAGCCAATCCCCCTTATTTGATCCGCAAAACTTTCAATTAGATCTAAACCAAGATTATATGCTAGTGATCGCCAATAACAGTCATGATGCTATTACATTTGAGTTTGGCACTTTTGGTCAAAAGGTTTTAACGCGTTCTATTCAGGGGACTTCAAGTATGACCCAAAGCAGCCTGGTCATTAATGGCCATAGTAAAGTGCAATGGCATTTTAGTCCTCAAGTTGCAGGCGAATACACCTATTTTGCGATAAACACAGGATTAAATAGCCGTGGTACGCCAGGGAAAGTCATTGTTAAGCAGATTGAATTGGATGCTGTAAAAGAGCAAACTGATTCAGTGAAGCTTTTAAGCGAAGTACAAAGACAACGCAGAACAGGCCTTAATCGCTAATAATTTGCCTAAATTCAAAGTGGAAGGGGTATTATTAATTATGCTATTTTTGCAATCATATCTTCATTAACCCACTTAAATAGAGTTTGCGCTGCGGTGATGGGAATATCTTCTTCAGGGAGGATATCCATTAAGTCTTCACAGATATCAGCGAATGATTTTCCTGCTAACACTGCCAACACCATCCTTTCTTGTGCAATGGTGCAGGATTGAAATAGACTTCTTAAACCTTTTCGCCACAAAAGCCAGCGGGTAGGTTGGGGTTGCGCTATGGGTTGGCGCGGTGGTTGTTCATTTTCAATATCTTGCCAAAGCTGTGGAATATCCCAAGTGAACACTTGGCTTGTGACAGAAGGATGAAAATAAAAGTGTAGATCAGCCCAAATTTCAGGGGCCAGTTGAGAAAGCATTTTTTGAGTCACTAACTCGCCATCTTTGGCATCAATGGTGTAACTAATTGACCATTCAAATAATGCCATTTGGCTAAAGACGTTATGATCGCTAAATGGTTTATGGTTATTTAAAAATTCGCTAAAAAATTGACCAAAGTAACGCACTGAAAAATGTTGGGAAGGGTATTGATATAAATATTGTTCAAAAGCAGTATCGAATGCTTCATCTCCTAACAATGTTGCGGTCTTTGGAAAATCAAGCTTTAAGATCTCCTTTAAACGGATCCGGTAGGCATCAAAATAGACTTTTAAGCGCTTGCTGGCGCTAAAACGTTCATCTGCTGCTATTTGCGGTAAAATTTGCAGATCATGATGAATTAAATAATCTTGAAATTCGGTTTGAATTTGCTTAAGCACTAGCGTATTCCACTTGAAAAATTTTCTCGGCAATGTGTTTTGCTTGATCTAATTCTTTCAGTAATACATCAAGCGGCGGAATATGATCATCTCTTTCAATCATGGTAGATACTTTGCCAAAATATTTTAAGGCTTTGGCATATAAATCCCATACGGGCGAAATAATAGGGTGATCGTGCGTATCAATAATATGATCGCCATTGTTAGTATGCCCAGCAAGATGAAATTGTTGTACTCGATTGTGTGGGATCCCAGCTAAGTACGTTTCTGGATCAAACCCATGATTAAAAGAGCTGACATAAATATTATTAATATCTAATAAGATTAAACAATCTGCTTGAAGCGCAATTTCTTTTAGAAAATCCCATTCGCTCATGCATGAACTTGAATAAGTAAGATAACTTGAAACATTTTCTATTAAGATTTGTCGACCGAGGTATTCTTGAACTTGTTGGATCTTAGCAACAACATGCTTTAGCGCTTCCTCAGTATAAGGCAGAGGTAATAGATCGTGCATATTCTTTTGAGAAACACCCGTCCAGCACAAATGATCTGATACCCATTTAGCATTTACTCTTTCTGCGAGTGATTTAACTTGTTTAAGATAATCTCCATCAAGTGGATCAGTGCTTCCAATCGACAATGATACCCCGTGCATAACAATGGGATATTGTTCGCTAATCTTATCTAAGTAATAAAGCGGCTTACCACCTGGAACTAAATAATTTTCAGTTAAGATTTCCAACCAATCAATGGCAGGTTGTTGTTCAATAATATCTAAGTAATGATCTGTTCTTAAACCAAGACCAAAGCCGAGATAGTTATATGGGGGAGCGTTTTTATCTAGAATACTCATGTAACATCACTTGAGTTTAAAAAATAGATTAAGGCGGCTTGCACAAGGCAAGTCGCCTTAGGAGAGCAAAGCAGTTTAGTCTACGACTGAACCACCTGTTCCCACACATTCACTTCTGGTCATATAAGACCAACCGTTGCCTTTGCAACCGTTGCGCCCTTTACAAGAGTTGTCTGGGGTAGCACATTCGCTTGAGCCTTTGCACGCATTTGATCCTGCGCACTTAACTAAAGCTTCGTGTGGTTCGCCGCACATTGTAGAACAACCTGTCGCAAAGAGTGCACCTGCCGCAGCAGCAAGAGCTAGAGCTAGAGTTTTGGACGTCCGTTTCATCTAGAAACACTCCTGAATGGTGTATTGTTAGTACTAAAACTGAATACTTAGTTACAAATAAGAAGCTTATATTACAAGTTACCTATTGCAACACATCAGTATTCATTTAAGAAATATGACAATATAATTGGCTAATTACAAGGGATTAGTAAAATTTTTTCTTAACTCGATGATTAATTTGAAATTCCTTGGTTGGGTTGCTGCCAGAGTGCTATAATAAATCGTTTATCATGCGGCATTAATAATAACAAAAGCCCCAATTCAATTTCGATAGTGGCGATAAACTGAATGAACCCAAATTATCTTGATTTTGAACAACCCATTGCTGAGCTGGATGCAAAAATAGAAGCTCTTAGGTTAGTCGGCTCAGATAGCGAGATTAACATCGGAGAAGAGATTGCGCGTCTACAAGTTAAAAGCAGAGAATTAACGGCAAGTGTGTTTAAAAACTTAAGTGCATGGCAAATCACACAATTAGCCAGACATCCGCTAAGACCTTATTCTCTTGATTATATATCTAGGATTTTTACTGATTTTGATGAGCTGCATGGAGATAGAACCTTTGCAGACGATCACGCTTTGGTTGCTGGATTAGCGCGACTTGACGGTGAGCCGGTTGTTATTATTGCGCAGCAAAAAGGCAGAGATACCAAAGAAAAAATTTATCGTAATTTTGGCATGCTACATCCTGAAGGTTATCGACGTGCAAAAAGATTGATGCAATTGGCTGAGAAATTTTCATTACCGGTTATTTCATTTATCGATACACCAGGCGCTTATCCAGGTATTGATGCTGAAGCGCGAGGTCAAAGTGAAGCCATTGCAAGCAATTTGTTTGAAATGGCTAAACTTAATACGCCTATTGTGGCTGTGGTTATTGGAGAAGGTTGTTCTGGTGGTGCTTTAGGTATTGGCATTGGAGATAAGGTATTAATGTTGCAATATAGCTATTATGCGACTATTTCTCCTGAAGGTTGTGCAACCATTTTATTTAAAAGCGCTGAAAAAGCTTCTGAAGCTGCTGAAATAATGGGTATTACTGCCGATAGGCTATTGGCGCTTGGTTTAATTGACGGCATTGTGCCTGAGCCCGTAGGGGGCGCGCACAGAGATATTGAAAAAATGGCAAGCACACTCAAGAGCCATTTACTTAAAAATTTGCAACATGTGAAAGCGATCCCTAAAGATAAACTGCTTGATCTGAGATATCAACGGTGGATGGCCCTCGGGGAGGACTAATGTCCCAAGAGGTTGTTCATGCCTTAAATCGTTGGTTTGACGTACAAGGTGAATCCCCTGTCATTGTTGCTTATAGTGGCGGTCGAGATTCGCATGTTTTATTGCATGCCTTAGTTCAAATACGCCAACAAAGAAATATTCAACTGAGCGCAATCCATATTAATCATGGGTTACAAAAAGCATCTAGTGATTGGGCAACACATTGCCAGCAGATCTGCTTTGAATTTCAAGTGCCAATAAAAGTTGTCTCCTTAAAATTAAAAATACCCGCTGGTTCAAGTTTAGAAGAAGTTGCTCGTCAAGCGCGTTATCAGCAGTTTGCTTTGCTTTTAAAAAAGCAAGACACCTTGTTTAGCGCCCATCACCAAGATGATCAAGCAGAAACATTTTTATTACAATTATTGCGAGGCTCAGGTATAAAAGGGTTAGGCGCCATAGCACCTATCAAACCTTTAGGGGAAGGACGACTGGCAAGACCACTCCTGGAAATCTCTCGAGAGCAGATAGCATCTTATGCTTTGCAGAATCAACTAAAATGGGTTGAAGATCCCTCTAACCACGAACTGCAATTTAGACGTAATTATATGCGCCATCAAGTTTTACCTCTATTAAAAAACATGAATCCAAATATTGAAGCATGTATTTCGCGAAGCGCACAACATTGCCAACAAGCGCACTCCCTCCTTGATACTTATCTATTAAAAGATACCTTAAATTGTCTTGCAACCAGCAATAACACCTTAAAAGTGACAGCGCTACAAGCGCATTGTGCACAAAAGCAGCCCTTTATTTTGCGGTTTTGGTTTAATATGAATGGCGTAACGCTGCCTTCGCTGCGAAAGTGTCAAGATATCCTCAAACAAATGTTGACAGCAAAAAGAGATGCTAATCCATGTGTTTTCTTTGGTGATTGGCAGATCAGACGGTATCAAGGCGTTATTTATGTCGACTTAAAGGATGAGCAAGCCAGATTTAAGCAAATTCAGTATTGGGATCTTAATCCCATACAATTAAAAGATGGTCATATTTGGCAAGCACGTCTTGTAAAGGGAGCAGGAATTCAAAAAGCTAAATTTCTTACTCAGAAGTTAGCCATATCCTATCGTCAAGGGGGAGAACGTTATAAGCAAAATGGCCAAACCAAATCATTAAAAAAACTTTTGCAAACATATCAGATCCCACCTTGGCAACGACAATCAATTCCTTTGTTTTACCAGGGAGATGAATTGCTAGCAGTAGGCTCTATTTTGATTTGTCAAGAACAAGTCACCTTAGCCGAAGAACAAGGATGGGTGATCGAAAAAACCAGTGTTAGTTAGCTTTTTACAACCTTGGTAATTTTAGTTTATTCTGTTATGATATCTTCCCGTCCCAATACAGCTTTTAATAACTCGCATCAGAGTATAAATGCTGAGTACAGGCATTAGGCGCCTTCCTATAGATTATTGATAAGGTAATTCATGACACGCTTTATATTTGTGACGGGTGGCGTAGTCTCGTCCCTCGGTAAAGGTATTGCTGCTGCTTCCTTGGCTTCAATTTTGGAATCTCGTGGTTTTAGCGTTAATCTGCTAAAACTTGATCCATACATTAATGTTGATCCTGGAACAATGAGCCCATTTCAACATGGTGAAGTTTTTGTGACTGAAGACGGCGCGGAAACAGACTTAGATCTCGGGCATTATGAACGTTTTGTTCGCACCACGATGTCGCGAAAGAGTAATGTCACTACAGGAAGTATCTATGCTCATGTGATTCAAAAGGAACGTCGTGGAGATTATCTTGGCGCGACAGTTCAAGTGATTCCCCATATCACAGATGAAATTAAATCTCGTATTTTAAGTGCAGCCCATGACGCTGATATTGCCATGGTGGAAATTGGTGGTACGGTTGGGGATATAGAATCTTTGCCATTTTTAGAGGCGATTCGTCAATTAAGATCAGAATTAGGTATTCATCATTCCTTATTCATCCATTTAACCTTAGTCCCTTATTTACCTGCGGCTGGAGAAATAAAAACAAAACCAACGCAACATTCCGTTAAAGAATTAAGATCTATTGGTATTCAACCTGATATTTTAATTTGTCGAAGTGAATGTGAATTGCCTGCCAGTGAACGCAGCAAAATTGCTTTGTTTACGAACGTAGAAGAAAGGGCCGTAATTTCTTGCGTTGATGTACCTACTATCTATCAAATCCCTCAGGAATTACACAAACAACATTTAGATCAAATAGTCATTGAAAAATTGTCGTTACAAGCAAAAGAAGCCGATCTTTGTGATTGGGCTCAAGTTGTTGAAAAGTTGAAATCTCCAGAAACGGCAGTTAAAGTTGGCTTGATCGGAAAATACGTCAATTTGGTAGATGCTTATAAATCATTAAATGAAGCCCTGATTCATGCAGGCATTCATACGTTAACAAAGGTTAATATCATTTACATAGAATCTGAAGAAATAGAGCGCAAAGGCACAGCAATTTTGCAAGACTTAGATGCCATATTAATCCCAGGTGGATTTGGTAGTCGCGGTGTTGAGGGCAAAATTTTAGCTTGTCAATTTGCACGTACGCAACGGATCCCATTTTTGGGCATTTGTCTTGGTATGCAAACGGCGATGATTGAATTTGCAAGAAATAACGCAGGCATGGAAAAGGCCAATAGTACTGAGTTTGATAAAGATACACCTTATCCGGTAATTGCGCTTATCACAGAATGGATCAACCAAGAGGGTAATAAAGAAACTCGCAATGAAAATTCAGATTTGGGCGGCACAATGCGTTTAGGGGCTCAAGTTTGCAGATTAACGCCAGGGACAAAAGCGCAACAAAGTTATGGTAAAGAGGTGATTATCGAAAGACATCGTCATCGGTTTGAAGTTAATAATCGATTTTTGGATAAGCTAACTGCAGCTGGTTTGGTTGTTTCAGGCCATTCAGCAGATGGTAGTTTAGTCGAAATGATTGAACTTTCAGATCACCCGTGGTTTGTGGGGTGTCAATTTCATCCAGAATTTACTTCAAATCCAAGAACAAGCCATCCCTTGTTTATATCATTTATTAAAGCAGCTAATGCACATCAGGCAAAAAATGAGGTTAAAGGATTAAGAGTATGAAACTTTGTCATTTTACAGTAGGCTTATCGGCGCCATTGTTTTTAATAGCAGGACCTTGTGTTATAGAAAGTGAAGGCTTGGTGCTTGAAACAGCAGGTCATTTAAAAGAAATCACGCAAAAACTGCAGATCCCATTTATTTTTAAATCTTCTTTTGATAAAGCAAACCGTTCTTCGCTGACAAGTTTTCGTGGCTTAGGCTTACATGAAGGCTTAAAAATTTTGGAACGCGTAAAGCAGGATATAAAAGTTCCCGTATTAACAGATGTACATGAAGATACCCCACTTAATGAAGTAGCCAGTGTCGTTGATGTGCTACAAACACCAGCCTTTTTATGTCGTCAAACCAATTTTATTCAAAATGTTGCCAAATTGGGTCTGCCCGTTAATATCAAAAAAGGACAATTTCTTGCTCCCTGGGATATGCAACATGTTGTAGAAAAAGCAAAAGCCACCGGCAATGAAGCCATTATGGTATGTGAACGAGGCGCCAGTTTTGGATACAATAATTTAGTATCGGATATGCGTTCTTTAGCAGTCATGCGTAATACACTTTGTCCTGTCATCTATGACGCTACCCATTCAGTACAATTACCAGGTGGACAAGGTCATGCTTCAGGCGGTCAACGAGAATATATTCCAACTTTAGCAAGAGCGGCCGTTGCGGCAGGTATTTGCGGATTATTCATGGAAACACACCCTCAACCTGAAAAAGCATTGAGTGATGGACCAAATGCTATGCCTTTAGCGCATATGGAAGATCTGTTATTGACCTTAAAAGAATTAGATGAGGTTGTTAAAAAACAACCATTACTTGAAAATGCACTGATGCTGAAAATATAAGGACGTAAGATGTCAAAAATACAAAAAATAATTGCAAGAGAAATACTCGATTCAAGAGGGTTTCCTACTGTTGAAGCAGAAATTTGGCTAGATTCAGGTGAATTTGCTTTTGCGTGCGTCCCCTCAGGAGCCTCTACCGGTAGCAGAGAGGCTTTAGAAATAAGAGATAAAGATGCGAACCGATATTGTGGCAAAGGCGTTTTACGAGCAGTTAACAACATCAACAATAAGATTTCATCTGCTTTAAATGGTAAAGACGTGCTTGATCAAGCGGCGATTGATGAAGTATTAATTCATACAGATGGTACAGCCAATAAAGAAAATCTTGGTGCAAATGCGACTTTAGCCGTATCTTTAGCTTGTGCTAAAGCAGCAGCTGCTTGTTTAAAAAAACCACTTTATGCTTATTTAAATGAAATCGCAGGTACCGGCCTTTCTTTGCCAGTACCAATGCTAAATATTCTTAATGGCGGTGCCCATGCCGATAATAATGTCGATGTGCAAGAATTTATGGTGCTGCCTGTTGGCGCAGAAGATTTTCCCAGCGCTTTACGTTATGGGGTTGAAATTTATCATAGCCTCAAATCAGTGTTGAAGAAAAAAGGCATGAATACCAATGTGGGTGATGAAGGTGGTTTTGCGCCAGATTTGCCTTCCAATGAAGCTGCGCTTGAAATTATTATGTTAGCAATTGAAAATGCAGGACTAAACAATAAAGGTATTTTTCTGGGATTAGACGTTGCAGCTAATGAACTTTATCAAGATGGAAAATACCATCTTGCATCTGAAAAGAAAATCCTCACTTCTCAACAAATGGTAGATCAATTAAACACATGGGCTCAGGCTTTTCCTATTCTTTCCATTGAAGATGGTTTGAGTGAAACAGATTGGGAAGGCTGGTCTTTGTTGAGCAAGCAATTAGGAAGCAAGGTTCAATTGGTTGGAGATGATCTTTTTGTCACAAATCCTACCATTTTTAATGAAGGCATCGCAGCCAAGATTGCGAATGCCATTTTAATCAAATTGAACCAAATAGGAACATTGACAGAAACAATACAGGCCATCAAATTGGCTAAAGCTGCCAACTATAATGCAATTGTTTCTCATCGTTCGGGAGAAACAGAAGATACTTTTATTGCTGATTTAGCAGTTGCTTTTGGGGTGGGGCAAATTAAAACGGGCGCACCTGCTCGGACAGATAGAACAGCAAAGTATAACCAATTGTTAAGGTTAGCGGAGCGCACTCAGGCAAAATACGCAGGTAAAACAGTTTATGATCGCTGGCTGACAAAATGAAGTTTGTAACGCTTTCATTGGTAGCATTGTTAATTCTGTTGCAAGTAAAATTATTTACAGGAAATGGTTCTATACTTCAGGTTCATGCTTTGCAAAAAGAGGTTAACCAACAACAGCAATTAGCTCAAAGCTTAAAAGAAAGAAATCAGACGCTTGAAGCTGAAGTGCAGGATTTGAAATACCGCTTAGATGCTTTAGAAGAAAGGGCTCGTACAGATTTAGGTATGGTACGTTCAAAAGAGTCTTTTTTTCAATATGCAACAGCAGGAGAATAAGGCTGTGGAAGGCACTTTTTGGTTAATTATTCCTGCAAGTGGTACGGGGAGTCGGTTTCATCAAAATGGCCATGCGCCAAAGCAATACTTAAAACTGGGTGGCAAAACGGTGTTAGAGCATACTTTGCAAGTTTTTCTGCCAGTTTTAAACATTAAGAAGATCGTTATTTCTTTAGCAAAAACAGATGAAATGTTTGCACAATTGTCTCTTTGCAAACAAAGAATTCATACGGTGATTGGGGGAGATAATCGTGCGCAATCTGTATTCAATGCCCTTTGCTATTTAAAAAAAATGGCAAAGGCGCAAGATTGGGTGATTGTGCATGATGCCGTACGTTTTTGTTTACATCCTGCAGATTTACAAAAGCTTTTAAACGAGATAGTTGATGATAAAGTCGGTGGTATGCTTGCTACGCCTGTAGTCGACACTTTGAAATTTGCAAAGAACAGTCAAGTTTCTAAAACCGTGCCAAGGGGTGATTTGTGGCATGCTTTGACGCCGCAAATGTTTCGTTTCCAATTATTATATGATGCTTTGGTTTATTGCTTTGAAAGGGAAATTTTGGTTACTGATGAAGCTCATGCACTTGAGCAAATCGGGTTGTCCCCTAAAATTGTTTCTGCCAAATACCCTAATCCGAAACTGACTTATGCTCAGGATTTGCCGTTGATGTCTTTGTTGTTGCAGGTAAGCAAAATGGAAGAAGTGCAATGATGCGAATTGGACATGGCTATGATATTCATCGTTTTGAGACAGTGCCCAGTAAATCTTATATTATGCTAGGTGGCGTTCAGATCCCATATGAAAGAGGATTAGTTGCTCATTCAGATGGTGATGTGATTATTCATGCTGTTTGTGATGCATTGTTGGGCGCTTGTGCCCTTGGCGATATTGGACAGCATTTTCCAGACACCTCGCCTGAGTACAAAAATGTTAATAGTCGTGATTTATTGCACCAGGTTTTACTGAAAGTTCAATCCTCTGGTTACCAAATTGGAAATGTCGATATTTCAGTGATCGCACAAGCGCCTAAATTGATGCCGCATATTGATAAAATGAAAGAAAATTTAGCCATCGATTTACAGATCTCTTTGCAAAGTATTAATATTAAAGCAACAACGAATGAAGGCTTAGACGCCCTTGGTCAGAAAAAGGGTATTGCGGTACACGCAGTAGCATTATTGATTAGGAATGTGCATGAAAATTTTAATGAGTAATGATGATGGTGTTAATGCCAAAGGTCTCATGACGCTGGCAGCATCCTTGTCATCTTTAGCAACAGTCACTGTTGTTGCACCTGATAAAGACAGAAGCGCAGCCAGTAATTCTTTGACCTTAGATTTACCATTGCGGATCAGGCAGCAAGAAAATGGTTTTTACGCGGTTGATGGCACGCCCACAGATTGTATACATCTTGCCATTACAGGATGGCTAGATTTTCATCCAGATATGGTTGTTTCAGGTATTAATGCTGGGGCCAATTTAGGAGATGATGTTCTTTATTCAGGTACGGTAGCCGCTGCAATGGAAGGAAGGTTTATGGGGTATCCTGCCATGGCTTTTTCTTTGGTTAACCATCCAAATCATTTGCCTGCTAAAGGGCTAAATCACTATGAGACGGCTGGTATTGTTGCTAAAACAATTTTGCAGACCTTATTACAATCTCCTTTACATAAAGATACCATTTTAAATGTTAATATCCCTGATAAACCCATTTCAGAAATTAAAGGGATCCAAGTTACACGTCTTGGTCATCGACATATTGCTGAAAAGATTATTCCTAGCATGGACGCCCGTGGAAATACCATTTACTGGATAGGCCCTGCAGGGGCTGAGCAAGATGCTGGGCCTGGCACTGATTTTTATGCTATTAATCAAAATTTTGTTTCCATTACGCCAATCAAAATAGATCTCACAGACTATGCCTTTTTAGATCCTTTAAAGGATTGGGTAAAAAAGGTGCAGCTCGTTCCTTAAAGCCAGTTTCTATGTCACAATATGTCATTTCCTGAAATTAGATTGATGGCTACGGTGGCTATATTTCGTTGGCTTTATAACAAAGTAATATTTTGGTCACAACATCGGCATGCGCCTTACTATTTGGCGGGTGTTAGCTTTATAGAATCATCTTTTTTTCCTATTCCTCCTGATGTTATGTTAATTCCAATGGTGATAAGTAAGCCTTTTGCTGCTTGGAAATATGCAGCAATTACGACCTTTGCTTCTATATGCGGTGGAGTATTAGGTTATCTTTTAGGCTTAGTGGCGTTTGAAATCATAGGAAGTCCGTTGATAACTTTGTTTGGTTACGAAGCAATGTATGCTCAGGTAGTAAATTGGTTTGAGCATTATGGTTTTATTGCAGTACTAGTCGCGGGATTCACACCTATCCCCTATAAATTATTTACACTTGCGGCTGGTGCAACACAAATGCCTATTATCCCTTTTATTCTGGCATCGATTTTTGGGCGCGCTATTCGATTTTATATGGTTGTATGGGTAATTAAGGGATTAGGAAAAAAATATGAGCCATTATTCTTAGAATATATTGATACTATCGCTTGGATACTCATTGGTCTGCTTGGTATTGGTATTCTTATTTATTTTTTATATTAAATTCTCTTAGGTGTGATACACTCGCGCCATTTTGATTTTAGTCGAGGCACCAAGCGCACGAATCCCCAGGAGCGTACGCTTTACGTGACTGGGGTGAGTAAGCGTAGGCTTTAAGCCTAAATTTAAACTGGGAAGAGTATATGTGGCAAAGAAGGTTAAGCGGTATTATTGCATTGTTAGCATTATCTGGATGCACATTCAATAAAGTTCAAGAAGCTGCTCCCGTCGTAGATATGAATTATCATCAGTCACAAAGTTCACAGGGATACCATGTTGTACGCAAAGGAGAAACCTTGTATGAAATTGCTTGGCGATATGATAAGGATTATCGTGAACTTGCGACAGCCAACGGTATTGCTGTGCCTTATGTAATATACCCCGGACAAAAAATTTTATTAAAGGAAAAAACGTTTTCTGAAAAAAATGTGAACTCACAAAAAAGCCATTTTGCAACAGCAGGAGCGTATGTCAAAAAAAATAATCAAAAACCGCCCTCATTATTAGTAGAATTTGGCGAAACAAAAACTGAAAAAGACAAAACAACAGGCCATAAAAATGCGGCTCTTAATCAAGCTTGGCAGTGGCCTGCTCAAGGTAAAATAATCAGTCATTTTTCACAGCAACATGTTGGATCTAAAGGAATTGATATTGCTGGAAAATTGGGAGATAAAATCAATGCAGCTTCCAAAGGAAAAGTGGTTTACAGCGGTTCTGGATTACGAGGTTATGGTCAACTGATTATTATCAAGCATAACGATAGCTATTTGTCGGCTTATGGCCACAATAGCCGATTACTCGTTAAAGAAGGAGAGATCATCGAAACAGGTCAGCCAATCGCTGAAATGGGCACCGATGGTAATCAAGCAAAACTTCATTTTGAGATAAGAAAAAATGGTCATCCCATTAATCCGCTGAAAATCTTACCAGGTAAGGTGTAAGTATATCTCCTTAAAATATCGATTCTAGGAACTAATTCATCACCTATGGGTTCAAACATTACAGAAACGAGTTGTTAAGGAGTTGTTATGCTTTCCTCTCCTAAAGGGTTTTCAAGAAAATTTGATTCGCTCTATCAGTATTTGGCAGAAATTGGCCAAATTGCGTTATTAACCAGTGATGAAGAAAAAAAACTTGCCATTCGAATTTTAAATGGAGAACAGGCTGCAAAAAATCATTTAATAGAAGCTAATTTGCGGCTTGTGGTCTGCATAGCAAGGCGGTATATTAATCGAGGTTTACCATTAGCTGATTTGATAGAAGAAGGGAATTTAGGTTTAATGCATGCAGCTGAGAAATTTGATCCGTTCAATGGTGCAAGATTTTCGACCTATGCAACATGGTGGATAAGGCAGTCTATCGAAAGATCGATCATGAATCAGGCTCGCGTCATTCGATTACCTGTTCATTTGGCAAAAAAATATCGACAGTTCCTTGGCGCACAACAAAAGTTAATGCAAAGAATGGGAAGAGAACCTTCAGTTCAAGAAGTCGCGCAGGAGATGGGCGTTTCAATGGGATCACTTTATGATCTCATTTCTTTGGATAGACAAGAAGTTTCTATCGATGCTCCGCTAAATGAGGAACAAGATATTTTCTTTGTCGAAACGCTAGCAGATCATGATGGCAAAGATCCTGTTGAATTCTTGCAAGAAAAGGATTTACAAGAATTATTAGAAAATTGGCTTTCTGCTTTGAGCCAGCGGGAGCTGGAAATCATTGAGAAACGATTTGGCATTCATGGTCACAAGCAGATGACATTAGAAAGTATTGGAGAAATGACAGAATTAACGCGTGAGCGAGTTCGTCAGATTCAATTGCAAATACTAAAGCAAATACGACGTCAATCACATTCTATGGGTATTCAAAAAGATATGTTAACTGATAATTAGGGCGCTGCGCCAAGCGAACGAATCCTTAGGCGTGTGGCTTTAATTCAAAGTGGAAAGAGTATCAGATATGAAAGGAATGAATAATAATGTTAAAAGGGAAGAGTTTGCAGGATACTTATGCGGCACATAATCAGTGCTTTGGTTGCGGCCCTTCAAACGAAAAAGGATTGCAAGTTAAAAGTTATGTACAAGGAGAAGAAGTAGTCGCCAACTGGCAACCGCTACCTTATCATGAAGCATTTCCCGGGATCTTAAATGGCGGTGTGATAGGTACTTTATTAGATTGTCATTCCAATTGGTCAGCAGCATATTTTTTAATGAAGAAACAACAAGCCTCTTCACCGCCTTGTACTGTTACTGCTTACTTTAATGTCAGCCTTAAACGTCCAACCCCCAGTGATAAACCCGTTTATCTTGTTGCCAGTATAAAAGAAATTAAGGAAGATAGAGCATTAATAAGCGCGAAATTGTATTCTGAAAATAAGTTGTGCGCTACATGTGAAGGATTATTTGTGGCCGTTAAAGAAGGGCATCCAGCGTATCATCGCTGGTAGACGATCTGCTCAATTCTCGTTTTGCTCACGATTTTTGGCTTCTTCGTCTTTTTTAGCTTCTTCTTCGGCTTCTTTTTCGGCTTGAATTTGCGCTTCTTTTTGCTCGCGTAAAACACGTTCTTGCTCTTGTGCTTTTTCTTGCTCACGCAATTGCGCATCTTGAGCGGCATTTTCTTGCTCGCGTAAAACACGTTCTTGCTCTTGTGCTTTTTCTTGCTCACGCAATTGCGCTTCCTGGGCGGCATTTTCTTGCTCACGTAAAGCACGTTCTTGTTCTAGTGCTTTTTCTTGCTCACGCAATTGTGCATCTTGAGCGGCATTTTCTTGCTCGCGTAAAGCACGTTCTTGTTCTAGTGCTTTTTCTTGTTCACGGATCAGCGCTTTTTGAGCAGCTTTTGCTTGTTCACGCAAAGCACGTTCTTGCTCTAGTGCTTTTTCTTGCTCACGCATTTGAATTTCTTGAGCTGTTTTTTCTTGTTCAAGGGCTTTTGCTTGTTCTTGTGAAGTAGCAGTCTCTTGAGCAGTTTTTTCTTGTTCACGCAAAGCACGTTCTTGTTCTAGTGCTTTTTCTTGCTCACGCATTTGAATTTCTTGAGCTGTTTTTTCTTGTTCAAGGGCTTTTGCTTGTTTTTGTGAAGCAGCAGTCTCTTGAGCAGTTTTTTCTTGTTCACGCAATTGCGCATCTTGAGCGGCGGTTTTTTCTTGCTCGTGTAAAGCACGTTCTTGCTCTGCTTTTTCTTGTTCACGCATTTGAACTTCTTGGGCAGGTTTTTCTTGCGCTTTATCAGCTTCTGGCATGCTTATTGGCGTCGATGTGATATCTTGTGGCGTTGTTGAGCTTATCACTTCAATCTTTCTTTCATTATGTGTTGTTGTCGCTGGTTGAAGTTTTAAAATTTCCTTTTCATCAAGTGGTTTACCTCTGTTTTCCTTAATCAAAGTTTCTTTTGATTCAAAAGAAACTGGGGGAGGAGGCGCTTGAGTAACCGCAATGACTGGACGGTTGATTATTGTTGAAGGTTTTATTTTTGTTGTTCTGGTGCCATACACACTTGTTGCTGTGGGAATAACCTCAGGTGAAGACATAATTTGAGCATTTCGCCATTGATCTTTGATTACTCTCTTTCTGTGGATTTTGTTTATTTGTTGAGATTCAATGAAAGCAGATGCTGTAATTGCAATGAAGTTAGCAATAGCAGCTTGATTTTGATATCTTATTTGTGTTTCGCGTCGATGATAAATACTTTTTACATAAGAGAGTTCAACAGTCGTATTATTTTGATTTATGCTATAAAAGTAATGTTCAGTGACTTGATAAGCAGGTCGATATACTTCACCAGGCCCAAGAGGGATCCAACTGATATCCTTTTCTCGTTCATCACTAATGAAAACAACCAAGGCAGGCGCATAAACTGCACGATATTTTTTAGGGCCAGGAACCCAACGCCAACGATTGTTTATGTAAATCCACCTTCCATAATGGTATGGTGTAAATCCCCATGGTTCATTGCCGACCCAAGTCCAACCCCAAGGATCAACCCAAATCCAACGTCCTTCTTGATAGGGAGACCAGTTTTTATGAACGCGTGAGGGTGTCCATACCGGACCATATTCAGCAATTCTCTCCCATGAACCATATCTATCAAGATCGGCATACCCAACCACATCTTCGGCTACGTATTTTAAAGTGATGGATTCGCGATGATAGGGAAGATTTTTGTTACACCAGCTGTTTAACCCATCAAAGGGAGCCGGTTTTGTTGGTGTATAGCGTAAATTCATTCCATTAAATTGTAAGGATTGGTTTTTCTTAATAATATAAGAATTTGTTTTTCCATAAACGTTAGCGATACCATTTCTGAGGCTAACGGTGGTTGTTTGAGTCTTGGGATCCACCTTGATTCTATAATATCCTTTTTCTCGCGCAACAAACGCTAAATTAGGGGTATCTATTTCTATTCTTTGCTCTTTGCGACTATCAATGACAAGAATAACGGTACCTTCAGAAAGCTGAATTTGTGCTATTTCATCATTGATATTGAGCAAAGACAAAGCAGTATTTGATCCAACGCAAAGGTTTGCTTTGCCAAGTTGTATCATCGCATTGCCATTAATATCGTTCCACAGACTATCACCAGTAATTAAAGGACGATTACGTAAGGCTTGAGCCCATGTATCTTCACCCGCAGGCAAAAAGCTGATTTGGCCTTTGGTTGCACTAAGCCTAGCAACGCGCATAGGGGGATCTGCAAGTAAATCGACACAAAAAATAAGGATAATAAGTGCAATAAACGGGCGTAATCTGATAAAAATTGACATAAATCCTGCTAATTTCCTTTAAAGGATAATTGTATAGCGTTAGAGAGCAAACATAGCATATTTTTTTCAGTCGCCAAAATAATTTCTAGTATGTATAATTACATCATTTAAGCTAGGGAACCATATGACAAGCAAGGCTAGTGACGATTCTCCTTTATTCAGATGGGCATTAGAAATACAAAGTATTAGTCAAAATGGCCTAACTTTTGTTAAATGTGCTTACGACAAGGAACGATATCTTCAGTTACAAAATATTGCTGCACAAATGTTGGAAGCGTGTTCCTGCACTCCAATTGATAAAATTCTTGATTTATTCGGTGCTGAGTCAGGGTATTCAACTCCAAAAATTGATGTTCGTGGGGCGATTTTTAAAAAAGATAGTGTTCTACTGGTGAAGGAACGTTCTGATCAACGTTGGACATTACCAGGAGGTTGGGCTGATAGCGGTTATTCTCCAGCCTATTGTGTGCAAAAAGAAATTTTAGAAGAATCAGGTTATCAAGCCAGAGTAAAAAAGCTGGTTGCTGTCTTTGATAAATTGAAGCATGACCATCCCAGTGAATGGCCACATGCGTATAAGTTTTTTTTCCTCTGCGAAATTACTGGGGGAACTGCGACGACCAGTATAGAAACTTCTGCAGTTGATTTCTTTCCAATGAGTCAATTACCCCCACTTTCTATACAACGAGTAACACCTGCTCAAATAAAACGGTGTCATGAACATTATCTCCAATTTGATTTGCCAACGGACTTTGATTAAAAATGCTAGGAAAATCTATTTCATATCGTAAGCAAAGACAGGTTAAGGATTTCAAATGTCGTAAAGAAATCCAGAAAAATTGCTTTCATATAAAGAAAAAGAAGAATTTGCATGTAAACGAAGAGGATTTGATTCTCAAATTTCAAAACATGTTCGTCTCTTTAGAGCAGAAAGATAATGGATTAGCATCGACCAATACAAATACAGGGCTCTTTTTTCAAAGAAAAGAATCAAGTAGCAAACAACCTTTAAGATCAAATCAAGACTGGGATCATCTCAATGAAAAAGGAGAGATCAAGCAAGATATTATACAAAAAAGAAAAGAATTATTAGCAAAACATGGTTTTCTCTATGATGAATTCCATTATCTTGGCCGAGTTGTTTTTGGCAATAAACATTTATATGATTTTAAACAGCAGGACTCAATTGGGCGAACAAACTTTGTAAGAATGCAGTCTGGAATATGTCCTGTGGATAAATCTGGTGAAGATATATTAACAATACATCATTTGGAGCAAACAATGGTAGGACCATGGGTGGTTCTTCCCAATTTATTTCATCAACAATACAATAAACAGTTACATAGTCAAGTTACTTTGCATGATGGCATTAATAGAACAATATTTAAAGGTGAACGCCAAGCCTATTGGCGACATGAGGCATTCACTGGTGATACGATCTATAATAAAAGACAGAATGACAAAAAAGGGGGAGAGCCACGTTGAAAAAGCTACTAAAGGGATTTTTATACTTTGTGGTTGCGTGCGCTATTATCGGTGTCATTATTGGTTATATGATAGGAACCTTTCCAGCCTTTACCTTTGTTGCAAGAACATTTTTGGTAGCTGTTTCTAATAATCAATATGCTCAAGCTTACAGTTTGTTATCTCCAGATTTTCAAGCGAGGAACAATCTATCTGTTCTTGAAAATAATGTTCGCTTAAGTGGATTAGATCAATATAAATCTGCGCAATGGGGTAAAGAAAATATTCTACCAAATAAAAAAAGTGGCAATGTTATTGCTAAGGTGCTTACAAATCAGAACAAAACGATTATTGTTGAATTTCAATTTATAAATATCGAAGGAAAAGAACCAAAAGATAGAGGTTGGCGTATTGATAATATTACGTTTCCTAAGCCAGAGTAAATTCAAAATGGCGCGAGTATATATTCTTCATTTTGAATCCGTATTAAGTTTATGCTTTTAAAATCAGTGCGAGGATACTTAGCTCTTTTTCTTGGGGCGTTTAACGTCATTTCCTGGCGCTTGCTTTTCATCTAAAGTATAAGTATATGCATTTTGTTCAAAATCAAGATTCTGTTCACCTGCATTTTTATCACTTATATTTTTAACCTCTGATACTACCACATTTGAAAATGCTTTATGCATCCATTCTAGATATTGGCTGGGGTTAAGCTTAGACAAAAATTGGATAAAGGCTTTTAATTTACTTAACAATTTTAGAGAATTAGAAAGCTCATTAACTAATGCGTCATAGTCAATTAGAGGGCTATGTGTCGCAGCAGGTAAGGTGCGTAATTGCTCCCGAATCTGTTCAGCGATAATACGTTTTTGCTCTGAAGGGGTGAAAGCCAAAATTTACTCCAGAAAATGCTTAATAAAGAGCCAAGATGATAACTTATTTAGGGCACAAGATCCTCTTCAATCCTGACGAAATACAGTAAAATAAGGTTAAACGGTAATCAATCATCAGAAAACTAACAAAAATTCAAAACAGTGTGGCTGCAGGGGTGCCAGTAATTTATGTTAATTAGCATTATCGAACAAAAATGTAAAATGGCACTTGAGCGGGCTTTTTCGTCACGTCTGCAAGATCTATCAGTCGAAGTCACCCGTAGCACCCATGCGCGCTTTGGACATTACCAATGTAATAGCGCCATGAAACTGACTAAAGTGCTTCAATTGCCGCCAAGGGAAATTGCAGCAAAGATGATATCCATTCTTGAAGAAGAAAATACACAGGGTGAGTTTGAAAAAATTGAAGTTGCAGGGCCTGGGTTTGTTAATATCACTTTGTCCTCAAAATATATTTCTCAATTTTGCCAAAAAATTGAAAAGAACTTAGGCTTAAAGCTTGAAAATCCTCAGAAAATTGCTATTGATTTTTCATCTCCAAATACAGCAAAAGAGATGCATGTTGGCCATTTGCGCTCTACCATTATTGGCGATTGTTTAGCACGCTTATTCGAATATCAAGGACATCAGGTGCTAAGATTAAATCATATAGGTGATTGGGGTACTGCATTTGGCATGTTGATAGCTTATATTAAAAAATTTGAGCCTGAAATTATTAGTGGTAAAAAGCAGGCAAATTTGGTGCTATTAGTGAGTTTGTATAAAGCAGCTAAAAAACTTTTTGATGAAGATGAACTCTTTAAAAAAAATGCTCAACTTGCAGTTGTCTCTTTACAAAAGGGAGATAATGAAACACTAAAGATCTGGGAATTTATTTGCGATATTTCACGAAAAGCCTATCAGGAAATCTATGATTTGCTTGATGTTCACCTTATTGAAAGAGGAGAATCATTTTATAACCCCTTTTTAGAAAAAACAATTCAAGATCTTGAAGATAAAGGGTTAATAACGTTTTCTGATGGCGCAAAATGCTTATTTTTAGATGGGTTTGTTAATAGAGAAGGTGAACCTTTACCTTTTATGCTACAAAAGTCAGATGGTGGTTTTAATTATGCTACTACTGATATCGCTTCGATAAGACATCGGATCCAAGATGAGCATTGTGATAGATTAATTTACGTCACCGATGCAGGGCAAGCAATGCATTTTGCGATGTTATTTGCTGCAGCTAAAAAGGCTGGGTATCTTAATCCGGATAAAGTTCGAGCCGATCATGTACCGTTTGGCCTGGTACTAGGGCCAGATGGGAAAAAATTTAAAACAAGATCGGGTGAAACGGAAAGGTTGATTGATTTACTTACAACTGCGATTACGCAAGCCGAAACTATACTCAATGCGCGTAATGAAGAAAAAGAGGCAATGAGTACACAAGAGATTAAAGAGATAGCCCATGTACTTGGCATTAACGCAGTAAAGTATGCTGATTTAGCTTGTAATCGTACTCATGATTATGTTTTTAGCTATGAAAAAATGCTTCGGTTCGAAGGGAATACTGCTGCATTTTTAATGTATGCTTATGTGCGGATCCATGGGATTAAACGTAAGATCCAGCAATATGACAAGGCAATCATACAATTGATTCACCCTAGTGAAATTGCTTTAGGGTTACATTTGTGTCAATTGTCTGAAATTTTGCATGCTATCAGTGATGACTTAATGCCCAATCGATTGTGTGAATATTTATTTGAACTCGCTGAGAAATTCAATGCCTTTTTTAGAGATTGCCGAGTCGAGGGCAGTATTGAACAAAATCAACGTTTGGCACTATGTGAGTTAACAGCTAAAATTTTGCAGGAAGGACTTTCAATATTAGGTTTGAAAACCGTAACACGGATGTAACGGTTTGAGTATATACTCTTCCCAGTTTAAATTTAGGCTTAAAGCCTGCGCTTACTCACCCCAGTCATGCACTAATATGTGCATTCCTGGGGATTCGCTCGCTTGGCGCCTCGCCTATGCTTCGACAAAGAGAGTTAATTGAGTAATGTTGAAGCATGCCATCGCTTGCTTGTTTTTTTAGCTTTTGGAGCTTCAGCTAAGACAGGTGGCTCAGAACCAGAATCTTGCTTGCTTGTAGGCAGGTTTATATTAAATTGTAGTGTTTTGGATGTTTCTTTGAGCGCTAATAACCTAATTTCATCTGTTGTTGCTGGCTTAGTATTTTCAATAGCAAGCATCTCTTGGGTTATTATTGTCTTAGGTGCATCTTGTATGAGATTTGATGTTGCCATCGGATTTGATGGCTGAGCTTCAATTGATTTAAATTCCACTTGCGGTTTATTCTGTGCTGCCGCTGCATTGGCTATGATATGTGGTTCTTGTTCTTTTTTTGCATCTTCAACTGTTGATGGTTCACTTTGTGTTGGATTATTCGGTTGAATCAGTGAAAATCCAGCTGAGAAGGCTGCTGATAATGCTTGTCTTGCTTTAACTATAGCAGATGCTGTCGTGCGTACTGCTGAGATTGGACCAACAACTAAAGGGCCCGCGGTGGTAGAAACTGTAGTTACAGTAGCAGATGCCACTTCAACAATTTTGGTGACATAGGGTTCAGCTCTTCGTGCTAAGTCATCATATCTTTTGCCAAGATAATGTCCCAATGCTGCTCCTGCAATTAAGCCTAATGGACCTGCACAGACTGCGCCTATAACTGCTCCCCATATAACGCGTTCTGGCTCTATTTCTGGATAAATAGCAAAGGTACTGATTGTAACTGCGCCGATTAAGAGATATAAAGCATTGGGCCCAAAGGAGGCCATAATAGCAATACTACCTATCGTAGCGACAACAACCCCCATGAATTTCATGTTATTATCTAGGTTGGCCCACTGTTCTATGAGTACTTTGCTATCTTTCTTATCGATAGCGTCAGGTTTGTTTGATTTTTGATCTTGTTGCATCTGTTACTCTTAAAGTCACTCGACTGCTTTGTTATTGATGGTAGTGTAGATATCATGTTGTAAGCAAGGAAGCTACGATTGGAAGATTAACGCGATAAATTATCCGACAACCGGCGTATGTTAGCAGACTAAGCTTTAATTGCATTTGTTGCAAGTTAGTGTTTTGACTTTTAAGGTATGATCAATTTCTTTTAGTTTTTCAACCATACTTTGGTCAATTTCGTGATTAAGATCCGTAATAACATAACCCATATTTTCATTTGTTTTTAAAAATTGCCCTTCTATGTTAGCGCCAAACTGTGCAAATAAACTATTAATTTGAGCTAAAATGCCTGGCACGTTTTTATGGATATGGATGATGCGTTGAGGGTAATTCAGACTCGGTAGGAAAAGTTGAGGAAAATTAACACTGCCAATGGAAGTTCCTTCGCCAAGATAAGCATGTAAATTGCGACTCACATACTCTCCAATGTTTTGTTGGGCTTCTTCAGTATTGCCCCCAATATGGGGGGTAATAAAAGCATTTTCAAATGTTTGAAAGGGTGTTTTAAATTCACATTTTGAACCATGGGGCTCTGTTGGATACACATCAAGACCTACCCCTGATATTTTACCAGAACAAAGAGCATTCATCAGTGCTGAATCGTCTACAACAAAACCGCGGCTTAAATTAAGAAAAACAACCCCATCTTTCATCATTAAAAATTCTTTTGTACTGATGAAGTTTTTGTTTTCTTCTCGGCCGTCGATATGAATACTAACCACATCAGATAAATTCAAAAGATTTTCTAATGAATGACATACCTTTGCGTTACCCAGTGGCAATTTGTCTTCAATATCATAATACAAAACATACATACCTAGCGCTTCTGCTAAGATGGAAAGTTGAGAGCCAATATTACCATAACCGATAATGCCTAAGGTTTTACCTCTTACTTCATGAGCACCGTTACTTGCTTTTTCCCAAATACCTCGATGTAGTTTGTGATTCATATCAACAGCACGTCGCAGTAGTAGAATAATTTCACCAAGCGCGAGTTCTACGACGCTGCGCGTATTGCTGTAGGGAGCATTAAAGACTGCGATACCTTTTTCTGAACACATCTTTAAGTCAATTTGATTGGTACCGATACAAAAAGCACCTATTGCTTCTAAATTTGGGCACATTTCAATAAGATCCGCATTTATTTCCGTTTTGGAGCGGATACCGAGAATATGAATATCTTTTAAATTGTTAATAAGCGCTTGATGATCCAAGGCATTAGAAAAGGATTGAACTTCGTATCCTCGTTGGTTGAAAAAGTGCGCCACAAAAGGGTGAATGTTTTCAAGTAAGAGTACTTTTTTATGCGTATTTTTATTAATATAAGGGATCTGGCATGTTAAAAAAAGTCCTTCCAATTCATTGACAATAATATCAGCCTGGTCAACCACAGTCTTTCGACTCACATTTTCAGTAAAAGCCACAAAAGTGTCGGCAATGCCTAAAGCTTTAATTTCATAATCGGTATAACCATCGCCAATAACGATGATATTTCCTTGAAAATGGCATTGTTGAAGTAGTTTTACTTTGCCTTGATCTTGCGCTAAGGGATTTTGTGTATCATAGCCAAGTATATTGTTTTCAAAATCGTATAGTAGTTTATTGGCAAAAATATGTGAACGCTTAATACCAAACGATTGCACACATGGCCAAATGATTTCAATAAACGTGCTTGAAACGATATAGATGCTATCTGCGTACTGTTTGAAAAATGTTTTATTTCTTTCAAAGGAAGGAGTAATTTTTTGTTTAATGATTTCAAGTGCTTGACTTAAATGAGCTTGAGTTAAGTATAACAAAGAAAAACGTTCACTTAAGCTTTCTTGAAAGGAATATCGACCTTCCATGGCAAGCTCAGTGATTTCACGAATCATCTTAAGACGCTCTTCTTTTTGGGGGTGATTGTGCAAAGCGATTTGCGCAAGGATATCCATTGCTTCAACTTGTATAAAGGTACTGTCAAAGTCGAATATGAATATATTATTCTGAGCCATGAGTTGCGCCTTAATTTACCATGATTTATTTGGGTTCAACGCTTTTCCGCCAACATAAAACCATCTATCATTTATTTTGTGAAATTCACTTTTTTCGCAGATAGCTAGCTTTTTCCCTTGGCAAGTGTATTTAGCCATAAAACTTACAAATCCAAGTTGTTCACTTTTGTTTTGAGTTTGGATAATCTTTAATCCTTCCCAGTGGATATTTTCTAACCATTTTTTGGTACTTTCCTCATCAAAAGGAAGCCCTTTCATTGTATTTTTCAAATAAGAAATTTTCCCTAATACGAATGCTGAATAACGGGAGCGCATTAAAGCTTCTGGTGTCAAAGGAAAAGCATCACATTCAATATAAGCGCCACAGCAGGCTTCATAAGAGTTTTCATTATTACAGGGGCAAGGAGTTTTCATACAGATTTTGTTCAATCAAATAAAGTGGCTACAATGCTATTTGCAGTATATCAAGAAAATAGTTAACAGATAAGTGACGTGTTACCTTTCTAACATGTCATTAGCTTTTTTGTTAAAAAGATGAGCGACGTGATCTGAAATCGTCGTATAAATGTTAGCAGCAGGGGGCTCATGCTTTGTTTGAGCATCATGTGACACATCATCACTATCACTATTTTCAGGTTCATTTAAAGGCAAGTTATCGGTTGTGTTAAGGATCCTCACTTTGTTTTTTAATTTGAAAAATTTTTTAGATTTTGGTTTTAAAGCATCTTGTTTTGGATCAGGAATATTTTCTCCATCATGACTGACGAGTCTTTGTTTATTCCACGGCAAATGACGATAAGGACTTTCAGCAAAAGCAATAAACGGATATTTAATTATTTCAAAATAGGGAGAATAATCAAAATCTCGAGGGGTAAAAAGCCGGGGATTTCTCATGAATAATTCTATCCCCGTTTCTTCATGTTGCTTAACAACAGGTAATATCGGAAAATCAATTGAGGCAAAAGCTTCTGCTATCATTGTTGAACAAACTGTTTTGGTAGGCTCTCCTACATGGTGTTCAAACAAACTCGAGCGCCATTTTCTTGGTAAAACAGACCAGGGAATAAGAAAACGAGCAAGATCGAATAATTGCCTTAAATCATATTCAGTACCTAGGCGGTTAATAGCGTAAGCAATTACTTGTTGGGCATCAGGACGAGATAAACTTCGAGGCCGACATATCCGAATGTGATCAGAACGATAATTTTCCAATGGACTCACAATCGTTCCTTTGCCGATATAGCCCTCAATGACTAATTGAATATCTGGATCGCCATTAAAATGTTCAGTAATCATTTTTCTTAATTCAAAATCGTCAATATCATGTATTTTTCCTATATAGAGACAAGCATGTGACCAAGAACTTTGAGTTATCTGCTTTATTACTTCGCTTACCCGGCTTCTGCCTTCAATCAGCAATACATCACAGGGCCGTAATTCATAGCGGATCCGCTCAAAATCACATAATGGAAAATCAGTATTGGGTCTTTCTACAGCCATCCACTCTACAAATCTTGTCGTGAGATTTTGAAACATAACCATACCCTAAAAAGAACAGTCTTTATACACTTTTCCCAGTTTGAATCCGTACTTGATAAGGGATTCAAACTGATTTGAATATAAGTGTAGATGATTAGAGTTTATTCTGCTTTGGTAATAGCTGTTTGTAATTCAGGCATAAAAGTGTCATTTTCAAAAGATAATTCTACTTTTTCGATTTGCGTAAAATGTTTAGTGATTTTTTGCGCAGAAGTTTGCACTTGAGAGACATCATCATTAGCTTGTTGAATATGTCGAGATAAATTATCCATTCGTTTTTCGAAGCGAGAAAAATCTTGTGCTAATAGTCTTAAATGTTTTTGAATGACATGGATTTGTTGCCTGGTTGCAGAATCTTTAAGTACTGCACAGGCAGTGGTTAAAATAGCCATCATCGTTGAAGGAGAAGCTAACCAAACTCGCTGGCGCATAGCGTATTCCACCAGATCAGGATGATTGCTATGAATGTCTGCAAAAATTGCTTCTGCCGGGATAAACATTAAGGCGCCTTCGCCAGTTTCTCCTGCAATAATGTATTTTTGGCTAATATCTTGAATGTGCTTTTTAATATCTAACTTATATTGTTGCTTTGAAAGGGTTCTTTCTTGTTCGCTTCTCTCATTGTCAGTATATTTTTTATAATTTTCTAAAGGAAATTTAGCATCAATCGCAATTTTTCCTGTAGGCTCAGGAAGCAATAACAAACAATCAACGCGGGTATTATTTGAAAGTGTATGCTGTAGTAAATAACTATTAGAGGGTAAGCAATTGTTAAGCAAGGTATTAAGTTGTACTTCGCCAAACGCCCCTCTTGAACGTTTATCGGAAAGGATCTCTTGTAAACTAATAACATTTTGAGAAAGTGCGGTAATTTTTTTCTGTGCATCGTCTATCATGGCTAATCTTGAAATGATATTGGTAAACGTTGCATTGGTTTTTTCAAACCCTTGCGATAGGCGTTGCTCTACGACGTCACTTATTTTTAAGAGTTGGTTCTCTGTCGATTCCCTTAATTTATCGAATTGTTGTGATAAATTTGAAGTGGTTCTTACTAAAATATTGTAAATTTGCCGCTCGAGCTCGACAAAATTTTCACGCAAACTGTTTTGCATGATAGTAAAATGTTGTTGTGAAAAATGATTGAGCGCCTCATGCGTACTTTGTTGTGCCTTTAGCAAAGTTTCAAATAGTTTTTCTTTTTGCTCAGCTTGTTCTTGGCTTAATTTTTGTAGATGTTTATTTAAAACATAATGCGTTCTTATCATCGCGCTGAGTAAAATCAGGCAAAAAACAGAAAGCATCCCTGTCCAAAGTAACGCATCTTCCATCATCATATAGACTCTAGTATTTTTTTAGGAGAGGAATCAAGCTTACGAAATGTTAGCAGCGAATTCAACTAGATTTTTTGTGTATGGCAGCTAATTTAGAAGCGTTTGGCCGTTTTCGCCATCTTTTTCAATGAGCTTTTTAAGTTGTTTAAGTGCCTCTGCTTGCAATTGACGTACGCGCTCTCGCGTAAGGCCAATATCTAAACCAGTTTGATCAAGTGTTGCAACATCATGACCTTGTAATCCATAACGTCTAATAACAACTTCGCGATGTTTTGATGATAATCGACTCAGCCAGCGCTCAATGTTTTCCTTCAGATCAAGGCTTGCATATTTACTAAGCGGATCAAAATCTTGACCATCATGTAAAGTATCTATTAAGGGCTTATCAATGAGTTCTGACATCGGAGAATCCATTGAGATGGTTTTTTCATTAAAAGAAAGCATTTGCTCAATTTCGTCTGGATGACGCTTCATTGCTGCTGCAATATCACTGGCTCTTGGTTCATGATCAAGTTGTTTCGTTAATTCGCGTCCTTTTCTTAAACAGGCATTGACTTGCTTGACAACATGGACCGGCACACGCACCGTGCGAGACTGATTCATAATGGCACGTTCAATGGTTTGTTGGATCCACCACGCGCCATAAGTAGAAAACCGAAATCCTTTTTCTGGATCAAATTTCTCTACGGCCCGCATTAATCCAATATTACCTTCTTCAATTAAATCTAAGATGGGGATCCCACTCTTTACATATCGTTTTGCAATTTTAACCACAAGCCTGAGATTACATTTAATCATCTTATGCTTGGCTTCGATATCTCCTTGTCGGATCCGCCGTGCATATAAAATTTCTTCTTCTTTAGAAAGCAAAGGTGAAGTACGGATTTCTTTATAATATTGTTCGATTAAATCAAAGGGCTCAGTGAAGTAGGGCTCTTTTTCAACGGCTTCAGAAATTTTTGCTAAATTCTTTGCTAAAGTTCGTAGCTGAGTTTCATCAGTTTCCTGGAACTCAGTTTTTAGCGCAGTGGCATTTTTTTTGACTCCGTAATTCCACTTGTCATACATAAGCAAATAACCCCAATGACAATAATAATTCAAGTGAATACAGGAGTTCCCTTCCAATCCAAAAAATGTATCGGCGTTTACTGAAATTCCCTTTAACAAGGAACAACGAGGCACGAACGTATGAAATGGGTAATACATAATAATACTATAAGTATTTTCAGCTAACTTGATTTGGGTTAAAATTCTTAATGAGTAAAAGTTAGATAGACACTTAATTTGTAAGGTGAATAAATCATGACTCCTGAACAGCGGTTTCCTTGGTGGTTTGTATGGATAAAATGGCTATTACCGATTACGCTGGGATTTTTAGCAAGCATGTGGATTGGTTTGACAATGACAGCTGTCATACCCACATTTCATTTTTTGCAATGGCTGCCAGGATCCTTTGCAGCATTAGAAGTATTTCCAGCAATCTCCGTTCTTACATTGACCATGGGGGCGATGGCATCTACGGTAAGCATGGCTTGTACAATTCTGGTAAGAGCGGCGCTATTTAATACCGCTGAAAAAATTGCTAATGAGAATTCGCAGCGTTTGCAAGAATTAGCACAGACCCACCAAAAACTAAATGTAAATTTTGAAGAAAAGTGTAAGTCAACAGAAGCGACAATAAAAAACCTCGTCGCTGAAAACAAAGATCTGTCTCAAAGGTATTATCTTTTACAAGGTAGTCGTTTAGGCTCCGATTATAAAGATTTCCCTATTAATTTGCCTCAAAATACTTCAACGCAAACACCAAAAGTGGTAGCACTACCGACACCAATAGTCACTGACTCGGCCAGTGGCATTGAACTACCCTTGAGAAGAAGATATAGGCAAAATTAAGGCTAATCATCTTTAGCCTTTTGAAGTCCAGCACGTTATTTTAGGTTTAAGTTGCGATATACCTTCAGAGGCGGCAATCTCAATCTTGTTTATTTGTAATAACTGACGCAACTGCTTATTTTCCTTTTTTAAAAGCGATACCAAGCTTAAGAGTTTATCAAGTTGTGCTAGGTGGTGCATATAAAATGCAAAATGACTTGGAGCGTCAGTTGCATTGTTTGATTTTGTGTACACATCGTTGAGATTATCTGCTTCGCTATATTGCATGTGCTTATCCTTTGCGTGGTTCCTTAATTTATCAGGGTATGGATCAAAGTGGCATTTAGTCTAGTAACTATTGCGTTATTTTTAGAGAATAGAGACCAATAATGAAACATGTTATGATGAATATGTTAAAAAACAAAAAGTTATATGAATAACTAATTAAGTTGAGGACACCAGGATGATAGAAAGATTCTCTGGGGCGATTTTACAGCCTCGCCATAAAACAGTCCCCGTCAAAATTGGCAAGGTAACCATTGGCGGAGGGGCGCCCATTGTAGTTCAGTCCATGACCAGCACGGATACCGCTGATATTGAAGCAACGGCGCTTCAAAGTTATCAACTTTATAAAGCCGGCTCCGAATTAGTTCGAATCACTGTTAATAACAAAGAAGCTGCTAAAGCTGTGCCATATATATTTGATAGGCTTGTACAAATGGGTTGGGATGAGCCTTTATTAATAGGTGATTTCCATTATATTGGTCATCAACTGTTGACACAATTTCCCGACTGCGCGCAAAGGCTTGCTAAATATCGTATCAATCCTGGAAATGTTGGGTTTGGTGATAAACATGATGTCAACTTTAGCACAATGATTGAGGTTGCTTTAAAACATGATAAACCAGTGCGAATTGGCGTTAACTGGGGTAGCTTGGATCAAGATCTCGTTGTCAGATTGATGGATGAAAATGCAAAGTTATCAGAACCCAAAAATGCTGAAGACGTCACAAGAGAAGCCCTTATTATTTCAGCCTTAGCAAGTGCTAAACAGGCTCAAAACTTAGGGATGAGTAAAGATAAAATTATTTTGGCGTGCAAAGTAAGTAAAGTACAAGAATTGGTTTCGCTTTACATTGAACTTGCTAGGCGCAGTGATTATGCACTGCATTTGGGACTTACCGAAGCAGGTATGGACAGCAAAGGGATTGTTGCAACCGCTGCTGCATTTGGGATTTTGCTACAACAAGGCATTGGTGACACCATCCGTGCTTCACTGACGCCAGAGCCAGGTGGAGATCGCACTAAAGAGGTATTGGTTTGCCAAGAAATTTTACAATCGTTAGAGTTGAGAGCCTTTAGCCCGATGGTTACTGCTTGCCCTAGCTGTGGACGCACCTCGAGCACCTTTTTCCAAGAATTAGCTCAAAAAATCCAGCATCATGTGCGAGATAGTATGCCCGTTTGGCGGGTGAAATACCCAGGCGTAGAGAATCTTAAACTTGCTGTTATGGGCTGTGTTGTAAATGGCCCCGGAGAAAGCAAGCATGCAGATATCGGGATAAGCTTACCTGGTACTGGAGAATCTCCTGCTGCTCCTGTTTTTGTCGATGGGAAGAAGTTTAAAATTTTGCGAGGAGACAATATTGCAAATGAATTTATAGAGATAATTCAGCAATATATTGAAAATAAATATTCTGCAATTGCCTAGGGGTTTTTGCGCTTCCTGCTTAACGTATAAGTGCCTGGTGAAAGCATGGCACTTATATTAATTAAGTTGAATAACTTTACAGATGTTTGAGATAGCCCAAAAATAAATTAAGAGGTTTCTTCTTAATTTAAAGGGTGTTAGTATACATACTATTAATTCCCTTTGGAGAATATCCCCGTGTTAAATTTTTTTAAAACTCGTATTTTAAATTTTAAAACTCGTATTTTAAATCTGGTATCGAGTCAATCAACATCAAAAAAGACACCATCGAAAAATGAAATGTCTAACAATAAACCAAATTCTCTTTTAAGCACTGGTGACGAACAATTTCTGCAACAGCTGGAAAAGACAAAACAAGACTTTGAAAAAAAACACGGATCTGCCATAAAAGCCAATTCAGCTAAACCAGAGGTTTTAAACACAAATTCTAATTCTTCGAATGCTCAGGACACTTCAAAATCTTCAAATACATCGAGTTCGAATACTTTTGTTGCGTCAAGCAACTCGAGCGCACCAATTTCAAATAATCCCAAAAATACCAATGTTGGTTATAAAAGAGCACCTGAGCGACAAGCATTGCTAGATAAAATTCTTTCTTTCGCAGGAATTTTAGGAATTCAAGATACTATCATTATTGGTTTGGAACAAAATTTTGATCAATTTTGGCAGGAATGTCCTATTACTGTTTCCAATTTGAAAAAGATTGATTTTGACTATCTATGTGAAGCTTATCTTGCTTTAAACCCAAAAAAGCAAAAATGGATGTTTGCCTATGTTCAGGATCATTTTGCACAAAATCAGCATTCTTATGTGAATCAATTTAGTTGTTTTCTAACAATATGGCAAAATGTCCAAGAAAATTTTGAGCAGTTATTGATTGAAGGTAATGAAATTATCAAAAAACAAGAAACAGAGCTTGAAAATCAGATTTTTGCAGCTGAGTTTGAAAATTTGAATCAAGGCGACGCTGTTGATGAAGCATTGGCGTTTATGGCTGGTGATGCAGAAGATGAAATATATCAAGAAGCATTGGATCAAACGAAATTAGCGCATCAAAATGCTGATATTAAAGAAAAAAATCCAGAAACTCCCAAACTCGTTGTAAAACAAGATAATAATGAAGAAGAAAACCCCTTAAACGAAAAATATAAAGATAAAATCATTGCCTTAAAGCGTGAAATTTGTGTGTTACTTGGTGAAGGGAAAGATGTGCCTGATTGTCTTGAAAGTATACAACGCAAAGTTAATTGGGATCCTAAATTAAATGAAGAAGAGCAAAAGCAAGCACTCAAAAAACAGTTTGCCTTATTGGACGGGTTTCGTCGAGCCACTAAAACTTATACCAAGCAAAATCTCATTGCGTATGTTTTGGATGATAAATTCTCAAAACCATCTATGTAACAAGAGTATATACTCCGAGGGATGTCACTGGGGTAAAGGAATTTTGCGGGGATCGCTCAGACTTTATGCGCAGTATCTAGAAACATAGGGTTTCACATCAAGGATGATTCTTTGCATAAGCAATACGCAAGCCATGGAGTACCAAATCTGGAAATATAGTATCAAACAAACCATCTTCTTCAAATAAATAAGCAAATCCTCCGGTGCCAATAATCACCGGCGGCTTGTCCATAAACATTTCATTTGTGATGGTCGTCAACAATTCTTTTATCGCTCCTTTATGACCATAATAAAGTCCTGATTGAATATTGGTTAGTGTCGATTGGCCTAAAGCGACCCCTGGTCTTAAGATACGAACTGGTGGAAGGTTTGCCGTTTTTTCATTTAAAGCTCGCATTTGCATTTGCAAGCCAGGAATAATAGCACCACCTAAAAAGGCTCCACTTGAAGAAATCACTTCAAATGATGTGGCTGTGCCTAAATCGACAATGATGACATTTTTTTGAGGGAAAAGATGAAGCGCAGCAATAGCATTGGCTATCCTGTCTGCGCCAACTTCAGTTGGATTTTTATATTTAATTTGTAATCCGGTTTTAATGCCTGCTTGTAATACAAAAGGATCGATTGAAAAGTATTTAACAAAGGCAGATCGTATTGAATAATCTAAGGAAGGAACAACAGAGCAAAATGCAACTTGTTTAACATTGGCAGGCTCTATTCCGATTTCTCTTAAGTAGCTTTTTAAAAAAATGCCAAGTTCATCCGAAGTACAGCAATTTTTACTTGGATAGCGAAACTGAAAAGCAAGTTGTTCGCCTTGAAAAAGGCCCCCGTAAATATGAGTATTGCCAACATCTAAGCATAAAAGCATCATTTTTGGATTTAACCTTCCTGTCCTATTGGACTGGCGCGAGTATACACGCGATCTAGAACTGAAAAAATTATAAAATACATTTTATAATAAAATCAATACATGCTAGCTTACTAAGTGAGTATCAAAATGACTTTAGCTACTTTAACAAACGATTCTCAAAACGATGTCACTCAACTCTGTGATAAATGTGCTCAACAATATCTTGTGAAATATTGGGATGAAGAACTAGATTGGTATATTGAGTTAAATAAAACACCCAAGTGTAGACACTGTCAACAAGATGCCTTACAAGAGGACATTATCGATTAATCTTACGTTATCAAGATAAACCGCAGCATGTAGTCTACTTTTCCATTTTTCAAGATACTCTACTTGAAACCCTGCTCTTTCTAAAGCTGCTTTAATTTCGAATAAACTTTTGCCAGAACTAAGGTATTTGGCCAACAAATAGCTTTTGGCTAGCGCAGTTTGGCTGAGCCTGCTGTTTCTTGAACTCATGGCTAGACCGCTTTGATGTCGAATTGTTTGGCAAGGGATAATTTCAATATCCATAAAAAAGGCTTCCACCATGCCTTGTATAAGGGATAACTGTTGAAAATCTTTTTCTCCAAAATACGCACGATGCGGTTTTATCAGAGAAAATAATTTTAAAACGATGGTTAATACCCCCTCAAAATGCTGAGGGCGATATTTTCCTTCCAGGATTTGGCTAATATTGTTTTCTTGTACTTTGTAGTTGTACTCATCGGCATACATTGCTTTGCTTTCGGGCAAAAAAATGTAATCTATTCCTAAATCCATGGCAATACGAATATCTTGTTCTATGGTTTTGGGGTATAACAGATAATCGTTAGGATCATTAAATTGTGTAGGATTCACAAATATACTCAGTACACAAAAATCATTATTATCTCTGGCTTTGCGCAATAAGCTGGCATGTCCTTGATGAAGATTGCCTAAGGTGGGTACAAAACCAACAGTTTGATTACTTGGAAGACTACTTCGTAAACGTTGCCAAGATTTGATGGCGGTGATTACCCTAGGCTTGAGTCTAGAATTTTTCATTTTAAATTTAAACTTCCTATTGCTGTCTTAATAACTTTGTTCAATGATTGGGAAAGTATTGTTTTTAACCTCGTCATTGAACCGATTTAATGACGACTTTACCAGGTTAAACCCGTCAAGATAGGTTTTTAAAAATTTAGGCCTCTTTTCATTTTGCAATCCTAGCAAATCTTGAAAAACTAATACTTGACCAGATGTGTATGGGCCTGCGCCTATGCCAATGGTTGGAATAGTGAGGGATTCTGTAATGGTTTGCGCAAGTAAATAGGGAATACACTCTAGCACGATGGCAAAGCAACCTGCCTCTTCTAAAGATTTTGCTTGCTCAATAATTTTAGACGCAGAACTTTCATCTTTACCTTGAACTTTAAAACCACCAAAAGCATGAACAGATTGTGGTGTTAATCCAAGATGACCCATTACAGGGATCCCTGATTTTACGATATGATGAATGATTTTAAGATTATCATCGGCGCCTTCAAGTTTGATGGCATGTGCTCCAGCTTTCATCATTTCATCTACGGTTCCCATGGTTTTGCTCAATCCTTTTCGGTAAGAGCAAAAAGGTAAATCGCCAATAATAAATTTGTTTGGTGCCCCTTTGGTGACTGCTTTGAGATGAAAGAGCATCATGTTGACAGTCGCTGGTACTGTGGTTTTGTAGCCATGGATAACCATCGCAGCAGAGTCCCCCACCAAAATACAATCGATATAACTGCTATTTAATACTTGTGCCGACCAGTAGTCATAACATGTAACCATGCTAATTTTTTGGTTCATATTTTTCATTTTCTGAAAATCAAGTATGTTCATGATTTAACCTCATGTTTAAATAAATTTACGAACGCGTTGTATATATCAAAGAAAGGATCGTTCTTTAACGCAGTTAAATTACCTTGAATGGTTTGTTGATCATTTCTAGCAAGTGGTCCTGTTAATGCACCATTTGGATTTTTTTGAATATTTTGCAAGGTTTGGGTTAAATAAGGTAAGCCAATTGTGGGGGGTAAATTCAGTGTGTTATGTAATTCATGAAAAAATTTTTTCCATAAAATACAAGTAAAATTAGCACTAAGCACACACAAGGCATGATAATAAGATTTTAATGCCTTGGGGATAAAATAAGCGTCATTGGTTAAGCCCGGTAATAATGAGCAAAGGGGCGGACCATGAGATTCAAGAATAAAAGGGAGTGCGAGATATTCTTCTAGGGTATATAAAGTGTGACTAAAAGTGCCTAAAGGGTGTGCACTATAAATAGAATCTAGTGTTAAATTTCCTGAAAAGTGCAATATTATCTGATTTTCTTGTTGTGGAATTTGCTTGGCGATTGACGCAATTTGTGTATCGCTTATCAATATAAGTATATGTGAGGCTAAGGCACATTGTTTTAATAAAGTTTCATGGGGGTGTTTATTTCTTGCCCATTGAAAAAAAGGAAGGTTGAGCAGGTTTAAATAATGGCAAAAATGCTTGGCCATTCGGCCATCGCCAATAATTAAATAAGAAAGAAAGGGGATAGGTACCTGTCGCATGATCAAGTCCTCATTTCAATGTAAGTTTACTGTCATTGCTTATAGTCAATGCAGGCCAATCATAAAGTTTGCAGATCACTTTTTCAATAGGGCAAAATTGCGATTAAATAAAAGACTGCAGGGTGCCGATCTGAATGGTTGGTAAGCTTGTTGCTATTTTTATACCATTATCAAATGCTTGGCGAGTTGTGAAAATGATCAAAAATCAAAATAAGAACAGTATCAAAAACGATATTTTAATCGTAAAAGGGCTAAGTGCTAGCATTTTAATTAGTGCCAGTTTCTTTCTTATGGGGGCAGCAAATGTGGCAGAACAACCAAGTTTGTTACCAAAAACGCAAAGCTTGCCGGACAATACCGCCCAGGGTGTTTTAACCCAAGATCAGAAACTTAAAAAAGATTTTGATGGCACGCTTATTATTGCAAAAGATGGAAATCCTGATGCCCAACTAAGTCTTGGGATGATGTATATGAGAGGGCAAGGTACGGATAAGAATGATGCTAAAGCCGTAGAATGGTTTAGAAAATCAGCAGAACAAGGAAATGTTCAAGCTCAATACAATCTTGGCATTTGTTTGCTCAATGGTATCGGCGTTCCTCGTAATTATTTTCAAGCGCTTGGTTGGTTTGAAAAAGCAGCGCAAGCTAATGATGTTGCTTCTCAATATAATTTAGGACTTATTTATAATGAAGGCTTAGGTGTTGATAAAAATTTTATGCTTGCAAATAAATGGTTTGCTAAAGCCATAGAAAAGAATTACGCGCCTGCTAAATATGCCTTAGGATTGAATTACAGTAAAGGCCAAGGTGTTCCTCAAGATGATGATAAAGCATTAGATTTATTTGAAGCTGCCGCAAAAGACAAATATGATCCTGCGTACTTTGTACTTGGCCTGATTTACCAAAATGGTCTTGGTGTTCCTAAAAATCTGCAAAAAGCAATGGCATATTTTGAGCAAGCCGCAAATTATGGCAACGTAGAGGCTGCCTTAATCATTGCACAAGCTTATGAGAAAGGCGAAGGTGTTGAACAAAATAAAACGCAAGCTGTGAAATGGATAACGCTTGCAGCTAAAAATGGCGATGAAAAAGGGCTAATTGCTTTAGCCAAAATGTATCGAGATGGTGAAATAGTTCCGGCTGATTTTGCAAAATCTAACGAGATCCTTGAGCAAGCTGCGGCTAAAGGTTCTATACCGGCAATGTATGAGCTGGGGGTGGCATTCGAAAAAGGATTTGGCATGCAAGCTGATAGGCTCAAAGCATTAGAATGGTTTGAAAAAGCAGCAGCCAAAGGTGAACCCAGGGCTAATTTTAAATTATTCGCTTACTATAGCGAAGGTTATGGGACAAGTGCGCAACAGGGTGATGCAAAAAAATACCTCAAGAAAGCATTAGATAAAGCATTACCAGAAGCAATCTTTTATATTGGCAATGCTTATGCAAAAGGAGATAAGGACTATCAGCAAGATACAAAAAAGGCTTGTGAATATTTTAAGAAGGCTGCGGATTTGAAATATCCTGCAGCTTATTTTAGTTATGGTACTTGTTATCGAGACGGCATCATAGAAGCCCAAAATGCGACTAAAGCAAAAGAGTGGTTTATTAAAGGCGCTGAAAGTGGAGATGGTGCTGCACAAAATGAATTAGCGCGGATGTACGCCGAAGGTATTGGTGTTGATGCCAATGAAAAGGAATCCATCAGATGGGCATCACTTGCAGCTAAGCAGGGTTTTAAAGATTCACAATTCTATCTCGGTGAAGGGTACCTAAAAGGGACCGTATTACCTAAAGATGAAGTTGCTGCGACCAAATTATTTGAACAAGCCGCTAAGCAAGAGCAAGTAGCGGCTGAATTTGAATTAGGATTAAGTTACTTGAATGGACGGGGAGTTGCGCAAAATGCTTCGTTGGCGGCGTCGTATTTTGAAAAAGCGGCATTACATGGTGACAGAGAAGCACAAAACGAGCTAGCCAAACTATATCGGGATGGAAATGGCGTTAAAAAAGATAATGCTAGCGCTTATGCTTGGTTTAAATTAGCCTCTTCTGGTGGAAACGCTGAAATTGCAAAGGAAAGAGACAAACAGTTAAATCTATTGTCCCCACAAGAATTAGAAAAAGCTCAAAAGTTGATTGAAGAACTAACAAAAAAACAAATGCAAGGTGGGGTAAAAGAAAGTGTTAAGTAGTATATACTCTTCCCACTTTAGCAATTCGGAAATTATAATTGAGCAATTAACTAGAGGATCAAAGTTATGGCATCTAAGGTTGAAGACATCACTATCGAGTACGTTGATGAAGGCGTTGTCACTATAAAAGAACTTGACAAAGTTATTTTAACGAAAGGTGCTTGGGCTACTATTATTTTTAAATATCAAGATTGGGATAAAAGAAAGGAAAGTTATGGGCCTGAAAAATATAGTATTCGTCGTTACCAAAAGAAAAATAATGAATATCGCCCAAAATCCAAGTTTAATATCTCAAGCAAAGATCAGGCGCAAAAAATAATTGATTCTCTAACAAGATGGGTTCAAATGGCAGACTAAATTTTGTAAGCTAGGTATCACCTGGCTTACAATTCCAAGCATTGATGTTTAGTTCTAGATTTGCGTTGATTGTAAGTAAGCAATAATGACCTGTTCCAACTTTAAATGAATCTACCTTTCGCTCTTTAACTAATTTTTGCCAAAGTTCTGGCAGCCACTGTAATAAAAGCCGGAAAATGCCATTACTAGAGACAGCAACAATCAGATCATTTTGTGAGGCATTATCATTTAATTCTTTTAACCATTCCTTTAATGCATGGTTATGACTAGAAAATGAACTGTGAAATACATGTTCGGGCCAGATAGCTTGTTCTTGCCATTGCTGATATTCTAGTGGCCATTTTGCTTCTATTTCTTGTGCAGTTAAGCCTTCCCATAAGCCGTAATCTATTTCATTTAATGCCTGCGTCTGGGTTTTTAAAATGGCACCACTAAAAGCATTTTTCAATAAATTTGCAGTCTGTGTCTGGCGTTGTAATGTCCCACAATAAATCAGTGAGGGTGATAATTGTTGTTGTTTTAAATGTTTTAAAAACTGTTCAGCTTGGACAAGGCCTTTCTCTGTTAATGGCAAATCGGTTTTGCATCCTACTTGTACGGCTATTTCATTTGCGTTAAAGGTATTACCATGACGTAATAAAATAAGCCTAAAAGACTTGTTTGCCTTCATGCAACAAGCTCTCCCTCTTTAGTAATAATATTTTCTATCATCGCGACATCTTGCGGCGTATCGACTGAACCATGTGAACGACCTTGATAATCAACACAAACTATCCGAATGGGGATCCCGTTTTCAAGTGCGCGTAATTGCTCTAATTTTTCTAGTTTTTCTAAGGGAGATTGTGGTAACGCTTGTAATTGTTTTAAAGTTGCATGACGGTAGCCATATAGCCCTATATGTCGGTGCAAACTTGCAGTAGCAGAATTTATATCATAAAGATAAGGGATGGGACGCTTTGAAAAGAATAGTGCATTATTATTTTTATCAAAAACAGCACAAGTGCCAGAGGTTGGGCTAATTTCTTTATGCTTCAAAAAAGCTTGTAAAGATTCTCCAAATAATTTAACGACAGGAGTTGCAAGTTTTACTGTTTGGTCTTGTTGCATCGTTTGGATAATTGATTCAATAATCCATGGTGGTGTCAATACTGCATCACCTTGCAAACTGATGATGATTGATTGATCAGAAGCGATAGTTTTAGCAGCTTGGGCGACTCTATCTGTGCCTGTTGGGCAATCAGCAGATGTCATCAGTACTTTGGCACCGAAGCTTTTTGCGTGTGATTCAATTTCATCACTATCGGTTGCGATAAAAATGCGATTTGCAAGTTTACAAGATTTAGCGATACGCCATACGCGTTCTATCATGGTTAAGCCATTGATCAGTGTCAATGGCTTTCCGGGGAAACGACTCGAATCAAATCGTGCAGGGATAATGACGATAGCATCCGTGTCAGTCATAAATTACTTCCTACAAAATAGTTGCGTGAAGTGATCATTTTCTTCCACATTTTGACAACCATTAAACCAAAGATCCGCTGTATAATTGTAAAATTCACGAAAGCCCATAAAAATATGAAATGATTCAAGAACCATCCACCACAAGTAATGACCACCACCACCAACTTGTTTTGTTTGAGTCTCGCTAAGCACGGTCATTTGAGATTTCATCATACTACTCCTAACATAAGTATTTTGAGTTGAGAATGATACTCATTCTCAACTAGCGAGTAAATAGCTTTAGTTAAAAACTCGTTGCCTGCGCTAGGGGATGATAAAATAATGTAACACATAAATAAAGAGTTATTACACAAACTATAATTTATGTTATTTTTAGGGTATTCATCTTAGGGATTTAGCTTTGTATGAAACATAAAGCAAAAAACAACGAAAAAAAAGTTTGGGTGGAAGTAGAAGTCAATAAATACACCGATGGGATTACAGTTTTCCGTGGGCAAATGTCAAAACATGATCTGGAAGCATGGTCACGCGGAGAACTTGCAGATTGCGCAATTAAACTAGAAAAAACCTATTGGTTTTTAGAAGACAATATTTGTGTTTTAGGCAAAGGAGACGATAATGCTCGTCAATACACAGGAGATACTTATCTCAGAGCGGATACCATTATGTTAATATTTGCTTTGAAAGATGATAGTTTCCCTACTCATGCGTTACCAAACATAGACAATATATTTCCTTTTCCTGGCCGAAGTGGTGGGAAGTAATGAAAAAGAAAGTTATTCAATCTTCAAATGCACCCGCGGCAATAGGGCCTTATTCTCAAGCTATTCAAATAGGCAATTTGCTTTTTCTGTCGGGTCAAATTGGTTTAGATCCAACAACATCAGCTCTAGTATCAGGCGGAGTTACAAGTGAACTACACCAGATATTTAAAAACATAGAGGCAGTTATCAGCTCAAGCGGCAGTAATTTGTCTCAAGTGGTGAAATTAACGATTTATCTGAAAAAGATCGACGATTTCTCAATACTTAACGAAGTTATGCAGCAATATCTGCAAGCGCCTTTTCCGGCGAGAACAACAATAGAAGTCTCTGGCTTACCGAAGAATGCCAATGCTGAAATTGAGGCAGTTGTCGCGCTATGACTTTTGAATGGTGCTTTGGAAAGAGTATTCCGTGGTTTCATTTCAGTTTTATATTGGCGTTTCCAAGATACCATGGTATCTTTTGCGCCAATTGTAATACGACTGAGATTTATTAATTTGAATAACATATCTTTGTCTAATGACACTTGGTTTAAGGAGATAATAGCGTGAGCTGGAAGTGGTTGGATTTTTTGAAACCCGCACCTTATCAGCCAATTACCAAGAGTGAAGCCGAAATCGAAACTGATTATCGCTATTGGCGGATCAGAGTTTGTTACTCAATTTTTCTAGGTTATGCATTATTTTATTTTACTCGCAAGAGCTTTACGTTTGCGATGCCCTATATTGCAGCAGATCTTGGCTTCACAAAAGGTCAGTTGGGCTTGTTAGCGTCCATTCTTTATGTTTCTTATGGCATTAGTAAATTTGTTAGCGGCGTGATGTCAGATCGAGCGAATCCTCGTTACTTTATGGCAACAGGATTAATCGCAACAGGTATTCTTAATATTTTATTTGGCATGAGCTCATCTCTTTGGATGTTTGCGGTATTTTGGGGCTTGAATGGCTGGTTTCAAGCTTGGGGTTGGCCTGCCTGTTGCAAGCAACTGAATTATTGGTTTGCACAATCAGAGCGAGGTTTGTGGTATAGCGTTTGTAGCACCTCTCATAACTTAGGCGGTGCTTTAATACCGTTGCTTGCAGTATTTTGCGCGATTAATTTTGGCTGGCGCTATGCTATGTTTATACCTGCCATTTTCAGCATCATCATGGGCTTTGTCCTAATTAATAGGCTAAGAGATGTGCCAAGAACACTGGGTTTACCTACCATAGAAGATTTTAAAGATAAGCCAAATGCTAAACCAGAAGCTCAACAAAATAAACATTCTTTACTCTCCGTTCGAGAGATTCTTTTTAAACAGGTTTTGAATAATAAATATGTATGGATATTTTCTATTTCCTATTTCTTTGTTTATGTAGTTAGAACTGCTATTAACGATTGGACTGTCTATTATCTTACTGAAGCAAAAAACATGGAGGACATGCTAGCGAGCAGTGGCGTCTTTTGGTTTGAAGTGGGTGGGTTTGTTGGTATGATAGCCGCAGGATGGGGTTCTGATTTTTTCTGGAAAGGAAATCGTGTTCCCTCCATGGTGGTATGTGCAGTCGGTTTAATTGCCTCTTTATTTGGTTTAATGACAATTCCTGCAGATCACGTCGTTTTAGATATGTTAATGTTAGCTTTCATAGGTGCATTTGTATTTGGCCCTCAAATGATTGTTGGCCTGGCTGCAGCCGAATTTGTGGATAAGCGTGCGGCTGCAACATCAAATGGTTTTGCTGGAACATTAGGGTATTTTGGCGCAGCATTTGCTGGATATCCAGTTGGTAAAATGATTGATTCATTTGGATGGGTAGGATTTTTCATTGTGTTATTGATTTGCTCAGTAATCATCTTACTCATGTTGTTGCCTCTTTGGTCTAGTCATGAACGTAAAACAGAAGAAAACAAATTGGGCTGGGCTTCCAAGCGTACGGTAGAAGAAATATAGAAATAAACGGAAAATTGGTTGCCATTTAAGGATGCAAGAGGTTGGCAATGCTTTATTATTATATGCCTGCAAAATCAAATGGTATTGATGATATTACTGTAAATTACTGTATACTTTTCAATGATATTAATAAGGCAGTGGTATTTGCCTTGCAGGATCTAACAAATAAAAACGAAGAACTCGATAAATACCCTATTTTTGAATTTGTTGTTAAAGATAAAAGTAGATTAAAGCCAGTTAAGCTTAATGAATCAGGCCAAGTTGTATCTCAAGGTGGTTTTTTTGACGCTTGGCAAACTGATTATAGTAATCTAATTAAAATTAGAGCAATGCTTGGTTACATTCAAAAAGATGTGCCAGACTTTGTATTTGCTTCAACGCCTAAAGCATCTGTAAGTCAATCCAATAAAAGTCCGTCGTTATTTCATTTGCATAAAATAGAGAATATAGCTAAAGCTTTCCAAGCTGTAATTACTAGTGTTTCTGAAATTATTGTTTACTATTGCAGTAAATTTGTTGAGTTTGGAGTTTATGCAAGTCAAGATGTTTGGTTTAAAAGCACTGAAAAAGTTAAGCACAAAGTTAAAATTCAAAGTACAAAAAACGAAGCCAAGATGCTGGTCCAACAAATTAAAGAATTACAGAGTAAACTTGGCTATGCTGACGATGATCCAATCATGAAAAAGTTAGAAGAAAATTTTAGCGATGAAAAGAAAGGGACAGTGGCTCAGCGTAGTGTTTTATTTCAACGTGCGGTACTTGAGCATAAAAAGCAAACATTGTCTGATCTTGTTGCGGCAAATGATGAAAAACGTAAAGAAATTGAAGCCAACATAAAAAAAGAAGGAGTAAGCTATTATCCATTTAAATCGAAAAAGAATATCTGACCTTAAGTTGGATTTGTAAGTTTCGCATATATGGATAGAGTTGTCGATATTGTTAGAAAGCTATATAATGGTGTCTTTTTAGAGACTGCCTTAAGCGAATATATGTTTCAAGCCTAACTTAGCAAGCTTAAGCTAGTCATTTCATGCGGTGTCATTAGCGAGGTTCACTATGAAATACTATGTTTTAGGCAAGCCAATTAAGTCAAGTATTACAAATAAAGAATCAATATTTAAAGAGGTTAATAGCTTCAAAGGTTATGGCTTTCAAACTCTAGAAGATATTAATAATTATGTAAGCGAGAATATTAACAACGAACAGCTAGCTCCTATATATGAAATTGATGTAGATGAAGCGAGTAATTGCATTGTACAGCTTAAGGAGCCTTTAAAATTACTTTCAGGTGAAGAGATCAAAAATGTTGTTACTATCGATGCCGATAACGTTTGTGATATTTCTTTAAGTAAGGCATTCTACAATGGTAAAGTGTTTGAATACGTATCGAAAGATGAATCAGTTTCTAGTAGTCACTCTGATGAAGATGACGACTCTATCAGTTTTGATGAGCAAGACAATATTTACGGTGCCAATCATCAGCAGAAATTAAAGCAAGAAGAAGAAACAAAACGACAACAAGAAAGACAAGAAGAAGCTCAGCGTCAGCAAGAAGCAATTGATCAAGCAAAGCGCGAATTAGAAGAAGCAGAGCGGTGTAAGGAAGAGGCCAGAAGAAAGCAAGAAGAACATAATCGCGAAATAGCACAAAATGAGCAAAAACTAGCCCAAGCACAAAAACAAAAGGAATCATTATACCAACAAGAGCTAAAACGTTGTTTGGAAAAGGCAAAAGTTAATGTAAATAATATAGTTTTAGCAGAAGAGCTTCAAAAACAAAAAATAGTTAAACGATCCTTTTACTTTAAAATTACATCAATCATCGCCCCTTTTGTTATTACAAGCTTACTCATTGGCGTTGGTGGTGGTTTCCCTATACTCGCAGATTTGTTATTACAAATGGGGTTTGTAATTTCGATTAATCAGGCCACAGTAGTTGGCCTTTCATTATTAGCTGGCCTTACAATTCCTGCAACCCTGGTAACCTTATATTACGTCGGTGTTGTTGCAAGATTGCTTTGCATGAATGAAAAGAGAACTGAAGAAGAAAAGTATATGGAAGGCTGCAATGAGCTTTTAGATAGGCTTAATACTGTAAGTAATACTCACTTTAAAGGTAGGGATGATAGTAATTTTATTAGAAATCTCATTGAGATTGATAATAGTATTCCAGATTCAATATTTGATAAATATGGCAGCTTAGAAGATGTTGAAAAGCAACCAAATGTAAATCGATATCAGTTTTTACAATTTGAATATAAAGCCTTACAAGAAGTGTCTAAACTAAGAGGTAAAGTACGTTTGGATAAAGAATCTGAAATTCTTGAAGAAGCGAAGAGAATGCGAAGCTAATTGTAGAAAATTGATATTTAGTTCTGGAAATATTCATTATTTTTTGTTGTGTTACTTATTAAGAGGTTGACGATGAAATATTATGCGGTTAATAAAAAGCTAAACCCTGATACAACGGATGCAAAAGGGATGCAAGAGGCTTTTATGGGGTTAGAGCGTATTCGTGCATTTAAGAATAAATCACAAGCACGCACCTACGCAAAAAGAGATGATTGCCCTGTTTTTGAAGTGGAATTTGACGGTACATCGATAACAGAAATTTCTGGAGTGAGAAAATCAAGATCAGTTAAAATGCCGGACAGCGAAACAAGAGTGAAAGATGCTATTTGGATACATCCAAGTGAGGCTAAACTCTCTTTTACGTTAACGACAGTTTTTGTAAATAAGAAGAAAATTGATCTATCTAACGTAGAGAAAGTACGCAAAAATGCTGTGGGAGTTAGCTCAGAATCAGCTGAACAAGAAATAGCTGAGGTAGAAGCCGCGGCGCAAGCTCAGAAAGACGTTCAAGCGCAGGCTGAACAAGAAACAAAAGCAAAAGCAAAAGCTCAACAAAAGGCTGCCGCTAAAGCTAAAGCTAAAGCAGAGCAAGAAGCGGCTGAAAAAGCTGAACAAGAAGCGGCTGCTAAAGCTGAACAAGAAGCGGCTGCAAAAGCTGAACAAGAAGCGGCTGCAAAAGCAGAGCAAGAAGTGGCTGCTAAAGCTGAACAAGAAGCGGCTGCAAAAGCTGAACAAGAAGCGGCTGCAAAAGCAGAGCAAGAAGCGGCTGCTAAAGCTGAACAAGAAGCGGCTGAAAAAGCTGAACAAGAAGCGGCTGAAAAAGCTGAACAAAAAGCTATTGCTGTGGACATAGAACAAGACGCTATTACGGTGGACGCAGAACAAGACGTTATTGCTGCGGATGCAGAACAACAAGCTATTACTGCAGATGCAGAACAAGACGCTATTGCGGTGGACGCAGAACAACAAGCTGTTACTGCAGACGTAGAACAAGACGCTATTGCTGCGGACGCAGAACAACAAGCTGTTACTGCGGATGCAGAACAAGACGCTATTGCTTCGGACGCAGAACAACAAGCTGTTACTGCAGACGCGGAACAAGACGTTATTGCTGCGGATGCAGAACAACAAGCTACTACTGCTGCGGACGCAGAACAAGAAGCGGCTGAAAAAGCGAAAGCTGAACAAGAAGCGGCTGAAAAAGCGAAAGCTGAACAAGAAGCGGCTGAAAAAGCGAAAGCTGAACAAGAAGCGGCTGAAAAAGTGAAAGCTGAACAAGAAGCGGCTGAAAAAGTAAAAGCTGAACAAGAAGCAGCTAAAAAAGCGAAAGCTGAACAA
>JAFECR010000001.1:24237-29144 GCA_018242045.1 Pseudomonadota bacterium | reverse complement strand
AGCGAAAGCTGAACAAGAAGCAGCTGAAAAAGCTAAAAAAGATGCGGCTGATAAAAAAGATCAGAACAAAAAATCAAACAGAATAAGATTAGCGGCAGCTTTTGTTGCTACATCTATATTGTTTTCTTTAGTAATTGCATTTAGTCCCGCTTTAACGCTTATCACGGATTTATTATTAAAATTAGGAATTACTCTTTCTCCAACAAATCCATTAACAGTCGTAGGCATTTCAGCAACTGCAGGGCAATTTGCAACGTTGCTTTTAAGTGGTATTACTTATGCGGGGATGCAACTTAAGGTTGTATATGACCGATATAAGAAAGATCCAGAAGAGCGATACAAGATGGATATAGAAGCTTGCAATAAGAGCTTGTTAGAAGTTACTAAGAAATTTGAAACTTCAACAGGAGAAACATTTATTGTAGAACTGGAAAATCTGGGCGAAGATGTGCCTGATGCAAGGTTTACAGCAGAGCATAAAAAAGAAGCAAATCAACCTAAGTTTAATAAGCTTGATTTCAAACAGTTTGAGTTAAGCATGCTTAAAGAGGTTGCTGAAAGCAAGGATGATGTGCGTAATCAAGTTAAAGCTGATGTTTTGGCTAAAACTAAGGCTAAGTTCTCTTTAAATTAATTACTCTCTGAGCGTTATCTATAAGTAACCCCATTATTGGTTATCCAATAATGGGGTTTTTATATTCAGTTAGCATTCAAAAACTTAAGACGTCCAGGCTATTGTTGTTAGACAGCTTTATTGTTAATATGTCAGCCTAAGGCTAGAAACTAACTATAAAAGTTATCTCGCCAAATTAGTTGGTTTTTTAGATAAATTGCTATTTTTTAAGAGGTTGATTATGAAATATTATGTTGTGAGTAATGTAGAGCTTGATGTTAACAATTTAAATGCTAACTCATTAAAGTCTGCTTTAGATACGAAAGGGTCTTTGCTTGGCTTTAAAAACCTGAATGATGCGAAAAATTATGCATTAGACGATAAAGATCCTAAAGATAGCATGCAATATCCCATTTATGAAATTGATGTTACGGGTAAAAAAGGGATTTCCTATAATACAAAAAAACCTATGATCAATGGTTCAAAATATAAAGGCAAACTTGCAGCCATCACTCTTAGCAAGGTAAACAATTATTTTTTAATATCAGCAACAATTCAAAACCAGACGTTTGATTACACTGAGGTAGTCAATGAAATTTCTAATGATAATGCTACAGTAAACGACGACCAAAACGAGGTTTTCTTGAAAATCCAAGCACAACGTGCGACTGAGGAAGCGCAGTTAGCCGAAGAGGCACAAATTCTTTTAGAAGCGGAGCAGGCACGTTTGGAAGCTGAAGCGCAAGCTCGACTGGATGCAGAAGTCGAGGCGCTGGATGCAGAAACAAAATATTATGTTGAACAAGAGCAAGCTCGTCAGAATACAGAAGAAGCTGCCCGAGACTTGGATATTAATTTAGAATTGAACATGGATGTAGCTGCACCAGAAGAAATAATAGAAGTAATAGAAGAAGAGCGTTCTCCTACCGAAGAATCTGAAGAGGGGAAAAATGATTTGTTAAATGTTCAATACGCTGATCAATTAAGTGATCATGATGAATTGCCAGAATTTTACCCGATAGACGATAATGAAAATTTAAATACCATCCCAGAAGAAGAACGTTTAGAGACTGAAGTTAATAAACTTAAGGAAGAAGAACAAGCCCGTCAAGCAGAAAATCCATCAAAATTGCTAAATGACTTAGCTCAATTGCGTAAAGAAAGAGAAGAGCGAACACGTTTAGAAGCTGAAGCTAAGCGCAAAGAAGAAGCACCAGCGCCTCAAGCGGTTGAAAACAAAAATAATGATAAAGAAGAACAAGAAAATGCGAAAATGGAAGCTGAAGCTAAGCGCAAAGAAAATCAAAATATAGCAAAAATGCTAAATGAATTAGCTAAAAAGCGTGAAGAAAGAGAAGAGCAAGCGCGAAAGGAAGAAGAACAGGTACGTCAAGCTGCTGAAAAAGAACGTAAGACTCAAGAAGAGCAAGCACGTATAGCTGAAGCTAAGCGCAAAGAAGAAGAACAGGTACGTCAAGCTGCTGAAAAAGAACGTAAGACTCAAGAAGAGCAAGCACGTATAGCTGAAGCTAAGCGCAAAGAAGAACAAGCACGTTTAGAAGCTGAAACTAAGCGCAAAGAAGAAGAAAAAGCACGTGAAGCAGCTACCCAAGAACGAGATGCTCGAATGAATGTCGGTGCAAATGCGGCTAAAAGAATAGTGGAAGCTAACCTTAAAGCGAAGAAGCGCTTAGCTGTTAAGCTTCTTGTAAGTGCAGCTACTTCCGTTGGAGCGACATTAGCAGTTATATATGGCGGCGGCGTACCAACACTTTCATCGTTATTGTTATCAGTAGGGATCGTCGCTCCATCCACAGTACTAATACCAGCTTTAATGGTTGGGGTTCCTGTAGGGGTGTTGACAATTTCTATTCCGTCAATAATATCGGCAGCGAAGCGTTTTCTACTTGTACCAAGAGATCGACATTCACGCGATTCTTGGTTTGGTTCGTCAAGGTTGAGTATTTGGAGAGATTTTGTTTCTGCAACTGACACAGGTTACGCTTTTGTCAAGGAACTGGAAGCAAAGGAATCAAAGACATATACAGCGAAATTCGATGAAAAAGGATATTTAGTTGAAAACAAACAAGCTCGTGGTGTTGAATTGTTAGCTTATAGGCAATTTCAAGAAGAAGCATTGAAGAAAGTTGCTTACTTAAAAGATAAGCCACGCGCTGATGCAAAAAAGGACTTTCTCGATCAAGCTGAAAAACAATGTAGCATTTCAGCTAAGAACTAAATCGAGTTATTTTCAAAGCCTTTTTATTATATAATAAAGAGGCTTTTTAATTTATGAGGTTGTAATTTTATGAGATGTTTTGCAATTTTTAATCATCCGTACGCAAATAATGCCCCATATCTAATACGCCAATCTTATTTATTAAATCAAATGGTACCAGTTTTTGTCAGTTTAAATGATGCCAAGCATAATGCTAAAGACGCTGAAAAGAGTGTTGTTGTTGAAATTGAGATCCCTGATAGAGATATAGAAAAAAAGCAATTTTATATTCGCAACCAAGAAATCGGCAAAGCTCAGTTAATTAAAGCATATATTGAAAACTCAGAAATTGATCTTACAACAATAAGAATTAATCTTGATAACCCAAAGCATTATTTTGTAGTAGGGTATTTTAATGCTAACTCCCTTCAGGAACCTTCGACCATTAAAAAAGCGTTATTGGATCAAAGAAATTTGGTATTGCATAATACTTTGGAATTAGCGCAGAAATATAATTCACATGTTAGCACTAAGACCATTGTTGAAATAAAATGCAGACTCGATACAAGTTTAAACAATCAAGAAAACATTGTAATTGCTTCAACTGAACTCGATACCTTTAAATTACTAAAAGTATATTTGAATGATGGAAAGGTTAAGGAATTGAATGATAACCATAATATTGATGCAAAAAATGAGGCGAAGGCGTTACAACAAGCCCGCAAAATAGCTGCGGATGATGCAGCACGGATATTAGCAACAAAGCAGGGTATACCGCTTTCTGTTATTTTAGGCATTGCATTTATAGGCATGTTTTTGATTAGTTTTCCTTTGGCATCAACTGGTGCTTTGGGAGTAACCGCCTTGTTAAAGGCAGGCATTTTTCAAACGACTCCACCAGCAGTTTACTTAATTTCAACAATAATGGGACTAGCTGGAGTACTTTTAATTCAAACCATTAACCTAATTTCATCAACAATTGGGCATTATAGAAAAAGCCAAGGACTGCGATATTCTGAAGAAAAACAACAATGTAATCAGTTACTGAAGCTTCTAAGAGATCTTAACTCAGGAACCGAGACAGGGTATGATTTTGTAGAGGAACTGAAGCAAATGGAAAAAAAATTATCCAAATGTAAGTTCGATGCTAAGGGTAATTTGATAAAGAATGAGCAAGTTAAAGGTTGTGATCGCTTGTTGTTTAAGAAGTTTGAAGTTAAAGCTTTGCAGCAACTTGCTTCAGTAAAAGAAAAAGCGTACGAAACTACTAAGCAAGAACTTCGCGCTAAAGCAATCAAATACTGTGCTGGATAACATAGCAGGCGTTTAAACTCATGATATTACAAAATTATACCATTATCATTTTCGCGTCATGCTATTCAGTGGATTAATTTCACCAAGTCAAGTATACTAACTTTTAAAATACAACCTAAAGGAATGATTGAGTGCAACCTCTAAAAGTGGTTCTTCTAATCATTTTAACGTGCCTGCCAACATATTTATTTGCTCAAACCCAAGAATTAAAAATAGCTGAAAACCTCAAAGAAGGCCTCAAGCAAGCAATTAATAACAAAGAATATTATGAAATCTCGAATTTCTTTCACCCCAATGCCTTTGTTATCTTAGAAGACACTCCAATTTTTCATAGTCTTGATGAGTTTAAGCAATTCTTAAAATCTCCTGGGGCATTCGAAAGATTAAAGGTTAATCATGTCACCGTTAATCAAATCAATATTGACTCAAAAATTAATCGACTTGATGGAAAAGCCTTTATTATCAGTGGAACAGCAGGTTATGTGTTACATCAAGTAAGAGGAAAACAACTTGAAGTTCCTATAAAATGGATTGCTACAATAACAAATGAACAAGATAAATGGCTAATTGCAAGCTATCAGGAAACTATGAATGTTTTTGATAACCCTATTATAGAGCAAATGCGATATGATTTTTATATGATTTGTTTTCTTGCACTTATTATTGGCTTTATTATTGGCTTTACTTGGAAAAAATTAATGCGAGTAGGCAAAAATACTTAAGCTTCTATACTCGATTCACTTTAAAATTAGGAGTTTCAAG
>JAFECR010000001.1:0-24204 GCA_018242045.1 Pseudomonadota bacterium | reverse complement strand
CAATGACGGAACTCCTAAATTCAAAGCGGCAGCAGTATAGCGCAGGGAGATTATGTATGCAATTATATCTTGTAAGACATGGTGAAGCTTATTCAAGCGAAGAGCAATTTGAACGTCCCTTAAATCCTCGAGGACATAAGGATGTAGAACAAATTGCAAACTTCCTGAAGCATCAAAATTGCCAAATTCAAAAAATATTTCACAGCGAAAAACTAAGAGCAATTGAAACTGCGCAAATTATCGCCAACATACTAGGTTTAACTAACCATTTGTTCTTAATGCCCAGCTTAGATCCTGAAGAAGAGGTTTACCGCTTACTCGGGGATATTCATGAAGTAACAACCAATACACTTATGGTTGGTCACTTACCAAATCTTGCCTTAGTAAGCAATTTTTTGATTACTGGTAATATGAACAAATCTAGCATTTCATTTGTACCAGCTGGCGCCGCTTGTTTTGAGTTTCAAGATAATGTGTGGGTTCTTAAGTGGTCAGTCGATCCAGCGTCTATACTCTTTCAATTTTGAATTTGGAGTATATAAATGCTACTTCTATAAAATAAGGTATCGTACTATCCTTTTTATGATAACGACAATAAGGAATAACTGTGCTTTTTGCCGTCATATTCAGTGCAATGCTTCTGTGCGCCTTATTATTTTGGTGCAAACAAAATTTTTTAGTACCTCCAAAAGAGAAAAAACTAGAAAAATTCAAAGGCCAAGATATTATCTTGGTTGGCATTGTTAGCTTTGCTTTTGTAGGTGCTCAATATCTTATCATCGTTAGTTTTACAGAAAAACAAACTTCTTTTAGCATGAATTCATATTTAGATCCTGATCAACAATTTAAAATTGGCAGAGCATTTTATTTAGGGAAAGAATTACCAAAAGATAACGCACAAGCGCTCAGCTGGTTAATATTGGCTTCTGAAAATGGCAGCCAAGAGGCAAAAGAATTATTATCTCTTTTGGGACAGGATGCAGGAAGTCAAAACCTGAGTTTGCCAGAAGGAACAAATTTAAATGCAGATGTTATTTCGCCAAATCATATTAAAACCAAGCTAAAAGATATTGCTGGCTTAAACCAAGCCAAAGCAGATATACAACAATTTCTTGAACTTATTAAAAATCCAACAAAGTACGAAAAAATAGGAGCAAAAGCGCCAAAAGGGATTATCCTTTATGGCCCTCCTGGTACAGGGAAAACTTTATTAGCAAGAGCAATTGCTGGAGAAGCTCAAGCAACTTTTATAGCCATTTCGGGGGCAGCGTTTGAAGAAAATTATGTTGGAACTGGTGCAGCAAGGGTACGAGAGCTTTTTAATCTTGCGCGAAAGCATAAGCCAGCCATCATTTTTATAGATGAAATTGATGCTTTAGCACCTGCAAGAAGCACTGAATCAATCTCCATCAGTCATATACAGACAGTAAATCAACTTCTTTCAGAAATGGAAAATATTGACAGTGAAAAAAATAAAGGAATTTATGTACTCGCAGCGACTAATCGACTAGACGCTATGGATAATGCCTTATTGCGTCCTGGGCGATTTGATTGGCAATTTCATATTCGATTACCCTCTGATCAAGATAGGCATGAAATCTTAACTGCTGCGCTTAAGCAAATTGTTTTCGATAATATTAATGTCGATGATTTAGTTGAAAAAACAGCAGGATATTCCATGGCGGATATCTATAACCTGGTTAATGAGGCGGCTCTTTTTGCAGCCAAAGAAGGAAAAAAAGCTGTAGAGTTAAGCGATTTTGAATTGGCGCTCAAGAAAATTGCCACATACGACAAGGCTTTGAGCCCAACACTGGATATTGCTGTTTTATCTTCAACTGAAGTTAAAACTAAATTTTCTGATATTGCTGGAATGAATGAAGCAAAGAAGGAAGTGTCGGAAATAGTTGATTTTTTGAAAAATACAAGCAAATTTACAAGACTTGGCGCAAAGCCACCGTCAGGTATTTTAATTTATGGGCCACCCGGCACAGGTAAAACGTTGATGGCAAGAGGAATAGCCGGTGAGAGTAATGCTAATTTTATATCTGTGTCTGGCTCTTCATTTAATGAGCGTTATGTTGGAGTAGGTGCAGCAAGGGTGCGGGAACTATTTAAGTTAGCGCGACAATATAAGCCTTGTATCGTATTTATCGATGAAATAGATGCACTTGCGTCTACAAGACAGGCAAATGATACTTCTGGTAATGATCAAACGCTTAACCAGTTTCTAAATGAGATGGACAATATTCAAAGCAATATTAACGAAGGAATTATTTTTATTGGTGCCACTAACCGAATTGATATTATAGATCCTGCAGTTCTGCGTCCTGGTCGGTTTGATAGAAAAGTATATTTTAGATTGCCGACACTACAAGAACGACAAGCTATTCTGAATGTGCATATTAAGAAAATTCAAATTTCAAAAGATGTCGATGTTCTTAAGATTGCTCAAACAACAGTGGGGTTTTCAGGGGCTGATCTAGCTAATTTAGTTAATGAAGCTGCCATAGAGGCAACGCGTCTTGGAAAAAATGCTGTAGATATGGCTTCATTTGAAGAAGCTAATGATAAAATTACACTTGGTGTTAATCAAGGTAGTGGTTCTTTCAGCGAAAAAGAAAGAAAATTGACAGCTTATCATGAAGCAGGACACGCGTTAGTAGGATTATTACACCCTAATCAACCTAAATCATTTCATAAAATGACAATTGGTTTAAGGGGTTCCTCAATGGGGGTTACTCACTTTAAGTCAGAAACAGAAAATTATTCATGGAATAAATTGCAGCTTGAATCCTTAATTGCAACTTCTTTGGGGGGCTATATCGCTGAAGAATTAATTTTTGGTAAAGATAACGTTACTACAGGCGCATCAAGTGACTTTATTAATGCAAATCAGATTGCTAAAGATATGGTGACAAAATATGCAATGGCTGATGAACAATCGCTAATTGTAGATGAGGTTTTACAGCAAAGTGGAGACTTTGTAGCACGCAATGTTGAAATAATTCTTAAAAGAGATTATGACTTTGCTAGAAATCTTATTGAGAAAAATATAGATAAATTACATTTACTTGCAAAAGCATTATTAGAAAATGAAACCTTAGATTACGATCAAATCACAACAATATTAAAATTACCTTTCAAACAGTAAAACAACACCAATTAGATCTTATCTCGTTTCATCCCCCATGTTAGATGGCGAAATAGTTTTTAGAATATGATTGCCTTAGTTTAAATAAGATGTATATACTCATATTTTTTAAATAGTAATAAAAGGAGTTTTTAATGAAAGAATTAAACATGACTGAAGCTAACAATGTATCTGGAGGTGACTTTGGCTTTACAGTTACTTTGTTTGTTCCTAGCAGCATCGGAGGTCAATTTGCTGGCTATTTTCAGCAATTAATTGTCGGTTACCTCTATGACACTGAAAATTTAGTTAATGATATTAATAATGCGATTACTGGTGGAATGGATATAGATAGCATTCGTATAGAAAGTATTGAATATAGCAGTTTAAATTAATTATTCAGAATTTTATATAAGGTAATAAAATGAAACTATTGCAAAATGAAGAAGTACAACAAGTATCCGGTGGCGATTTTACGATGGTGATTAATGGTAAGTGTGATTCATCCATGGCATATTGGATGACCTCTTTCTTTACTCAATTAGTTTTGGGTGAAATCTCTGACGGTGAAAGCTTGCAGCAGTTTATTAATTATGCTCAGACAAATGGTGCTGATTGGAATGAAGTGCGTATTACGGATTTAGGTTATTCACATTTCAATTGATCTATTCTTGATCTTCTGCAGTTCCTGCTCAAAATGTCAGGAACTGCAGTTGACAACAACTATTGGATTTCAGATTTAACACCTGCACTGGTATCTGCTTTAGCACTGGCATTGGTTTTTTCAGCATTAGCATTGGACTCAGCTTTAATACTTGTCTTGGTTTCAGCCTTATCGTTTGCCTTAGCGTTTGCACTATTGCTGGTGCGTGATTTTAATGCAGCAAATAAATTATCGTAATGATTTTGTGGACTCCATACAAACCATCCATCAGCATTAGCATCTTCAACAGCTTTAATTTGAGAAATGATATAGGAGGTTTTCTTTGCATTTGACCACTTATAGTGATAATTAGAAGCTTCTATGTAAGGGTTTAATTTGAAGGGCATTTTATCAAATTTACTTTTTAATGAAGTTAATGATTTATATACAGTTTCATAAGGTTCCGCAGAATGCTTTTGATAAGGATGATAATGAGAGGGGTATACCATAGGACATACTACATCAACTGTATCAGCAAATAGTTGTATATTTTGACCTATGCGAGGAGATTCTTTAAAGCTTACCTCACCAAAGATATCAATTTGCAATGGTATCCCTTTCGCGTTGAGTTTATCTTTAAAAAACTGAATAACTTCTTTAACATCTTTGGCATTTTGTGGTGAAGGTGACTGCTTAGTAGAATAACGTATATAGTCTAACTGTATTTCATCTGCTCCATACGAAATAGCATTCTCAACCAGTTTATATTTATCTTCCCAATATGAATTGGATTTAATTTGCTTGGCATGACCACCATCAGGAAATACAACAATTCGAGCGACATAACGCAATCCATTACTTTTAATTAAATCAATGTTTTTTTGGTAATTCTTAGTTGTCTTTTGCAGATCAACCACAAAGGTATTAATTCCTACTGCTTTGGATTCATCAATTAAATAACGTAATCTGCTTGAATTTTCTAACGTTCCTTGATTGATATAAATTCCTTTTGTTTTAGGCGCAGCCCAAGTGATTGCGCTATAAACTAGAAAAGGTAAAACAAGCACCGAAATGATATTTTTTAACATAGTTTTGCACCAATTGTTGATTGCCTATGTCAATGATTCGACACTTAATCGAAAAAGTTTACTGAATCATGGTTAATGAATATTAGTGTAAATACATAGTTATTAAAAATAATGATTTTTGCGGTACTTGGGAGTTATTGAAGGTTTTTTTTGATAAAATGTCCTTATGCTTTGAGCTTGTGAAATCTTCTAAGGATGTACATGCCAGTTAAAAAGATTATTACTAAAGGACGTGTGCCGGTTAAAATTTATACCGATAATATCGATTTGGCGGCCTATCAGCAACTAGTTAATTTGGCGTCATTACCTATCATTCATTCCCATATTGCTGCAATGCCAGATGTTCATTGCGGCATAGGTGCAACTGTAGGAGCTGTAATTCCAACGAAACATGCAATCATTCCTGCTGCGGTGGGGGTCGATATTGGTTGTGGTATGAATGCGGTTAAACTGTCTTTAAAAGGGTACCAACTACCAGATACCTTAAGAGGGTTACGACTAAACATCGAAGAATATGTGCCGGTTGGCTTTAACGCACATGCTAATAGTAATATTCGTTTAAAAGCTTGTGAACCGTTTAGAAAACGACTCGATGCCATCCTAGAACATCACCCCAATATCACTAAGCGCATGCAAAATGCGCAATTAAAATGGATGAATCAAATGGGTACCCTAGGTGGAGGTAATCATTTTATTGAACTTTGCTTAGATCAAAATCAAGATGTGTGGGTAATGCTGCATTCTGGAAGTCGTGGCATTGGAAATGCTATTGGCAGTTATTTTATTGAATTAGCCAAAAAAGATATGGGAAACCATTTAAAAAATTTACCTGATAAAGATCTTGCTTATTTAAATGAAGGTACAAAGCATTTTCAAGATTATCTTGATGCTGTTTCTTGGGCTCAGGACTATGCTCTAGCTAATCGTAGAGAAATGATGAACATTATTTTAGAGATATTGAAATTGCATTTACCACCGTTTCAAATAGCTGAACAAGCGATTAATTGTCATCATAATTATGTTGCTAAAGAAGAACATTATGGGGAAAAAGTATTTGTGACCCGCAAAGGGGCCATCAGAGCAGGAGTAGGTGAGCTAGGCATTATTCCAGGAAGCATGGGAGCTTGCTCATACATTGTGAAAGGAAAAGGAGCAGATACTGCTTTTCATTCGTGTGCCCACGGTGCTGGTCGACAATTAAGCCGCACTGCAGCGAAAAATAAATTTAACGTTAAAGATCTTGTGCGTGAAACAGCAGGTATCGAGTGTCGCAAGGATAAACATGTTATCGATGAAATACCTTCTGCGTATAAAAATATTGACCAAGTTATGGCTCATCAAACTGATTTAGTTGATGTGCTGTATCAATTAAATCAAGTCATATGTATAAAAGGGTGATTTCTTAAAAATCGTTTTTTCTCTATACTAAAAGCAAAATGGAAAGCGTCGTTGAAAGGGATAGGAGCAAATTCATTCCATGAAAATAAAATCAAACGATTTTGAAGATGGTTCTGAAATATCTCAAAAATATACTTGTGAAGGTGAAAATATCTCAGTTCCGCTTAGTTGGGAAAATATCCCAAGCGTTGCAAAAAGCTTAGTGCTTATCGTTGATGATCCAGATGCACCCGATCCTAAGGCCCCCAAAATGGTTTGGGATCATTGGATATTATATAACATCGACCCTAAAAGCACCGGTCTAAAAGAAAACATTGGGCTAGATGAATTACCTGAAGGGACATTATACGGCACCAACAGCTGGAAAAATCAAAACTATGGTGGGCCATGTCCACCTATTGGTAGACATCGGTACTTTCATAAACTATACGCACTTAATGTGGTATTGCCTGACTTACATAATCCTACTTCTGATAAATTACGCCAAGCAATGACAGGGCACGTTATTGATGAAGCAGTCTTAATCGGCACTTATCAGAAAAAGAAGTAACTTAAGAAAATACTATCCAGGTGGCTAATGAAATGCTCTGCCACTTAATATATGTATAGGTAAATGATAAAGCCTAAATTTAAACTACGAAAGTATATACTCGATCCACTTTAAAATTAGGAGTTTCAAAGTGGAAGCAGTATATAATGTTCATGTGCTATAGTAGCACCTCAAATAAAGAAGCAAGGACTTTGAGATGAGCGTAGATGGACCAGAAGAAGTAAATATCGTTGAAAATAATGCACCTTCTGCTTTACCTTTAACCAATGCTGATTCAAGTTTGGGAGATTCTAGTTTTGTTGATAAAAATACCGCAGGTACAATAACGCCTAATCCAAATCAGAAAACAAGAACACGTGATTTAATACGATCTTCTAATCCAACATCAGAAAAAGTTGAGATACAAAAGAAAATTATTTCAACTACGCCTATTCCAAACGAATCACAAATGACGAAGAGTAGCAGTACTGTACCGTCAAACAAATTTCAAACTATAAGTCACGACAGTAGTGATGATAACGATAAAAGTGAAGAACTAAGCAGTAGCAGTACGCAAATAAAATTACCCCTTAAAATGGCAGACATAACAAAAGAAGATGTCGTAGCAGCAGAAGCTTCATTTCGCAAAATGAATCTAGATGAGCAGCCAACGCACGGATGTTGGCCATGTTGTTCGTCAAGACCCATTCAAGAACAAGAGAATAGGGGACCTTATAAAGTTTATACACCCAAAAGAGATGTGCCAAAAAAAGATGTAAAAAACCTGCAGCCCATCAATGCAAAAATAAACAATCCAACTGCGAAAAATAAAGTTACTAGACAGAAGCTATAGGTTGATATATTTCACAATACCGCTTAGCGCATTCATCTGGAGTATAAGGTAAAAATGCATTTTGATTTTCAAGTTCTGACACTTGAGCTTTAATAAAAGGATGTGATAGTAACTGTTTAAAGATGTTTAATTTTGCAGTGGAAGTAGCTTGGGTTTGAAGATCCTCAAAAAGTTGCTGGCGTTCTTGTTGCGTTAAAATTCCTAACTCAGTTTGAATACAATGGACAATATCTTGAGGACCCGCTCTTAAAATATCAATATAACCAAGGATCCCTTGAATGATTAGCTTTTTATCTTGTAAAGATAATGAATTTGAATCAAATAAAGTAACTCCCGTTTGATGATGCAGCGCCTCGTCTTTAACGATGTTTAAAAAAGTTTGTTGCAACACTGAGTTTTTGCAAGCCTTGCTAAGTGTTTTGTAATAAAATATTCCCCAGCCTTCTAAAATAGTTTGGATTAAGTAATATAAGGTGTTCATACTACATTCTTCAATTAGCGTGCTGATATAGCGAATAAACTGCCCTTGAGGACTGGCTCGTAAATTGACATCGATATAAGGAGTGAGCCATGCTAAATGCATTGATTCATCGCTTGCTATTAAACCATAGATTTGTCTGATTTCCGTTGACTTGCCAAGCAATATCATTTTGGCACAATACGCAAGACCTGCTTTTTCAATAAAATAGGAATTGCATAAAATAAAATCATTGCAACGTTTTAAAATGGCATTCTTTTTTTCAATGGGTAAGCTTTGGAATAATTTGCTTTGATTTAATAGAAAGAAGTCTTCTTCCCAGGCAGGATAGGTTGGATCAACATCAAGCCCAATAGCTTTTTTACGACGTAAACTCGCATGAATAATTTTATTAACACTTTGATTATCACCTAAATGTGATAGCGATAATGTTTGTTCTAAATCCCAGTTCATTTCACAAGTTAAAGCTGTTTTCTAAATTAAGTCAAGCTTACACTATTATGTGAAAGGCGGGAGCTTCCCGCCTGAAAGCAATCACTTAAAGGTTGTTCTTGTATGATGCACCGCTGAACCAGATGGTATATGCGATGGTGTAGCAGAAATACGAGAACCGCCATGAGAGGCTGATGTGCTTGCAACATGAGGTGATGATGAATGGACGATATATGCGCTGCCGCCGCGGCTTGGTAAATAACTCGAACTTTTAGAAGTTGATGGCGCTGTATAGGTTGAGGTATGTACTACAGTACTTCCAACTGGTACTGCAGGTGTAGTCGAAATTCGTGAACCGCCCTGTGGTGTGGTTGAACTCGCTACAAAGGGTGCTGGTGTTGTAGTGCTGGGTGGAATAGATGATTGAGAATGAATAATTGGAGGAGGCAAAATTGTTGTGGTTGTTGTCCTCGGTAGATAACTTGGTATCGACGAAGACGGTCCTTGTCTATATGCCCTTACTCTGGCAATGCGAGTTACGCCCCAATCATAGAAATTCGTATAATAAGGCTGGGTTCTAGTGTGAATAATTGTTATCCCACTTCTAACAGGTGGGATTGCTGCAGCCAGGCCTCCAATGATAGCGCCACCAGCAACACAAAGAGCAACTGCACCAAGTGAAGTTGCTGCTAATGATGCATAGCACAGCCCAAATAAAGCGCCTACTGCCATTCCTGCTCGAATACTCATAATACTACCCCTTATTGATTATTTATTTAATTACTAATAGATATAATATTCATCAACAATAATCGTTGAATATGTTGGATCAAATAATGGATAACTATCGTAATAAATATAACTTTGATTGTAACCATAAGAACTTTGGTTGTAGCCATAAGAACTTTGATTGTAGCCATAAGAAGGGTAATAGGTATTATTTGAAGCGTATAATCCTCCCATGATAATTGTTCCTGTAAATAAACTTGCAAACATAAGTTCAAAGACACCACCACTAACATTCATAACATCATTGATTTGTAATTCACGCACGATTCATTCCCCTTATTTAATAATGTTTCAGAAAAGTAACAATACACGCTTTATTGAGCAACTATAGGTAGACCAAAGGTAACAAGAAATTGATAAATGGCTAATCATTATTATTTTCAGCACAATGGCAAATGAGTCGACTAACTAGTAAATAATACTTATGTGAGCATTTTACTGCATTTCCAGGATTTGTCATGGTTTATTTACTTAAAATCGAATTGTTTAAATAAAAATTGTGTTGAACTACCCAAATCATTTGTTGGATCCAGATGATGAGAATATTGAACGTTCTAGACGGCAAGACTTTTTAATTAAAATATGGCATAATATCAACATAATAAATAATAAATAATAAATATTTGCAATAGATATATTCTGTTTTAAAACATCTTAATTATATCTGCTTATTTATTTTATTGAATAATTCTTAATTCAATAAAATACCTCAAAAAATATATTAATTAACGTCTCTTGTTGAACGTTATTAAAACTAATGTGAAGTTTTTTTTTGCCTGTAGCAAAAGAAAATTGAGCTATATGTTGCATAAGGTAGTAGTATGCTGGTTACCTCCAATACAAATGAACTAGATGTTAAGGTTGCAATAAATTCCACACCAAAAGGAAATTTATATGCGCTTTGGATGATTTGTTTTCCTTTAATTGTGACGGCGATGTCTGGCTCATTAATGCACTTTTTAGACCGTATTATTTTGGCAAAATATGATACTAACTCAATGATTGTGGCAACAACTGCAGGCAATATAGCTTATATATTTCAATTTGGTGCTATGTCTATTGCCATGATAGCTGAAGTCTTTGTGGGGCAGTTTAATGGCGCTGGGCAGTATAAAAATGTAGGCCAACCCGTATGGCAAATGATTTGGTTCTCAATTATATGTGCTTTTATTATGATCCCTTTAGGTTTATTTGGACAATCATTTTTTATACCCGAAACACTTGCAGAAGAAGGTAATGCTTATTTTAAATGGATGATGATTTTTGGCGCTAGCTATCCATTGGTTGGTGCTCTCACAGGATTTTTTGTAGGCAGAGGTCATATTAAAGCGATAGCATATTCAGTTATATTTGCAAATATATTAAATCTTATATTAGTGTGTCTTTTGGTTTATGGGGTGTCGGATTATATCCCTGAAATGGGCGCTCAAGGCGCAGCCATTGCAACAGGCATAGCTGAGCTTACTGTGGCTATTGGTTTATTTATATTTTTTCTGCACACGTCAAATCGAAAAAAATATCACACTCACCAATGGCGGTTTAACAAGGTACTTTTTTTCAAGTGTATTAAGGTAGGGGTTCCAAACTCGATTGGCCATATGGCAGGAACAGCTGCTTGGGCATTTGTAATGTACATGCTAGCGCAACGCAGTTTTGATCATGTTACTGTTGTAACGATTGGTTTTAGCATTTGGATGCTTTTTTCATTTATTACAGAAGGATTGCAAATGGGTGTGACTGCTGTAACATCGAATTTTATTGGAGCGAAGAAATGGGATCATGTTTCAACTACCTTAATGACTGGTCTACAATTACAGCTGATTTTAGCAATGCTATTAGCCATTCCTTTGGTTGTATTTCCTGAACCATTGATTAATTTCTTTATCCCAATGGACGATAACACCCATGATCTTGTCCATTTAAAAGACTTGATAAAATACAGTTGTCGTTGGTTATGGTTAGCTTATGTTTTTGATGGAATGACATGGGTTATTGATGGCATTTTAACTGCGGCAGCAGACACAAGATTTATCATGCTAATGAACTCACTTGGCACTTGGGTATTTTGCCTTGTTCCAATATATCTTTTCGTGGTTAAACTGGAAGGCTCACCCTTGTTGACCATGAAGCTGATAACAATATTCTGCATTGTACACTTTGCTTGTTATTTCTTTAGATATAAAAGTAAAAAGTGGAAAAAACACGGATTAATTTGCAATTAGGGGCTTACATGGATGACCCTATAACTTCATAAATGGCACTTTAAAAATATTAGTAGACTTCCTTTTTGTTGGTGGTTTAAAGGTTACTTCATCAGCAGCAAGTTTGTCTTTTGCATAAGCAGCAGTGCTCAATCGATGTTGTGCTGTAACAACTGTTGCTGGAGTATAACTAGGGTTAAGGGGCGCAATGATATCATCAAGTGGCGGTGCGCTTGGCTCTGGCAAATAAAGATTGACAGGCATTGGCCGCGGTTTTGACACAATCATATCATCAAGTGGCGGTGCGCTTGGCTCTGGCAAATAAAGATTGACAGGCATTGGCCGCGGTTTTGACACAATCTTATCATCAAATGGTGGTGCACTTGGTTCTGGCAAATAAAGATTGATGGGCATTGGCCGCGGTTTTGACACAATCTTATCATCAAATGGTGGTGCACTTGGTTCTGGCAAATAAAGATTGATGGGCATTGACATTGAAACTGGAGCGGGTTGTTTTCGCTTAGAAGTATTAAATTTGGATGCAATATTTAAAAGCATGCCCTTGATCTCTTTTAATTGCGCTATATTTTTATTAAGTTCGAATTCTTTTTCTTGTGTCAATTGATTTAATTTCGCCAGTTCCTCAGTCAACATTAAATTGCGTCTGTAAATAACTGCGTCTTTTCTATGATCTGGAAAACGAGGCAGCATCTTTTGAGTCTCAAGGTGATGCTGTTTTGTAGTATGATCAAGTTGGAATTTATAATTATGCTGATGGTAAGTTAATTTCAATTCCATCTGTTTAATTCTATCTTCAACCATACTGATTGGGGATTGTCCCATATAATTTTTTTCTCGTGTGTTGATTAAACCAACATTTGTGAGAGCTTTTAACATGCTATAATTTGATTCTTGCACAGCAAGATGAAACACATTGTTTCCATCTTTATCCGTTACATACATATTAGCGCCAACTGCCACTAAGCTATTGAACAGAGCAACATCACCTTGTTTAACAGCCTCCAATATGGGTTTAGCGGGGTTGTTTACATTTGCACCGAAGTTAACCAAGGTATGAACCGACTGAATATCGCCGTTAAAAATAGCGATATTGACTAGGCAATCTAAATGTGATCTGGTTAAATAAGATGAATACCCCAATAGCATATGTAATGATTGATAACGTTTGTCTTTAATACAAGTAACAAGTAATTGGAAGAAATCAATATTGTTTTTATTGGGATAGTTGTTTATCAACCAAAAGACAGTTTCCAATTTTTCTGCGACCACTGCTTTTTCTAGTAATTGATTATATTGTGAATTGTCTAATTTTCCAAAACGTGCCATTAAATGGCTTAAAGTATCAATATTCCCATGTAGTGCCGCCATGTGAAGTGGATTATTTCCTTGCAGATTAACGACATTTAACGATGCGCCTTGATTAATTAATCTCATCGCTATTTCGGTATTGCCAGATGCGCCAGCCAAGTGCAGAGGCGTGTTTTTTTGATGGTTTACAAAATTAACCATTGCTTTATTGTCAAGCAAACATTCAACCACGCCAATACAGCCGCTTTCAGATGCAATATGCAGCGCAGTATTTCCAATATTAGTTTTAGAGTCAATAAAGGTTCCTTTACTGAGCAATTGTTTAACAGCTTGTGTATTACCAGTTTTCGCTGCAGCAAATAATTTGTGGTTTGATAACCCAAACCAATAATTCGCCGCGTGTGTTATATACGTTATACTTTTTGACAGAAAATCTGAAATACCACTTAACATCGAAAACCTCTTACTCGAATAAATGTGGTCTGCATTATGAGTCATGAAGATGAATAAGTAAATACTACGAATGGAGCGCTAAGAAAGATTAACAATTTAATCTATTGATATTCATAGTAATTTTAGTAAATTTTCATTAAGAATTACGATGGGTGGTGAAAAATAGCAGATAAAATATACTCGCTTCAGTTTGAATCCCGTATCAAGTAGGGGACAAGTCCCCAAACGAACGATCCCCAGTCATGCAACATTGTATTGGTGCACGACTAGAGTGTGTAAGCGCTGCCTTTCAAAGGTTAACAAATTGAGGTTGTTGAGCAAGCAGTACCATTGGATCAAGATGTGGTATTGGCGCTTCTAAGGAGGCTGCTAGGGGTAAAGTGTCTGTAACCGAGTTGTTCTGTAGATCCGTTGTTGCTGGCTCGTTAATAAGTTTTGAGATATCAATGCCATACTGTTCTTGTAACGCATTGATGAGTGTTTTGGATGGTTCATCTTGCGGATCGGTTTGTAACCATTCTTTAAATTCATCAATATAAATTGGCGAGATCAGTGCATTAGCAATGCGCTGACCATGATCGTGCGATGGGCTTGGATCTTGTTGGATATTTTGAAGAACGTCTAACATGGCTTGAACGGGTAAAATGGGATTTTGCGATAGATAATGTTCAATCATATAATTACCATGGAAATCATCCCATTCTTGAAAATAGGTATTTGCTAATGTCTTAGCTGTTTCTTGCTCAATATTTCGATTGACAAGTTCTACATAAGCAAGCCCTTCTACAGCATCGCGATGACTTTCCCAAGCACAGTTTTCAAATAGCTGATCTGGCCTTTCGAAAATATCAAGAACACCAAAAATGTCATAATCATAAGGTAAATCGATTTCAAGCTTCATTCTATCCATGTTATTCGCAGCATTATAAATAAATTGTGTATCAATTAATCCTGGATCTGTCATTTCATAAATAATTACCCCAGCCGGATCAGGCGTATATTGAGGGTATTCGCCATGGTATCTATCGCCGCTATTAGCGGTCACATACCATGCTTGTTGCGAAGATAATATGATATCTATAAAGTGTCCATCCCATCCTGATGGAATAAGAACTGTATTTCCTGTTTCATATAAATTTAAGGCAGTGCTTGCAGCATAGGGTTGTGCAGATTTTGCAATAAGCTCAAGAGAATGTTGAAAGGTGATATACATTGAAGAAAATACATCTTGCTTAAGTGGATCCACATTGTCTAGTTGTTGGCTAAACAATCCTAAAGAATTGCTGGCCAACTCAGTCGTATATAAACCATAGTGACCATCAGCCGCAACCCACGCGTTTACGCCACCAAGATTAGCTTGGTATTCCTGACCGGTAGGGAAAGTAGCTAAAAGATCCTTGGCATTTATAAATACCTGTTCAGTCGGAAATAAGGCATCTACTTCATTAGCGGTATCAATTATTAGGTTTCTTATTTCCTGGGAAGTCACAGTACTACCCAATACTTTTAAAATGACTGAGACAGGTGTTTCAAACAAGGTTTCTTGCGGCTGGGTAATAGAAGTTTCATGAAAGAGAGCAGGTTGATCTGCGTAATTTGCTAATAGCGAAATCATATTTAGTACTTCAACTATTCCTGCTTGTCCTTGATCAGATGGATTGAGGTTATAAGCGTCTATGCGATTTTCAAGATGATCAACCGTGATATCAAATGCATTTTTTCCGTTAATGTCACGCAGATTGGGGTTAGCCTTGCCCATCTTCAAAAGTACTTCAGCGGTATCATAATGGCTATTAAGCAATGCAAAATGTAAAGGGGTATGATCTTCATAAGCTCCCTCGTTTACCCACCCCCCAATTTGAACTAAAATTTTCACAGCATTTGTTTGACCATACATGGCAGCAACATCCAAAGGTGTAATGTTTCTACTATTGGTTTGGTTCACATTAAAGCCATTACAGAACAAGGTGAGGATTTCTATGGTGTCACCTTTTTTTGCAGCCATATGCATGGCATAGTCAGCGCTTGTTAAATTTTTTGAAGAAAAGCATTCTGGTGATACAACGATATCAGTAAAAAGTAAGGTATTTTCATTAGAAAGCGGGTTAGTTAATAAATGGTTTTTAATGATTTTTGAATAATCACTTAAATTTAATTTATTTGGGGTTGTTTCTATTATGGATACCATGGTTTTATACACTCCCTTGTATGATAAAAAATCGTTAATATTTAAACTTTAAACGCAAAGAGAAAAGTTATTCAACTATATACTCGATCCACTTTAAAATTAGGAGTTTCAAGTCCGTCATTGCGAGGAGTCTGCGACGAAGCAATCCAGATTACATCTTGATATTTTCTNNTTCTGGATTGCTTCGCTAAAAGCTAGCAATGACGTAACTCCCAAATTCAAAGTGGAAGCAGTATATATTAAAATAAAGATCTTAAATATTAAAAGAGGCTTTTCTAAATGTATTAGAGGAATTTTTCGCTTGCGTTTGTCCATGCCCTTTGCTGTTATTCAAAATAAAATAGTCAATATTTGATTGATACTCTTGAGTTATTTCATTCTCAATCTGATTTTCATCTATTATTTGTATGGCTTTATTTAGTTTCTTTTGTAAAGTTTCTTCGATGTTTGGTATTTCAATTTTTTCAAGTTCGTCAAACTTATTCCTTCTGATAGCCCGCAGTTCACTATGCTCTTTTGCATTAGCGTTATTTTCAGCTTGTTTCATTTTGAAAAACCAAACAATGTCTTTAAAGACGGATAATGCTGTCAGAGAGAACATACTTAAGCTTAATATGCCAATGGCTATCCAATTGACGGTTAAACAAAGAAAAATAGCATTTACTGTTAATAAAACGCCTAAGACAACGCTCCTCATTTCTTTGTTCTTTTCAATTTCAGCGAGATCTTTTTGTTTTTTGAGCCGTAAAATTTGTTGCGTGAGATAATAAATATCTGAAGAAGTGGTTGTTGAACTACCATTTTGGTTTTTTGTAGTATAAGTTAGACGATTTTGCCATTTATCATTAATCTTAAGATTTAGTGATAATAGCTCTTTAGATAAACAGGTGATCTCATTTTTAAGTAGTCGAATCAAGCTCAGTTTGTCATTTTGAAAGTTGAGATGAATATCTTTAAACGAATTAACCATGCTATTGAAAAATCGATTTGCTCTTGTGCGTGACACAGGTTTTAGCATACTTTGTATTTTATTTTCTAATATCTGTATCTGCTGTTTTTGAGCAGGATCTGCAGATGCTTGTTTTTCATTTAAATTTAAAATTAGCAACTCCAGTTGGTAAATGTCATGATTAATCTTTTTAAAATGCAAAAGTAATGATTCTAATTTTGTTTGATAAGTATCTGAAGTTTCTATTTCTTTTTGTAATGATGTGACATCATCATTAAGCGCAATTCTCTGGGGTAGCATTTTAAGCAACAACATGGAATGTTGTTTTTGTTCGATATCTTGTTTAAGTTGATTAATTTCTATCTCTAAGTCCTTTATCAAGGCTTTGAGTTTTTCTTTTTTATTGTCAATGTTCTGTAAGTGGAGGAGGATTAAATCATCTAATTCAATCGCTTCATATATTTTTTTCTTTAAGCCAAATTCAAATTGATTTAAAAGGGTAGATTCATTTATCGCTTCCAGCGTCGCTAAAATTTCCTTCAATTCAACAATTTTTGCTTCAAGACTAGCTGTTTTTTTAAAACAAAGTTTAATCTCTTCAAAAAAATTAAGATTTTGAGAAAATTTTATATTGTGAGACTCTAGATGCGCTGTTAATTGTTTAAATTTTCTATGGTACGTGACTTCATGATAACTATAAAAGATTAAACTTGCTAAGCTTTTGATCAAAGAAGTAACGTTCACAATGGCTGTTACGATGGGGGCAGCAATGACAGTTAGCCCTAAAATGACCCCAAGAGCTGCAGATAACGCCACAAAATGCAAAAGCATGATTAAAGATAACCACAATCTTAAAGCAAAAGAATATTTCTTTCTGCCTTCGGTGGTCCAAAAATTGTGCACAGCTTTAAGTAATTTAACCAAATTAAATAAGCTGGCAAATGTTTTGCTAATCATAACGATGGATTGGAGGAAGCTAAGGATGACTACAATCATAAGTAAGTTCAATTAATACAAAAAATGAAGCATTCTAACTTTATTTTCTTTGTATTGCAAACTTGCATGTATCAAACTCAACAATCAAAATCGTACTATACTTAATATTTTAAGTATTATTATTTTGAAGAAGGTAACTTAAATGCAGCTCTTGAATCCCCATTCAAACAGAATCGAACAAAATAGCTCAGAAGAACATGCTTGCTCTTTAATTCAGCGTGACTCAACGAATGATATGAAAAATAATACAGAAAATATATTTATTAAAAATGAAAATTACTATGATGATCTTATGCAAGTTGCCATATTGAGTAATAACTAGATTAGTTGCTAAATTGAAAGTAGTTCATCTAAATGGTTTAAGCAGTTTTGCCAACCATCATGGTATCTATCTCTAATTTCCGCACTAGGAAAGGGTTCATGGGTTAAGGTAACTTCTGTTTTTCCATCGACCTCTTGTAGCTCAACTGTGATAATTGTATCTGTCGTATCTAACATATTCCATGTATAAACTATCTTTTTATTAGGAATTATTTCTATGTACTTACCCGTATGTTCACGTATGACACCTTCGGTATCTGTAAATTCAATGAAATATTCGCCACCAACTACAAAGTCATTTTTGCCAGCCACTGTCCAGCTTTGTGATGGCAATATCCATTTTCTGAGCAATTCAGTATTACTCCACGCCTGAAAAACTTTTGGCAAAGAGGCATTCAGTTCTCGCTTAATTACCAATCGAGTCATATATTCCACCTAATGCATATAACTACTTGGTATGAAATTATTCCAGTTTTGCACCGACTGAAATCATTGCATTAAGCAGTTTTGAAATTGGACAATTCTCTTTAGCATTTCCTGCTATTTCTTCAAACATTTGCAATTCAATACCAGGCACATTGCCGACAAGATCTAAATAAATGGAAGTGACTTTCCATCCACCCCCTTCTTGTTCTATGGTTAAAGTTGCTTCAGTCACCAATTTTTCTGGTTTGAACCCAGCTTTATTTAAAAAAGCACACAATTGCATGGTAAAACAGCCGGCATGTGCAGCCGCAATCAGTTCCTCTGGGTTTGTACCTTGTTCATTCTCAAAGCGTGAACTAAATGAATATGGTGTATTCTTCAATGTTGAACTTTGAGTTGATAAGGAACCACTACCTTGTTTGAGATCGCCTAACCAAGTTGCTGAAGCAGTTCTTTTCATTTCTGTGCCTCCTTGTCTTAAGCCTATATGAAATGAGGTTATTCTAAAATTTTAGACTTAAAGTAAATAAATTTGTTACAAGGCGTGTAACTACTTGCAAATAAAATGTAGCGTATTTAAGAAAATTGAATATACACGAGCAATTAAGCTAAAAAATATGCCGCGAGAATTGTCACGGCATCAATAATAGCTAAGAGGCCATTGTTGCTTTCTTAGCTCCTTTTTTGCGCGCCTTGGCTCTTGGCTTTTTGGTTGAAGTAGTTTTAGTCGCTTTTGGTTTTTTGGGTTTCGTTGCTTTTTTTGCTTTTTTGGGCTTTGCAGCAACGCTAGACTTAACTGTCTTTTTTACGGGTTTTCTTTTTTTGGTGGTTGTTTTGCGTGCTTTTTTAGGTGCAGCTGCTTTAGTTTTTGTTGCTACTTTTCGCTTTTTAGCAGGCGATTTCTTGGCAGCAGGCTTGCGTCCTTTCGTTGCTGATTTTTTACGAGGGGTCATTAAGTTTCTCCTTTTCACTTATGGTAGCTATCACAAATCAAAATATGATTTGATTTGGTATTTTACATTATGTCATCTGTCTATGACTAGGATTGTTTCTGATAGATTTGTAGGAGATTTCCCAATTCTAGGCTTTAAAAACCCCTCTATCTGAATAATTTAACCATTCATAGTTATTTAGTTTACTTGAAATTAATTGTCGTTAGAATATAAGCAATGTTTATGTTGCTGGAAGCCACGCCATGTTATCTTTTGATAATAAACCCTTTTCTTATGAAGATACTATCGAAGCTTATAAAGTGCTGAAAATCGATCTTTGTGCCAATTTTGCCAAGCAAGTAAAAACAACCTATCGTAAATTAGCAAAGAAACTTCACCCGGATAAAAATAAATCACCTAATGCGGAAGAAGAATTTAAAGTGGTAGACAATGCTTATAGGTATATTGAAAAATATCAAGATGAAATTGAACAGAATAAAGAAGCCATTACACAACAGGCTTTGTTACCAAAACGACCTGTTTCAGCACAACAAGAACAACCGCCAGTTTCTCCCTTTCAAAAATCCCAGACAGCTAAACCAGATACTTCCACAAGACAACGAAAAAGGGAAACAGCTGCCTTTCGCAAGGCTCAAGCTGAAGCCTATTTCCAAGAATTACGTAAAGCTGCAAGAGAAGTAGCTAAAGCCCGTGAGGCCGCACGAAAAGCAAAGGAAGCTCAAGAAGCTGCCCAGCGTGCAAAAGAAGCAAAGGAAGCAGCGCTACGTGCAAAGAAATTGAGAGAAGAAGAAATTCTTCGACAATATGAAGAAAATGTAAGAATAAATTCAGAAATAGCATGTATGCTCTATTTTCTTAATAATCCAGTTTTGAGTGAAAGTAACAACATGTATGAAATGCATGAATCTTTAATGGCACGATGTAGCGCTCAATTAATCACTGAATCGAAGCTATTATCAAGTCATCAGCAAGACATGATTGAGCGACTGGTTGAAATTAATTCAAAGCTTTCCAAAGTTGCAGCTAAAGTAAATTTACCCGCCATTATTTTTCCAGAGCTAAATAATCGATATAAAAGGGAAGCCGAATTACTTTCCTTTTATCAAAGAAAAATACAATATGATTTGACCGCACTTAAATTGTACAACGTACACTTTGAACATGCCTTAATGGCTTTAAAAACTGAAAAAAATTATTATAACTTTTATACGTTAAATAATAAAATTGAACTTCTCAACACTGAAATTGCCAATATCCAATTAAAACCTTATTATTCAATGGAAATTGGTAAACTCGGAGAAATAAAAGTTAATCCTTTGTCTAAAGAACTTAAATTATCAGGTATTACTAGAATCACAGAAGCATTTGTTTCAAACAACCAAGATCTTGCTTCTTATTTTAATACTTTTAATTCACTAAATTTGTTTAAAGTCACTGATACACTTTCAAATTGGAGTTCCATTCAAAATCTTCAAATTAAAAATAGTCCCTATTTAGGTATTCCAGCTTGTATAAGTCAAATGCCAAATTTAATAAGTGTAGACTTACAGGGCAATAAGATCGCTTCTTTGCCAGATAGCATTTCAAATTTAACAAATCTTAAGCATTTGAATCTAAACAACAATTGTTTGAGTAAACTTCCTTCAAGCTTTGAGCAATTATTTGGTTTAAATCACTTGATATTATCTAATAATTACTTTGCAGAAATTCCGATTGAAATCACTAAACTCTTTCAGTTGACAACATTAAATTTTGAAAATAGCTATGAAAAAACCAATAATATTCGCCATCTTCCACAAGAAATGGAAAATCTTGGTCAATTGGAGCAGTTGTATTTGAGTGGAAACGCTATATCTTATTTACCAGAAAATGTTATTCCTTTTTGGAAAAAATTACAGATCTTATCAATTGCTAATAATTCACTTGCAACCTTGCCTAAAAACATTGGTGACTTAGCTGCACTCAAGATTTTGGATGCAAGGAACAACAATATTCCTTTTATTCCTTCTTCCATATTGAAAATCAAAAATTCACTTGAGAACTGCTACTTGGATAATAATCTGCTGCATCAGCATATCCTACCTGTTGCTGCAATATTATCCTCATTTGGCAACAACTTATTTGAGCCATTAATTGCGTCACAGCATTTGCAAGACAGTTATCCGATGGAAATAGATAATCAGTTTTCATTTGACCAAGACGAAAGCTTGCTTGAAATTACTAATCAATATTTGACATACTTAAGAACCAAGTATAATGCACAAGCTTTAGACTCAAATTCTAATGCATGTTCAATCAAGTATAGAGGTTAAAGTTTATAGGATGTCTTTGAAGACAGACGCTGCTTAAAAAGCTAATTTCTTAACACAGGTTAAGAAATTAGCTTTTTAAGAATAAGATCGGCTGCATTGTCTTCAAAGCGTTGAGCTTCTTCTATATAGCCAAGTACAGTTCCTTCATGCCGCCATCGACCTTGACGCATAATAGATAGAATTGACGCACCTTTGCGGCTTGCACTGGTAGCAAATCCGCGTCGCAAACTGTGACTGCTAAAATATTGAGGTTCTGGTAATTGGCATATTTGTGCAAGATTTTTGATAATAATACTAATGCTTTTGTGAGTAAGCGGAGTGTCACCAATACGTTGATGTTTATCTACTTTGCGAAATGCATATCCGCAAGTAATGTTGGCCTTCACAAACCAATTTTCAATTGCCTTCACGGCACATAGCTTATTGTTACCAAAAGGGATCGCGCAATACTGTCCTTGGCCCGTTGGGTCAGTTTTAGAGCGGGGAATCAAAATTTCCATTCCTTCAGCAACAAATTTGATATTTTCATATTTTAAATCTGTTAGCTCACTAACGCGAAGGGCGCCAAAAAATCCAACTTGTAGTATGGCATTATTACGCTGCATTTTTAATGTATTCTGCGCCTCCATATACATAACTAATTTTCTGAGATTCTCTATTGTTAAGGCTGTTGCCTTTTGCTTTGGTTTTCCATGGACATTCGCAATTCCGCTCAGTGTTTTACGAACTAAAGGATATGCCGTTGGATCGGAAAAACCTTGATAAGTATGCCAATGTTTTATTGCAGTTAGGCGACGTAAGAGTGTACGTGGATTTAGGAGCGATGCATAAGTTTTCAAATATCGGATCACCATTTCAGGGGAAGCTGGTAATAAGCCGCCCCAACTACAAAAGTGCTTTATATCATTTCTGTATGCTTGACGCGTGTTTTCACTTGTTGCGGCATGAAGATAGGGGTTATCTAAGGCTGTATTGATAATGTCTGTTGGATGTCCTCTAGTAATAAGCTTACGCACTCAGCATGTCCTTTAAATTTTAAGAACTTTAAATTGATTTTAGGTTTTAACTACCGATAAGCAACATTATAGGTAGTTAAAAATAGGACGTAAATAGTGTGCGATTTTTAAAAAATAATGTTATATTACGTAATATGTAATATAAAGGGTAAAGGGATTTATGGCGAGAATAGGGATCAATTACCAGCAAGTATCAATATTAGCTCAAGAACTTATGGCAAGTGGCCAGCAACCTACGGTTGAGCGGATCCGTGCGCGCCTTAAAACAGGCAGCCACAGCACCATTGCAAGATATTTACGAGATTGGCGTGTTCAACAAGAGAAACCCTTGGTGTCAAAAGAAATCCCAGTGGAGTTGATAGCTTTGCTTAAAGGACTTTGGGAAAGGGTTATGCAAGAAGCACAAGAAAAAATAGAAATCATTTCACAAAATTGCAATCATGCACTTCAGCAAAATCAAGATTTAATTAATAACCTAGAAGGTGATAATGACAAAAAGAAGCAAGACTTGGTGCTGCTTGAAGAAAAATGTGATGTCTTAACGCAAGAAAAGCTTACTTTAGATCAAAATCTTATTCAGTTGCAAACACAAATTGCTGCATTGCAAGCTAAAGAGCAAGGATTAACAATACAACTAGCTGATAAACAATCCTACATTGAAACGCTTAACCAACAGCATCAACAAACACAAGCCAACCTCGAGCATTATCGCACAGCCTCACTCGAAGAGCGTCAAATGGAACGCTTACGGTTTGAACAACAACAGCATGAGCTCAGACAAAGTTTATCGCTCCTCAAGCAAGAAAACGATATTCAAAAACAGCAAAAAAATGATTTAGAAATTTTATATAAACAAATAACCATGACACAGCAGGCAACAGAAATTGAAATACAAACGCTTTCCTTGCAAGTGGAAACAATCACTCAAGAACTAGCAATTGCAAATAAAACTCTGGTTCAATATTCAGCTTCAGAGCAGCATTGGCTGCAACAGCACCACACTTTGACCATTAAAAACCATGAGCAAGTGCAAGAAATTATCAATTTAAATGCAAAAAATGCTACTTTCTCAGAACAAATAGCAACTATAAAAGCGCAGTTATTAAACACTATCGAAGAAAACAAAACGTTGCATCAAACAAAAAAGATTTTAGAACAAGAGAAAGAGCAATTGTTTAACCTTTTATGGCAATTAAAAGGAGATTTAACAATTAAAATATAACTATTAGTAAAAAGCAAAAATGACAGGGTTGGTTTAAATAGAACCTCTGTCGCGGTTGCAAATACAAACGCTAGAATTATATGGGCAGTATTATCAAATAATGAAGAATATAGAAAGATTGCTTAGCAAAGAAGATTATTGTCTTGCGAAACAATAAACTAGTTTAAATGAGACGTCCATAAGGGCATACCAGAGAACTGCAAAAGGTAAGTTAATATTTAATGGTAAAATAGGTAAGACCGGCTCTTTCAGAACCTGTAGTCCGTCTAGGCATTAAATGTCGCCGCAATGATTAGGAGAAAGAGCGCGTATTCCATTAGGGCTCAAGAGGAGAGAATATGTCCTCTCAAAGCCGGATATATACTCGATCCACTTTAAAATTAGGAGTTTCAAGTCCGTCCTTGCGGGAGTCTGCGACGAAGCAATCCAGATTACATCTTGATATTTCTGGATTGCTTCCCCTTCGCTTCGCTCTGGGTCGCAATGACGGTACTC
>JAFECR010000019.1:74718-144379 GCA_018242045.1 Pseudomonadota bacterium | reverse complement strand
ATTCAAAGTGGAAGCAGTATATAGCTAAGAATAATGAGTTGGTTGAGGATGATACATCATTTGGATTTATCCCTTTGTTGTGAAGGCTATTCGGGATGATATTGTGGTCCATTTATAGAGATTTTTGTGATTGAAATACACCATCTTCTAGGGTGAAACTGATTTTTGAAACGGCGCTTACTTTTTCACCTGGCAAAATAATGCCAAGTAAATTTAAAGGATCTACCGCAGCAATAGTAACTTTTTCTCCATTAGGTTCTTGCTTTTTAATAGCACGTAAAGAATCAATAGCCTCTGGTAATGCAAATTGTTCTCCTAGAAAGCCACTGACAAAACGTCCTGCGCGAATTTCTCCCCGATGTTCTAAATTTCTAAAGATGAGCAGTAATTCACGCCAACGTGGCATATTTTTCTCGCGTGCGAGCAGATCTCGAAATACCACGCCATATCGATTTAATAATACCCAGCAAAGTGATTCTAAAGGGTTCTTTTCTAATGATTCAATATGTAAAATGTTCCAACGGCCTTTGCTATAACCTAAATAATCCCTATGCCTGTATTTTGCTTTTCTTCGCTTACTATCAATTAGTGCTCGCAAATTATCAAAACTATCAGCAGTAATGATTCCAGCCGCCACAAGTTCCCATAATGCTAATTCTACTTGAGTTTGTAATCTATTTGTTGCGCGCACAATATCTGATAAAAATAAAGCGCCTTTTTGTTTAAGCGCTTCCAAAACAAGTTTAGCATTATTACTTAGGCCATTTATTTGTGTGGTAGGATCAATTTGTTTTAAAGCTAAGATCCAATCTGAATTTTCACGAATAAAAAAAGTAATCGGTGCTGTGCTTTTAGGGATAATACTTTTTTCATTGTCTTCGGCCAATAAGCTTGGATGCATAGACAATCTTCCCCAACCTATCATCCCATTCAGACAAAGATTATCTAACATCGAAGATTGATAATTGGCAATTCTTTTTGCAAAAATATGCTTTTCCCAATCTCTGGCAGGAATTTCAAAACCTTGCAACTGACGGATAATTTCTAATAAACCTCTTTCGCCGTGCAATTGGGTTCCAGACTCCAGATGCTGCCATTTTAATAACCAACGCATGAATTGTGCACTTGTTACAGATTCAATTGATTTGCGTAGATCTTGTATTGTTAATCGATGAATGCGGGCTAATAATCGACGTTCACACCATTCAACCTCTTCACTTGTTTGTATAAAATTTCCTCTTAGTATTAAACCTGAGGTTTCTAGTTTCAATAAAGCTGTTTCAACATCATTTTTATCAATACAGACCCAATTGCTTAATTGAGACGCGCTAACTGGTCCAACATGCAACATCCAACCGCGGATCATATCAACAATAGCGTCTTCTTTGTTTTTTGTTGTCTCTTCATACTCCAAAGAAAAATTAAGTGGTATATTAGGATAAATGGCATGAAAAGAACGAGCTTTTTCAATCGCAAACCAAAAATCTTGTTCTTTTTGCTTAACGCAGACAGCGCGCCCTTGTGTATTTAATTCTTCATAAAAGGTGGACCAATTAGTTGCTGCCTTCTTTGCTGGAAAAGCAATTAAAGTTTGTAAGGTATCATGCAATTCATCGGCATTACGTACATCTGGCCAAGCCTGTTCTTTGACTTCGTTAATTGCATGAGGGTTTAACTTACCAATATCTTGCAAAAGATTTTCAGGTAGAAAACGCCTCATTTCAACAGCACGTGCTCGTCTTTCTTCCAAAGGCGCATCATCTAAAAATGCATAAGGATTTGCATTCAATATTTCATGAGAAAAGGGTGAAGGGACTGGCGTGTCTATGGAAAGGCAAGTTATTTTTTGTTGATATATTTTTTCTAAGAGAGTAATTAACCCTTCGATGTTTAATGCTTCATGCAAAGCATCTTTCATTGTTTCATCAATCAGCGGATGGTGTGGTAAGTCAATATCCTTCCCTGCTAAATTATCCTGACAGGCAGCTGCATCAGGAAAAACAGCAGCGAGGAGATCTTCAGCGAGTACCCTTAAAATATTAGGTGGCGTTTTTTTACCGTTGCGAGATCTTACAATGGCTAATGAACGCATTGCTACCCAACGCCACCTAATTTTAAATAGTGGGGATTGCAATACAGCTTGCACCAAGACTTCAGTGATTGTATTAGGATGAAGATAATGAAAAACATCAGATAAAGGAAAGCTATGTTGTTCTGCTAAAGCAATATTTAAGCCATTATCAGTCGCGGCTGCTTGCAATTCAAAATTAAAGGTGCGGCAAAAACGTTTTCTTAAAGCTAATCCCCATGCTTTATTGATTCTAGCCCCAAAAGGGGCATGAATAACCAATTGCATACCGCCAGTTTCATCAAAAAATCTTTCAGCAATAATGGTGTTTTGTGTGGGTATAGCGCCTAAAATTGCTTTTGTGTTTTCAATATAATTAATCAATTGTTCCGCGCCACTTTGATCTAATCCACAATTTATTTTTACCCAGCTTAAAGCAGCTATTTTATTTTTAAGTTTATCACTAATGATTTGCCGCAGATTAGAAAGTTGCAATGAAAGCTCTTTAGAGCGTTCTGGTGCCTCACCTCGCCAAAAAGGCACACTAGGAGAAGCACCATGCGCATCCTCTACTAACACTCGACCTGAAGCTGTTTCAATTCTTTTTACTCTCCAAGAAGTAGAACCTAATAAAATAATATCTCCACGGTTACTTTCCACCGCAAAGTCTTCATCTAGCGTGCCTATTACTGTACCACTTGGCTCTGCTATTACAGTAAATAAACCTGTATCAGGGATAGCACCGCCGCTGGTAATGGCTGTAAGTCGACAATTGCGACGTGCTTTAACAATTCCATTTACTTTATCATATAATAAATAAGTGCCATAACGGCCACGAGAACCAGCTATTCCCTCTGAAAGCATTTTTATTATTTCATCAAAAGTCTTTTTTTTAAGGTGATGATAAGGAAAAGCTTTTTTCATTGTCTGATATAAATGCGTAACTTTCCAATCCTGCGTTGCACAGCTTGCAATAATTTGTTGTGCTAAAATATCAAGCGGTTCTTCAGGTATAATGAGTTCATCTAAATCTCCTTGACGAATAGCATATATTAATGCAGCACACTCTACTAATTCATCTCGTGTTGTTGCAAAAAAACGACCTTTTGAGATTGCACCATGCCAATGACCTGCTCTTCCCACACGTTGTAAGGCTGCTGCAATTGCACGCGGCGATCCTATCTGACATACCATGTCGATAGTTCCTATATCAATACCTAATTCTAAAGAAGCTGTTGCGACCAATACCTTCAATTCACCATTTTTTAATCTGGTTTCGGCATCTAGTCTTAATTTTCTTGATAGACTACCGTGATGTGACGCGACGCATGCTTCTCCAAGACGTTCTGCTAAATGATGTGCAATACGTTCTGATAATTTACGTGTATTAACAAAGACGAGAGTTGAACGATTTTGCTGAGCAAGAAGCGCTAACCTATCATAAATTTCATCCCACATTTCATTAGAAGCAACAGCAGTTAATTCACTGCCAGGAACCTCAACTATCAGTTCTAATTGGCGCTCATGACCAATATTTACGATATTATATTTTGCTTGTGTTTGACCTGCTAAAAATTGCGCGACAGTTTCAAGAGGTTTTTGAGTCGCAGATAAGCCGATACGAGTAAAAGACTGAGTTGTTAATGCATGTAATCTTTCTATAGAAAGGGCTAAATGAGAGCCGCGTTTATCATTCACCATTGCGTGAATTTCATCAATAATGACAGTTTTAATTGTTGTTAGTAGCGCACGGCTTTTCTGAGCTGTTAGCAAAATGTAGAATGATTCTGGGGTTGTCACCAGAATATGTGGCGGTTTTTTTAGCATTGCTTGACGTTCTTTCATCAAGGTATCTCCAGTTCGAACCGCAACCCGTATTTCACTTAATAATATGCCCTGTTTTTTTGCTAACGCGGTAATTTCAGTTAAGGGTTGAAGGAGATTTTTTTGAATATCATTGCTTAAGGCTTTTAAAGGTGATACGTAGAGCACTTGCGTATGATCTTGCAGCGATCCGTTAGCGGCTTGAGTGATAATATCATTAATACTTACCAAAAAGGCAGCCAAAGTTTTACCTGAACCTGTGGGCGCTGAAATAAGTGTAGTTTCACCTGAAAGAATAAATGGCCAGCCTTGTGTTTGAGGTTCGGTGGGGATCTTAAATTTATCAAGAAACCATTCTCTTACCAGCGGATGAGCCCATTTGAAATGATGTTTTGTAACTTTCATAGACTACTTATTATATATGAACTGCAATTTTAACAACAAGAGCGTCCTTACACCTAATAATTTTCCTAAGAAAATGCTTTTGAGGTTCGGTATTTTTGTTGAATTCACTATAGTATTATTCATAAGATACGAAAAGCATGAAAGATATGTAATGAATTATAGAGAGGAAACAATGATAGGTATGTATAAAAAATTATAATGCTAGCAACAGAGATTTATTTGCAAAACAAGAAAATAAGGCAGAAAGTAATTATGAAAATCCCAAACCTCATTAAAGCTAAATCTTCTAACATTATGATGTTGTGGTCTATTATTTTTGCATTAGTTGGGATCCTGTTGTTTATATTTGCCTTTAATGGGATAGCTATCGCTATATCCTTTTTTAACAAATTTTTGTTTTTTCTTTCATTTATTTGCTTGCTTATTGCAGGAGCCCTATTTTATTTTAAAAAAGATATTAAAGTTAAAGTGGAAAAATAAAATATCCATTGTTTTTTTGGCAATTGGTCGTTTTTTTACTTATTACAAAAAGCCTGCTTCATTGTATGGCTGAGACTTTCGTGATAATCCATTTCTTCAATTTCTTGCAAAGATAAAGTGTTTCCGTTCTTGAGCTTATCACGCAGTGTGGTCCAAGTTTTTTGACTTTGTGCAAAGAGTTCAGTTTTCTCTAAATCATTATCGGCTATCTGAAATTTTGCTTGATTTATTAGCGTTTCATCAATAAAGGTTGGCAAAATTTCTTGGCTTGCAACAAATGAGGCATAAGTCATACATTTTACACCTTCAATGCCTTTCTTTGCTAAAAACGCAGCTATTTGCTGTTTGTGTAAAATAGTATCAGTGATGATCACATCAATTTCTTTACCTAGATTAAGATGGTCGCATCTCCAAACGAGCTCTTGTAGCTGTCCTGATCTTTTGAAAGGGGAAGTTTTGCTCGTTGAAGCATAAAGCATGGGTATATCACTTATTACAAAGTACTTTTCTTCGAGTGTCAAAGGCGAAACTTTCATGTTTAAAATATCGCTAAGAATTCCTTCTAAAGCAGAATGTCTATCTTTAATCTGGGTGAGTACGTCTTCTTCTGTGTTAGGGTAGCAAGCTTGATAGTCTTTCCAAAAGGATTCATTATTTCGGATGTTTTTGAGATATATTTGCAGCCTTTTTAAGCATTCGCCATAAGATACCTGGATAGGGGGCGCAGTCTTAAAAATTTTATGAGAAATCCAGTACCTCACACCATCTTTTGCTTCAAGCCAAGCTTTAAAGGTCGTGGGATCCCATTGTTGTACTCGCTTTATGTTGATAAGTAACTTAATAAAGTCACTATAACCGTTGCCTTTGTCCTCAATCACCTCTCCTTGTGCATTGAATATGTTCGACATTTGCTCGCGTATGGTGAGCACACTCATATTCAAAAGAGAAAAAACACCAGAATATGTCGTCTTTTTGGCATAGCTTTCCCATGCAATGTTAGCACTCGAAGGAGCAATTCCAGATAAGCCCCATTGGTTGATTCCTTTTTCTGAGATCCCAGCGCCTAATTCTCCACAATAAGGTGCGAACTCTTGAATTAATAATCCAAAAGGGCGCAAAGCATTTTTTCTTAATCCAGCAAGCGAAGCACTGGTTGCACCGTGTACCCATCGAATGGTATGAGCCGTTGCAAAATCTTGACTATTTGCGTTTTCATTAATGAATTTAACGCTTTCAACATAAGCATTAACAAGTAAATTTGGTAATTGTTCTTCATTAGAAAGAACCGTACCGAGGTTATCTGTTTTGACAAAGACATCCTTTTTTAAGGCTGTGTAATACTGTTTTAATACTTCATAAATTTCTCTATTTTCTAGAGAAAATCCAATATGATACTTCTTAGAAAAAAATCGTTTTAAGACGCTAAAATATCGCTTGGTAGCCAAAAATTTGCTTTGTCTTACGAAAAGATTATCAGCAATATTTTTAAGTGTATGTGTCGGGGTATTCTCAGCGCGTTTGCTGGCAACATATTCTTTTACGCCTAAGATTGTTCTATAGGCTCCATAAACCGCGGCCCCTATTAATAAGCCTTGGGTTAAAGGGACCCCACCTAGAAGAAGCACAATTCCTAACATCCAACCCCCAGTAAATGCGCGAGGGAGAAGATCTTCTGTAAAAAATGAAATGATGTCCGAGTGATTTTTAAGGCGTAGCCCTAAGCTTTGTTCAAGAAATCTACCAATTTTTTGTCCCACCAAGCCAAGGAGGTGCGCTATCAAATGTTGCTCGATTAAAACTAGAGATATATAACCAAGCGTTAATGGGAAGCTAACACTCAGGTAAAACCCTAATCCAAGGGTATCGATGACAACATTTTTTGATCTTTTACGTGCACCAATATGTAATAGAATATTTTGCAAATAAAATTTAGGGATGCTTGTTAAACCTAACCCCATGCTAAAGCCCATCTGATACCAAGGGTGCGTGTAAGTCATAGATTGTTCCCAAAATTAATTTAAAGAAAGTCAACTTAAGCTAGAATTATACCTTTGTCAAGTTTAAAATTTTGAATTTGAATATTCTTAAAAAATAACTAAACAACGAGGATTTACACATATAATGTTAAAACCTATGAAAGAATATTTAACATCAAAAGATGAGGGTTCATTGATATAGACTGCTTCCACTTTGAATTTAGGANNGAAGCAATCCAGAAAATATCAAGATGTAATCTGGATTGCTTCGTCGCAGACTCCTCGCAATGACGGACTTGAAACTCCTAATTTTAAAGTGGTTCGAGGATATACTCAGTCCAGGGCAAATTTAGGAGTTAGCATGCTCCAATTTTTATGTACCAAATGAAATTTTTCTGTTAATAGCGTAGAAAATTTTTTCCGAGGATTGCTCTTTAGAAATTAATACTCGCTTGCTTGAAGCTAGGAAACTCTGAGTAATAACAGTTCCAAGCAAATAAATTGCTTTCAAGCGATCTGCTGCCCATTTTTCTTTGGCATGACGATGTGCCTTTTTCAACTTCTGGCATTCGATGGGGGTTAATTCGAAATTTCTCATAGTAGCGAGTATTTTACCAGAATGATGTATAATCTCCAGTTTTTATTGTTGAATCAGTATATATTGTATAACTCATGCGCCTGAGAGTGCTTCTAAAGTATTTTTATAAATGGTTTCGCATTTAAATTATGAGGCTAAAATTATAAAACGTTACTTAAAATCAGTCCTGATATACAGAAAAACTATAGAAACTGGAGATTTATCCTAAAAAAAACTGGAAAAATAGCCTATAAAAATCGATAATAATAAACCGATGAAATTAATAACCCTCCATATCTGTCAATACTATTAAAATAAAATAGTTAAAAACTATAAAGTGTTAATAAATAAGGGGTGAGCATGGAGATCCAAACAATAAATTACAATCAACAAAAAATTAATGCATGGTCTGCTCCTTTTCCATCTTTAGATTCACCTAATACGATGGTGCTTGTATTTGCTGCTCCAAAATACATTAATGACACTGCTCCTTTGCAAGCATTGAGCAAGAATTATCCAAATTCAAAAATCATAGGCTGTTCTAGCGCAGGTGAAATTACCGAAGAACATATTATTGATGAAAGTATTACGGTGGCTATCATTAAATTTTCTAATACCACACTCAAAGTTGCCACCAAAGAAATTTTAAAATCTGCGGATTCAGAAGCAATAGGTAAGGATTTATATCTTGCTCTATTTGAAAAAGATCTTCGTGGTATCTTTGTTTTATCTGATGGGTTAAACGTTAATGGTTCAGAATTAGTGAAAGGATTAAATAAAGGTGCAAAACAAGCACAAAACAATGTTGTTATCACAGGAGGGCTTGCAGGCGATGGCACGGAATTTAAAAAAACCTGGATTATAAGTAATGGAGAAATTTTAACAAAACATATTACTGCTATCGGGTTTTATGGTGATAAAATTCTTATTGGTCATGCATCTCGTGGCGGTTGGAATGTTTTTGGTCCAGAACGTCTTATTACATTTTCCAAAGATAATATTTTATACGAACTTGATAATAAACCCGCTTTAGCATTATATAAACAGTATTTAGGAAAAAAGGCATCTGATCTTCCTGCCACAGGATTACTTTACCCTCTTGCTATCCGTAAGGATGAAAAAGATAATCAACCTTTAGTGCGGACCATTCTAGCAGTTGATGAGAAAGAGCAATCTTTAACTTTTGCTGGGGATATTCCTCAGGGATCTTTAGCACAATTCATGCGTTCTAATTTTGATAGTCTTATTACAAGCGCTAGTGAAGCAGGAACTGTTGCCTTTAACATGATTTCTAAAGAAGTTTCTGAAACAACCCCATTGCTTGCTATTGCTATTAGCTGCGTTGGCAGAAGACTACTCCTTGGTGAGCGAACAGAAGAAGAAACAGAATCAATGCTTGAAAATTTCCCTAAACATACGACTCAAATAGGTTTTTATTCTTATGGAGAATTATCTCCTTATGCTACTGGAGATTGTAGATTACACAACCAAACGATGACTGTTACAACATTCTATGAAAGAAATTGATAATATAAACAAAGTTCTTGAAAGACAACTCATACGTGAGGGGCTTTCTATCGAATTTTTACCAACAAATTTAAAAAGTTGGCAAAAATTTATTACTAGAATCAATAATCATTATTCAGATATTGAACAAGAGCGTTACATCTTAGAAAGATCTAGCGAAATAGCTTCTCAAGAAAGCATGGCACTTAATAAAGAGATAGAAAGATCACAACAAATCGCTAACATTGGGAGATGGAGTTACGATTATAAAAATAATATTTTCAGGTTGAGTAAAGAATTATTTCAAATGTTTAGGCTTAACTCGGAAATTAATTTTAATACGTTGGATCACTTCAAAAAGAATATCCTTAAAGAGGATATAGAGAAATTTTCTAAAACGATTCAGAATGCTATTGACACTAAAGCAGATACAGAGTGTGAAATACGATGTTCAATGAGTCTACTAAAATATTATGGTTTCACATTATATGTCACCCCATTTTTGATAAAAGCGGTAGTTGTAATGAGATTGCTGGCATCGCCATGGAAATATCAAAGAAAAAAGAAGCTGATCAAAGAATTGAAGATTTAAATCGTAAATTAGTATCTACAGCGAGAAATGTAGGAATGGCAGAAGTTGCAGCTACAATGCTACATAATTTAGGCAATGTTTTAAATAGCGCAAATGTTTCTCTTGCGGTATTAAAAGAAACTGCTGTACAACTTAATATCCAAAAAATATTAAAAGCAATTGAGCTTCTTAAAGAACATGATTCAAATTTAAATTTATATTTAACGCAAGACGAAAAAGGGAAACTTATCCCAAAGTATCTAATCGCATCAGCAAATAATTTAAAAAAAGGTTATGAGGAGATAAATCAAGAAATTGATAATCTGAAAACTTTTCTTGACCACATTAAAGAAATTGTAGCAGTACAGCAAGATTTAGCAGGAACTGCAGGCTTGGTTGAAAAAATTATTCTTTCGGAAATAATTGAAACTGCAATACAAATGTGTCTTAGTCAAAAGAGTCCAATTCATATTGTCAAACTATTTGAAACTTCAATTGCTATTTATGCAGATAAATCTAAATTGTTGCAAATTTTAGTAAACCTAATAAGAAACGCAATGGATTCATTACTAGAATGTCAAAATGCTCAAGAAAAAGAAATTATACTCACTATTAAAAAGTCTGGTGCTAATGTAAAAATATATGTTAAAGATAATGGGTTAGGAATTGATCCTAGTGATTTTACAAAAATATTTAGATTTGGGTTCACTAGTAAAAAGCTTGGACATGGTTTTGGTTTACATTCAAGCTCCTTGTTTGCAAAAGAAATGGGAGGAACTTTAGAAGTATTTAGCAAAGGGATAGGCGAAGGAGCCACCTTTGTTTTAAGCATACCAATTCAAGCAATTGAGGAATAGTATATGACCACCGATATGCAAGAACAGATTAGAATTCTAACGATTGATGATAATCCTGCTATACATCAAGATTTTTTCAAAATTCTTACTATGACGAAGGATAGTACCCAAGAATTAAATCAGTTAGATGAGGCTTTGTTTGGTGAAACGGAATTTAAGAATGAGATCCTGCTCAATTTTAAGATTGACACGGCAACACAAGGAGAAGAAGGTGTAGAAAAAATTAAACAAGCCTATTCACAGGGGAAGCCTTATGCCATTGTCTTTGTTGATGTTAGAATGCCACCTGGGTGGGATGGTATTGAGACCATCAAACATATTTTGCCCATTGATTCTAATATACAAGTAGTTATTTGTACGGCCTATACTGATTATTCTTGGGAAGAAACAATAGAACAACTGGGTATGCGAGATAATATCCTTATATTAAAAAAGCCATTTGATACTATTACAGTGCGTCAGTTAGCTTGTTCGTTAATGAAAAAATGGCAACTTATTCGTAAAACCCAAAAACAAACTAAATTCTTAGAAGAAACTATTCAAGAACGTACACAATCTTTACAAGAGTCTTTATCATTGACAAGATCAACGATAGAATCTTCAACAGATGGTATTCTTGTAGTGAACCATGACCACAAAATTATTGACTATAATGATCGCTTTAAAAAAATGTGGGATATTTCTCAAAAAATAATAGATTCAAAAGATGAAAATTTATTTTTAAAAAATGCTGCAGATCAATTGATTTCTCCTGCTGAATTCTTAAAGTCAACAAAAGAAATTTCTAGTAATAAGGGGGATGTCAGTGTTGATACTTTGAATTTTAAGGATGGACGTGTATTTGAAAGATATTCTCAACCGCATTTATTAAACGGTATTTCAATAGGTAGAGTATGGAGTTTTAAAGATATCACTGATCGCTTCTATCTTGAAAAAAAACTTGAACATCAAGCTTTTCATGATTCCTTAACAGATTTACCCAACCGAGTTTTGCTTATTGATAGAATTAAACATGGTATTATAGTTTCAAAACGTAATAGTTCATTATCAGGGATCATTTTTCTGGATGTAGATAGATTTAAATTAATTAATGATAGTTTGGGTCATCAGGCAGGAGATCAACTACTTATTCAAATAAGTAATCGACTAAAAGAAGCCTTGCGTCAAAGCGATACATTAGCTAGGATCGGTGGTGATGAATTTGTCATGGTGATCCCTGATATCAAGAAAAAAAGCCAATTAATTACAGTAATTCATAAATTATTAGAACAGTTTAAAGAATCATTCGTACTTTTGAATAGATCAATCATTGTTACAACAAGTATCGGTATTAGCATTTTTCCTGATGATGGAGATCATACGGAAGAACTACTTCGTAATGCAGATTTAGCAATGTATCAGGCCAAAAGAGAAGGTTTGAATCAATATCGATTCTATATGAAATCGATGAATGAAGATTCTTTAAGAATTTTAGAGATAGAAACAGGAATTCGTCGTGGAATTGCAAATGGAGAATTTTTTCTTGTTTATCAATGTCAAATAGATGCAAAAACAGAGAAAATTATTGGTATAGAGGCGTTAATTCGATGGAATAATCCTCAAAAAGGAATACTGCTTCCGATAGATTTTATTCCACACGCTGAAACTTGCGGCTTAATTGTTCCCTTAGGTGAATGGGTAATTAGGGAAGCTTGTAAACAATGTAAGGAATGGCAAGATAGCCATTTGAAGCTAGTTCCCATTGCAGTTAATGTTGCTGCCCAGCAGTTTCGTCAACCTAACTTTATTGAGCTAATCAAAGAAATTCTAGATGAAACAGGACTAGATCCTAAATACTTAGAGATTGAAGTTACTGAAAATGTTGTACTTTCAAATATGGCGATACTTGATGTTGTTCAAAAAATTAGAGAGTTAGGGGTTAGGGTCGCACTAGATGATTTTGGCACAGGTAATTCAAGTTTATATTATTTAAGGCATACCGCTTTTGATAGATTAAAAATTGATAAATCCTTCATTGCGAACATCAATTCGAATCCTAATGATGAAGTGCTTATTAAGTCTATTATTGCAATGGCGCACAGTTTAAATTTAGATGTTATTGCAGAAGGAATAGAAACCAAAAGCCAGTTGGACTTTTTAGTTAATGAAGCTTGTAGTGAATTTCAAGGTCATTATTTCAGTAAGCCATTAACCGCAGATGAATTTAAAAAGCTATTACCAATAATTAAGAAATGAATTGGAAAAATTAGTTTATGTACATTGTCGTTAATTAGTACATAATGTGTTTTAGCTTATCGCATATAGGCTAGTTAAATAAATTTTTTAATATATTGTTTTCTACCTTACTAAACTAAAAAAATGAAGGAATATCGTGATCTCCAAATCTATCATACTCATTGATGTTGTTGCTGATTTCGTTGGCATTTTTGGTGTCACCTTGACATTATTTGCTTATTTTTTATTACAAATAGATAAAATTCTCTCTACAAGCAGACTTTACTCATCATTGAATCTCATTGGAGCAGCTTTAATCTTGTACTCGCTATATTTTAATTGGAACACGCCTGCTGTCATTATGGAATTTGCTTGGTTTTTGATTAGCCTATATGGCTTAATTAGACATTATAATTCACGAAGCTAGAATAGACGTATTCACTCATGCCATTTTAATTTTAGGCGAGGCGCCAAGCGCGCGAATCCCCAGGAATGCACATGTTAGTGCATGACTGGGGTGAGTAAGCGTAGGCAACAAAGCCTAAATTTAAACTGGAAAGAGTATAAACCAAAAAATCACATTGATTGTTATAAAGGCAGTACTATTCTTAGCAATAAGTCTTTAAAACAATCAAGGGGTGAGATTAATGTCAAACACTAAAATGGCGCAAAGTGGCTTGTTGTTAATGCTTGGTATAGCAATGGCTCAGCTACATTGGCAAATTCCGATGTAAAACCATTTTCAGGATATTACGTTAATCTTAGTATTGGCGCATTGCAAAATGCACCTACAATAGATGCTTTTGGTAGCGCATCTTTTTTTAGACTAAACACAGGACCAGGTAATCAACTCAATTCCTCACAAGAAGAACGCGTATGGAAAAACTCATTTATCAGTGCTCTTTCTTTTGGGTATGGTTCTTTCATAATTAATGATTGGCATTTAAGTGGAGAGATTTTTGCCAATTGGTCTAATCATCGTAAAGCAACGCTAGATAATCTTGCTCAAAGTCGAGGGCCGCTTGATAGCGAATTTTTATTAACAGAAACTGAAGTAAAATTGCACAATCTGGAATTTGGTTTAGATCTTTTACCTGGCTTTTTCTTTGACACACAGAGTTTAGTATATGGTCGTATTGGATTAGCTATTAATGAATTAGCGTTAAATTCAGAAAGTCTTTTTGCTTTTACTGATTTTGCTATTAATCCGGGTGCTACCGATAATTCTACGGTAACAATGTCAAGTACGCCTAACAAAATTGCGCTTCGCTTAGGTTTAGGGGTGGAGCATCAAATATGCTATAAACTGTCTGTGACAGCGGATTATATTTATACCTATTATGGCCATGCTAAAGCACATGAGATAGCGGATGTGATTGCTTTGCCTGAGGTTCCGATTGCACATGTTATTAACGGGCTTTATGGTAATGCTTCAGCAAAACTTCAAACCCAAATGCTGATGCTAGGAGTAAAATACTATCTCGATGTGTGAGAGTCTCCACTGATTGCCTAACTGTGCAGCCTAGTTTGTAACACTCATTGCAAAATAATATTAAAATCTTATACCAACACTGCCCAAATTATATCTTTGTGCATTTACATTTACTTGCCAACTACTTGTTGGGACATGCTCAGGGTAAGCTGTTGAACCTAATACAAAATGAGTGTTTGCAAGGTACAGCCATCGATATTCAGCAAAGATACTTGTACGCTCAGTGATATTGTAACTTAAACCCAGCTTTAGTTGGCCAGCAAAGGTCGAATTAGTATCGCTGGTACTTTTATTATAGTGGTTTATGCCCGCTTCAGGTGGATTTGCTTGTGTCGCATTTGCACCTGAGATCCTTACAATTGCATTACCAATACCTAAGCCAATGTACGGATGAACGAGGACGCAAGGGTTATTAAAGTTTAAAACAGCATTAGCAAGAAACACGGTTCTTCTCATTGGATATGAAACATGAAAATCATGTTCAGGGAGTCTATCTGTGTTATTGATAAGGGTTCCATTAAATGAGCGTTTGTTCATATAATACCCTTCCAATTCAGCTCCTGGTGTTAGGCTCCATTGTGAAGAGAAATTTAGGGGGGTTGCTTGTGTTTGATATCCAAGCTGTGCACCAAAAAATAAGGTATTTTGACTATCTATTCGACCAAATGCATCCACTGATAAAGGACCGCCCGAGGCTTCTAAAAAATAGGCGGTAGCAAACTGATTGCCGTTGAAGCTATTCGAAGCACCACCGCCACCAAAAATACTGACATAAAGTTTTGCAGGGGAAGTGATTGGAGCAGATTTGATGGGAGCATAATTTGCAAAAGCGAGTGTTGTTAAAGCGAATAGAGAAATTGATGAAGAAATACGTAGTCTCATTTAAAAGTCCATTTCGATGTTAAAAAAAGATCTGTGATTATTTTATATTAGAGATTTAATTTTTACTACAATATGTTTGTTGTAATTTAGATAACATCATTTATGTTAGCGCTTTATGAATCTAAATCAGATACTCATGCCTGTTTAAAATCTCAATTTAGGTGTGGGAACTTTGTCTCATTCAATTTGTCTTAACAATTATTTTTAATTGTTGAGAAATAATGTGAATAAATATGTAGTATTATTGTTAACAATATCGGTTTTATTCTCTTTCAAATCTAATGCTGCTTATAATGATGGTAGATATGCAAGGCGGCACGTGCAATGGGTTTGTAATCCCTATAAGCACGTCTGTTATAGAGTTTCTAGGCCGGAAGGTGGGTATTATCCTTATGAATATCGAAGACATAAATACAATCACAAAAAAAATGTTGTTAAAAACACTGAGCCGAAACACATTTACTTAGCACCTCCTGAAAAAATTGAAGGCAGAAATATTATCAACGTTAACTTAGCTCATGGGACCTGGGGAGCTTATGATGAAGATGGAAATTTAATCAAATCAGGACATGTTTCGGGTGGAAAAAGTTTTTGCCCTGATATCAATAAAAAATGCAAGACAGTTACGGGTACTTTCAAGGTATATGATAAAAAAGGGTCAAACTGTAAATCAAAAATTTTCCCTGTAGGAAAAGGCGGGGCACCAATGCCATATTGCATGTTCTTCCACGAAGGATATGCTTTGCATGGTTCAAATGCTGTGCCTAACTATAATGCAAGTCACGGCTGTGTTCGCATGGCGCCGGCAGATGCCAAATGGTTAAATGAAAACTTTGTCAAAGTGGGTGTCACACGTGTAAATGTGACATATGAAAAAACAAAAACAGAAGAAGAGAAAGAGCCCTCAGCTGAAAAAAGTGGAGTTTAAACTTGTTTCAAAGAAGGCGTGCTTTGACGAATATACTCTTGAGTGTCTGGTAAAATGTTCCTCACCAATCAATATCATCAATGGTTTATTATTTTTTCTCGCTACTTTGCTAGCGCTTTCAATTTTTTCTTACAGTATTTTTCGCAGCTCAATTATTTCTTGATCTAATATTTGCTCATGGAAATAATTGAGAAAACGATTTATTGAAGTTGTTTTACTAAAAAAATTTGATATGCCTGAATATATATTATTATAAATTTCTCTTGAGAATTTTCCAATTATATAGCCAGGCTGCGATTCAAATCGTATTTTTTCCCAATATTCTTCGAAATTTAACACGAATAGACTTCATATAAAACTATGTCCGCTTTGTGTGTCCCAGAGTATTTTGTGAACGCCATCTGTAGTACTAGAGCCTATTGACGTTTTGTAGATCAACGGACTTTCTACTTGCCGTGACTTGTTGCGGCAAGTAGATTGGGCAGCACAACGTCAAAGGCCCTATTATTGCTCTAATTTAGGGGAGCATCCTCGAAAAAAATAAGAAGGAGAGGTTAGCCATTCATTATTTCGCTGTGAGAGAGTAATCAGTCTTCACAGCAACGATAATGTTTAGGCTCATTTTCATCATCATAATCAGGATCATAATCATATTCACCCGTGTAATTATCAACACGCTCATTTTCAGCTTCTTCTTTAGGCGTTTCTTCTACGATGCCGTTTGAATTTTGTCGGAGTGTTGTTTTTGGTACGGTTCTTTCTCTTGTTGTAAAACCAGATGACTCTCTGGTGCTCCTTCCTTCATAGGTGGGGCTTGCTTTGCGAGATGCACTCTCTTTAGTTGTGCCTGCAGGAGAAGTTGTCGTCGTACTCGTTGTAGAATTTGTACTCGTCGTGCTTTCTGGGGTAGATGTTGTAGCACCAATTCCTGCCGATCCTGCACCTGCGCCACTTGCGCCACTGACACCGGCGCCACTGCCTGCGCCGCCTGCACCCATGCCCCCAGCGCCGCCGCCGGCCCCGCCACCGCCGCTACTTCCGCCACCTCCACTACTTGCTATCACAGTGGAACTTGCTATCACTAAGATAACCCCCAACATTGCTTGTTTATTTAAAAACATGATTTTTCCTTATGCTTTTGGCCGTTCATTATAAATACCTATAAATTGAGAATTTCATTTTGGGTCATATTTTTGTTTATTATTTTTATAAGATTCGTAACATTTTTGATCACAAAAATGCCATATATAATCTTTTCCTTCAGATGTTATCGCTACTGATTCCGTTATATGCTTCTTGCATACATGACAGTTTTGAGCATTGGATTTATCAGTACTAGCCTTTCTTTTTTGAGCTTCTTTTTCATTTACGGAAGCTATTTTTTTATCAGGGCACATAATTTTCTCTCCAAAGATGCTTTATCATAATCACTCACTTGAAAATTTATTCAAGAGATTATTCAGCTAGCGCTTTACTAAATTAAGACAATGTTATCAACTAAAAGTTTAAAAAAGATCTCAAAGAGTACGTTCACCTATTTATACAATGTTAAAGGTGCCGAAATAATTAAAGAACAGAATAAGGTTGTATCCTGATAAAATACTTAGGGAATGAAATATTGACAGTTTCTCAAAATAAAATTGATCCCCCTAAACCTAATAACAACCACCTTCGAAAACGTTGGTTAATTATTTTCTTTTCATTGGTCTTATTAGTGGCGCTAATTTATATGATTTATTGGTTAAGTCTTGGTCGCTATCGCGAAACAACAGACGATGCTTATGTTGGTGGTAATGCTGTGCAAGTGATGTCACAAATCTCTGGGCAAGTAATGCAAATTATGGCAGATATCACTGATAAAGTTGAGAAAGGCCAAGTGATTGCCATACTTGATAAAACTGACACTCAAATAGTACTCGATCATGCTAAAACTAACCTGGCAATTTCTATTAGAACGGTAAAACAATATTACGATAAAGTAAAACAATTGCAAGCGAATGTTTTAGTTAAGGAAGACAATTTACGAAAGGTCAATGAAGACTATATCAGAAGAAAAGGGTTGATGGTAGATAAAACAATTTCTAAAGAAGAATATCAACATGCGGATATTGCGGTCAATACGGCTAATGATGAACTTAAATTAGCGAAAGAAGAGCTGGCATCGGCTTTATCAGAAGTTGGTAATACAAGTCTTTATCACCATCCGCTGGTTGAACAAGCTATTATTAATTTAAGAAATGCTTATGTTAATTGGCGACGAACAATAATTTATGCACCAGTCACAGGCTTTGTTGCCAGAAGACCTGTGCAGGTTGGTCAACAAATTACTCCTAACACAGTTTTATTTATTGTTGTACCACTATTTCAAGTATGGGTAGATGCTAACTTTAAGGAATCGCAAGTAGAACATATTTGTATTGACCAAGAAGTGGAAATGGTTTCAGATCTTTATGGCAATGCTGTGAAATACCATGGCAAAGTGATTGGCTTAAGTCCTGGCACTGGTAGCGCATTCGATCTATTACCGCCACAAAATGCAACGGGAAATTGGATTAAAATTGTTCAACGTGTGCCTGTACGTATTTCATTAGACCAAAAGCAATTACAAGCACATCCTTTGCAAATAGGCCTATCGATAACGGCCACTGTGAATACACGATATCAAAAATGCAATAAGTTAAATGTCGCAGCACCGTCAAAAGTAGTTTATCAAACGTACAATTATAGAGACGATACCGAAGAATTAAACAAAATAATTCTAAAAATTCTGAATGATAATTCGCAAGATCTACCACCTCCTCAACTAAATGAATAAGGTAAAAACCTTATATGGGATGTATTAAAGGTTTTCAGCTGGTTGTGCTCACTATCGCCGTGTCGCTTGGGATTTTTATGAATGTGCTTGACACTTCCATTGCCAATGTGGCTATTCCAACGATTGCTGGCAATGTTGGTGTTAGTCCCGATGAAGGCACTTGGGTTATTACGTCATTCACCGTGAGCATGGCAATTGTATTACCGCTAACAGGGTGGTTAGCAAAACGATTTGGAGAGGTACGCTTATATACTATTTGTACGTTGCTTTTTACATTGACTTCTATTCTTTGCGGTCTATCTACAAGCTTGCCCATGTTAGTTTTTTTTCGTGTTTTACAAGGAATTGTCGCAGGCCCCATGATTCCCCTTTCACAAAGTTTGTTACTTGCAAATTACCCGCCTGAAAAAAAGGGCTTAGCAACTGGGTTGTGGGCAATGGTAGCAGTTGCCGGGCCAGTGCTTGGACCTATTTTGGGCGGCTATATTACAGATAACTATTCCTGGCCATGGATTTTTTATATTAATATGCCAGTGGGTTTATGCTCAGCTTATTTTACGTGGCGTATTTTGAATCAGCGTGAAACACCAGTAAAAAAAATACGAGTAGATTATATTGGCCTTATTTTGCTTGCTATTGGCGTTGGTTCTTTGCAAGTGTTATTGGATAAAGGCCAAGATTTAGATTGGTTTGATTCAAATTTTATTGTTTCGCTTGCGATAATATCAAGCATTTCACTTATCACTTTTTTGATCTGGGAACTGACAGAAGAAAATCCTATTGTTGATTTGTCGCTCTTTAAGAATAGAAATTTCACAATTGGCACGCTTGCATTGAGTTTAGGGTACATGATTTATTTTGGAAGTGTGGTCATATTACCGTTATGGCTACAAACCCAAATGACATATACTCCCACTTGGGCTGGCCTGGCGACGGCACCCATTGGTATTATTCCGCTTTTTTTATCACCTATTATTGGCAGGGTGATGGGCATAACAGATCTACGTTTGTTTAGTAGCTTTGGTTTTTTGATATTTGCAATTTGCTCATTTTGGACAGCAAATTTTAATACCAGTGTTACCTTTGATTTAATCGCGTTGGTTAGGCTTATTCAAGGAATAGGGGTGCCATGTTTTTTTATTCCTACTTTATCCATACTCTTTTCAGGGTTGAAAAATGAAAAAATTGCCAGTGCTGCAGGGCTTTCTAATTTTATGCGCATCCTTGCAGGAAGTTTTGGTACCTCAATTACGGTAACACTGTGGAATCATCGTGAATCTGTACATCAAAGCAATTTGGTTGAAAATTTAACCAATTATCATGAACCTATGGCGATAGTCATTAGTAAACTTCAGGAAATTGGCTTTATAGGAAATGCTAATTATGCTCAAATTATGAAAATAATTATTCAACAAGCCTATATGATGTCTACTAATGATGTTTTTTGGATTTCTGGATATTGTTTTCTTGGTTTATTGATATTAATTTGGTTTGCCAAGCCACCTTTTACATCTAAAGCAACAACAGCGGCTGAATAAAGCAAGGTAAAAAAATGATATATGAACATATTGTGGTTGCAATCGATGGAAGTGAAACTGCAAAAATTGCTTTGCATGAGGCAATTAAATTTGCGAAAGATTCTGCTAATACAAAGTTACATTTATTGCATGTGATAGATGCCATTTATGTCAATTGGAGCATGCAACCGATTTGTCCATTGGATGTGGTCGAATCTTTACGAAATGCTGGGAAAGATATATTAGAAGAAGCGCGTACTCAATTGAGGCATCTTGGTGTCAAAAAAATGGAAACACACTTAGTTGAGCTTAACCAGGCTGAAAAAAGAATTGCCGACAAAATTGTTGAAGCTGCAATTAGCGTTAATGCAGATCTTATTATTATAGGTACCCATGGTCGAAGGGGAGTTAATTTGTTGGTGATGGGCAGTGTTGCTATTGGTATTATTAAAATATCACCCATTCCGGTATTATTGATCAGAGGACAAGCTAAATAACTAACTATTTGGCTATAAATTTTCTAAGATTTCATATACCATTACAGGAAATGCCTTAAAGATAAGATCTTAACCATGTTATATGAAATTCAAACAAATGATTGGCATAATGTATATTCAAATGAAGTTCAATCAGCCGCAGTGCAAGCTTTTGAAAGTGGAAAAATCCTATTATTGCCGCAATTAACCTTTCAGCTTTTAGAACATGAAAAGATCTTTTTCTCTACTGAATTTTCTCATCCCAGATTTAAAAACATAAGTTACAATCCAAGCAAAGATGCTTTGCGTGGTACAACCTGTCAAGCAGAGCATTATGATAAACTTAAAAAAATGTTAGCCCGTTATTTTCTGGCTGCAAACACTTTAATGAATCAATTGTTTCCAGCTTATCAGCATGCCATTCAAGCAGGTAGAACCAGTTTTAGGCCAATAGAAATCAAAGGCCGCGTGCCAAAGTCGTTTAGAAAAGACGATACGCGTTTACACGTCGATGCCTTTCCCATGTCGCCAACACAGGGTAAAAGGATTATACGGATATTTACCAATATTAATCCCCAAGGCAAAGCAAGAGTTTGGCGAGTAGGAGAACCTTTTCGTGATGTGGCCAGGCAGTTCTTGCCACAAGTTAGAAAACCTTGGCCAGGCCGTTCATTTTGGTTGAAGACCTTAGGGTTAACAAAAAGCTATTGTACTAAGTATGACTATACGATGTTGCAAATTCATAATCAGATGAAAGCAGATCTGAAATATCAAAAAAATGCGTTACAAACTGAAATTTGTTTTGTGCCAAATACAAGTTGGATTGTCAGTACAGATTCTGTTTCTCACGCTGCAATGGCAGGACAATATGCTTTTGAACAAACTTTTTACTTACCTGTGAGTGCAATGAAAGTTCCTCAGTTCTCTCCTTTGCGTATTTTAGAAGCATTAACTGGTCATGTTTTGGTTTAATTTTCAGGTAATACAATACTGAGCATTTATACTCTTCCCAGTTTAAATTTATGCTTCGTTACCTGCGCTTACTCACCCCAGTCATGTACCAAAGCGTACACTCTTGGGGATTCGTACGCTTGGTGCCTCGCCTAAATTCAAACTCGTTCGAGTATACGCCTGTTAATGCGCACAACCTAGCTAAATAAAAGCAGCAAAAAACACAAAAGTAGTTTGCTAAACTCCTCTCTATACTACTTAATTCTTACCTGAGATAATTTATGTCAATAAAATCAAAATCTGCTGTTATTACAGGTTCAACCAGTGGCATTGGGCTAGGCATAGCAACAGCGCTTGCCAAAGCCGGAGTCAATGTTATTATTAATGGCTTTGGTGAAAGCGCAGCCATTGAGCATGAACGGCAAAATCTCGAGAAGACCTATCAAGTAAAAGCATTTTATCACAATGCAGATATGACAAAGCCGGAGCAAATTCAGCAGATGATAGCATTAGCTCAAGAAAAATTTGATGGTGTTGATATCCTTGTTAATAATGCAGGGATCCAGCACGTACAAGTGATTGATGAATTTCCAGATAAAAAGTGGGATGATATTATCGCCATTAATTTATCCTCAAGTTTTCATACCATAAAAGCAAGTGTCCCGAGTATGAAGAAAAAAGGGTGGGGAAGAATTATTAATATTGCTTCAGTTCATGGCCTTGTTGCTTCACCTTTTAAAGCAGGATACGTTGCTGCTAAACATGGTCTGGTCGGTTTGACAAAGGTAGCTGCGCTAGATTTAGCAACGCATGGCATTACAGCTAATGCCATTTGTCCAGGCTATGTCGATACACCCTTAGTCAGAAAACAATTACCCGATCAAGCAAAAGAATATGGGATCTCAGAAGATGAGGTTATTCAAAAAGTTATCTTAAAAGATCATTTTATAAAGCAGTTTGTTAAAATTGATGATATAGCCGATCTTACCCTTTTTCTTTGTTCCGATGCTGCAAGAATGATGACTGGCGAAACACTCTGTATTGATGGTGGTTGGACTGCGCATTAATGTGTCGCTTGAAATCAACATGCCTAGCAGAAATTGCTTGCTCTTCTATTACTTTTATATGGGGAAATTATGAAGGATCCTATTGACAATGAATTTGCGATGCCAGTGCCGAAATGGTTGGTTACGTATCCCAATGGTCCTTATCGATTTATTAATCGTGAGTTTATGGTTATCACTTACGAAACCGACATGGAAATTTTAAGGAAAATAGTGCCTTCAGTTTTTGAGATCCCTAAACCTGTTGTGAAATATGAATTTATTCGTATGCCAGATTCTACTGGCTTTGGGGATTACACTGAAACGGGTCAAGTTATTCCAGTTCGCTATAAAGGTGAAGAAGGTGGATTTACTATTTCTATGTTTCTAGATTGTGAAGCACCCATTGCAGGTGGCAGAGAAATTTGGGGGTTTCCAAAAAAATTAGCTAAACCAAGTTTAACGGTGGAAGAAGATGTTTTGATTGGGAAATTAGATTACGGTAGCGTCAGAATTGTGACTGCTACCATGGGATATAAACATCATTTGCTTGATACTGCTGCGGTAATGTCAGCCTTGAAACAACCCATTTTTCTTTTAAAAAATATCCCAGATGTTACCAGTAAGCCTTTAATTAATCAGTTAACCAAAACTTACCTTCAAGATATTACGGTTAAAGGAGCATGGTATGGGCCAGGTAGCATTGAGCTTCATCCTCATGCACTGGCACCGATTGCTGATTTGCCTGTGAAAGAAGTTGTATCCACTATTCATTTTATTTCTGATTTGACTTTACCTTACGGTGAGGTTGTTGAAGATTTTCTTAAAAATAAGCCAAATTGAAATTGGATCGGCAGTAAATGACATTAAAAGAATATCGTCGCAAGAGAGATTTTAAAAAATCAAAAGAACCGCCTGGGAAAAAAACCACTAAAAAAAACCCAACCCCATCCTATGTCATGCATAAACATGCCGCAAAACGGTTACACTATGATCTTCGTCTTGAAATGGAAGGCGTTTTAAAAAGCTGGGCTGTTCCAAAAGGGCCAAGCCTTGATCCATCCGTAAAAAGATTGGCGGTTCAAGTGGAAGATCATCCTCTTGAATATGGCGAATTTGAAGGTGTTATTCCAAAAGGAGAATATGGAGGCGGGACGGTGATGTTGTGGGATAGAGGATCATGGGTAAAAGAAATCAAACAAGGAAATGATAAAGATAGTATCACCTTTACTTTAAATGGATCTAAATTAAAAGGAAAATGGAAATTAATTAAAATAAAAAAAGATCCAAAAAATTGGCTGTTAATCAAAGTTGATGATAAGTTTGCCAAAAATGGTAGTTATGACATTACTAAAGAAAAACCATTAAGCGATTTAAGTGGCAAAGCACTAGATCAGATCCATCAAGACGCGAATTATTTACAAAAAAAAAATAAAAAAAAGGTGCAAAATAATAAAATTACAAAGATGTTAGAAAAGTTACCAGTTGAGCAAACCAAAATACCAGCACGTATTTATTTTGAATTGCCAACGTTAGTAAAAAGCCCACCCGAAGGTAAGCAATGGCTTCATGAAATTAAATACGATGGATATCGATTATTGTGTATTATCAATCGCGAAATTAAATTAATAACTCGAAATCAACTGAATTGGTCTAGTAAGTTTCCAGGTTTAATAAATGAGATAAATAAATTAGGACTTAACAATACAGTTTTAGATGGAGAGGTTGTTGCGATTGATTCCAAAAATCAGCCAAGCTTTCAAGCTTTACAACAAGCACTTAGTGAAAATAAGACCCACCATCTTGTTTATTATGTTTTTGATCTACTTTATTATCATAATTATGACTTAACTCATCTTGATCTTTTGACAAGAAAAAAAGTGTTGCAAGCATTACTTGGCGAAAGTGGATCTTTAATAAAATACAGCGATCATATTATTGGCCAAGGAGGAAAGGTTTTTGAAAATGCAAAAAAATTGTCATTTGAAGGAATTGTTTCAAAGGATATCCATAGTGTTTATGTTCAAAAAAGATCTAAATCATGGTTAAAAACTAAATGCCTTCATCGACAAGAATTTGTTGTTATTGGCTTCACCCATCCATTAGGGGGGCGCAGCTATTTCGGTGCGCTTTTGTTAGGTTATTATACAGAAGACAATCAACTAAAATATGCAGGTCGTGTAGGTACAGGGTTCGATGATGCCCAGCTTAAAATTATTTTTGACTTACTTGAAAAATACAAAACAACAAAATCGCCGTTGTCGGAAAGTTTGGAGCAAACGGGCAAAATAAATTGGGTTAAACCAAAACTGGTGGTTGAAGTGGAATTTCGTGAGTGGACCACAAAAGGGATTATTCGACAGCCAAGTTTTAAAGGAATCAGAGAAGATAAAACAGCACGACAAGTAAGCGCTGATAAGATTGAAGATGAATCTTTTGAAAAGACAGGTGCTGTAAAGACCAAGAAAATCGTCTTAAGTAATCCAAGCAAAATTTTATATCCTGAAAATGGAATCACAAAATTGCAGTTAGCACAATATTATACTCAAATCAGTGAAAAAATACTTCCCTATATTACCCATCGCCCACTGACTTTGTTGCGCTGTCCCAATGGAGTGGATGACAAATGTTTTTATCAAAAGCACTTAAATCAAAAAGATAATGTCGGTCACTTATTTTCAGTTAAGATCCCAGGAGATAAACGCCAAGATTATATTTATATTAAAAATGAACAGGGTTTGATTGAGCTTGTACAAATGGGCGTTTTGGAGATCCACCCTTGGTTATGCCGAGTTGATAACATTAAAAAACCTGACATGATCATATTTGATTTAGATCCAGGAACAGATGTGCCTTTTAAAGATATTGTTAAAGCGGCATTTCTATTAAAAGAAGAACTAGAAAATTATCAACTAGTCTCTTTTGTTAAAACGACAGGCAAAAAAGGCCTTCATATTGTTGTGCCAATTCAACGGCGGTACGATTGGGAAGTGACAACGCATTTTGCTAAAACTTTTGTCAATTATCTTGCAATCAAATATCCTACCCTCTTTATCAAAACAATGTCTAAACTTAAAAGACAAGGAAAAATTTTTATTGATTATCTGCGAAATAATAAAGGAGCAACTGCTGTAGCCCCTTTTTCAACGCGTGCCACAGGAGAGGGAACGATTGCGATGCCACTTGCCTGGGATCAAGTTTCTCAAAATCTAAATCTTTTAAAATTTAATATAAATAATTTAAATGCACATAAATTCAAAATAACAGATCCTTGGCAAGATTTTTATAAACTTAAACAATCATTGCCGCGTGTATCAGACGCCTGAGGATGAATCACCCGAACAAGGGGGGTATATGCCAAAACAAAAAAAGACGCCAAAGCGTGAAAAAGACAAATCTAAACAAGAAACACGCGATGCCCATGCTATTTGGAAGGGATATATTACTTTTGGTTTAGTCAACATCCCGATTGTGCTCATTTCTGCTGAAAAACAGCAAGAAGAGGTTCATTTTAAATTACTAGATAAGCATAAGCTATCTCCAATAAAATATGTTAGAGTGAATGCACAAAACGGCAAAGAAGTTGCTTGGGAAGATATTGTTAAAGGTTTTGAATATGAACCAGGCACTTTTGTTATTTTAGAGGAAGCAGATTTTCAAGAAATTGCCAGTGAAAATCTCAAGTTAATTGAAATAGAAGATTTTGTTGACAAAGAGGAGGTGGCAAGTGTTTATTTTGAAAAGCCCTATTATTTACTGCCTGATAAGCGGGGTGAGAAAGGTTATATCTTGTTGCGTGAGACCTTAAAAAATACTAACAAAATTGGCATTGCAAGAGTGATGATCCGTTCTCATCAATATTTAGCAAGCATTATTCCTTATGGCGAAGCTATCATGATCAATACTTTGCGTTATCCTGCAGAACTTAAAGATCCCACGGAAGTTAAAATTCCACAAGAAACGATTAGTCATTATAAGATTTCAAAAAAGGAATTTGATATTGCGGCGCAATTGGTTGAAACCATGTCTGTTAAATGGGATCCCAAGCGTTATAAAAATGAATATCGAGTAGCGCTTTTAAACTTAATTAAAGAGAAAATTGCCAGCAAAGGTAAGAGAGTCACTAAGCATATAGAAGAACCCAAAATAAGTCAGCCTAATATTATAGATTTTATGGATCTGCTTAAGCAAAGCGTCCAACAAAAAAGGGAAACCCATAGATCAGCACGCTCGGTTACTAAGAAAGGCGCTCATCCTCGAAAGCACTCAAAGTGAAATAGGCTCATTTTCGTAATTTTAATTAAAAGTTATATTTAAAACTTGTTTTTATATGCAAACACTATATTGCTTGTTATTTCTAGCATAATTGTTATCTATAAGCATTTGAAATACCTGATAGATAGGAAAGTAGACCTCTTAACTGCTCATTGTTACTGTTTGTCGGTTTGTTGTTGAACAAAGTACCAAGGTTTTTTACAGTCAGCATCCTTAATGCCATGTTAACTTAATGGGGAATGTAAAATGATAACAAGTCAACTAACAAAATTGCCTGAACTGCTTAATGTAATTAAATCATTAGAAGTCAGTGGCTACATTAGCAAACATTCAATAGATGCAACAAATAAAATGCAATACAACCAGTTGCCTTTTGATCTTTCTTGCAGTTATGTCGTTTTTGATAATGCAATTAATAATCCTGATTTTAAATCTTTAGATGCTTTAGAAAAATTCAATCTATTTTTACGAGATTTAGCTAAATTTGCATGCCTAAACTACGGAGAAACTGCAAATGCTGAAACCAATCAAGCAGAATTTCTCTTAAGCTTTTTGTTAGCGCAAAATTTTCACTTAGGCATTGATAATAAAATAGTAGCCTTAAAAACCTTAATCGAAGCAAACATGCCAGTTTGGCACAGACTTGAGTCTAATGGTCAGAAAATTCAGGTGCGTCAAATTCCTGAATATGACTTTTTATTAAAAGAAAAACGAGATGCAATGAACTTGCCAGATCTCAATACACTCAGTGTTAAATGGAATGCCCATCTTGAAAATGAAAGAAAAACAAAAGAAGCGCAAGAGAAAATGAAATTGCGTCAAAAGCAATTAATGGAACAATCACTACAAGACTTAGAAGCGTTTAAGGCACAGCTTAATGCATATGTTAAGGGACATTATTTTTCAGATATGACGATGAGCTTTGAAAAATTTACTTATGCCTTAGAAGGTTTTGCAAAACTGGGTAATATTCAATTTGCAAATAACCCCTTTGATAGCAGAGCAAAATTATCACCTGAATTGATGATGTTAAATGATCGTTTTGTGCAGCTGGCACGTCCAAGACCGTTTAGATTTTTGCAAGCAGAAGATGCAAAAGCATTTACATTATTTATGAAAACGCTGATTGCAACTGCAAAAGTAGTAAGCCCTTATCAGGCAGCTTGCGATCAATTGCTTGGGTTTATGTTATATCACAATTTCCAAATTCAATATCAAAACCAAACATTTAAAATTTCTGATATTATTTCAGCGGAGATAAGTCAACAGGAATTTCAAAGACATTTGCAAACAGGTAAACAATACCTGCCATTTTTAAACGCAGATTGGCGTGCGATGCAGAAATATCCTGGTAAAACTGATTTGGAAAAAGCTTTAAGCGTAAGACCGCTTCAAGGGCAACCCATAGCACAGCATCAGGTTCAATCTTTTGCACCGATGTTTAATCAATGGGTTTTCCCTACTGCAAGTCAACCACAGCAACCTTTGCCGATGGACACACAAGCAACAGTTCAAAACGTTTTTTCTGCCGTGGCGAACGCTCGAACTTCAGTTCAACAACCTCAAACTCAAAATCGTCAACAATTGCAGCAGCAACAAAATCAAGGAGTTACTTTTACACCACGTGCTGCGGTAACTTTTAATATAAAGCCAAGACCATCAGCGCCACCAAGATCACCATCTCCTGTGCCCACGGCAGCGACTTTGTATCCACAACTGCCTACCAACAGTAGATCAGCATTAGGTAGCACCCGTCGGTCGTAGTAAGTGCTTTTTTCTAGCTAGAGCCAGTCAGGTATTGGTTTTGCCTCCCTTCTTCGCCACAAAGCGGCGAAGAAGGGGGCTTTTTCTGCGAAATTTCGAAAAACCTTAGCTGTTTTGCTTATTTGATTGTGCATCACAAAAATCAGTCAGACTGTTGAGATCGAGCAAAGATCTGTCAATGAAATAGGACATTTTCTTACAGAATGTCATTGATCATAAGGTTAGGATGACTAAATAACCACAAAGTAAGAAAGTCATTTGGTTTTCGAGGCTTATCTTACACATGATTAGTTTGAAAATAAGCTTTTTCTAATTTTAAAAATAATAAATGAAAGAGGAATATTAAAATTTTTACGTAGATTATTAAAAGACCGCTGGATTTCGGGCATAGACAGGCAAGGAACGTACTGTGAATGAAAAACCGTATTTACTAGTAGTTGAAAATGATCCAGGATTTCAAGCAATATCAGAATCCTTTGAAAAATATGCAGTTATCATTGCACATGATAGCAAGGAAGCGATAGCAAAACTTCGGCGCTTTGAACCGCGGGTGGTTATTTTAGATTTAGATACATCATCAGATCCGCTTCAACATGAGGAAGGATTAAATACACTCCGGGAAATCGTCTCCCTTTGCCCTAATACCAAAGTGATTCTAGTAACAGCGCAAACTTCACGAAAAATTGCTGTAAAAGCAGTCAGTTTAGGGGCTTACGACATTTATGTTAAACCCATCGATCCTTGTGCTTTAACAATGATGGTAGACAGGGCTTACTATATAGACACTCTAGAAAAGGAACACCAACAATTTACTGATTTTTCAGTAGAAGAGCCCATTAAAGGGCTTGTGACCAAAAGTTCGCTGATGCAGAAAGTGTGTCGTACTGTGCAAAAAGTAGCAACCAGCAATATCACAATTTTGCTTCACGGAGAAAGTGGTACTGGTAAAGAAGTATTAGCAAGAGCATTACATGAACAAAGTAGTCGTGCTAAAGGACCTTTTATTGCCATTAATTGTGCAGCCATTCCCGAAAATTTACTAGAAAGCGAGTTATTTGGTTATGAGAAAGGTGCTTTTACTGGCGCCATAAAACAAACTCTGGGTAAAATTGAACTTGCCAATAAAGGCACTTTGTTTTTAGATGAAATTGGGGATTTACCCTTATCTTTGCAACCAAAATTGTTACGATTTTTGCAAGAGCGGTTGATTGAAAGGTTAGGGGGCAGAAGCCCCATTGCCGTGGATGTTCGAGTGGTATGTGCAACGCATCACCATTTACAAGAACTCATTCAAGCTCATTCCTTTAGAGAAGATCTTTACTATCGATTAAGTGAAGTTACCATTTCTATTCCACCTTTACGGGAAAGACAGGGAGATGCAGCCATGATGGCTCGCGTTTTGATAAATAAATATGCCAAAGAATTTAAACGACCCGTTAAAAGAATGACTGCGCAAGTGTTAGATACGATCCACCGTTATGCTTGGCCGGGTAATGTCAGAGAATTAGAAAATAGAATCAAGCGAGCGGTCATTATGGCAGAAGGTCCTCATATTACTTTAGCGGATTTGGATTTACCGCAAAGCGATTTACCAACGATACCTTTTAATCTAAAACAAATCAGAGATAGTGCTGAAAAAGAAGCAATTCAACTAGCAATAAATTATTGCAATAGTAATATCTCTAAGGCAGCGCAAATTCTTGGCGTGACCAGGCCCACGCTTTATAACTTGATGGAAAAGTTTGCCATAGGCGATCCTGCGCTTTTATCGAAATAAGGCCATGCTGTGAGTAAAGAAAATGATATTTACATGTTGACTAGTAAGCTTAGTTCAAGGAAAATAATCCGCTAAAACGCTCTTTTATTTTTCTATGGGATTATCTCAAAATGAAACATAAACGTAGAATAGTGAAAAGAAAAATCAGCCCTCCACAAAAAAGAAGAACGTCTACTATTTTGCTATTAAAAAATCAGCTCAAAGCAAAAAGCGCGACCCTCGAAATTTTGCCTCATCAATTAAGTTAAGTGGAAATTTGTCAGTGGCTCATTTAACTAAAAATGACTTTGCAAACTTTGCGATTATTTTCCTGATCCTGCCTTAGGCAGGATACCCCACATTTCTAAAATTTATTTTCAAATCAAACTTAATCAGAAATGAGATCAGGAGAAATAATATGTCATTAGCTGGACCAAAATTAGTTCAAGTAGCACTTAGCACTGTTTTTGTCGCAACCAACGCGCTTTTATGGAAATACAGCATTCAGTGCAACGCGAGTAAGCCACGATGTGTAGAAGGTGTTCCACTTTTAGCTGGTAGTCTTTGTACTAAATACGAAGAAACACCCTATAGAGATAAAAATAAGCCAGGATAAGGAAAAAGAATATGTACGCAGGCAGTCAAAACAGGTTAACTGCTTGCGTGCCTTTATTTTGAAGAAGTTCTGATAGGTAAACGATAAAATTGTAAGCGAGGGGCACCATCATTACAGCAATTGTGATACATACTCAATTGTTTGCGATGTTTATCTAAAGCATCTTTTAGGCTCCAAAATAGATTGTAACAAAGCGCCTGTTCACTGCAGATCCAATAGCTTAAATGGCTCCAGCCTTGGCCGCACTGTTCGATTGCTTCTTCACATAAAAGCATAAACGGGGCTTCAATTCCCGAGTTAAGGTAATCTGAGCAATTATTTATGAGACAAGTTAGAATAGGTTTCAGGCTTGCCGGTAAATGGGGATCGTCTAATAAACCGATGGCTTGTTTAATATCTTTGATAAATTGTAAACGCGCTTGTTTTGGTAGCGAATTTAATTTTTTAAGGCTTCGGCTTAATTCTCCTAACTCTGAATCAAGAGAATTGATAACAACACCTTCTGATGATTTTTCCATGACATTCCTTGTCATTATTGTACTATGAAGGATCTTACCTAAGTTACCCTTAATAAGTAGATCTAGTCAAGAGAATAGCATATGTAATAAAACAAATTTTTAATAGGTTATATAATATAAACTTTCTAACTAACTTTTTTATTGACATGTGAATTCGAAAAACGTAATGTTGGCTCTTTTTTATCTACAAAGGAAAAAACATGCGCATAGGCATGCCTAAAGAAATTAAAGACCATGAATATCGCGTTGGCTTAGTGCCAAGTAGTGTGCGTGAACTTGTTGCTAATGGGCATGAAGTTTTGGTTGAGACCAATGCTGGCATCGGCATTGATATCAATGATGAGGTTTATCGCAGAGCAGGTGCGATCATTGTTGATACCGCAGCTGAAATTTATGAATCAACGGATCTCATCATTAAAGTCAAAGAGCCACAACCAAAAGAATGCCTTATGATGCGCGAAGAGCAGGTGATTTTTGCCTACCTTCATTTAGCTCCAGATCCAAGTCAAGCTAAATTACTCCTGGATAGTGGTTGTGTTGCAATTGCTTTTGAAACAGTGACAGATGAACAAGGTCGATTACCTTTACTGGCACCGATGAGCGAGGTGGCAGGCCGAATGTCTATTCAAGCTGGGGCACACGCCCTTGAAAAAGCCCAAGGCGGTAGGGGGATTTTACTTGGTGGCGTAACCGGGGTAGCCCCGGGACATGTTGTTGTGCTAGGTGGTGGGGTTGTGGGTACCAACGCCATTCGTATGGCTGTTGGAATGGAAGCGGAAGTGACAGTATTAGATAAGTCATTAAATCGTTTACGTGAATTGGACAATCAATTTGGCTCAAGTTTACATACTATTTATGCCACACAAGATGCACTAGAGCGTTATATGCCAAAAGCAGATCTGGTTATTGGCGCGGTGCTTGTTCCAGGTGGTTTTGCACCTAAGCTGGTTTCTCGTAGCATGTTATTAACAATGAAGCCTGGTACGGTGTTAGTCGATGTGGCTATCGATCAAGGTGGATGCTTTGAAACAAGTATGCCAACCACGCATACAGAACCTACTTATATTATCGATGGGATTATCCATTATTGTGTGACAAACATGCCTGGTGGTGTGCCGCGGACTTCTTCTTTTGCATTAAATAATGCAACCTTACCTTATGTGATAGATTTAGCAAACAAGGGTTATAAACGCGCTTTGCTAGAAAATACCCATCTTCGCAATGGCTTGAATATTCATATGGGGAAGGTAACCCACAATGAAGTGGCAAGAGCATTAGGCTTGAAGCATTATTCGCCTTTAGAAGTGCTTAATGTTTAACATTTTTTGTTCAAATGCTAAAGCTGTTCTAATGATGAACTCGATATCATCAAATTGAGGAGCCCATTTCAATAATGATTTAATTTTTGTATTTTGTGCCACAACCTGAGGTAAATCCCCTGCGCGAGCAGGGGCAATTAAGACTGGCAAAGATTCATTAGTAATTTTTTCAAGCGTTTTAATGACTTGTTTTACACTATAACCTCGTCCATAGCCACAATTTAAAATCGCCGATCCCTTTTCTTCATTTAAGTATTGCATTGCACTCAGATGCGCATTCGCAAGATCGCTCACATGAATATAATCGCGGATACAAGTACCATCTGGGGTTGGATAATCGGTGCCAAAAATAGCAAGATAAGGCACGATTTTGCAGGCCGTTTGAACGGCTGCTTTGATAAGATGCGTTGCATTAAGCGTGCGCTGACCCATTTTTGTACTGGGATCTGCGCCTGCAACATTAAAGTAGCGAAGGATAACATAGTTTAAAGGATAGCTTTTTGCTGTATCTATCAGCATTTGTTCAGCCATCAGCTTCGAATGGCCATAGGGATTAATAGGTTTGGTGCTGCAAGTTTCAGCAATGTTGTGCTCTGCTTTACCATAAACTGCGGCTGTAGATGAATAAATAAAGTTTTTAACCTTATTTTCAACACAAGCTTGTAATAAATTTAAAGTGCCAAAGGTATTATTTTGATAGTATCGTTGTGGAAAAGTGATGGATTCAGGAATAACAGTTTTGGCAGCAAGATGTATGACAGTATCGATACGCTCTTTCGCTAAAAGCTTGGATAAAAGACAAAAATCTTGGATATCACCAAGCACAAAATTAATATCCTTGGTAAGACTTTCTTTAAACCCGGTTGATAAATTATCAAGAACAACTAAGTTTGTTACCTGTGCATCAAGTAATGCGCTGACAACGTGGCTGCCAATATAACCTGCGCCTCCTGTCACTAATACCGAGTTAACGTTTTTTGACATCAACAAAATCTCTTATTATCGGACCAGTATAAAGTTGGCGTGGTCGATTAATGCTCAGATCAGGCGAACTTATCATTTCATTCCAATGAGCTATCCAACCGACAGTTCTTGCTATAGCAAAAATAACGGTGAACATATTGGTGGGAATGCCAATTGCTTTTAGGATAATACCTGAATAAAAATCAACATTGGGATATAATTTCTTTTCAATGAAGTAAGGATCTTTTAGCGCAATTTCTTCAAGTTTTAAGGCAATGGCAAATAGAGGATCATCATGAACCCCAAGCTCATCTAGCACTTCGTAACATGTTTTACGCATGACCGTCGCGCGTGGATCAAAGTTCTTGTAAACACGATGACCAAACCCCATCAGCCTAAAATTATCATCCTTGTCTTTTGCTTTTGCGATATATTTGGGAATATTGGCGACATTGCCAATTTCTTGCAACATTGCAAGTACAGCTTCATTTGCACCGCCATGCGCAGGTCCCCAAAGCGCCGCAATACCTGCTGCAATACAGGCAAAAGGATTTGCACCAGATGAGCCGGCTAATCTCACAGTAGACGTCGAAGCATTTTGTTCATGATCGGCATGAAGAATAAAAATTCTATCCATCGCTCGAACAAGAACAGGGTTTGGGATCAATTCTTCACTTGGAACTGAAAACATCATATGCAAAAAATTCTCAGCATAACCCATTTTATTTAAAGGCGTCACAAAAGGATGGCCAATAGAATATTTGTAACACATGGCTGCCAGTGTTGGCATTTTCGCAATTAAACGAAAAGCACAGATTTCTCTATGTTCTTCATTATGAATATCCAGAGAGTCATGATAAAAGGCAGATAAAGCACCCACCACACCACACATGATTGCCATGGGATGTGCATCTCTTCTAAACCCACTATAAAATCTGATTAATTGTTCGTGGATCATGGTGTGGTTTTTTACTTTAATAACAAACTTATCTTTTTGGGACTGGGTTGGCAATTCTCCAAATAAAAGCAAATAACACACCTCAAGAAAGTCGGACTGCTCAGCTAATTGTTCGATTGCATATCCTCGATGCAGCAGTAAGCCTTTATTACCGTCTATAAAGGTTATCTTAGATTCACAAGACGCTGTCGAGCGAAAACCGGGGTCGTACGTGAAAAGATCAAGTTTGCTTAAAGCACCAATATCAATCACATCTGGCCCGAGGGTACCCTTCATGACAGGAAGATCGATAGGCTCTTTGCCTGGCAATGTAAGTTTGGCAACCTCTTTACCCATGGTAGCTCCTATATATAGGCTTTAAAATGCAGTGGTGGAAAGGTAAAGTATATACGTTTTAGAGCGCTGGATTAAATATGAGCTAGAAATTTATCTAAGCACCAAGTCAGGAAGCCTAAATTTAATCTTGAATGCGTATAATGATGCAAAATGAGAGGTAAAGTGACTATAATGGGGCTGCTTTGGTACGTGACTGGGGTGAGTAAGCGTAGGCAACAATGCCTAAATTCAAAGTGGAAAGAGTATATCAAATGAATAACAGCCGACCTATTAATCTAAACCCTTTAACAATAAAGCTACCAGTTATGGCTTTAGTATCAATACTGCATCGAATTTCTGGGGTTTTGATTTTCTTTTTAATACCAATATTATTAAGCTCGCTCTCAAAATCTCTAGCCTCTCCTGAAGGGTTAGCTCAAGTCAAAGAAGCTTGGCAGGGACCTTTGGCACAAATGTTTATTTGGTTATTCATTGGAAGCCTAGTTTTTCATCTCATCGCTGGCATTCGGCATCTCTTAATGGACATCCATATTGGGGATTCTTTATGTGCAGGTCGTTGGGGCGCTAGATGTGTCATCATCAGTTTTATTTTAGTTTTCGGGCTAATGTATTGTTGCTGGAGGTAAGATGTTAGGGGCTCGTGGCTCACGTGATTGGTTAATTCAACGCTTCACGGCAATTTTTTTGGCTTTTTATACCCTTTTTCTATTTGCTTATGTGTTCAAAACACCGACTATCCATTATGAAGCATGGGTAGGGTTGTTTTCCTCGCCATGGATGCAATTGAGCACTTTATTTGCTTTAATCAGCGTAGCGTTGCATGCATGGGTTGGTTTGTGGACGGTCTCTACAGACTACATTAAGCCAATTTTTTTAAGATATTTAGTGCTAGCCATTATATTCATGGCACTTTTTATCTTTGTTGTTTGGGGTATTTTTATATTGTGGGGTAATTAGCAAATGGCTTTTCCAGCACAGCGTTCATTTGATGCGGTGATTATTGGGGCAGGCGGTGCTGGCATGAGGGCCTCACTGGAACTTGCAAAAACGGGTAAAAAAGTCGCTTTAGTTTCTAAAGTTTTTCCAACCCGCTCTCATACTGTTTCTGCGCAAGGTGGCATCACTGTTTCATTAGGCAATAAGCATGAAGATAATTGGCAATGGCATATGTTTGATACCGTCAAAGGATCGGATTACTTAGGTGATCAAGATTGTATTGAATATATGTGTCAAATCGGTCCAGAAGTGGTGTACGAACTTGAGCACATGGGGTTACCTTTTTCCCGCTTTGAAGATGGAAAAATTTATCAACGTCCGTTTGGTGGACAATCCAAAAATTTTGGGGGCGAGCAGGCAACCCGAACGGCAGCAGCAGCCGATAGAACAGGTCATGCCTTGCTTCATACCTTGTTTCAAAAAAATGTTGAAGCCAATGTTACTATTTTTAGTGAGTGGTACGCTATTGATCTTGTTAAAGCACAAGATGGTGCTATTGCTGGGGTCACGGTATTAAATATTGAAAATGGTGATTGCCTTTTCATGAAGAGTAAAGCCGTTATTTTAGCAACAGGCGGCGCTGGGCAAATCTTCCATTCTACTACCAATGCACTTATCAATACGGGAGATGGTATTGGTATGGTGCTAAGAGCAGGTTTTGCTGTGCAAGATATGGAAATGTGGCAATTTCACCCCACGGGTATTGCGGGTGCAGGTGTGCTTGTCACAGAAGGTTGTCGTGGTGAAGGGGGGTATCTTGTTAATAAACAAGGCGAACGTTTTATGGAACGTTATGCACCTCATGCCAAAGATTTAGCTGGGCGGGATGTGGTTTCACGTGCGATGGCAATTGAGATCCGCGAAGGCAGAGGTTGCGGTCCTCAAGGTGATCATGTGCTATTAAAATTAGATCATTTAGGGGCAGAGGTGATTAAATCACGTTTGCCTGGTATTCGTGAACTATCGATCACTTTTGCAAATGTGGATCCTATCAAAGATCCCATTCCTGTGGTGCCAACGTGTCATTACATGATGGGGGGGATCCCAACCAATGTTCATGGACAAGTACTTGCTATCGATAGTAACGGGCAGCAAAGCATTGTGTCCGGTTTATATGCTGTAGGTGAATGTGCTTGCGTGTCTGTCCATGGGGCAAATCGTCTTGGTGGAAATTCCTTGCTGGATTTAGTGGTTTTTGGACGTGCCGCTGGACTGCATGTTTTGGAATGTTTAGATCAAGGCATGCCAGAACCTTTATTTAAGCAAGATGACGTTGAAAAATCGCTAGCAAGATTAATACGTTGGGATTCATCAACAAAAGGCGGTGAGCGCCTTCAAGATATTCGTCATGAATTGAAAAAGATCATGCAAAATGATTTTAGTGTGTTTAGGACAGAGCAAGTTATGGTTCAGGGCGTAGAAAAACTAAAAGTGCTAAGAGAGCGTTTGAACCATGCGACACTCAGTGATAAAAGCAAGGTTTTCAACACAGCGCGTATCGAAGCGCTTGAACTTGATAATTTAATGGCGGTAGCGCTGGCTTCTGCAGTTTCAGCTTTATATAGAAAAGAAAGTAGAGGGGCTCATTCGCGAGAAGATTACCCTAAAAGAGATGATCAAAACTGGCTAAAACATACTGTGTACTTTGCTGATGACACTATGGGAACACGTGAAGTCAATATGAAACCAAGAACCATTGCGCCATTTGAGTTAAAAGAGAGGGTTTATTAACTTGGAAAACACTACCAAATTTTCTATTTATCGGTTCGATCCTGAAAAAGATCAATCCCCCTATATGCAAGCGTATTCAATCGATCTTGAACGCACTCGAGCAGTGATGGTGTTAGATGCGTTGATGATTATCAAAGCGGAGCAGGACGAAACGTTATCCTTTCGTCGTTCATGTGGTGAAGGGGTCTGTGGTTCAGATGGCATGAATATTAATGGTAAAAATGCTCTGGCGTGCGTTACGCCAATTCGCAGCTTGAAAACGCCCATAGTGTTGCGACCTTTTCCTGGAATGCCGGTGATACGAGATTTGATTGTCGACATGACTCAATTTTATTCTCAATACCAAAAAGCCAAACCTTACCTATTAAATAATGAACCGCCACCTGGTAAAGAGCGACTTCAATCACCTGAAGAAAGAGCTAAGTTGGATGGCTTGTATGAATGTATTTTATGTGGTTGTTGTTCTAGCGCTTGCCCTTCTTATTGGTGGAACCCAGATAAATTCTTAGGTCCGGCTGCATTATTGCAAGCTTGTCGCTTCATTGAAGATAGTCGTGATACTCATACTAGAGAGAGGCTTGCACAGCTTGATGATGCTTATAGCGTTTTTCGTTGCCGTAGTATCATGAATTGTGCAGATGTTTGTCCTAAGAGTCTTAACCCTACTCAGGCCATTGCCACCATTCGGACGAAAATGTTGGAAGAGGACGTTTAGACGTTTAATTTAAGCTTCCTGTTAGTTTTTTCTTTTTACGGTAAGAAATCTAAATCTAAACATTCAAGTTTAGTCTGAATGTTGTATAATTTTCTTTTGTAGGAATAACACTAAAAAAAACAAAAAGTTGCTTGAGTTACTAAATAATGTAATTCGTTAGTATCATTTTAGGCGAGGAAAGACAATGCAAGAAAGTACGATGAACACAGATTGGGGATCCTCTCTAATGGACGGTGGTAATGCTGCTTATCTTGAATCACTTTATGAATCATATTTAAGAAATCCGCTGCAAGTGCCTCAGGAATGGCGGGAATTTTTTAAAAACTTACCACCAAATCAACAAGCTGAAGAAGCTTTGCATAGCGAAGTCAAGGCGCAATTTATTCAATTTGCAAAATCACCTGTTCAGGCAATCCAAACGCAAACCCTTGTTGGCAGCGTCAGCACAGAACACGAAATTAAACAAATGCAAGTTATCAGATTAATCAATGCTTATCGTTTGCAGGGGCATTTACATGCTCAAATTGATCCTTTATCGATGCGAGAAATTTTGGATGAAAATGCTTCAGAGCTGTCTTTGGAAGAACATGGTTTATCTACACGAGATATGTCAATGGAGTTTGATGTTGAAACCTTTGTTGGTCCCCAAAAAATGCTTTTGGGCGATCTCTATCGCGCTTTAAACGATACTTATTGTGGTTCAATTGGCACGGAATACATGCATATTCCTTCTCGCGAAGAAAGAGCCTGGATCCAACATCGCATTGAAGGTTCTCGTGCAACCCCCCAATTTTCACAAGATCGCAAGCAACAAATTTTAGAGCGTCTTACTGCAGCGGAAGGCCTTGAAAAATATTTAGGGGTGAAGTTTCCTGGTGCAAAACGTTTTTCATTAGAAGGCGCAGAAGCCTTGATCCCTTTGCTTGATGAAATTATTCAACGCGGTGGGAGTCAAGGTGTGAGAGAGTGCGTCATTGGTATGGCGCATCGCGGCAGGTTAAATGTTTTGGTGAATGTGCTAGGAAAAGATCCACGCGAATTATTTGATGAATTTGAAGGAAGACATTCTTCTCAAGTTGAATCTGGGGATGTTAAATACCACCAGGGTTTCTCTTCGGACGTAAGTACACCAGGTGGGAATACACATCTTACTTTAGCATTTAACCCCTCACATTTAGAAATCGTGACACCAGTGGTAGCAGGTTCTGTTCGGGCGAGACAATGCCGCTCTCAAGATAAAGATCATAATAAAGTATTGCCCATTGCTATTCACGGTGATGCTTCGTTTGCTGGCCAAGGTGTGGTCATGGAAACCCTCAATATGTCCCAAACACGTGGTTATGGCATTGGTGGGACAATTCATATTGTGATTAATAATCAAGTGGGCTTCACCACCAGTAATCCGCATGATGCACGCTCAACGCTATATTGTACTGATGTTGCTAAAGTTGTATTAGCGCCTATTTTTCATGTTAATGCAGATGATCCTGAAGCAGTGGTATTGGTGGCGCAGTTGGTGCTAGATTATCGGGCAAAATTTAATAAAGATGTGGTCATCGATTTAGTATGTTATAGACGTCATGGTCACAATGAAGCAGATGATCCTTTTGCTACCCAGCCAGTGATGTACAACAAAATTAAAAATCATCCTACTGCAAGGCAGATCTATGCCGATCAATTGCAAAGAGAACAGCTGATTTTAAAAGATCAGCCAGCCCAACTGGTTAAAGAAAATAGAGATCTGTTAGACAAAGGTTTATGTGTTGCTAAAAACATGGTTAAAGAAAACCACATTAGCCATGTGTATGATTGGAGCCAGTATTTTACCAATGATTGGCGTGAACCTGTTAAAACGGCTATCTCTGCAGATAAGGTTCAAAAGCTTGCCTCAAAACTGCTGACCATCGCGCCTGAGTTTAGTATGCACCCGCGCGTTGCCAAAATTTATGAAGAAAGACGAGAGATGGCTCAAGGTAAAATTCCCATGGATTGGGGTTTTGCTGAAACAATGGCCTATGCTGCCTTGCTTGATGAAGGTTATGCGATAAGGCTTTCAGGGCAAGACAGTGGTCGTGGTACCTTTTTTCATCGCCATGCTGTGTTACACGATCAAAAGAACGGTAAAACAGATATTCCCCTCAATCGAATTGCTCAAAATCAGCCAAGTTTTACTGTTATTGATTCTCTTTTGTCAGAAGAAGCGGTACTGGGGTTTGAATATGGTTATTCAACCACGAACCCGACGTCACTTGTGCTTTGGGAAGCCCAATTTGGTGACTTTGGTAATGGTGCGCAAGTGGTTATCGATCAATTTATCAGTTCGGGTGAACAAAAATGGGGTAGATTGTGTAATTTAGTGATGCTGCTACCACATGGTTATGAAGGGCAAGGACCAGAACATTCCTCGGCAAGATTGGAAAGATATCTACAACTGTGTGCTCAGCTCAATATACAAGTTTGTGTGCCAAGTAATGCATCGCAGATTTTTCATTTGTTAAGACGACAAATGTTAAGAAAAATGCGTCGACCTTTAATTGTCATGTCTCCTAAAAGCTTATTACGCTTAAAAGGAGCGGCAAGTGATCTGCAAAATTTAACGAATGGCACCTTTCAAGAAATTATTCCGGAAACCGAAAACCTTAATCCTCAGAACGTTACCAAAGTTATTTTATGTAGTGGTAAAGTTTACTACGATTTGCTTGCAAAAAGACAAGAAATGAAAAAGACGCATTGCGCGATAATTCGTGTAGAACAGCTTTATCCATTTCCTGAACTTGAATTAAAAGAAGCATTGGCAAAACATCCTAATGCAAAACAAGTTGTTTGGTGTCAAGAAGAACCAAAAAATCAAGGTGCGTGGTTTTCCTCGCAACATCATTTTATTGCTTGTTTATCAGCGCAGCAGCAATTGCTTTATGCAGGTCGTGAAGCTTCAGCTTCGCCTGCGGTAGGTTATTACCAAGCGCATGTAGAACAGCAAGAAGCACTTGTTGCAGACGCTTTAAAATAATATTCATTTATTAAAGGGTATATTATGGCTATAGAAATTAAAGTACCTGTGTTACCAGAATCAGTACAAGATGCAACCATTGCTACTTGGCATAAAAAGCCGGGTGAAATGGTTGAGCAAGATGAGAATCTGGTCGATATTGAAACCGATAAGGTTGTGCTAGAAGTGGTTGCCCCTGAAACGGGTTTTATTGAAAAAATAATTAAAAATACCGGCGACACCGTTTTGGCTGAAGAAGTGATTGCTATTTTTAAAGCAAGTGCGGGTGAAAAGCCGCCTGCAAAACCTGCAGATAAAGCCTTATCAGATCAACCTGCTGAAAAAGCGCCAACGCAACAAACGGCTGCTGAAAAAGCGCCTTTGGCTGAAGGTAAAGAAACTGAAAAGGCAGCAACGGCTAAAGATCATGTTCAGTATGATGCAGGCCCTGCTGCCAGGCGCCAGATGCAGCAAGGTATTGCACCTTCAAAAATCACAGGTACCACTGCAGCAATGCCATCCGCTGATTTTTCAGGAAATCGTGTTGAAAAGCGCGTGCCGATGACTCGTTTAAGAGCGCGTATTGCCGAAAGGTTACTGAGTGCACAGCAAAATGCGGCTATTTTAACAACCTTTAATGAAATTAATATGAAACCCGTGATGGACTTGCGGGCTCGCTATAAAGATCAATTTGAAAAAGCTCACGGCGTGAAATTGGGCTTTATGTCCTTTTTTGCCAAAGCAGCGATTGAAAGCTTAAAACGATTCCCAGTGGTAAATGCTTCTATTGATGGCAAAGACATTGTTTATCATGGTTATTTTGATATTGCCATTGCAGTTTCCTCACCACGAGGCTTAGTTGTGCCCATTATCAGAGATGCTGATAAGCTAAGCATGGCACAAATAGAAAAAGCCATTAATGAATTAGGGGTTAAAGCCAAGGAAGGAACATTATCTATCGAAGAAATGACTGGTGGCACCTTTACCATTTCCAATGGCGGTGTTTTTGGATCATTATTGTCTACTCCTATTTTAAACCCGCCCCAAACAGGCATTTTAGGGATGCATAAAATAGAACAACGCCCCATCGTTGAGGATGGCCAAATCGTTATCAGACCCATGATGTACGTGGCATTCTCCTATGATCATCGATTGATTGATGGTGCAGAGTCGGTGCGGTTTTTGGTCACCATTAAAGAGCTATTGGAAGATCCTTCCCGGCTCTTGTTAGATATTTAAGAGGTAACAATGAATTTACATGAGTATCAAGCAAAACGAATTTTTGCAAAATATGGTCTTGCTGTCCCCAAAGGTGTCGTTGCGCGTTCTGTAGAGGAAGCAGTTAATGCAATGACAGATCTAGGCGAAAAAAAATTGGTTGTTAAAGCCCAAGTTCATGCTGGTGGTCGGGGTAAAGCAGGCGGTGTTAAAATTGTTTCAGGCCGTGATGAATTAGCAGATGCAGCCCGAAAATTATTGCATTCTCGCCTGGTGACGTATCAAACAGATGCACAAGGTCAACCCGTCAATGAGATTTTAATAGAAGAAGTCAGCAATATTAAAAAAGAATTATACGTTGGTGCTGTGTTAGACAGAGCAACTCAGCGCGTTGTGATTATGGCTTCAACTGAAGGCGGGGTTGATATTGAAAAAGTGGCCCATGAAACACCCGAAAAAATTATTAAATTAGTCGTTGATCCGCTTTTGGGAGTTTTGCCTTTTCAATGCCGCAATATCGGTTTTGCTTTAGGTTTAAATCTTGAGCAAGTGAAACAATTAACAACCATTTTAACGGGAATTGGTAAAATGTTTGTGGATTGTGATCTTAGTTTGCTGGAAGTTAATCCGCTTGTTATTACAGGAGAGGGTAATCTTTTATGCTTAGATGGCAAAATTAATGTTGATGACAACGCTTTATATCGTCAAAGCGAAATCTATGATATGCGAGACAATTCCCAAATTGATGATAGAGAAATTCGTGCGAAGGAATGGGAATTGAGTTATATCGCCCTGGATGGCAACATTGGTTGCTTAGTGAATGGGGCGGGTCTTGCCATGGCAACGATGGATCTCATTAAGTTACATGGCGGTGAGCCTGCAAATTTCTTAGATGTTGGGGGCGGCGCAACCAAAGAACGCGTAACCGAAGCCTTCAAAATCATCCTGTCAGACAAAAATGTTAAAGGTGTCCTGGTGAATATTTTTGGTGGCATCGTCCGCTGTGATCTGATTGCGCAAGGGATTATCGGCGCGGTAGGTGAAGTGGGTATCCAAGTTCCAGTGGTGGTCAGATTGGAAGGCAACCATGCGAAAGAAGCAAGTGAAATATTACAAAAAAGTGGTCTTAATATTATCGCTGCCAATGATCTCACCGATGCCGCGCAGCGCATTGTTAACGAAGTAAAGGGTAAATCATGAGCGTATTAGTAGATAAACACACAAAGGTTATCTGTCAGGGTTTTACCGGCAGGCAAGGTACATTTCATTCTGAGCAAGCAATCAGTTATGGTACGCAAATGGTTGGCGGTGTTACGCCCGGTAAAGGCGGCCAAAAGCATCTTAACCTGCCTGTATTTGACACGGTGGAAAAGGCCGTGAATGAAACAGGCGCAACGGCCAGTGTCATATATGTGCCAGCACCTTTTTGCAAAGATTCCATCATTGAAGCAGCCGATGCAGGTATTGAATTAATCGTCTGTATCACAGAAGGGATCCCCACCTTAGATATGCTACAAGTGATGGCCTATTTGAACAATAAAGGTGTGCGTTTAATCGGGCCAAATTGCCCAGGGATCATTACCCCTGGCGAATGCAAAATTGGCATTATGCCTGGCGACATACATCTGCCGGGTAAAGTTGGCATCGTATCTCGTTCGGGTACATTAACTTATGAAGCTGTAAAGCAAACCACAGCATTAGGTTTTGGCCAAAGCACCTGTATTGGTATTGGGGGCGATCCTATTCCAGGCACAAACTTTATTGATGCCTTAGCTTTATTTGAACAAGATCCGCAAACTGAAGTTATCGTCATGGTAGGAGAAATTGGGGGTACTGCCGAAGAAGAAGCTGCTCAATTCATTCAAGATCATGTGACTAAACCAGTGGTTTCCTACATTGCGGGTGTGACGGCACCTAAAGGAAAACGCATGGGGCACGCTGGCGCTATTATTTCAGGCGGTAAAGGCACAGCAGATGAAAAATTTGCTGCGCTTGAAAAAGCGGGTGTGAAAACCGTTCGTTCTCCTGCGGATATTGGCAAAGGCGTGCAAGCTGTTATTAAAGGTTGATATTAAATTTAATAAAATGCTTGGTTTTATCAGGCGGGCGACAGAACCCGCCTTGAGTTTTTATTATATAAGGTCATTTTTCCATAGACGAGTTAAAAAAATGTTCCAAGGTAAAATCGGAATGGAAAGATCTTGATTGACTTTCAATACTCTGGCTCGTTTATCCAAAGAGACAACAATGGGTTGTGCATGAGGAAACTCTTCACAAAAAGCAATTAAGCCTTTGAGATCTTGCTGATGAACTTGCTCGCTAATTTTAACCTCAATTGCAAAATCTGCATCACCAATAACGAAGTCAACTTCCAATCCAGTTTTAGTTCGCCAGTAGGTAATAGGCAGGCGCTTTCTGTTTAAACCAATATAAGCCATGAGTTCCATCAGTATAAAATGCTCAAAACTCTTTCCAGCCGTAGTTCCTTTTAAGCTTATAAGATTTTGTTTACCCAAATAATTGGCAAGTCCGACATCGAATAAATAGAATTTTGGTGTAGCCAAAATAATATCGCGTTTGATTTTTTTAGAAAAAGGTTGGATAAAATACCCTAACAGGGTATCAATCAGTATTTGATAATATCCTTGAACTGATAAACGATCAATGCCACAGTCACGAGCAATATTGCTTGCGTTGACCATTTCACCATTCGTGAGTCCAACAACATCTAAAAAACGAGCAAAGCCTGATAAATTTCTGACTAATCCTTCATTACGAATTTCATCTGTCAAATAAACTTCGACATAGGCTTGCAAATGCTCAGGCACATATTCACTATCAGATTGATAATGTGTTGGGAGCAAACCGTGTTGTAGCGCTCTGAGTAAATCAAAATCAGGGATCTCGGCAGAGACTAATGGGTAAAAATGATAAACCCAAGCTCGACCACCTAATAAATTTGTTGAACTGGTTTTCAGTTTGCGTGCGCTTGAACCACATAAAATAAATTGTGCTTGCGCATTTTCAATTAACCAATGTACTTCATTTAGTAATTCAGGAACCTTTTGAATTTCATCAATAATGATGGGTTGTTTTCTCTGATTTTCACTGAGTGCAAGCACTTCTTCACGCAGCAGATAAGGGGCTTTTGTAAGTCTGATGATTTCATGTGTGTCTAGTAAATCATAAAATGTTGATTTTTTGTAATGATTTTTTAGGAAATAAGATTTCCCTGTTTGTCTTGCACCCCATAAAAATGCAGATTGTTGATCAGGTAGTTTGAGATGGCACTTACGCGTGTACATGCAAATTAACTTATTGTTTAGTACCTATTCAAAAAGTATCACTAAATGATATATGCGTCAACAAATAGTTATCGTTGGCCAGCATAGTTTTTGTTGGGATCCCATGGCATTTTGCTATTTGATAGGTTAAGACTGCTTTTTTAGTTAATTTTTATGGCTCGGTTTTTGATTTTTACCCTCATCGAAAGCAGAGATCAGGCTTTTTGAGTTCTTAACATTACCGGTTCTTGCATTTTAGTTAATTTTGGGTTGCTCGGGTGCCATTCTGGTTTTTTGCAGTTGGCATATAAAATTGCTAACTCATTCAAAATTAAAGCATTGTCAATTTTTGATGATAGAAAGTCTAAAAATCGATAGCTTTGAAAAATGAATGGAAATATTTGTTTTGCCTTTTTTAATTTCTCGAGTTGTCCTGCTTGTAATTGAGCAATGAAGTCAGGTATGTTTAAAGAATCCCCACCAAAACGCATTTTTTTGATATTGACTAGGGAATTAAAATCAATTTGATGGCCACCATAATAATTAAATTCCATTGTATCAGAAAAATTAAGACCAATATTTTTTAAGAAATCGTCTAATTCCTCATCAGTCATCGCTTTAATAGCTTGATAAACTTTGGCTGTTACATCTGTTGTATCATCATTTTTGAGAGGTATTAAGTTATCAAGGTATCTGAAAAAATTTAAAATTAAAACTGAATTTATGTTTTCAATATCATAAGAAATAAGTTCGTAATTTGCCACTTCACCTATATAGTCAAAATTCTTTTGGTCCTTAAGGGTAAGATGCATGTATTTATATTTTCTTTTTCTAAATTCAAGAAGGTTAGATCCAGTATGTTTAAAAAAGAGGGTGTTATGCATGTCAAGCTTAACAGCCCTAATACTGTTATCGCCAAATTCTAAATCTTGTTGCTTGAAAAAAGCACAATGGGTGGCCCCCAAATTCATTTTATTTAGATCGAATGTAAGTTCAATATTTTGTGTGCGAGAATCAATTTTGCCATAATCAGCGCCACAACAAATAACGTTAGCATCACCATTTTCTATGTCTGTGGAGTGTAGTGAAGCTGGGTTAAAAGGAATAAAAGATAACATCAAATTGACACGCCCATACAAACAATCATTAAAAATGCTTTTTATTGCATCCTCGTTTGTCAAATGGCGAATGTTGCGAAGAAATTTGATCTTGCTTGCTGCGTTTACAATCCTATTTGCCAATGCGCTTGAACATTTTTGTGGTACGTAGGGTTTTCCAAAATTTTCCACTGATATTTCATTGTTTTTTGGGGGAAATAGCTCTGGAAAAATTTCTGGGATACGATGTTGCTCTTCTTTTTGTCTTTTGATAGAACGGAATTTTCTTTGAATAGTAAGAATTTTATTCTCTAACTGTTCAAAATGATATTCTTTATTTTTAGCTATGAAATTAGTAACCAGTTCATTATAGCTCGCTTCTCTTGCCTTAATATATTTTGGTACATCTTGGAAATATTCTGCCTTAGGAACAGGAAGATATTTAGCAAATAATAAAATCAGTTCCTCATTTTGAAAAAGATATACATTTTTAAGAAGACAACCTTGAAAAAGCCCTGGAAAAGGTAATTTTGCCCCTGAATTAGGAAATGAATGCTTTTGATAATCGATAAGCTGATTTTCAATTTCTATTAATAACCCTGCTTTACTTTCAGTTGATGTTGCTTTTACATATTGTTCACATTTAATCCTCAATAATAGATAATGATTTGTATACTCAGAAGGGATTAGGTAGTCGGAAGTTCTATGTAAAAAACTATCTATTAATTCTTTTGGCCAAGCCCCTATTGGCAAAGTATCTAAAAAAGCAAAATAATTTTTATGAGATTTATTTTTATCAATTGTTCCTCTGAGGGCGCCATTATATTCATTTGAAATATCATCTAACATATTATCGGTATTAAAAATCATTTGAGCAATTTTTATTTTATTTAAGGTAATTGCATAACGAAAAGGCGTCATCTCTACGGATTCTTCCAAATCTTCATATTCTTTATATATACAAGAAGGTGCTTTTAAATCAGCTCCAGAAGCGATTAAAGCTTTTAAGTTATCGATTTGTGGGTTTGTAGAATTAATTAGGCCTTGTAAAGCGCGAGCGATTTGTGCATTTTCTGTTGGATTTTTTTTGTGCTTTTTATAGTGATGCTCTAACTCTAATTCTAATTCTAACTTTGATTCTGCGCCGCGCTTCATTTATCAGACACCTTTTAATTTATGCAAGTTAACTTTATACCAAGAATTATGCCCCCTCTACAATGATGAAAAGATTAGCTGGTAGAAGTAAATGATGAAGTGCATGCCGATAGTATTAAATATTTAAGAAAATCAGGAGATCAGTTTTATGGCGTGTAAATACGCCATTTAATTCTTTCTGCTAAATTTAGTTAATCTCAGTTTTCTGCGCAGGTTTTGGCAGAAATTTTTAAAGCATGAATTTCATGAGGAATGAGATAGCGAAGTTCTTGGTAGATCAATTGATGTCTTTGAACTGCGTTAAGAGACTCAAATGCTTGAGCAACAATCACAACTGCAAAATGACTCGCGCCGCCTTTTGCACCCTCATGTCCAATGTGCAAATGACTTTCATCTATTACTTCTAATTTAAAAGGTGACAATTTTGCTTGTAACCTTGTTTCTATGAGTTCTTTGCGTTGTTTTGCAGTCAGTGTCATAAACGTGAATTTTTTTGTTGTTGTTTTGTTTGGGGCAGATATTTTGACACTAAAATGCCTTGAATGATGACAAAAACAAGGGTTAAGCCTAAGGTGCCAAATAGCTTAAAGTTAACCCACACATCGGTATCAAAGGAATAAACAACCATCACGTTGAGTATGCCCATGATAAAGAAAAAAGCATACCAACTGGTATTGAGCAAAGCCCAGGCTTTGGCTGGCAAGGTTAGAGATTTATCCAGCATTTTCTGTACGAGGGTTTTTTTAGAAAATAATGGGGTTAGGGCAAAAATAGCACCCAAAATCCAGTAGACCACGGTGGGCTTCCACTTAATGAAAAGTTCATTTCTGAAAATAAGTGTTGCGCCCCCTAGAATGATAATCATAACTAGGGTAATTAACTGCATCATATCAGGTCGTTTACCTCGGATCAGAGTCACCGAGATAAGCACAATGGCTGCGGCGATGGCGGTCGCGGTAGCAACATAGATGTTGTAAAGTTTATAAGCGATAAAAAAAATAGCGATGGGTAATAGGTCGTAAAATAATTTCATAAAGTTTCCATTGTGATAGTCGCTAAGTTCCTAGTCGTTAGTAATGATTTAAAAGGCATCATGACTAAATATTTTACCATGCATCTTGATAACCCGCAGCCCCGCTTGATCAAACAAGCGGTCGCTATTTTGAATGCGGGGGAAGTTATTGCTTACCCAACTGACTCTGGTTATGCGCTTGGGTGTAGCCTCAACAGTAAAAAAGCTTTAGAAACGATTCGAAAGTTAAGAGATCTGGATGAAAAGCATCCATTAACATTGCTTTGTCATAGTATTGCACAAGTTTCACAATACTGCTTTGTGAATAACGAGGTTTTTAGGATCTTAAAAAGATACACGCCTGGGCCTTACACTTTTATTTTACCCGCAACAAAATTAGTACCAAAACCTGCACAAGGCATCAAAAGAAAAGTCGTGGGGATCCGGATCCTGCAGCATCCTGTTGTGGATGCAATGCTAAGTGAAATGACAGCACCGATGCTGAGTACCAGTTTATGGTTAGCAAAAGACGAAACACCGATCACAGATCCAACCCTAATTGCACCGCGAACTGGTGGTGCTGTTGGATTAATTTTAGATACTGGGATCATGGGAGATCTTCCCAGTACCGTGATCGATTTGCTAAATGATAAACCCGTTATTATAAGAAAGGGGCTAGGAGATCCCAGCCCGTTTGAATAATATTCTATAAACCCATTTTAAGTTCAAAAACTTAATTTTCCCTAAGCCATATACGGTCAGGGCAATAAATAATAATGTCATTAAAGCAACTAAAGCTTCAGGGCTTTGGTTGACAGTTGTTGTTTCGGGTGGCGGTAATATCATTGTTGTTCTCGAAGATAGCTTTAACTGCAAAAAGTTGGCATACTACCTTCTCTGGATGCTGAAGTCAAAAAACCTTTACCTAGCACCAGCTTCGCTGATGTCATACAATTCCAAAAAGAATAAAGACTGGAATAATAACATAGTAAGGTAGAAAAGTGAGTGTAAGTGGTACCGTCAGTGAATATCAGCGTGTTGTTTCGGGTATGCGTCCGACGGGACCATTACATTTGGGGCACTATCACGGTGTCATTAAAAATTGGCTAAAACTTCAATATGAGTATGAATGTTTCTTTTTTGTTGCCGATTGGCATGCCTTGACAACCCATTATGAAAACCCTGAAGCCATTGAAGAAAATGTATGGGAAACTTTTATCGATTGGTTAGCTTGTGGGATAAACCCCGGTGCTTGTAAGCTTTTTATCCAATCTCGTGTGCCAGAACATGCAGAACTTCATCTGCTATTATCGATGATGACCCCATTGGGATGGCTTGAACGTGTGCCAACGTATAAAGATCAGCAAGAAAAACTAAAAGAAAAAGATTTAGCCACGTATGGGTTTTTAGGTTATCCCTTATTACAAAGCGCCGATATTCTCGCATACAAAGCAGGTTTTGTCCCTGTTGGGGAAGATCAAGTTTCCCACTTAGAATTAACCAGGGAAGTTGCCAGGCGCTTTAATCACTTATATGGCAAAGAACAAGACTTTGAAGAAAAAGTGCAAGCGGCTGTTACCAAAATGGGTAAAAAAAATGCCTCCATCTATTTGGATTCTTTAAAGCAATATCAAGAGACAGGCAACACAGAGGCTTTAGAAAGAGGGCAAGCGCTTATTTCTTCGCAAGGTAATCTTTCACTTAGCGATCGCGAAAGATTGTATGGTTACTTGGAAGGCAGAAGTAAGATCATCTTACCTGAACCTCACCCGATATTATCCGCCAATGCTAAACTGGCAGGATTGGATGGACAGAAAATGTCTAAATCCTATAACAATACCATTGCGCTGCGAGAAGAACCCGAAAGCATTGAAAAAAAGATCCGAATCATGCCAACCGATCCGGCACGTGTTCGACGCACTGATAAAGGAAATCCAGAGAAATGCCCAGTTTGGTCATTGCATAAAGTCTATTCTTCTCAAGAAACCCAACAATGGGTAATGCAAGGTTGTACCACAGCAGGAATTGGGTGCTTGGAGTGTAAAAAAAGCGTTTCAGATGCCATTATTGAGAGTTTAAAACCCATTCAAGAGCGCGCACTTGAATATCAAAGCAATATGCGTCTTGTTAAAGAAATCGTCCGAGAAGGTTGTGAAGCGGCAAGAGATGTGGCTGAAGAAACACTAGAAGAGGTGAGAGAAGTCATGGGGTTGGTCCACCGTGATAAATAGTGCATCTGTTATAGAGGAAACGCAGGAAGAAAATAACTCTGAAGAAGCTGCTTCCTTGCAAGAGGTTTTTGGTAAAGTCAATGGCGTCGCTATTTTGCAATTGCCTGAGGATCTTTATATCCCACCAGATGCTTTAGAGGTCTTTTTGGAAGCCTTTGAGGGCCCACTTGATTTGTTGCTTTATCTTATTCGTAAAAACAATTTAGATATTCTTAACATTCCTATTGCGCAAATTACCTATCAATATATGCAATATGTTGAGCTGATGAAAGAAATTCGTCTTGAATTAGCAGCAGACTATCTAGTGATGTCTGCAGTTCTTGCCGAAATTAAATCCAGGATGTTATTGCCTCGCTCTCCTGATGCGCCAGAGGAAGCCGATCCCCGTGCTGAATTGGTACGGCGTTTACAAGAATATGAAAGAATAAAACATGCTGCTGAACAACTGGAATTGTTGCCAAGAATGGGGAGAGATATTTTTCCTCAACAAGTATTTGTGCCTGAGATTGAAGTAACTAAAACAATTCCCAAAGTTGAGCTTTCAGAATTGTTAGCAGCCTTCATCGATATTTTAAAACGTTCAGAGCTTTTGGCAACTCATAAGGTTGCTAAAGAAGCACTTTCTGTCAGAGAAAGGATGAGCATCATATTAGATATGATTAACACGAGCCGTGTTGTAGAATTTCATCAATGTTTTAATTTGTCTGAAGGTCGTCTTGGCGTGGTTGTTAGTTTTTTGGCAATTTTAGAACTTTTAAAAATTGGTTTAATTGATATTGTGCAAACCGAGGAATATGGTCCGATTCATATTACACAATGTAATATTGTGTTTGAAGGACAAGCCACTAATGAACAATTTGCTAAACACAAAGAAAACTCACAAACCATGTTAGCGAGTGTCGATGAATATCATTAACGCCATGTCGAGACAAAATGATGACTAAAACTGTGGATGAATTATTGCCTATCGTGGAAGGCGTGCTTTTTGCAGCAACAGAACCTTTATCGGTCGATGCGATTATTAAATATTTTGTGAATGAAGCAAAACCAAAAAGCCAAGATATTAAAAAGGCACTGGTACAATTAAAATCACATTACCAAGAACGCGGTATAGAATTAGTTGAAGTTGCCTCTGGCTATCGTTTTCAAGTTTCACAACCCGTGCTGCCTTATCTTGAGAAATCAGCCGAAGAAAAACCAGCCCGATTTTCAAAAGCGTTAATGGAAACTTTAGCGTTAATTGCCTATCGTCAGCCTATCACGCGTGGTGAAATTGAAGCTGTTCGTGGCGTGGTGGTTAGTTCAAACATTGTTAAAACCTTAGAAGAATTTGGTTGGGTGAAAGTAGTGGGTTATAAAGAAGTGCCTGGAAAGCCAGGTTTGTATGCAACTACCAAAGCCTTTTTAGATTATTTTGGTTTAAAATCCTTAAGTGATTTACCGCCGCTTGCCCAATTAGCAGATTTTGAAAGTTTAACAAATAGTGTCAACGAAGAGCCGCCTATGAGCAATTCTGTTGCTTTAGATATCGAACTTGCTACAGCAGAATTAGAAGAACCAGAGGAATTAGAGGAAAAGAGTGATAATGCGCTTGCAGAAAGTATTAGCTAACCACGGCCTAGGATCGCGAAGAACCATTGAAAGCTGGATCAAGACGGGCAAAGTACAGGTTAACGGTAAAGATGCTATTATCGGACAAAAAATTTCACCACAAGATAAAATAAAAGTCGATGGTAAAATTGTTTCGCTTGAAGATAATGTTGCCAAGTTACCCAGAGTATTAATGTATCATAAACCTGAAGGGGAGATCTGTTCGCGCGTCACTGAAAATGGCAAGAAAAGCGTTTTTGAAAGTCTGCCTTTAGTGGATGGTCGATGGGTGATGGTCGGTAGGTTAGATGTGAACACAGCAGGTTTGTTGTTGTTTACGAATCAAGGTGAATTAGCACATCGATTAATGCATCCTCGGTTTGAAGTGTTGCGTCAATATGCCGTGCGTGTTTATGGTACGGTATCAGATGAAGCTTTATCAAATATGCGAAAAGGCATCGAGCTTTCTACAGGCATTAGCCGTTTTAAAGAAATTTCACGAAAACCCTCAAGTGATGGACGTAATCAATGGTTTACGGTTTCGCTTTCCCAAGGCAAGTACCGAGAAGTGCGAGAGCTTTTTGCTTCGCAAAATTACACAGTGAGTCGGTTGATTCGGATTAAATATGGCCATTTAACCTTGCCACGAGAGTTGAAAAAAGGGAAATGGCTTGAACTCAGTGCTGCGCAAATATTAGATCTGCAAAAGTGACTTGTTTGTTAAATAACATAAATTATTACACCTTAAAAGACGTATTTATAGCTATGGTTTGCCGCTTATCGGAAAAAGTTGTAATTCTAACCGAATAAACGTATCGTGATGCACTTTGCGCGTACTTGAAGAGGCACGAGATGTTGAACCCTGTAAATACTGCAATTTCTCAAAATCTACTTAACATGATTGGGACCGAAATAGAAAGTAAGCCATGGCAACAATCTTTTTATGTTCGACATGTTCAACAAATTGTTAAGCTAAACATTGAAGAAATGGATTTTGCAAATGAAAAAGATATGGCTTTAATAAACAAGCTTATGCACTTTGTGGATAATTGGCATACGCTCCCTTCGAAGGATTTTCAACTTGCGGCGCAACTCAACAACTTTAAATTGACTGCTAAACATTTACCAGTTATGGTCAATTATAAATTTGAAAATCATAGTCTTTTTATGAGTGCGCAAAAGGCTTATCAAAAACTTGTTTTGCTTGAGATTGTTAATTATATTGATGCCACGCAAGCAAAGTTTGGTAAGGATGCCCAGGAACAAAATAAAATTGATTTATGGATTAAGAAGCAGCAATTTAAATTACAACCCAGTCGTATGGATTTTCTTTTTTATAAAACATCCGATATTTTCAATAGCATATTTGGTGATAGCATAACATGGCTGGGGCAAAATGCTCCCTATATCATTAAGTTTTATGCTCAAAATATGTTTAAAGTCGCACGCCAAAAGCCTACCTTAAAGGGGCTTGCGATAGGGTACCTAAACAGCATTTATTTTGCCTTTAATTTATTATTAGGGACGATCTTTAGAGGGATCCACTTGCTGCTTTTACCACTTGTTGGATTAGCAAACCTTACTACAAAGCATTTAGTTATTAATATACTCCATTCTTTTTGTTTTTTCGGATTGCTTTATAAATCTTTGTTATTTTTGCCAGCACTTATGGTAGCACTCAAAGCTACGACAGCCCTATTTGCAGTAGCTGCTTTTACAAGTTCAGTACTTTTCTTAAGTGAATTATTGTTGCAAAAATGCGGTATAAATTGGCGTCTTACCGATGATAGCGCACTTTTTCAACTAGATGAGTTCATAGCTACGTGGGTTGGCACATTTTTTAGATTATCAATCCCTTTTGCAATTAATGAAACGTTACCCCATTTACATGCAGTTTATAAGAAATTAAAAATTTTGATAGAGTATGGTAATAAATTAAACCTTGAAGTCGATCGCCTAACTGATGGAGTTATTGATAACAATAATTATGAACAAAGAAAGGCATTGTTTAGCAATTATGAAATGCTTTATGATAATTTCACAAATTTAGCACGAGAAGGCGTCGTAGATTTCATAGCAAATCATTATGAAATAAGTATTGGCCAAGCAGAAGCAACAGTACCTTCTATCGCAAATCAATTCGTTAATTTAGAAACAATAGCGTTAGCTTTAAGAATTGAGCCCCAAAAAACAACAACCCAAAATGCTCCAAATGTCCTTGGTATTGATAAACCAAAGCTGATTGCTCGGCTCATGCGACTTAAAGTAGATAAAGATATTGCTCAAAATCATGGTGCAGAAGTGGCAGATATTGTGAAAAATATTCCTAACCCTACTGTATATGTTAATCAGTATCGCAACATCTCGGATCTGCCAGAGGCGCTACGCCAGTTTGCCCAACCAGCGCAGCCTGTGCAACAGCATGAAATAGATGATGAGATGGAAAATGAAAATGGGCTTATTCCAACTTTATAGACAAAACATAATTTCAAACTGGAGTATATACTGATTTCAGTTTGAAATTAGGAACAGCCAACCATTGATCCGTCTTTGCGAGGAGCGAAGCGACGTGGCAATCCGGTCTTTTTTCTGGGTTGCTTCCCCTTCGCTACGCTCTGGGTCGCAATAACGGAGCATAATTTCAAACTGGGAAGAGTATACATTTACCTCGAAGGTGTGTGGCTTGTTGGCTGAGTAAATATAAGTAGTAAGGCACAATCTCTTCGGGAGTAGCATAAGTTAAAGGATCGATCCCTGGATAGGCTTTAATGCGCAAATTGGTGCGCACTGCTTTTGGATTGATACAATTAACACGAATATCTGTATTGTCATGTAATTCTTCGTGCAAACTTTGCGCTAACCCCATGATGCCAAATTTACTGGCGCTATAAGCGCTCCAATAAGCCTTGGCTTGTCTGGCTTCATCTGCACTTGTAAATAAAATGGAGGCCTGTTGGCTATTTCTTAGCAAAGGTAGCAACGAATGTGTCAGCAAATAAGGGACAGTGAGATTTAAATGGATAACCTCTTGCCATTTTTTTGGCTCAAGATGTTCAAGCGGTGTAATTTGTCCGCTTATCCCAGCATTGTGGACAATAGCATCTAAGCGGCCAAACATATTATAAATACACTGCGCTAATTCATCAGCCTGTGTTTGTTCTATCAACTGCAAATTTAACGGATGTATGGCTGGCTCTGGTGCATTCGCCGCGACAATATCATCATAAAGTGATTCTAATTTTTTGAGAGATTTTCCCAAAATGATTAAGTTTGCGCCGTGTTTTGCCGCCGCTAAAGCAAGTGCTCTTCCAATGCCATCACTTGCGCCTGTAATAAGAATAACTTTTTCGGCTAAGCAATTGGGCGAAACAGTCACATTAGTTAGGGTTACATTTTCCATCTTTCACCAAGAAGGCATCGGCGTGCACAGACATGTTAGAGGTATAAAGTGGCGGCTATTGTATCTTTTCTGGTAGCAAGTGGGTAGAGGCAAGCGTGCAGGCTTGCCTCAATTTTTAGTTAGCTATGCAGCAACAAATTCTTTCTTATGTGTAGTGTCTGATCTTGTTTCTGCGAGATGGGTTGGGAATGCGATTTGCTGTAGCATTTGCGATCGAATTTGCTGCCACTTTAAATGCAACAAAATCATGTTGGGTGAAGTTGTAGTGCGATTCATTTTCATTATTTTGGATTTAGACATAATACCCTCTGTTGCTTCCTTGCTTAGGGGCTGCTTACCAAAGTAACCAGCATCTTATTCACCAAATTGATAAGAGGTATTGTGGATTCAAATAGGCACGAAGGAGATAGGATGAAACTGAAAGGCTTGTGCGAGATCTCTCTATGTACGTGCGATAAAAAAGTCCATTTCAAAACCATTCTTTCAGCTTAGGACAAGATCGAATTTGTGCAAGGGCTAAGACAGGAGTTGAAGAATATCGGCTGGTTGCGTCAAATAGTGATCTGCCTGCCACTCGATGGCATTTTCATCAGGAGGGATATAACCATAATGTGCAATGGCACAGCGGATCTTTGCGCTACGACTTGCTTGCACGTCTGATAGTGCATCGCCGATATACCAGCAATGCTCTGGTTTAACAGACAATTGCTGACAAGCATATAAAAGCGGGGCGGGATCGGGTTTGTGCCAAGGTAAGCTATCGCCAGCCACCACACATCGTGCCTCTTTTAAAGGTGCAAAGCGTTGCATTAATAGGTTGGTATAAAGAGATGGCTTGTTGGTCACAATAGCAAAGGGCAATCCTTTGTTTAAAATGACATTTAAGATGTCATGCATACCAGGAAAAAACTGAGTTAGCGTACCTATATTTTCAAGATACAGAGTTAAAAAGCGGGAAACTAAGCTATCTAGTACAGGATCTTGCTCTGTTAGCTTAAAGCCATGTTTCACCATGCCTTTAGCGCCAAAGGACACCCAACTTCTGAGTGATGCCAAAGTGGTAAGTGGCTTTCCTTCTTGTGCCAGCAAGCTATTTAAGCAATGGGTAAATTCTGGCGCCGTATCGAGTAATGTCCCATCCATATCAAATAAAAGAGCACCCGTCATCAGTCTATTCCTTTTCAAAGTGCATAAGATAGTTTACAGAGACATCGTGCGACAAATAATAAGCTTTGCTGAAGAGGTTATAGCTTATGCCTTTGATGTGTTTTAAAGAAAGACCACGCGATCTTGACCATTGTGCTAATTCGCTAGGTCGAATAAAACGCTCATACGTGTGAGTACCTCGTGGTAACAATTTGAGGAGATATTCCGCTCCCACAATGGCAAATAGAAAAGACTTTGGGGTGCGATTTAAGGTAGAAAAAAAGAGCTGACCCCCAGGTTTTAGCAGTGCACCACAAGCATTGATAATGGAAAGTGGATCGGGGACATGCTCTAACAGTTCCATACAGGTGATCAGATCAAAGTTGCCAGGATGTATTTTTGCAAACGCTTCTGCGGTTGACTGTTCATACCGAGGCGGGTGAGAAAGCGTTTGTGCATGATTTTTGGCTACTTCTAAAGCTTTTTCAGATTGATCAAGACCCCATACCGAAGTACTAAACTGACTTAAGGCCTCAGTGAGGATCCCCCCACCACAGCCAATATCCAGTACTTGGGTGCCCTTAGCAATTGAGCAATGTGATAAGATAAAATCAAGTCGGATGGGGTTCAAATCATGCAAAGGCTTGCAAGGGCCTGATTTATCCCACCAATCTGTGGCCATTTCATCAAATTTTTGAATTTCTAAAGGGTCAATGTTCATGAACTTACGGTGTACTGTGCCGGCTTGGGTAAAGATGCTACAATATTGCCACCTACATATACCAGAAAAACCTTATCAAATAGTATAGTTTATTGGCTAACAAAGGAGCCGTAGTCTGTGACTGAGCTCGCAAAAGAAATCCATCCAGTCAAAATCGAAGATGAAATTAAACAATCCTACCTTGACTATGCAATGAGTGTCATCGTAGGACGCGCTTTGCCCGATGTTCGGGACGGGTTAAAACCGGTTCATCGCCGTGTTTTATTTGCAATGCATGAATTGAGTAACGATTGGAACAAACCCTATAAGAAGTCGGCAAGGGTCGTCGGGGATGTGATAGGTAAATACCACCCTCATGGCGATACGGCAGTCTACGATACTATTGTTCGTATGGCACAACCTTTCTCTTTGCGTTACCTATTAGTAGATGGTCAAGGTAATTTCGGTTCGGTCGATGGGGATTCTGCCGCAGCAATGCGTTATACCGAAGTGCGGATGTCGAAGTTTGCCCATGAATTACTTAAAGATTTGGATAAAGAAACGGTAGATTTTGTACCTAACTATGATGAAACTGAGTTTGCCCCCACAGTGTTGCCTACCCGCATACCTAATTTATTAGTGAATGGGACCTCAGGTATTGCAGTCGGGATGGCAACCAATATTCCGCCTCATAATTTAAAAGAAGTGATAGCAGGTTGTTTAGCTTTAATCGATAATCCAAATACGACCATAGAAGAATTAATACACCTTATCCCAGGCCCTGATTTTCCAACCGCAGCAATTATTAATGGTCGAGGTGGCATTGTCGATGCTTATCGCACTGGGCGTGGGCGCATTTATGTTCGTGCAAGAACACATATTGAAGAACAAGATAATAGGCAATCTATCATCATCACGGAACTTCCTTATCAAGTAAACAAAGCTAAACTGGTTGAGAAAATTGCTGAACTTGTTAAAGACAAAAAAGTAGAAGGGATCTCAAATTTAAGAGACGAATCCGACAAAGATGGCATGCGGGTTGTTATTGAACTTAAACGCAATGAAGTTGCTGAGGTTATTTTAAATAATTTATATACACATACGCCGATGCAAAGTGTGTTTGGTATCAATATGGTTGCCTTGGTGGATGGCCAACCGAGGACTTTAAACTTAAAACAAATTTTAGAAGCTTTTATCCGTCATCGGCGCGTGGTGGTTAATCGTCGTACCAATTTTGAATTGCGCAAAGCAAAAGATAGAGCTCATATTTTAGAAGGGTTAAGCGTTGCACTTACTAACGTTGATGACGTAATCGCTTTAATTAAAGCAGCCAAAACACCAAATGAAGCTAAAGAACAACTATTAAGTAGAAGCTGGCCAGCAGGAATGGTGAGTGCGATGCTCGCCAAAGCTGGTAATGAAGATATTACCAAACCCGAATCACAAGTCCCAAGTCTTGGATTGAGCAAGAATGAATATCATTTATCTCAGACTCAGGCGCAAGCTATTTTGGATTTAAGACTTCACCGATTAACCGGCTTGGAACAAGATAAAATTTTCCAAGAATATGAAGAGATCTTGGCACAAATTAAAGCACTTATCGAAATCTTGGTGAATCCGGCAAAATTAATGCAAGTCATTCGTGATGAACTGAACGAATCTTGCGCACAATTTGGTGATACACGTCGAACTGAAATTATTGCAACTCAACAGGATTTATCCAGTGAAGATCTTATTACTGAAGAAATTCGAGTTGTCACGCTTTCATATCAAGGTTATGTGAAGACACAACCGCTCGATGCTTATCAAGCACAGCACCGTGGCGGCAGAGGTAAAGCTGCAACAGCAGTTAAAGATGAGGATTTTGTTGATCAGCTTTTAATTGCTAATACCCACGATACGATTTTGTGTTTTTCTAGCAAAGGCAAAGTCTATTGGTTAAAAGTGTATCAATTACCTTTGGGCTCGCGAAATGCGCGTGGTAAGCCAATTGTTAATTTATTGCCTTTGTCTCAAGATGAGCGGATCAGCGCCATTTTACCCTTACGTGATTTTAGCGACGCAAGTTACATTTTTATGGCAACTGCAAAAGGGGTTGTGAAAAAGGTGCCTATTAGTAATTTTTCTCGCCCACGTAGCTCTGGCATTATTGCCATTGGTCTTGACGAAAATGATCAGTTAGTAGGTGTTGAAACAACAGATGGAAATCGCGATGTCATGTTGTTTACCGATGCTGGAAAAGTGACCCGTTTTCATGAAAAGGCCATTCGAGCGATGGGACGTACAGCGCGAGGTGTGCGTGGTATCAAATTGCAAGAGAATCAACACGTCATCTCTTTAATCGTCGTGAGAAGTGAAGAATGCACGATTCTTACTGCTACAGAAAATGGTTTTGGCAAACGCACTGCGATTTCAGAATTTCCAGTTAAAGGACGGGGTGGTCAAGGCGTCATTTCTATTCAAACAACGCAACGTAATGGTGCTGTTATTGGTGCTGTTCAAGTAGCAGAAAACGATGAAATTATGTTAATTACCAATGGTGGCACTTTAGTGCGCACGCGTGTGGAAGAAATTTCTGTTGTTGGTAGAAACACGCAGGGCGTTACTTTAATTCAATTGAGTAACAATGAAAAGCTGGTTGGTTTACAACGAATAGAAGAACAAGAAATTGATGAAGCAGCAACCAAAGAAGTTGCAACAACTCGAAGAATTGCTGAAAGTGAATCAGATGAGTTGGATGTTGATGAAGAAGCCGATGAACTTGATGATACCGATGTAGATGAGAGTGATGAAGAATAGCGTTTATAATTTCGGCGCAGGGCCAGCTTGTCTTGCTGGCGAAGTGCTTAATCAAATTAAAGCAGATATTCCAGATTGGTATGATGGCATGTCTGTGATGGAACTGAGTCATCGTTTACCTGTATTTATGGATCTGACGCAAATGATTGAACAGGATCTAAGAGATCTTTTACAGATCCCTGAGGATTTTGCAGTCTTATTTATGCACGGTGGCGCCAGATCTCAATTTTCCGCTGTGCCGTTGAATCTTTTAAATAAGGCATCAAACGCAGATTATTTGGTGACAGGTACGTGGTCGGATTTAGCCTATACCGAAGGAAAAAAATACTGTCAGGCACATTGCGTTGCCACTTCTCAAGGTAATCAATTTACTCAAATTCCATTAAAAGAAGAATGGACATTTTCAGAAATTAGCCCTTATGTACATTACACAGATAATGAAACCATTCATGGGGTTGAGTTTCATGAGCCGCCAAATTGTCAAGGGAAGTGGTTAGCATCCGATATGACATCGAATATACTAACTAAACCAATTCAATTTGATAACTATGGCGTGATTTACGCAAGTGCGCAAAAAAACTTAGGTATTTCTGGTATTACCGTTGTTATTGTAAGAAAAGAGTTGCTCGGTTTTGCTCATCCCTATACCCCGAGTATCCTGAATTACGAGGTGTATCAACAAAGTCAATCGCTTTTTAATACACCCCCAATGTTTTGCTGGTATGTTCTTGGTTTAGTGCTTAAATGGACAAAGCAGCAAGGAAATTGCCAAGCACTTGCGCAAAAGTGTCTGCAAAAATCGGCGATGCTTTATGAAGTGATTGATAGTAGCGATTTTTATACAAATCCAGTTTACAAACCGCATCGATCGCGGATCAACATTCCGTTTCGTTTACCCAATGAAGCGCTTGAAACCCTTTTCATTAAAGAAGCGAATGATCTTGGCCTAAAGCAATTAAAAGGTCACAAAGCACTGGGAGGATGTCGCGTCAGCTTATATAATGCGATGCCGCTCCAAGGTGTGGCCCTGCTTGTGGAGTTTATGAAAGCTTTTGAAAAGAAATATGGATAGACGTTTGAGATCCAGGCGCAACGATATTTTATGGATTTAGTTGTTAAACCAGGTGGCATTCTCCAAGGAGAAGCAACATTTCCTGCGGATAAATCTATTTCACATCGTGCCCTCATTTTAGGCGCCTTGAGTATAGGTACTACCATCCTTAAAGGATTTTTACAAGCCAAAGATTGCTTAGCAACGCTTGAGGCAATACGTTCACTTGGTGTGGATGTTAAATTTCAGCAAAACGGTCATTTGCATATCCAAGGGGTGGGACTAACAGGGTTGCAAGCGCCAAGCAAAGCTATTGATTGTGGTAATTCTGGTACCAGTATGCGCTTGTTAACAGGCCTTTTAGCAGCATTGCCATTTAAAAGTGTGTTGACAGGTGATAGCTCACTTCAAAAACGTCCAATGGCGCGTGTCGTTGAACCGCTGACGAAAATGGGTGCAAAGATTTTTGCCCAAAAATCGGCAGCTTTGCTTGTGGCTCCTTTGCAGATAGAGGGCATGCCTTTGCAAGGGATAGCTTACACCTTACCTGTTGCTAGCGCTCAAGTTAAATCTTGTTTGTTGTTGGCAGGATTATTGGCTAAAAGTAATACAGTCATTACTGAAAATATTCCTACGCGCGATCATACCGAGCGCATGCTTAATGCCTTTGGTTGTGACATAAAAATTGAATCAAATATCATCACCTTGTCGCCTGGAAAAGCATTGCAAGCCCAAGAAATGTTGATCCCCGGAGATTTTTCTTCGGCAGCATTTTTTATCGCTGGTGCGAGTATGATACCGGGCTCGCATATAAAACTACGGTGTGTGGGGATCAATGAACGAAGAATTGGACTCATCCATATTCTCAAAGCAATGGGCGCCAATATTTCAATAATGGATTGTACAGAAGAAAATGGTGAACCCATCGGTGATATTGAAGTCAAAGGAAGTCAGTTGCAAGGGATCACTGTTCCTGCCAAATGGGTGGTCAGCGCTATCGATGAATTTCCGATCCTTTTTATTGTTGCAGCTTGTGCTGTTGGGACAACCCATGTTCAGGGGGTTGCTGAATTGCGGGTCAAAGAATGCGATAGGATCGCGGTGATGGCCAAAGGGCTAAGCACATTAGGGATAAAAGTTGAGGAATTGCCAGATGGCATGATAATCCAAGGAGGAAAGATTAAAGGGGGATTGGTGGAAAGTCAGGGAGATCATCGTGTTGCAATGGCATTTGCGATGGCAAGCTTAGTGGCAAGCAAGAAAATAGTCATTCGTGATAGTGATAATATTGCTACCTCTTTTCCCAATTTTTGTGAGATAGCCAAGCAGTTAGGGCTTTTGATTGAGGCAGATGTATGAAACTGAAAAAAATACCTATCATTACAGTAGACGGGCCGAGTGGATCGGGCAAGGGCACGTTAAGCCGCCAAATTGCACAAGTGTTGCAATGGCATTTTTTGGACAGCGGCGCGCTTTATCGGGTGCTTGCTTTAGCAGCACAGGGGCATGCCGTTTCATTAGAGAATCATGCTGCTTTGGAAGTGCTTGCTGGGCATTTAGATGTTTTCTTTGATAAGCAAACCAATGTTGTTTTTCTTGAAGGTCAAGATGTTTCACTTACTATTCGCACGGAACAATGTGGAAATGCAGCTTCAAAAGTGGCCGCTATCCCTCAAGTGAGAAAAGCATTATTAGACAGACAGCGCGCTTTTTTAGAACCTCCAGGTTTGGTCGCTGATGGTCGCGACATGGGAACAGTTGTTTTTCCACAGGCAGACTTAAAGATTTTTTTGGACGCATCCTCGCAAGAAAGAGCAAGACGGCGTCAAGGTCAATTGCAAGCACAGGGAATATCGACGAGCTTCGAAGCATTATTGGCCGAGATCACTGCGCGAGATATTCGTGATAAAGAGCGAGCGGTTGCACCTTTAGTACCGGCAACAGATGCTTTGATATTAGATACCACCGCACTTTCTATTCAAGAAGTCTATCAAATCGTGATGGCAAAAATAAAAGAGCACGATTTATCAGAATAATAGGATGGGCAAAGATAGTGGGGCACTAATTAACTGACTAGTTGAAAGCGCAAGACATAGATGTTAGCCTTGGGGACCTTTTGTCTGTGAGAATTGTGGTTCCCATAGTGAAACATCTGTATGGCAAAGGAGACGGTGTTATTTTATTACCCAAAATAAGATAACGAATATTAACCTGACGAACTTGGCGCTTAGTTTATTAACTACCTTTGCGTCAAAGGATTAAACAAAGTATGAACGCAATACCAACCACCAACGAGAGCTTTGCTCAACTTTTTGAAGAAACCAGCTCTAAAATTGAAATGAGTCCAGGTGCCATATTTGATGGCGTTGTTCTGGCCATTAATTATGAAAAAGGCCTTGTCACTATCGATACACCTTTTAAATCAGAAGGATATATCCGTATCGAAGAATTTATGGATAAAGATGGCCAATTAGAAATTAAAGAAGGCGACACCATACCGGTTGCGCTTGAGGCCATTGAAGATGGCTATGGGGAAACCCGTCTTTCCAGACAAAAAGCAAAAAGACAAGAAGCTTGGAAAGTACTGGATAAAGCTTATCAAGAAAATAAAGTGGTCAAGGGCATTATTTACGGCAAAGTTAAAGGTGGTTTTACAGTAGATATCAATACCATTCGTGCCTTTTTACCAGGCTCACTCGTCGATGTGCGTCCTGTTCGAGATATGAGCCAATTAGAAGGCAAAGAACTTGAGTTTAAAGTTATTAAATTAGATCAAAAAAGAAATAATGTTGTTGTTTCTCGTCGTTCTGTGGTTGAATCTGAAAATACCCAAGAACGTGATGCATTGCTAGAAGGCTTGCAAGAAGGTCAAATGATCACCGGGGTGGTAAAAAACCTCACTGATTATGGCGCCTTTGTTGATCTTGGCGGAATCGATGGCTTATTGCATATTACAGATATTGCTTGGAAACGTGTTAAACATCCAAGCGAAGTGCTCACTGTTGGTCAAGAACTTCAAGTCAAGGTATTGCGCTTTGATAGAGAACGTATGCGTGTTTCTCTTGGATTAAAACAATTGGGCGAAGATCCATGGGTAGGGGTTGCACGTCGTTACCCAGAAGGAACAAGAGTGGTTGGTCGCGTTACCAATATTGCAGATTACGGCTGTTTCGTTGAACTTGAAGCTGGTATCGAGGGCTTGGTTCACGTTTCTGAAATGGATTGGACAAATCGTAACGTTCATCCTTCCAAAATTGTATCTCCAGGCGAAGAAGTCGAAGTCATGGTATTGGACATCGACGAAGAACGTCGTCGTATTTCTTTGGGCTTGAAACAATGCAAAGCTTCGCCATGGGATGCTTTTGCTGCTACTCATAATAAAGGCGATAAGATAGTCGGTAAAATTAAGTCCATCACTGACTTTGGTATCTTTATCGGCCTGGATGGTGGCATTGATGGTTTAGTTCACTTATCCGATATTTCTTGGAATACACCAGGGGAAGAAGCTGTACTGGGTTATAAGAAAGGCGATGAAGTGGAAGCAGTGGTGCTTTCAGTTGATCCTGAACGTGAAAGAATTTCACTGGGAGTCAAACAACTTCACGCTGATCCTTACTCAAATTACCTAGCTGAGCATGCTAAAGGCAGTATTGTTGTTGGCAAGGTGACAGAAGTAGATGCTAAGGGAGCGAAAATATTGCTTGCAGAAGCTGTGGAAGGTTATTTACGTTCCTCTGAGCTAGCACGCGATAGAGTAGAAGATGCGCGCAGCGTACTCAATGTAGGCGATGACGTAGAAGCGAAATTTGTGGGCGTTGATCGCAAAAATCGGACTATTTTGCTATCGATTAAAGCAAAAGAATCGCAAGATGAGGCCGATGCATTGCGAGATTACTCTAAGACTGGCAGTGATCAATCCGGTGCTACTACTTTGGGCGACTTGCTTAAAGAGCACATCCGAAGTGATAAAGACGAAGAATAGCTTCGACTTTTTAGGTAAAATAGAAACGGTGTGGACTTTGTTCATGCCGTTTTTTTTTGCCTTCAGCCTTTGAACAACAAGGAGGTGATTTATGCGGTTTATTGGGATAATGTTAATTGTCATACTAATAATCATTGGGATAGCGTTTACCGCACTAAATGCGCAAATGGTAGAAGTAAACTATCTGATTGGCACAAAGCAATGGCCTTTATCTGCTATTTTATTGTGTTGTTTAACCTTGGGGGTCCTCATGAGTGTTTGTACGATGGGGTTTAGTTTGCTTAAGTTAAAAGCCAAGAATAAATGGCTGGAAACAAAATTAAAAAAAGCCCAAGAACTATCGACTCAGAACCAACATTGACGTTAAAAAATGTCATCTTTTAATTTGTTGGAACTCATTTGCTTACTACTCCCGATAGCGGCACTATCTGGATGGTATTTGGGTAAGCGCTCACAAAAAATTGGCCTGCTATCTAAACAAGGGCATTTAAGCTCAGATTATTATGTAGGGCTTAATTTTCTTTTAAATGAGCAAACGGATAAAGCAGTCGATGCTTTTATTCGCATGCTCGATGTTTCGCCAGATTCAGTTGAAACAACGGTAGCTTTAGGCAATTTCTTTCGTCGTCGTGGCGAGGTAGACAGGGCTATTCGTATTCATCAGAGTTTAATTTCAAAACCGAGCTTAACACCTAAGCAGCGTAGCCAATCTTTATTAGCCTTAGCACAAGACTATATCCGCTCTGGGATGTATGACAGAGCAGAATTGTTATTACTTGAGATCACCAATATCGATGGCGTTCAGCTTGAAATGAGTTTAAGGCTACTTATCGATATATACGAAAGAGAAAAAGACTGGGAAAAAGCTATTCAGTTTTCAGTAAGATTACAAGAAGTAACAAAGCAATCGATGAGCAAGGAAATTGCACAATATTATTGTGAAAATGCTGAAAATGCTTGGTCAAAAGGTAAAATCAAACTTGCTTTCAAATACCTAAAGCAAGGTTTACAGCAAGATAGACACTGCACCCGAATTAGTTTTCTTGAAGGAAATTTTGAAAAAAAACTAGGTAAATATCAAAATGCATTGCAAGCTTACAAACGCATCGAATTTCAAGATCTTGCTTTTTTGCCAGAAGCGCTAAATCTCATTATTGAATGTTATGAGCAATTGGAACAGCATCAGGCATTAGAAGAATATCTCGATTATTTATTACATCACTGTCCTTCGATTAGCATTGTTTTGGCGCATGCTGAAAAAGTAAAAGAAAAACAAGGCAAGGGAACGGCTGCCCAATTTTTGGCTGATTATATGTATCGACATCCTTCAGTTCGCGGTTTAAAACATTTGATCGAGTTTCACTTAAGCCGTGCGGCGGGTGAGATCCGTGATGATCTCCTTATGTTAAAATCACTCATCGAGCAATTAGTTGAAAAAAAAGCCGTTTATCGTTGTAGTCATTGTGGATTTGCGAGCCGTTTAATGCATTGGCAATGCCCAAGTTGTCGGCAATGGGGTACCGTAAAGCCGATCCAAGGTGTTGAAGGCGAATAAGTGTTTATTGACTAACTTGTTTATTGTATAATTTGCCCATCATTTATAAGGTGTATAATGTCTATTACTAATACAAATACAAACGCTAAAGTGATTGTTGCGCTTGATTTTGAAGAAAAAGCGCAGTTGCACCAATTAATTTCTCAATTAGATCCTTCGCAATGTTATTTAAAAATAGGGATAACCCTCTTTAGTCAGTTTGGGCCGCAGTTTATTAAAGAGCTTCATCAACAAGGCTTTGATGTCTTTTTAGATTTAAAATTTCATGATATTCCACATCAAGTGCAAGGAGCTTGCTTTGCAGCTGCACTCTCAGGCGTTTGGATGATGAACGTACATGCATTGGGTGGTTCAACCATGTTACAAGCTGCCAGAGCTGGCGTTGAAAGAGCAGCTTTACAATTAAGCAGAAAACCTTTGCTGATTGGCGTCACTTTATTAACAAGTTCTGGCCCACAAGAATTACAGCAAATGGGATTTAAAAAAGATGTTGATGAGATGGTGCTTCAATTAGCAACGCTTTGCTATGAAGCAGGTTTAGATGGCGTGGTTTGTTCTGCTAAAGAAGTTGCCATTTTGAAAAAGCGCTTTGGCAAAACATTTCTCTGCGTGACCCCGGGGATCCGTTTGCCTGAAGATGATTTGCAAGATCAGCAGCGCGTGATGACTCCTGAAAAAGCCATTGCTGCTGGTAGTGATTATTTAGTCATAGGGCGTTCTGTTACGCATGCGCTTCAACCAAAAGTATTGTTACAACAGATTAATGAGAGTATTAATGTATGACTTGGTTTTCCTATGTGCTTTTGTTACTTGGTTTAAGTTGGGCTTTCGTCGGTATTTATAGATGGTATGCTGTTGAAAAAGGAATGCTTGATGAACCTAATGAGCGTTCTTCGCATTATGCGCCAACACCACGTGGTGGTGGTGTTGTCTTTTTCTTAGGATGGGTCATTGTCCTAATTGTTTTAGCTTATCTTAACATTATTAGCAAAAAGTACCTTTGGTTTTTTTCTCCTGCGATTTTGATTGGGTTCTTGGGCTTTTGGGATGACCACCAAGATCTTTCCGCGGGCTTGCGCTTTATTATTCAATGTATTGGTGCGGGAATAGGGTTATTTTTAGTAAATGAAGGCGGCTATTTGATTCAACCTTGGTTAACATGGCTGCCTTTACCAATTTGCTTTCTTGTGCTTGTTGTCGCGATGGTTTGGACTATCAATTTGTTTAATTTTATGGATGGTGCGGATGGTATTGCTGCGACACAAGGAATTTTTGTATTTGGAGTAGGCGGTTATCTTTTATTTCAATATCAGGCGTATGAGCTAGCAACCTTAGCTTGGAGTTTATCAGCACTAGTTAGCGGATTTCTACTTTGGAATTGGCCGACGGCTAGAATTTTTATGGGGGACAGTGGTAGTTGTTTCCTAGGGATGATGGTTGCGCTGTATGCATTCCTTAGTTACAAATTATTTCAAATGCCGTTGATGATTTGGATCATATTAACTGGCTTTTTTTGGTTTGATGCCACAATTACCTTACTACGTCGGATCCTGGCTGGTGAAGAATGGCGAAAACCACATCGCAAACATGCTTATCAACGCCTTATTCAATCAGGCTGGAGTCATCAGAAAGTCCTCATATCATATATTGGCGTGAATACGGTGTTAGCTTATTTGGCCTTGTTAGTGTACAAACAGCCCCAGTTGAGCTTTTTTGCATTTAGTTTTGCAGTGCTATTTTTGCTTTGTCTTTATATTTTGGTTGAAATTGTTAAGCCCATGTATAAAAACTGGCATGATGGCGCCAAGAAAACCTGCGATTTAAATTGATCTAGGTAAAGTCAGTTAAATGTATACGATATGCTCGAATCAGTTTGAATTTAGGCGAGGCGCCAAGCGCACGAATCCCCAGGAATGTACGCTT
>JAFECR010000019.1:50046-74702 GCA_018242045.1 Pseudomonadota bacterium | reverse complement strand
ACTGGGGTGAGTAAGCGCAGGCAAATGCCTACATTTAAAACTGGAAAGAGTATAGACTGATTCTGTGAAGCACCGCCTAATAGCGCTATAATGGTCTTCGGCAAAGGAAGGAGTGCATTATGAAGGCAGTGTGGTGGTCACAATGGCGTAGTCGCTGGGCTGTGTTTGCACATGATTTCCTCAGTATTCCCATTGCATGGTTTGGTGCTTATTGGTTGCGTTTTAATTTGGGGAAAATCCCTGATGAAATTTTATCTGAAGCGTTATTTACCCTTCCTTGGGTAATGTTATTTCAAATGGGTGCTTTTTGGGTATTTGGATTATACCGAGGTGTATGGCGCTATGCTTCCCTACCTGATTTGAGTCGTATTGTGAAAGCAATAGTGATGGGAAGCCTCATGACATTGCTTGCTGTTTTTTTGATAACTCGTTTGCAAAATTTACCGCGTTCAGTGATGCCTTTATATAGCATGACGCTGCTGTTTATTCTGGGGGGATCACGTTTTGTGTATCGTCGGTTTAAGGATAAGCGTTTTGTTGCAAGAGAATGCAAAAGAGTGCTTGTTGTGGGGGCGGGACTGGCTGGTGAGAGTTTAGTAAGGGATCTCTTAAGAGATATTCATAATAGTTATATTCCAGTAGCTTTTGTAGACGATAATTTGCAAAAACGGGGCAGGGAACTGCATGGGATCCGTGTAGTGGGTACTTGCGATCATATTCCTCAAGTTGTAAAGCAGTATGCAGTAGATATGATTCTTGTTGCAGTACCTTCAGCCAAAGCCAGTGAAATGCGTCGTATCGTTTCTATTTGTGAAGCCACGCAAATTCCGCTTAGAACCTTACCTAGTACGAATGATTTAGTATCTGGGCTGGTATTGGTGAAGAATTTACGAGAGATTTCTTTAGAAGATCTTTTAGGACGGGATCCAGTCACCTTAGATTGGAGCGCTATTGACAGAGCTTTAACTGGGAAAGTTGTTTTGGTAAGTGGGGGCGGTGGGTCAATCGGCGCTCAATTATGTCGACAGATTTTAAAGTTAGCACCTAAGCAATTAATTATTTTTGATAATAGTGAATATAACTTGTTTTGTGTGCAACAAGCATTGGCTGAAGAATTTGCAGATAAAGTGCCACTTTGTCACTTGGTGGATCTAAACGATACACCTGCTATCAACCATTTATTACAACAATACAAAATACAAATTATTTTTCATGCAGCAGCCTATAAGCATGTTCCATTACTGGAAGGGCAAATTCGTATTGCTGCCAAAAATAATATTATTGGCACTTATCATTTGGCACAATCTGCAATAGATCATGGGGTTGAAAAATTTGTTTTGGTTTCATCCGATAAGGCGGTTAACCCAACGAATGTTATGGGGGCGACGAAACGGGTAGCAGAACTGGTTTGCCAATATTTTAATAGCCAAGATAAAACCCGATTTATCACAGTGAGGTTTGGTAATGTATTGGGTTCTCGCGGATCGGTGGTTGAAACATTTCAAAAGCAATTAGAAAAAGGTGGGCCGATTACTGTAACACATCCTGATATCACAAGATATTTTATGACAATTCAAGAAGCCAGTGTCTTAATTTTGCAGTCACTCGCCATTGGCGAAGGCGGTGAGCTCTTTGTCTTGGATATGGGCGAGCCAATTAAAATAAGTTACTTGGCAGAACAAATGATACGCTTAGTGGATAACAAAGAAAAAGACATTAACATTGAATATATTGGTTTGCGACCCGGAGAAAAGTTGTTCGAGGAATTATTTCATAGCAATGAACGCTTGGCAAAAACCTCTCATGCTAAAATTATGATAGGGCATGCCAGAGTCGTTGAAAAAAATAAATTTGAACAAAGTATTTTTGAACTGCAAAAAGCCATTTGGGAATGCCATGAGGATAAAATATTTGTTATCATCAAGGAATTAGTGCCTGAGTTTCAAACAAAACAGACGTACGCTGAAAATGAACTTGAAGTGGCTTGTTAAAAATTTTGAAATTATAATCGCGCAGAGCAGGCAATGGAAAGAGTATGTATAAAAGAGCAACAATAAAATGAGTATACCAGTTACAAAAGCAGTATTTCCTGTTGCAGGATTGGGAACACGTTTTCTGCCTGCCACCAAAGCAAACCCAAAAGAAATGTTACCCATCGTTGATAAACCGCTTATCCAATATGCTGTAGAAGAAGCAATTAATGCCGGGATCACCGAGCTTATCTTCGTTACCAGCAGCAGTAAAAGAGCCATTGAAGATCATTTCGATACGAATTTTGAACTTGAACATTGCCTGCAACAACAGGGGAAAACAGCGTTGCTAAACATGGTGCAAAGCATTGTGCCAAAGGGGGTGGATTGTATTTACGTTCGACAACCTCAAGCATTGGGCCTTGGGCATGCTGTGTTATGTGCACGCCAAGTTATTGGCAATTGTCCTTTTGCTTTATTACTAGCAGATGATCTGATTGATGCCAGTTACTCTTGTTTAAATCAGATGTTGACCGTTTATCATGATAGCCATGCTAGTGTTATTGCCGTAGAAGAAATCGTTCCTGAAGATGCAGATAAGTATGGCATTATTGCTGTCCCTCAAGATTGGCGCGGTCAAGGCCCTATTACTGCCATTGTAGAAAAGCCAAAACCAATAGATGCACCATCACGTTATGCTGTCGTTGGGCGCTATTTGTTGACGGCTGAAATTTTCAATCATTTGGAACGCCTCCCGCCAGGAAGAAATGGTGAAATACAACTTACCGATGCCATTGCCAGTTTGCTGCAAAAAGAAAAAGTGATGGGGATGCAATTTGACGGTAAACGTTATGATTGTGGAAATAAGCTTGGGTATATGCAAGCGACCATTACTTTAGGTTTAAGACATCCAGAAATAGGAGAATCATTTAAACAATATCTTCAGCAAGTAATTGAAAGAACCTGATCTTACCACCTTTTTTTGTTGTGCGTACAAGCACTAACAGTCTATCCAAATGTCTATATAATAGTGTTAATATTAAGTTAGGTACATTTATTTAATTAGTGTGAATACACGAGGTGATAAATGGCGCGAAAAGCTTTTCCAGAAAACCCTGCAGAGAATGGCATTTTGCATTTTATTCACAAACTCTTTCAGCGCAAATCCAAAGCAGAAAAATTGCAAAAAAAGCTTGATCCCGAAGAAGAAGAATTTCATTTAGAGCCAGAATATTGGTTAGAGGTGAAAGATTTTATTGATAATTTAAATCATTTGATAGAAGCGCACACGATTTCTGATGGGAATGTTCAACGCATTAACCAAAGAATTGTTAATTACATTGTTGAGCAAATAAATTTAAAAGGATCGCTAACAGATATTGATGAAAAATATTCTGCTTTAAACACTTTAGCTGATCGTTTAATGAGCAACACATTTAGCAAAATAGTAGGGTTAAAGCATGAGAATTCAACGCACGCAGAATTTTCCAATGCGGTTGATCAATTCAAAAAACGTTTAGAAATGCGTCATCAACATGAAGCCGCTTATTTTCAAAGCAAACATTAAAGGAGGGTGTTATGGTAGATGATGAAAAAAAACCTGAAGAAAAAAATAAATGGGGTTTTAAAATGCCAGATTTAAGCTCCGCCATTAAAGGCGTGACTGATGCTGCAAAAGCAGCAAGCGATAAAGCAATGACTGTTGGTAAAGAAGCATCGAGCAAAGCCGCTGAAATTGCCAAAGCAGCAGAAGCTAAAGCGCAAGAAGTCGCCAAGCAAGCTCAAGAAAAAATGAAAAAAGATAAGTCTGACGACAATAAGAACGATAATAAACCTTCACCTTGAAGCTATGAAAATAAAGCGGAGGCTATTATGGCAAAGAAAGGGCCTACACCGAACATACAAAATGGTTCTCCTCTACAACGAATGAATATTATGTTAGAGCATGAGCTTAAGCATTTTGATGATGGGTTGCTTGCTACACCGGGACTTTTGAGGATGCAAGGAAGAGAAGCTGATGTGAATTTGTTATATCAAGAATTTTTAAAGGATCCTATTGGATTTAAAATTCCAAAGGACAAAAACTTAGATACTCATGTAAAACTCGGTTTAGTAAAAAAGGCAGCTTCAGAAGAAACTATGAGTTTCTCCCCGGCGGCGCTTATGATATTAACTGATTTTGTTAAGGATTTAAGAGCTGCTAAAGAGTCAGCGCCTACTTTTGAAATATTAATGAACGCTCTGGTTCAAAACGGTGCCTTTGAAGAAGCGAAAATGATTCATAATATACTGCATTTTGGTTACAAAATAGCTCAAGCTCACAAAAAAAGATTAGCAAGTGGTGATGGGGAACAGCTGATGCTTGAAGATAATGTTGCAATGGTACTATCACCATGGATTGCTAATCGTACAGATCCTACAGATCCTACAGAATATATGGGTAATCGTAGTGCAATACAAGACTCGTTGATGTTAACGCTTCAAAAAGATCCCAATATATTTGCAAAATCATTTCAAGAAACTTATCCACAATATGACCAAAAGTTGAATAACCAGTATCAAGCGCAGATAAAACCGCAAATTGAATTTGACCAACAGTTGAATAACCAAACTGATCTTTTAGAAAATAAACCAAAAGAAAAAGGAAATCTGTTGACAAGATTTTTCTTAGCCATAGTTTCTGGTTTTAGGGGGCTTTTCGCAAAAGAAGAAAAGAAGCACAAGCAAGAAGTCGATAACCTGATAAAAAGTAATAAAAATCCTCAAGAAGTTATTACGCCAGAACCATATGTTCTAAATGATAAAAACAAAACCTATTTGCCTACAAACAAAAAGCACAGAGAACAAGCTAAAGACTCAACATTGGGCGAAGTAAAAGTTGAGAATAAAGCCGATAAAGCCAATAAAACTCGCACCAAACTAAAAGGACCCAGATGAAATGTGATAATTGAGAAAGGGACGATGAGCTCGTCCCGAGAATTATTTTTTTAGTGCAGCAGTTGCAGATGCGACATTATCATGAATTTCAAAAATTGAAGAAAACCCACTGATATCAAATACTTCTCTCACATCTTTAGACATACTAGACAATAAGATTTTGCCACCATAAGTTTTAATTTTTTTTGCCGCCAACAACAACACACGAAGACCAGCAGAACTGATAAATTGTATTCCGGCAAAATCGATCACCATTGTATGGCATCCTGCATCGATTATCTCAATTAATTTTTCTTCAAACTCTACTGCAGCAGTACTGTCAATTCTGCCCTTAAGAGAAATAACAACTTGCTCGTCAATTTTATCTTCTTTAATTTCCATGGTTAGCCCCAATGGTTATAAAAATTATTCACTTAAGTTTTTTGAGATCTTTAAAACGTTGAAATCACCTTCGCGTAAATATTCTACTTTGTCCATCAGTGTCATCACTAAATGAATACCTAATCCGCCAATATCTCTATCTTCCACTTTTAATTGTGTATTAGGTCTTGATTGTTTTGTGGGATCAAAGGGAACGCCATCGTCCCTAAGCTCAAGTTCTACATGATCATTATAAATACGACACTCCAGTAAAACGGCATGATCTTGTTTATCACTATAGGCATGAGCAATGATATTAGTGATGAGTTCATCTACACATAAGAGAATTTTGTTAATAATCGTGTCTGCGATTTGTTTATCGTGCAAGAAATATTCAACACGTCGTGCTATGCGCGGTGCTTCTTCTGCGCTATTAGCAAAGTGAAGGGTTAGGTGTTGATCACTTGTCATAGACTTAGCTTCCATTTTCAGTTTTGTTTCCTAGCTAAATAGCGTATTGCAAGCATTGTTATATCATCGCTTTGTGGGCAACCCGCAGCAAAGGTGGTGATGTCTGATCTTATTGTATTGACCAATTCATCCACTGCCAAATCTCTATATTTATCAAGGTTACTAATCAATTTTTGATCCCCATATAAGCTACCAGCCTTTGTTTCAGCCTCAGTGACGCCGTCTGTATATAAGAATAATAGATCACCTTCATTAAGTTGGATCTGATCTTCTTTATAATGGATATCATCTATTACGCCAAGAGCCATGCCATGATTTTTAGTTAAAGTTTCAATGCTACCCCCTTTGCGAATAATGTGTGGCGGGTTATGCCCAGCATTGCTGTAAGTTAACATCCCTGTCTTAATATCTAACGTGGCACAAAAGCCGGTAACAAACATGACATTGGTATTATCTTTACAAAGTGCTTTATTCACTTTGGTTAAGCAATCGCTACAACCTTGCGTTTCTTGATAAGCATGAGCACGGATAAGTGTGCGAGAAACGGTCATAAATAATGCAGCAGGCACTCCTTTTCCAGAAACATCCGCGATAACAATACCAAGTTTGCTATTAGCTTCGTCTAACCAAAAGAAATCATAGAAGTCACCGCCAATTTCTTTAGCAGCATTCATTTTTGCAAATAATGTTATGTTGCTATCGTTGATAAAATTGCGAGGTAAAATGGATTGTTGAATTTCATTAGCAACATTGAGCTCATGCAAAATACTGTCTAGTCGAGACTTGGTGTGCTGTGCCGAGAGTAAATTTTGAATATGGCCGAGTGTTTTATCGATGGTAACGTTTAAGTCTTCAAAATTAATTGGTTTTGTCACAAAATCAAAAGCGCCAAGATTCATTGCTGCTCTAATATTGTTCATATCGCCATAGGCAGAAACAATGATAGGGATTACATTTGGAAACTTTTCATTAATGTTTCGTAACAAAGTTAATCCATCCATTACAGGCATATTAATATCAGAAATCACCAAACGAATTTCTGGTTCTTTGGCAAGTATATCTAACGCTTCGATACCATTGTGCGCGAAGAAAAGCGAAAATTTCTTTTCTCTAATTTGGCGACGAAACCGTTGCATCATGAGTACTTCCACATCGGCCTCATCGTCTACAAATAATATTTTTGTTGTGCTTATTTCATTTTCCATAAATAGCCCTAATTTAAGTGCTTTTATCTTTAGGTAAAGTAATGATAAATTCGGTAAATTCTCCAGGTTGTGAATTAACTTCTAATATGCCACCGTGTTCTTTAACCACAATATCATAGCATATGGGTAATCCTAAGCCGGTGCCTTGCCCTGCAGGTTTGGTGGTGAAAAAGGGTTCAAAAATTTTTTTTCGAATTTCTTCTGGTATACCATTCCCGTTATCTTTTATTTTAATTTTGACGTATTCTGGGTCTTGTTCGCTCGCAATAGTAATCGTTGGCATAAAATTGTTATTTTCTTTTTCTGATTTTTGATTAGAAGCATAAAGCGCATTATTAATAATATTAAGAAAAACTCTGCCAATACTTTGTTGATCAACCGTGACTTGCGGCAGGGTATTATCAAGCAATTTATCTATTTTCACATTGAGTTTATTATTTTGTGCTCGCATGCCATGATAAGATAAATTAAGATATTCTTCTAAAAGTGCATTCAGATCAAGAGGTGCTTTCTCAACTGCAGATGTTCTTGCTTGGATAAGCATATTTTTAATGATAGATTCAGCTCGTTTGCCATGCTCATTTATTTTTTTGCAATTAACAACGACGTCCTCAACAATACTATTAATCGCTTCTTTGGTTTCATTATCGCAAGAATTTAAAGGGTTTTCTAATTCCTGTTTTAACTCATCAAGCATTTCAACGGTCATGTCTGAAAAATTATTGATAAAGTTAAGGGGGTTTTTTATTTCATGAGCAATGCCGGCAGCCAATAAACCAACGGAGGCTAACTTTTCTTGAATCATAAGCTGATGTTGAGCATCTTTTAAATTTTGTTCATATTGTGCCTGGGTTAATTGAGGAGAATCTTTGCTGCTTATTTGATCGACTTTTGCTTGAGGCATCAATAAATAGATTAAAACCAAGCTGATAAAGGTCGCTACGCTTAAAATTAATGCCAAACCAGCGTTATGTTGAAAATAAGCATAGCCAGATGAGCCGATAAGAATTAAAACTATCAGCAAAAGTAGGATTTTCGCCAAATGTTCACGCTTCAATTGTCAGCCTCACCTTGGACTATCCATTTATATTGATTTGTCTGGTCATTGATATAGTGCCAGTGTTATTCATATTAGAGGATATTTAAATAAGAATAGTCTAATTGGTAAGCTAAACTAATCTTGGAAGCCATGAAAATGACAGCGCTGTAATTATTTCCAGACTATTGAAACGAAATTGGCATCAGTGAAAGGCTACCGTTGTGTAGTAATTTTATTTTAAATGAGAAATAAATTCCTCGTATTTTCCTGAGGGGCCTGCTGGAATATCATCATGATAAGTAATGGTGATATTAAAGGGATAGCCTAATTGAGTTTGATGCAATTTTTTGAGTTGTTCTTCTTGTTGGGCTGAAAGTGGTTCACTGACAACAATTTTATATTCAATATCATGTACACTATGTTGCACGAATTGAAATTTACGTACAGCGTCAGTAATTTTTCTTCTATCTTCTCGTTCTCCAAGATAAGGAAATCGTACTTCGCCATTTGGAAAGTGCAATCTATTTCGTTTTCTTCCCCATATTTTTTCAATGACCGGTAAGGTTCGACCGCACTGGCAAGGCTCACCCCACGTTGCATAATCACCAATTTCATAACGAATCAACGGGGTGGCATAATTTAGCAAAGTTGTTATTAATACTTTCCCCTGTTCATGTATTTGGCATGGTTGATTGTTTTCATTAAGGATTTCTAGCATAACATGTTCAATATTAACATGATATTTTCCAAACTCTGGGCATTGATGTGCAATATTGCCTACTTCCACACTACTGTAAAGATCGGTTATTTTAACTAAAGGCCAAGCTTCGTAAATTAATTTTTTATAATGATCATAAAAAGTTTCGCCGGTGGTTCGAATTTCTGTTAAAAAATCAAGAGAAATGTTATGTTCCAAGCAATATTCAGCTAAAGCTGCCAATTGTGAAGGGTAAGAATTGAGGTAATTGGGTTGATAATGCAGTATTGCGGCTATTTGATCTTTAGTGCTGCTTGCAACATTAATAAAAATACTATTACCTGTGGCATGATAACGTGAAATAGGTAGCCCCCAAGAATTTTGAAAATCACCCTGAGGTGCATGAGCGATACCACGGCGTTCCCAACGAATTGCCATTAATGTTTTAGTCAAATCCCGTTTATGCCAAGAATTTTCTCGCAATACCAAGGCATCAAAAAATAATCGCGTAAAATCAGTTGCTAAAATTTTGATGGCCTTTCCTGTAGAGCCCGAGGTTTCTAAAGGATAACAAGCGCCATGTGCCAAAGGAATATTGTTTGAAATTAAGCTTGAATCGGCCGCTTGTGCGAGATCACGTGTTAATAAAGGTAGATTTGCTTGGTCAGCATCAGCATAAAATTTTTTATAAAAAGGAACAGTTGCATAAGCATGTTGTACGATTTTTGTGAAATGCGCTTGCAATTTTTGATTATTTTCGGCGGGCGTTCTTCGTTCTGAGGTTGCTAATATTCCTTGCAACGTTTGCATTTGTTCTTGGATCATTTAATGAAGTTCTATAGGCAAATGTGTTAGATAATGAAATGAACTGTATGGTAAAAACTTAATTTCATTGGTATTTAACTTAAAACGATGTAAATGAGGTAACAATTTATTAAAAGCGATTTGCATTTCAAAACGTGCCAAAAGTGATCCGATACAGTTATGAATGCCACAACCAAAGGTTAAATGGCGATTATTACGCCGTGCAATATCAAAACGCTCTGGCATAACAAATTGCTCAGGATCGTGATTTGCTTGTTGAATAAGGCCTACCACCAATTGATTAGCAGGAATAATAATTTTCTCAATTTGAATGGCTTCTTTTGTCCAACGACATAGTTTTCTTACCGGGGAACAAAAACGTAAAATTTCTTCAACTGCATTTGGAATATTATTCACGTCTTGCTGAAGTTTAGCCAATTGTTCAGGATGATTAATTAAAGCTATTACCCCAAGACCTAGTGAAAGTTGAAGGGTTTCTTGGCCTGCGATTAACAAAAAAGTACACATGGCAATAACATCATCAAGACTAAGCTGGTTTTGCTTTTTGATGAAAAGCAGATCGCGCAACCAACCTGTATGGCAAGATTCTGGTTGCGATAATTTATCTGCAAAATACTGTTCCATTGCTAAAACAGTTGTGGTCGCATTCTCAAGATCGGCAGGAGAGGCATGATCAATTGCTGCAGCCACAGAGGATGACCATTGACGCATGGTTTCTTGACTTAATTGAGTTCCGAACAAGCTATTTAATACTGAAGTTGGTAAAGCTGCTGCAAAGCAAGTCATGAAATCAAAATTTGATTTATTTAATAATTTTCTCAGCAAATGGTCGGTAATGTCAGTGATAATATTTTTAGTTGTTTTAAGAAAATTTGGTTGTAAGAAGCTGCTAAAATAAGAGCGCATCTGAGTATGTTCAGGAGGATCATTGTAGAGAATCCACTTACTTACCATGCTTTCCAAACGAGATTGAGATTTTTCTTGATGCATGTAACCAGCATCAGGAGGAGGGCGGCGCGAAAAACGTGGATCTAACAAAAGCAGTTTGACATGATCGTACCGTGTTAAATGCCAAGTACCTCTTTCATCTTGGAAAATCATGCTCAAACTGCCTTGTCGAGAAAAGATCAGCTATCAAAATGGAAAATTAATTGAGCCATCGCCTGCTGATCGTTCATTTTCGTTCGGCTATGGTTGTTCAAGAGAACAGTTGCCGGTACAGCGCCCTCAGTAAGTTCAGTGACAGGTCCTGATAGGTTACTGTTAATAGAATTATAAACGGTATAAACATAATTCAGACCAAAGCCGAAGTTAGGCAATATAAGATATTCTGTTCCAAATCCAAAGCGAAGACCAAGCACGTTCTTAGAGGTTGAGTTCAACAACGAAGATTGTTGTAAAGTCAGGCCTATCGGTGGTAAGCCGCGTACGGAAGTGTAAGTGGCTTCTGAATTTAATTCGATTGAATTATAGTTAATACCAAACATAAAATAAGCTAGCGCTTGTGGCCCCATTAAGAAACCAAGCTTTAAGTCGACAAAAGGCTCAAAAGTATTACGCTTTACGGTTGTTTTAACATTCAAAGCATTGGTGATTTCAGTAATTAAAATATCTTCGCTTACAACTACGGCTGTAGAGACATTATTCATATAGGTTTTGTTGGCATCGATAATATTGGCACCAACATGCAACCCCCAATAGATTCCGTTGCTGTAAATGTTACCAGTGCCAACGAATAAGGCACCGATGCCACCAAAATCAACAACATCAGCATTGTTATCACTTCCGACATGGTTAATACCATTTAAGAAAGTAAAAGAATTATTTTCTGTAAAAAACCCACTTGCACCAGCCGCCACACCAAAAGATAGACTATTAAATCCAGAGCTAGGATTAGGCTTTGAAAATGCTTGAGTTGCAGGGAGAATAATGCCAAGCGCTAATAAACTGAGTTTGAGTTTACGTTTGCAATCCATTGATATGGCTTCCTTAGGTTAGTTGAATTACAGTTAAAGATCCTTAACTATCGATTATATTATATGTTTAAATTAATGCTGCCACAAACAATTACATTTTGACAAGTTTAGCCTCGCTATGCCACATTAACACAACTATTTAATAATGACGAAAGAACATGACATTAGGCTCTGAAATTGTTTCTGTCCAACAACTTGATAGCAATATAATTGAATCCATGTATGGTTTATTTGCCAAATATTACGATAGTATTGATCTTACTCGCTTTAAAGCGGATTTATTTAAAAAAAATTATGTTGTAAAAATCACAAATGGTGATAGCAACCTTGTCGGCTTTTCAACGCTTTATCATTATAGAACCACCTACCAAACTCAGCCATTACAAATACTCTATTCAGGTGACACCATTATTGCAGATGCCTATTGGGGCAAATCAAATCTTGCGTTTACTTGGATAAAGTTTGCTGGTAAGTTTAAACGTACCTACCCTGACATGCCACTTTATTGGTTCGTTATTGTAAAAGGGCATAGAACTTATCGTTATTTACCGGTATTTAGCAAAATCTTTTTTCCCAATTATCAAACACCAACACCAGCTTGGGAAAAGGGCTTAATCGATCAGCTGGCGTTGGAAAAATTCGGCGAGCACTACAATCCTCAAAGTGGGATTGTGCACTACCCCACTTCACAAGGACATTTGAAAGAAAATTGGGCTCAAATTCCAACTTCACTACTCAAAAGGCCTGAAATTCAATTTTTTAAATCTAAAAACCCTGGTTATGATAAAGGTGATGAGCTAGTTTGCTTGTGCAAATTGACCGAAGATAATCTTAAACCCTTTGCCAAGCGATTATTCACCAGCAATGTTTAAGCTAAGTTAATGGTAAGTCTAGCTTTTTCACCTAGCCTTAGCTTATACATCTTGGAATAAATAAGAGGCAGATTGGTTGTACCATGCCCAAACTGAGAGGTGTACAAAACGGGTAAATCATGGTGCGCAGCAAAACTGGATAAGGTTTTTATAATCGCCTGACGATTCGTTTCATGCTCTTCTTTATTGCATCCGATGGGCCAACAAGTAAAATCTCCAAAAATAACTGCTTTTGCCGTATTAAACATACCGATTCTGGAAAAATATTTTAAAGTGCGAATAATTTTATGGGCTTTTTCGTCGCAATCTTCAAAAAACAAAATTTTATTGTTAGGGTTAAATTCCCAGAGATCTTTAATGCTGATGTTGAGTACGCTCAAATTCCCACCGGTGATTTTGGCTTGGATGACGGTGTCTGATAGCGCAGCTTTATTAAGCGGTTTTAAATTATCTAAGGTTATTTCAAGGTTTCGGCCAAATAATAAATCCATGGTCATTTTTTCGCTATTCATATCAAGCAGACGTTGCGCAAATTGCCTAACGCTAGGACCATGGATGACTGGCCAATGATAATATTTTTCGAAATACACAAGTAGCGCCGTGAAATCGCTATGCCCTAATAATATTTTGGGTGCAAGTGTTTTAATTTCTTCATAATGCTGATGAATGTAAGGTAAGATATCGGCACACCCCTCTCCACCACGTAAAGCACCAATAAGCTTAATATTTTTATCAAATAAATAGTTTATGAAAATTTGAGCACGTTTTGAAGGATGCATTCCTTGAATAACATGATCATCAAAAATCGCATTTAATTGATAATGCGTTTTTAAATAGTCTTGTGTTAGTGCGGGGTGACCGGGATCAGTGCAGATGCTGCCAGGGCAAATTAGCGCTACCTGATCATTTTCTTGCAAATAAGTATATTGCATTAACTTTTTACCTCTAACCTTGCCAAATTTTACCTGAGCCCAATTAAAATTGCATCTGAGAGAGAATTACTTTGTTAGTAAGCAGGTTTATCACTAATACTTAAGTAGGGAAAATCTTCTTGAAGCGCGTTTAATACTTTAGGGAGTTCAGTTTTTGAACGAATGATTAAAACAATGGTGTCATCGCCTGCTATTGTGCCCAAAATCCCAGAATTTGAAGGGCTTTGCAAAGAAAAAGAAACATATTTTTGATCAATATACGAAGCCAGGCTATTAGCATGCCCAGGATAAACATGTAATACAATGATGCCATGTTCTGAAATTTGAATGTTAAGTACTGGTGGCAAAAGAGGAATGTTAAATTGTATTGCTTTATAGATCCCATCTACTTTTGCGATTTTCATTTTCTTTAATTTTCTAGATAAGGTTGCCTGAGGAATGTCAAAACCTCTTTGTTTAAGTAATTCTTGTAATTCTAATTGCTCATAGATGGTATGTGTTTGTACCAAATTCAGGATATGTCCATCAAGGACGTGATCGTGTGCCATTCATCCTCCCAAAATGGCTATATATCAATATAAGTGAAATTATATTCGAAAATGCTTGATCTCTCAATTTGAGGTGGCTATACTCAATTAATGAATAAATTGTGGATATATACTCTTATGAAATTTAAAATACTTATCATTATCTTAGTTTCGATTATCTCGATATGCTCATTTTATGGCAATAATAAGGGATCCGCCTCACAAGTGCTGACATTTGCAATCAGCGCAGAATATCCACCTTTTGAATACAGGGTTCATGGGGAGCTACACGGTTTTGACATCGATTTAGCAAGATTGATAGCCAAGGAATTAGGTAAAGAAGCTCACTTTGCAGATATGCAATTTAGTGCCATTTTACCTGCAGTTCAAAATGGGCAGGTAAATGCTGGGATTTCGACAATTACCGTGACTCAGTATAGAAAACAGCATTTTGATTTTTCCCATACTTATTATTTCGATAGCATTACTGCTGTTTTTAAAAAAAATCAGCCAATCTTGAGCATGGCGGATTTAAATGGAAAGAAAATTGCCTGTCAATTAGGCACTAATATGGAAGTTTGGTTAAAAAAGAATGGGTTTGCAAATCAATTAATAACCATGGACAACAATAATCAGGCAATAGAAGCACTTAAAGCCGCTCATGTCGATGTTGTGTTAATGGATGGCCCTCAAGGCGTTATTTTTAGTAAGAAAAATTCAAATTTGGATCACAAGACGATTGCTCAATCGGAAGATGGCTATGGCATTGTTATGCAAAAGCATTCGCCACTTTTAGCTGAAATTAATATGGCGATTCAAAACTTAAAGAAAAAAGGAGAAATAGCTAAGCTCCAAGAAAAATGGCTTAAAGGAGATCTAGAATGATATTTTTAGATAACGCCATTTACATTGTAAAAGGGGTTGTTCTCACCATGGAGTTGATGGTGGGAGGGATGTTTATGGGGTTGGTTTTAGGAACGCTCCTTGCTATTTGCAAATATAAAGGATGGATGGTTGAACTGATTAATCGATTTGTTTCCATTGCCAGAGGTACCCCACTTATTTTGCAATTAAGCTTTTTTTATTTTGCGCTGCCAAGTATTTTAAAGATTCAATTTCCAATTGAATTGGCAGGGATCCTCACGCTTGGATTCAATAGTGCTGCCTACATTGCAGAAATACTCAGAGCGGGTATTGAGAGTTTACCCAAGGGGCAGTTTGAAGCTGCTATCAGTTTGCAGATCCCAACTTGGTCAATGTGGAAAGATATTATTTTGCCACAAGTGATTAAGAATGTATTTCCGGCACTGATTAATGAAATGATCACCCTACTAAAGGAAACGGCACTCATTTCTACTATTGGTGGGATGGATCTTATGCGAAGAGCACAATCCGTTGCTGCAGAACAATTTACTTATTTTATGCCCATTTGTATTGCAGGGCTTTATTATTATTTACTCATTCTTTTAATTGAAACAATAAGCCAAAAATTAGAAAAGGGGAGGCTGTATGTTAAAAATTCATAAAATGAGTAAATACTATGGGCAAAGCAAAATTCTCAATGAAATACAATTTGAGATCCCCGCAAATAGCATCATAGGTTTAGCGGGGCCATCTGGTAGTGGTAAATCTACTTTATTAAGATGCATTCAAAAATTAGAGCCAGTAGATGCAGGAAATATTGAATTTACAGGGATGAGTGGATTTATGTTTCAAGATTTTCAGCTTTTTCCTCATATGACAGTATTAGAAAATCTGATCTATGCGCCAAAGCTTAATTTTAAAGAAAAATCGCATGAAAAAGAGGCTTTGCAGCTCTTAAATCAACTTGGTTTAAAAGATAAAGCGATGCATTATCCGTTAAAATTATCTGGTGGACAAAAACAAAGAGTGGCATTGGCCAGGTGTTTAATGATGAAGCCACAAATTTTATTGTGTGATGAGCCAACATCGGGGTTAGATGTTGTAACGATTGAAGAGGTGGTGCAATTATTAAAAACAATCCATGCGATGGGCGTGATGATGATAATTGCCTCTCATGATTTATATTTTTTAACACGTCTTGCCGATAGTATTATCGTGCTTAAAAAGGGGGCTATCGTTGCAAAGGTGAAAACCTGCGAATTAACGGATCCGGTCAATGCCTTAAAAAGTTTTTATTATGAGGAATTAAAAGATGACTAAAAAAATTGTGTTGGCTTATTCAGGTGGTTTAGATACTTCTATCATGATTCATTGGTTAAAAGAACATTATCAGGCGCAAATTATTTGTGTGATCTGTGATTTGGGACAACAAGAAGATCTGCAAGCCATTAAAGAAAAAGCATTAAAAAGTGGTAGTAGCAAAGTTTATGTAATGAATGTGCAACAAGAATTTATCATGCAGTACCTTTTCCCACTTTTAAAGTCAAGTGCCTTATATGAAGATCAATATCTACTGGGTACCATTTCGAGATCGTTGATAGCTGAAAAATTAGTTGAAGTTGCATTAATAGAAAAAGCAGATACAGTTTCTCATGGTGCAACGGGCAAGGGAAACGATCAAGTACGAATAGAATATGCCATAAAGGCACTTGCGCCTATGTTAAAGATCATTGCACCTTGGCGGGAATGGACGATTCGTTCACGGCAAGAAGCTATCCAATATGCTAAAACAAATGGCATTGATATTCCTGTGACGCCTAAAACGCCTTATTCGCGAGATAGGAACATATGGTATGTTTCACACGAAGGTGGGGTATTGGAAGATCCAGCATTAGCTTATCCTGATGATTTATTACTGATGACGAACAAATTAGAAAAGACACCGCATGAACCGCAATATTTAGATATTGAATTTTTAGAAGGCCTTCCAGTTGCTATCAATGGTAACGCGATGGCACCGATTGAACTGCTTCAATATTTAAATAAAGCTGCAGGGAAACATGGTATCGGGGTGATTGATATGATAGAAAATAGATTAATCGGCATGAAAGTTAGGGGCGTATACGAGTTTGGGGGCGGGACTTTGTTACATAAAGCTCATAAAGTGCTAGAAAGTTTGTGTTTAGATAGAGCAACATTACATTTAAAGCAATCTTTGCAACAAGCTTATGCCAATCTTGTTTATGAAGGAAGATGGTTTTCTTTAACAAAAGAAGCTTTAGATGCGTTTATCAATGAAACTCAAAAACAGGTGAGCGGCAATATCAAATTAAAATTATTTAAGGGTCACTGTTTAGTGCAAGGCGTGACTTCTCCAAATAGTTTATATCACCATGGCTTGGCTACGTTTGAGCAAGATAATGTTTTTAATCAAAAAGATGCAACAGGATTTATTAATATTTATGCATTGCCGGCAATGATGTATGGATTAAAGAAACAGGCATCGCTAATATCAGGAATGACATCGTGAAACTATGGGAAAAAGGCTATCAGATCGATAACCTGGTTGAAAAATTTATGACAGGAGATGATCCTGATTTAGACGAGGTTTTAATAGAATATGATTGTTTAGGTAGCATGGCACATGCCAAAATGTTGGCTAAGATAGGTGTGCTTACCTCCCATGAAGCTGACCAACTTTCTTTAGCTTTGCACCATATCATACATTTAGCGAAAACCGGTGACTTCACTGTTCAGTTTCAAGAAGAAGATGTGCATACTGCGATTGAAAATGCGCTTACAAATCAACTAGGCGATTTAGGTAAGAAATTGCATACAGCACGCTCCAGAAACGATCAAATCATTTTAGATCTTAGATTATATGCAAGAGATAAAATAATTTGTCTTATGAGTGAAATATTAAAAGTAAGTGAAGTATTGTGTTTATTTGCTAAAAAGCATCGGACGATACCAATACCTGGGCGAACGCACTTTCAACGAGCGATGCCGTCTTCTATGGGGTTATGGTCGCTTGCCTTTGCAGAATCCATGTTAGATAACATGGTATTGCTCCAAAGCACCTATCGATTGATTGATCAAAATCCACTAGGATCTGCCGCCAGTTACGGGGTTTCTTTGGATATAGATAGGCAATATACAGCGCAGTTGCTTGGTTTTGAAAGCGTACAGAATAATGTATTGTATGTCAATAATAGTCGTGGTAAATTTGAATCGGTTATATTAAGTTGCTGTGTGCAAATTATGAATGATTTAAGTAAAATTGCCACAGATATTATTATATTTTGTACGCCTGAGTTTGGTTATCTTGTTTTACCGGACAAATTTTGCCCTGGTAGTAGTTTAATGCCACAAAAGCGCAATCCTTGTCCTTTAGAATTAATACGTGCTAAATCAGCAACATTGCAAGCGCTTCTTTTTCAAGTGCTAGAAATCATACGCGGGCTACCTTCTGGTTATAATCGAGACTTTCAAGAAACCAAACGGCCCTTGATGCAAGGATTTGAAACCACACTGATGGCTTTAGCGGTTTTTCGCAGGGTGTTTGCTGAAATTGAAGTGGATAAAACACAGTGTTTACGATCTTTTAGCTCAGAATTGTTTGCCACAGATAAAGTATTAGCCTTAGTGAAAGAGGGGATACCCTTTAGAGATGCTTATCGGCAAGTTGGCAGTGCGCTTGAGCAAGTCACTTGTCATGATCCCGTTGAGAATATACTTTCTAAAACCCATCAAGGGGCGACAGGTAATCTTGGGATTGAGCTAAGTGAACACAAAATAAAATCATATCAACATTGGGTTGAACAAACTTCTTTACAGATTGCCAAGATGCGAAAATCTTTAATAGATACAACTATACTCTTCCCAGTTTAAATTTATGCTTCGTTACCAGTGCTTACTCACCCCAGTCATGCACTAATATGTGCATTCCTGGGGATTCGCTCGCTTGGCGTCTCGCCTAAATTCAAACTGGTTCGAGTGTGCTCTTCCAGTTTGAATCGCGTATCAAGTACGGGACAAGCTTATGCTTTGTTGCCTACACTTACTCACCCCAGTCATGCACAAATTTCGCAAAAATTAACTGGTATGATAACTATGTTAAGAGTACAATATAGTTTCACTGAAATCTAGTTATTTACTATCAAGGATATTCAGATGACAATGAAAGGTGCAAAAGGGCGCAATCCTCCTCCTTCTGATTTTGGTAAAATTAATAAGTCTTATCCACCGGCAAAACCACCAATTCATAACCGTCGTAAATCTCGCATTGCTATGCAGATTTCAGATTCATTATATGATATGTGTAAAGCAAAGCGCAAAGATGCTGAAATACAACTCTCTCAACTCATTGATAAGTTGCACCAGCATCGGCAGGAATTAAATAGTGCTTATGAAATAATGTCCTTCCTAGATATTTCCATTTATGCCCCTTTTAAATTTTATATTTCAAAGCCTGCAGCTAAAGATTTTTCTGAGTTTTTGTTTGAACAACTCGTGAATACATTTAAGGAACTTCTTCCAGTAAATTGTTTTAATGCGATTTGGTTAGAAAAAAATACATTTGGAGCTTCTTTATTGTCCAATGCAATTGATCATGTGCATGTAAAAAGTGTGAAGCTCATTTTACAAATCTTAGGACATCATCGTGAAATGCTTGGTCAAAATTTGGCAGACGTTAGTAAATATAAAAGTATATTTTATCGAGCTGTGATGACAGGTAACAATGAGCTAATTAAATTATTTCTTGAATTATATCAACAGGATCAGCACAAGCCTCAGCTAGCCTTGGTTTTAGATGTGCGCGAATACATGGTGATTTTAGCTTGTATGATTCGCTTTGGAACACTTGAGGATTTAATTTCGCTAATAGCATTATTATCGAGGCCAGAGCATGAGCAGCTAATGATTAATAACTTAAAAGGAAGAACAATATGCAATGATATCGCAGTGATGCATGAAGCAATTGATTGTAAAGATATCCACAAGTTGAGGCAGATCTTTCTTTTATTAAAAAAGAAAAAATATGCGAATATCCTAGTTGAGTATCTGACGCCTAATGTAAAAACTCATATTATTGCAAAAGCGATAGCAAGTCAGGAGCTTGAAATTTATGAAGAAGTAATTGCCTTATTTCTCGATACTGGCAATCAAGATTTATTGGATCAAAGCTTCGATCTGTTCACTCTTAAAAAATTGAGTTGTTTGCATTTGGCTGTGTCGTTATCAAATACACAAATAACGCAGAAAGTTGTTTCATACTTACAAGCAACGCCTAATAGAACTTCAATTTTACAAAATAATTTAATGTCATTGAATAAAGATTTTATGATTTTTAATGATGCAATAAAAACAGGCATGTTGCCTATTATTGAACGAATTAAAAAAATGCTAATGGAGTTGCCAAATGAAAATATATTAAGTGACAACATTTTACATTATGATCCGATTGGGATTTCTTGTTTTGAGGCTGCAATTGAATCAGGAGATCCACAAATTGTTGATTTATTTATTGATGTTGCACAAAAAGTTTCATTAAAGAAATGGCAAGATTATCTTAGAAAAGACAGCCATAATAATAGGCGGATAAATTATGTGCAACAAGCCGCAAGTTCACACAATTTTCAGATATTAACAAGTGTAATTAATGCCTACGAAATAGCATTTAGTGAAGGTGCACATGAAGTCCTATCTAAAAAGGTTCTATTTAAAAATATCGAGCAAGTGACCAATTCTCATATTCGCTCTTTACTGAATCGCTATTTAACAAAATCAATGCAGTTAATAGAAAGAGAAGATAGTAAAGATCAAGAATCACTGCCAGAATCTCGCCTTTTGCATTTTAAAATAATGGAAAATTTAACTGGTTCTTTTTCGACGAGTCATTTTGATATTTGGCTTTCAAGGGATTTGCCTCGATTTTTAAGAGAGCGTCCTCAAGAATTATCAATAATTTCAAGAAATGGTCATTGTATATTTTCCTACATTTTTTTAAAGGCCTATGCGAATAATGATACAGCGGCAAAAGCTAAAGCAGAAAAACTATTTGATAAGCTATTTGAATATTTATGTCAACAACCTTCGACGGTAATCCAAACGGTTATGTCCAGCAAAATTACTTCAGATGGAGCAGACAAGTTGCTGTTGCAACAAGCGCTGGGCAATGATTTTGGTAACATAGCTAATAAATTGCTTAAATATTATTCAACACCCGGTAACGAAAGATTATTGCAGGAGCAAATTTCCCAACCAACATTTTTAAATGCGGCACTAATTTCACACATAGAGAGCAATGTTGATTTTGCATTGGCACTTTTGTCTAAAGAAGAACATTGTCATGCCCTTATAATCAATCTTAATTACATCTCTGCCAATGATTGTTCCATATTAGGTATAGCTGCGCAGTCGGGCAAACCAGAAATAGCATTAAAAATTATTAAGACACTTTTTTCTATTCAAATCCCTAAAGCGACTGTCAAGAAAAATATAGAAGCTCTAGGAAAAAATGGTCGTAGTGTTATCCATTATATGGTTAACAGAAAGTTTCCTGAAGAAACCCTATTAGAATTATTTAAATTAATGGCTTTAATCTATGGGGCCCAAACCTATGAAATGGTTGACTATTTTCGTTTGGCTAGCAATGCTAGGTTTCATTGTACTTCTGCAGAAAAACAGAATTTTTTTGAATTATATAAGACATATCCTTTTGCGCAAGTTGCGCATGAAATCCAAATAGCAAGAGAGCAATTAATGCAAGCGCCTGCTTGGACACCATTAGATAATGTGGCTTCAGTCGATGAAGTGAGGTTAAAAGAAATAACACTACCTCTGCCTGAGCTTACGATCAATACAGAGCCAGAAAAAGTTATCCTAAGTAAAAAATCGCATCATAAAGATAAAACGGTACCAGATAAACCTAAAAAACAAAAACTAGCAACAGCGTTAAATTCAAAAGAAGTACTAAATACGACTGAGTCTATTGAGATACCAGAACCGATAGCAATCGATGAAGAAACGCCTTTAGTAAAGGAAAAATCAGCAGATTATTTACCTATAAGTAAAAAATCGCATCATAAAGATAAAGCGGTTTCTCAACAAGATAAACCAAAAAAGCAAAAACCATTAACAGGATTAACAAAAAAAACACTAAATACATCTGAGCTTATAGAGATACCACATTCGATAGCAGAATCGATGCCAGAACCGATAGTAATCGATGAAGAAACGCATGTGGTAAAGAACCAGACAGCAGAATATGTACCTCTAGGAGGAATTGATGCTAAATACTTTGGCGGTCCTTTGCCCCCGCTGCCTCTAGCTGAGAAAGAAGATAAAGGTCAAGAACAAGTTCTGCGGTCTTATACGCATAACTATGCTTTAAAAATATTTAATAAAATCCCTAAACCAGAGCAGAGCCCAAAGCGGCGAGAGATTTGCTTAAGTTCACCGATATTTAAAGGAAAATATGTTACTTCTCAACAAAGACCTAAAAAAGACGAACAAGTCACTTTTGTTATTGCAGGTCGCCAAGAGGAAGCGATGGTGCCAACACCTGATACTGGACGATGTGTATTGGTTTTGACATTATCCGAATATGCTGTTATGCAGCCTGGGGTCCCAGCACAATTTGATATGTTGGTGTTGGAGGAAATTAACAGTAAAAGTCATGGCCACTATGACAATTTGCAATTACCCCTGCCCAGAATAATAGGTATATTTATGGTCGCCTATTATTTTGAACTGTCTACTTTTATGATAATAGATGACAATATTAAAAATATTAAATTTAATTTTGCCGAAAAAGCAACTTGGGAACAGTTGTATTCGCTTATGATGAGCAAACTTGGAACCTTGTTGTGTGCCTCAGTTAAAACAGCGTCTTATAAGGAATTTGACGAAAGACGTTTAGGTTCAAAATGCCTTATTTTTAATATGGATGCTATCCGCAAATTATTACCACGCTATAGAGATTTGTTTGTCTTGTTCCCGCAGGCCAAAAATGCAACGTTTGCTGCAGAAAATTACTATTATCAGATTGCATTGCAAGTTAAAGCTGCTCAACCCTCATTACAATATCAAACTTTAGACGAAAATGTCGTTTGCTTAACGCGTTCTAAAAAGAAAACCCATGCTTGTGTGAAAGTGGGGATTCAGGCTCATTTGTTTGATGAACTGCCTGCAGATTGTGCGCAGAATTTGTCAGTAGAGAATCGCCAAGTGGTTGAGAAGACTCGTCAATTAATTAATGATTTGATCCAAAAACATTTTGATATCTACCAAGAACGCAAACGTTATCTGGAACGTGTCGATTTGCCACGCAAACATGCATTGGCTAATCATGTTGACGTTCAACCGAATGAATTGAACAACACAACAATGTCAAAAACAAATTTTAAAACACGTTTGCAGACGGCGATTAAGACTTTGCGATTTAAGTTAGGTGTTTTTAGAGATTATCAGCTTGAAACTTTCCAAGCAATTGGAAATGCTAATAGTGCTCAAGGCAGGATCCTTATTCCAACAGCGGGAGGAAAAACCAAAGTTCAAATTGCTGTATTGCAGTTGGCCTATCATCTTGCAGTCCGTGGTGAAAAGTTTATTGTTATTACTGCCTTTAGAGATTTGGTGCAACAATTCTACTATGATTTTATCGAGTTTAATAAAAATCAAACTACCGAAGGAATTGATTTACGTATACCAGAAGATGCGATACTGAAAGTATGCTCTCAACGACAAAGTTGTCGAGTTAAAGCTTATTTAATGAATCAGCATGTTAAAAACATAAAGAATATATTGATTTTTTGCAGCGAGAGTATGGATCACTTTTTAAAAGAGGAAAAATTCAATTTGCCCAACGTTCCGCTCATTTTGCTGGATGAATATCATTGTTACCCCGCTTCAGTGAAACGTCTTTTTGAGGGTATTCAAGAGCCCAAACCGATATTAATTGGTAGTACAGCAACACCACCAGCGAATGATCTGCTTGTGCCAAACATCTACCGCTATACGCGGATACAAGGAATTGAACAGGGTTATTTGGCGCCAATAAAAGTAGATAAGCTTGATGCAATGTATTCCAGGGAACATGTTGATGCCTTGATGAGTGCACTACCTTGCATACTGGAGAATCAAATTCATCCTGGCTATTTTAATGAATCAAAAACGTTAAAAGAAGTGCAAGGGGTGATATATTTACCTAGTATTAAAGATTGCAAAAAACAAGCAGAAATTCTAAAGGCACGAGGGATCCGACATTTAGTAATTAATAGCCAAAATAAAGAGGCAAAGCAAGAAGTTGAAAAATTTTTAGCAAATGATCAGCCTTGCGTTTTGTTGGCAGTGCATATGTTGCGTATTGGATTTAACAGTAAAAGATTAGCTTATATTATATTTGCCCAAAGCATCAGTAATACCCCAGAAGGGTTCTCAATTGCGGAACAAACGATGGGCAGAGCAGCACGCTTGTTAGAAGAAGCCAGAAAAATTGGTTATTTCTTATGCTTTGATGATCACTACGATACGGTGTTTTCAAAATTCAAGCAACCGATGACACAACCGGTCAATATAGATTACTTGTCGCAGGTAAAAGGGTATTACCGTGATAAAGTATTTTGCAAAAAAGAAAAACGGGTTGTTGAACAATGGAAAGCGATTGATCCTATTAACAAACCGCAAGATCAAATAATTCGTTATGAATTTATGATTAATCCCGGTAAAATTGAAAAATTTCATTTCAATCAACAAGCCGCTATAGTGGAGACTCAGACTGATGAAAGTGAAATCACGCCAGCAGGAGAGAGATTAGCCGCGATCCTCACAGCTTTTGGAAATACTAAGAGCATGCAAAATACTATAATTAAGCCGGTTGTGCAGCAGAATACTATTTTGCCTGGAATATATAATAAGGTTGTCAGTTCTATGCGAAGATAATATACTCGTTCTACTTTAAAATTAGGAGTTTCAAGT
>JAFECR010000019.1:0-49963 GCA_018242045.1 Pseudomonadota bacterium | reverse complement strand
TCAAAGTGGAAGCAGTATATATTACCTTTCCTTATGCTGATATACTCCTATTCGTTTGAATTTAGACAAAGCGATAAAAGGGCATATGTATGTTAAAGTTATTTGCTGTGCTATTGGGTGGAAGGGCGTCAGGTTGTCATATTGAATTACATGATGTTGTTTTTATCATTGGAAATTCTTTAGAAGAAACGTATCCACGTTTGGTGCATAAATGGTTCGGTCATCATAAACGTTTACATATTGATTCATCGGTTGAATTAAAATACATTGATGGCTATGAAATCTCTTTGAACAAAGTAAAGCCGCAGAATCAACAAAAGAAATTGTTTTTTGTTAATTTTGGTGCTTACAAACCTGGATTCTTTGGAGAAAGTCATGAAGTGGATTTTTATATTTGTGATGAGAAAGCACAAGCGGTAGTTAAGGCAAAACAAGCGCTTTGTGTTGGAATGCATTTACAGCATTGCGATGATAATTTGGTGGTTGAGGAATACCTAGATGATTTATCTCAGATTGATAAGGTTGATGATTATTATCTTCATTTAACACCAACATCTGTGCCTCACACTTTAGAAGTGATTTCTGACTATCGCCGTTTAGACGTGCCTCAGATTATTGAAAAAGCAAGCCAAATTAAAGTGCTTAGTGCAATTGAAGAATGAGCCTTTTTTATACAAGTTTTAGTTGCTTTTGAGGTGGATCACTTAATGAATGTCGATAAAATTAAGATAATATCTGCATTCAAACCATTCAAGAAAGTTATCAATACTTCTATTTTTTGGCCATAGGGTTGGATCGTTAGTAAAGCGGAGCAAGGAGAACTCAAAAATTTCATTAAAGTGTTTTTCAAGAAAAGCGTATAATTCTTGCTCTTGTGTAAATTGTGGCATCAATATTGCCAATTTAATTTGTTCGATCTGTTCAAGATCAGCCCCTTTTCCTTGTGGTACTTTATTTTGAAACCAGCTTAGAACAGGTTGATTTGATTTTAGGGCTAAAACCGAGAACTTGCCTTTTTGTTCTCTTATATTAAAAAGATCAATAAGGGTTGGAAGTACCGAAATATCAAAAAGCTCCGGTAATGAACTAATATTGCGTGCTTTTGGCCATTGTGTTTTATCCCATACCCAAACATCAAACAATGAGTCAAAAACGGTGTCTTTTTTTGATTCAAGGATATTATTCCATTCCTTAAGGGTATGAAATATAGGAGATGCGAATACAACCGAATGATTTTCTAATGCTTCGATTGAAAGTTGCTCGTCAATTTTCTTAGGGGATATACCTTTAGTTGCGTAACTTGATTTAAATATATTTTTAAAATTTTCGTTTGGCGTAAACGTTACTAAAATGGTATCGTCGAGCATGCCAACATTGCGATCAAGTATTGTTGAAGGTGTATTCATACTGTTCTCCAATCAAATTCAATGTTTTTTTATAGTTTTTTAATATTACTTTGTTTTGGGGTAAAGTCTTTAACTTCTAGCTTACCTGTACTATTCAATATTCTTGAATAAGGCTCAGTGGCAAGTTTGTTTCCCCTGTGTGCGAGCCATCCAAAGTAAGAACCTTCCTCCCAAAAGGCATTAGCAATTTTATGTTCCGCTTCTTTTCTGGTCTTTGCATATTTTTTGCGAACATCTGGACCGCCTGCTTGAATAACCTCATGTTTTTGTGTAATAGAATCTTTAATTTCATGAAGCGCTTCATCAGTTAATTTAGTACCAGACATATCAAGATTGTTATTGACTCGCACTATAGAGAAGGCATCTAAAGGATCCAACTTGCCTGTTTTGTTCATTTCCACTAAAAAGGCGTGTAATTCAGCCCTTTTGGCATCTTTGTGTTTATAATTAATACCGCCGGGTATGCAGGTTGACATCACAGCTGCTATGACTGCGGGCCCTTCTGTGTATTTACTTATAGGAACATAAAAATTTTTTTCAAGCTGCTTTTGCACCTTATAGAATTCACCCATTTTGGCAGCAACACTTGGCACTACCAATAATGTACTTGCAACAGCAGCAGCTTCAATTAAGAATGTTCTTTTTTGCATTTGAGGTATTGTTTTAGTTGTTGTTTTAATGGGTTTAGGACTTTTTATTGGTTTGGGTTTTTTGACAACAACAAGCATAAAGTGCCTCCAGTATGATTTAATCATTAATGAAGTGAGTGTCATTGACTTGGTTTAGTTCACTTTTATATGCTTATTTATATGGCAGGCTGTATATTGGTATAGTGCGTGTTTGGGCCCTCCCTAATAAAAGTTACTATGTAATCCCATCGGTAAATGAATTGGCAAAATGGCTTTGGTCATTTGTTGCATGGTCTGAGCATCAAGGACAATCAAAGCGGAATGATTTTTATTAATGTTATAAGCAATAAACATCACCACACCTTCATCTTCCAACATATTATTGGGATTGGGAACGAAAACAGGTTCACCAGGATAATAATCACTATGTTGCCAAGTAATTGTATTTCCTGAATCAATGTCTAATTTTTGTATAGCATTAAGAAAAAGCGCATTCGTATTTGTCATGAACCCCATATAAGCATATTTGTAATCAGAGCCATTTTTGGATTTATAATTTATTCTTGGAAATTCAATGACGTTGTTGTTAATTGTTTCAACTTGACAACTTTTTCTTGTCAAGTTGAGAATGTATCTTTTTACTTGGGCTTTCATCAACTGGGTATGTTCACTTTTTAAATTTTCAAGGTAAAAGTAATCATAGGGGTTTCCTTTGTGATAGCAAGCTAAATCAATGATTATTTGGTTATTTCTTTCAAAGCTATTAATGCTGTGTAAGCAAACAAAAGGTTCTGTTTCAATTTCATGGACTTGGCCCGTATAACGATTGATGATTACAAAATAAGAAGAAAGGTTGTTTTTCCAATAAAATGAACGACTTATTGTAGCCTCAAAAATAATCTTCCATTTATTTAGACAAAGCGGTGTTTTGAATAAAATGATATAATTTTTGGTGATTGAAAAACTATGCATATAAAAAACGTCTTTACATTCAATTGTCTTAATAATTTCTCGTTTCAAACTTCCAGGGATTAGTTTGCAAATATGGTATTGGCATATTTTTCCAATTTGTAAAAATATATTAATAATTTCTCCCGTATTAACATCTAAATGAGGGTGAGCTAAAGAACTTTGTGCAGTTATGTTATCAGAAAAATGAAAGGATCCCTTCGATTCAAGAGTTTTAGGATCAAACTGAATAATCTCATTTGATTCTGTCATGGCAATATAATGATGTCCGATTTTAGTCGTATTGACATTACAATTATCATAAGAAGAATTTTTTTTTCCGGATATTAATTTATTAAGAATTGATTTGAGCCAGGTGCCATCGGTATAGGTGCCAAATTCGTTCTGATTCAAAGCTTGTAAGACATTGCTTTTTAGATATTGCTCAGAATGCAGAAATTGATTTTGGAAACAAATTTTCTCTTTATTGAAGTCGAACTTCTTTAACATAGCAAAGCCATCAAACCAGTGTGTAAAAGTCGTGTTCCCGACTTCAAATTGAGCTGGTCCATTATTAATGAAGCTGCCATTTAGCCAGGAAGGAATGCTTCCCTCATAATTCATATTATCTATAGTGATTTCTTGTAATTGGGAAGAAAAGGCTTGTGCGAGATGAGATTTTTGAATTTCCATATAGGTTTCACATGTTTACGGATACATGGCATCAGCTGATTTGGATTCTTTCTTTGATAACCACGACATAGTGGTTACTATCTTTTAAATGAGAAATCGACAATTCAGCGGGAAATTGGCTTTGATCTTTTTTAATACCTTCAGTCAGGATTATATTATTTTTTTCTAAATTGACGTCTTTTTCTTTTAGCAACGAGAAGAAATTTTGGCTTAGAAGTTCAGTGTCATAATAACCAAAAAGTTTACTTGCTTTTTCATTAATAAAAAATATTTTTCCATTCTGGGTGACAGTCATAATTCCTTCAGGGATTGATTGTACGAGAGAATTTTTGAAATTATCTATTTCATTAGTTTGTCCTTCTTTGAATAAAGAAGGTGTATTTAAAATTTTAATTCTAGTTTCAAAAATTGTAATAATCATTTTAGAAAAAAGATCGAGTATTTTTTCTTGTTTAGGATTTAATTCTCTGGTTTTTTTATCAATAAGGCAGATTGTTCCTAATTTAAAACCATCAGAATCAACCAGTGGCATCCCTGCATAAAATCTAATTTTAGGGCCACCCACTACAAAAGGGTTGTCATGAACTCTATCATCTAAAGTGGTGTCTGTAATTTCCATTAAATTATTATCGAGAATGGCATGTGCACAAAAAGAGAGATCACGGGGTGTTTCACTAGTTCCTTCGAGTCCATGGTTAGATAAAAACCATTGTTTATTTTTATCTACAATCGTGATCAGGCAAATTGGCATTTCACATATTAAGGAGGTAATTTCGGTAATTTGATTGAAGATTTTATCATTTGCCACTTCTAGCAGCTTGTATTGGGAAAGCGCTTGTAATCTTTCTGTCTCATTGGCTGGTTTGGATGGTATTTTCATAATAGTTATATTCACATTGTAAAGTTATGAAAATAAAGTATAGTTTTTGAAATGTTAAATTTCCTAATAAAATTTTTACGAGTGATTTGGATTAAAATAGTGTATGTCCTAGGATATATTATATGATAATGATAAAGAAATTATTAACAGTCTTAGTTTTCTTACTTTATGGAAAATTAGTAGTAGCGAATGTGGATATGAGAGTAGAAGAAGTTCTTAGTTTTTGGTTTGATTACACAAATCATGGACAAACATTATATACAAGAGAAATTTGGTGGCAAAAGAACGAAGCTTTTGATAACACTATTCGTGAAGAGTTTTCTGAATTACGCCATGATGCGATCGCTGGTAAGCTGAATAAGTGGCTTGAAACTCCCAGAGGCACCTTAGCATATATCATTTTGATAGATCAATTTTCTCGAAATTTATTTCGTGGAACGGCCCAAATGTATGAGCATGATAATTTAGCCTTACAGGCAGCTCTTAATGGGATCGACAAAGGATTTGACCAAAATTTATCTCTTACTGAACGCGTATTTTTCAATATGCCTTTTGAACATTCAGAAAGTTTGGAATTTCAAAAGCTAAGCTTAAAATTATTTGAAAAAATTGTTCAAGTTGCTCCAGCCGACGTTAAATCTATTGCTGAAAATTATTATAATTTCGCTCAAGATCATTATAATATTATAAAAAAATTCAATAGATTCCCTCATCGAAACAAAATTTTGAAAAGAAAATCGACTCAAGCAGAAGAAATTTTTCTGAAAACGCACAAAGGTTGGTAAGGCTGCTTAAGCTGAGTTTCTGAATCGACCTGCGTCGCAGTGGCTTTGTTCTTCGCAATGTAGCTGTTTTTTTAATTTCAAAGTGGAAAGAGTATACATTTCAAAAGTATCTGTTAAGATTTTAAAATAACATACCCACATTTATTTTATGTTCTAACTATATGAAAATCTTAATATTTGGCGGATCTGGCATGCTTGGCAGTACCTTGATTAACTATTTATCTGCCGAGAAAGATCTACAAGTATGGGGAACTTTTCGTAGCTTAAAAGCTGAATCATTTTTCAACATTCATCCTGATAAATTGATTCATTGCGTGCATGTCGAAAATAAAGAATCGTTGATGTTTGCTTTTAAACAAACAACTCCGGATGTTGTTATTAATTGCATTGGTGTTGTCAAACAACTTACGCAAGCAAAAGATCCCTTACAAGCAATCGCAATTAATGCTCAATTTCCTCATGTATTATCTGGCTTATGTAAAATACACCAGGCACGATTGATACATGTTAGTACAGATTGTGTTTTTTCGGGGAACAAAGGAAATTACGTGGAAGAAGATGTCCCTGATGCACGAGATCTGTATGGGCGGTCTAAATTATTAGGTGAAATAGAAGACTTTCATGTCCTAACAATACGCACTTCTATGATAGGGCACGAATTAAACCGCGCTCATAGTTTAATTGAATGGTTTTTATCGCAAAAAAGTGAAATTCGTGGTTTTAAACGAGCACTATTTTCTGGCTTTGCAACTATCGAATTAGCACGAATTATAAAAAATATCATTATAAACTTTCCTGATCTTGCAGGGTTATATCATGTAGGTGCTGATCCCATTGATAAATATACCTTATTAAAAATGGTTGCTGAAGTTTATCAAAAGAAAATCCGTATCGTTGAAGATAGCGAATTTGTTATTGATCGCTCCTTAAATGGTTCTAAATTTAATCAAATAACAGGTTATAAGCCACCTTTATGGCCAGCAATGATTCTGCAAATGTATGAATTCCAAAAGTCACAACATAAAGAAATTGTATCCATATGAGAACAATCATGACTATCGTGGGGACTCGCCCTGAACTCATTAAAATGAGCCGCGTTATTCACGAATTAGATAAACACACACGTCACATTTTAGTGCATACTAGTCAAAATTCAGATTATGAGCTAAATCAAATATTTTTTGACGATTTAGAAATAAGAAAGCCAGATTATTTTCTCAATGCCAATTGTGGCGATCCTATCTCAACGATTGCTAAAATTTTGCAAGAAGCAGATAAATTATTTGAAAAGGAAAAACCAGAAGCACTAGTAATCTATGGAGATACCAATTCTTGTCTGGTTGTTATCGCAGCGAAAAAAAGGCACATTCCGATATTTCATTTAGAAGCAGGAAATCGCTGCTTTGATCAGCGTACGCCTGAAGAAAGTAACCGAAAAATCGTGGATCACTTGAGTGATATTAATATCGTACCGACCAACCATGCTAAACAGTATCTTATAAACGAAGGCATTCCTGCAGAAAGAATTATTAAATCGGGCTCCCCTATGGAAGAGATCTTGAGTTATTATTTGCCCAAGATCAATGATTCTAATATTCTTTCGCAACTTTCATTGCAATCAAAAAAATATTTCTTACTGAGTACACACCGCGAAGAAAATGTCGATCATCGTGAAAAGCTTTTAGAACTGCTGAGTACTCTAAATGCTTTGGTTAATGCTTATAATTATCCCATTATTGTCTCAACGCATCCTAGAACACGACAAAAGTTGGAAAAAATGGGTTTTAATAATAACGATGCTCGCATTCAATTTTTAAAGCCATTTGCTTTCTCAGATTATATCAAACTCCAGCTGCATGCTTTTTGTGTCCTTTCTGATAGTGGTACTATTTCTGAAGAAGCCTCTTTACTTAATTTACCTGCTATCACGCTACGCGACGTACATGAGCGTCCTGAAGGCATGGATGAAGGTACTTTAATCATGAGTGACTTAAAAGCACAGAACGTACTTCATGCTATAAAAGTGATTAGTTCGCAGCATCAATCAGTGCCTTTAAAAATAGTGCCAGATTATCAAGGTGGGCAAGTATCACAAAAAGTAGTTCGTATTGTTCTAAGTTATATCGATTATATTAATCGTGTGGTGTGGTATAAATGATGGTGTTATTTAAAAGTGCGTATGCAAAACAACCTATCATTTTTCAGATGATCAAACGTGAAGTATTAACGCGATATAAGGGTACCTTACTTGGGTTAGCTTGGTCTTTTGTAACGCCACTCGTTTTACTTGGAGTATATACTTATTTCTTCTCAATTATATTTCATGTCAAATGGGATGTTGGCCAATCTGATAGTCAGATTGATTATACTTTAATGCTGTTCGTCGGTTTAATAATGCATAGCCTATTTAGTGAATGTGTTAATCGTGCACCGCAGATAGTAATCAGCAATCCGAGTTTTGTTAAGAAAATAATATTTCCTTTGGAAATCTTGCCTTGGGTTGCGTTAGGCGCTGCTTCGTTTCATATGCTCATTAGTCTACTTATTCTATTGATAGCACAATGGTATATTGCAGGCTATATAGCCTGGACAGTCTTGTTATTACCCATTATCTTATTTCCCTTTATGCTCATCATATTAGGTTTGAGTTGGTTTTTAGCTGCACTCGGTGTTTATGTTAGAGATATTCAGCAAGCAACTTCTATTTTTTGTTCCATGATGCTCTTTATTTCGCCGGTGTTTTATTCTATCAACATGCTGCCAGAAAAGATCCGCTCAATAGCTTATCTCAACCCACTTACCTTCGTTATTAATGAATCACGTAAGGTTCTTTTATTTGGAGAAATGATTAACGGGCGCTTACTCGTCATATATAGTGTTGTTAGCTTAATCGTAGCCTATTTAGGTTATTGCTTTTTTCAGAAAGTACGCCGTGGGTTTGCTGATGTCATGTGAACCTTTAATTCAAGTAGAAAACCTAAGTAAGTGTTATGAGATTTACAAAAAACCATTTGACAGGCTAAAGCAATTTCTAAAACCATCACAGCGGTATTATATTCCTTTTTGGGCGTTACAAGAGATTAACTTTAGCATTTACCGTGGACAAAGTATTGGCATATTAGGCGCAAACGGTAGTGGAAAAAGTACCTTATTACAACTTATTTCAGGGATTTTAACGCCCACAACGGGTAAAGTTGTTACCAGAGGTAAAATTGCTGCGCTGATAGAATTAGGTTCAGGATTTAATCCTGAATTTACTGGACTAGAAAATATTTATTTAAATGCAACATTATTAGGTTTGACGCAAAATGAATTGAATCAAAGACTTGAGACTATCATTGCCTTTGCAGATATTGGCAAGCATCTTAATTTACCAGTAAAAACCTATTCTAGTGGCATGGTGTTGCGCCTTGCTTTTGCAGTTCAAATTGTTGTAGAGCCCGATATTTTAATCATAGATGAAGCATTAGCCGTGGGAGATGCTAAATTTCAACTTAAATGTTATAAACGTTTGGAGCAACTAAAGGCAAATGGAACAACTATTTTATTGGTATCACATGCCACAGAGGCTATACGTTCCTTTTGTGATTTTGCTTTGGTCTTAGATAAAGGCTTAATGGTTTACCAAGGTGAGGCTAAGGCTGCAACAGTGAAATATTTATCTTTATTGTTTCCTGAAGAAAACCAACAAAGTCGAGCAACTTTACCACCTCAAGTCGCTTTCAATCACCAAAGTTATCTGCTTGATCTTCAAAAATTGGATTGTCACACTTTTGGTGTTGGTGGAGCATGTTTAAATCATTTTGAAATCAAAGGCCTTTTGGAACCCAATATCATGACCAGCGAGCAAGAAATCACTGTTATTGCTGAGTTTACTTGGGATCAGAAAGTGCTTAATACCTTATTTTTAGATAACAACTTAGAAAAAAATATTTGCTTAGGCATTGCACTCGCGGATAAAAAAGGAGTTTATGTATTTGGTTGTAATAGCTTTGATAAAGAACTACAAATAAACTGTCTTAAATATAATAGTTGCTGTTTAGAGTTTTCTTTTCAATCGCCTATTTTAGCAGAAGGTGATTATTTTATGACCATCGCAATTGCAGTTGGTAATCTCTTACATCATATTCAGCTTAAATGGTACGACTGCGCTATTCTTCTTAAATTTGTAAAAACGAACAAAAACGCGTTTGGTGTCATGGGAATTAACTATCAAGTGAAATTGCAAAAGCAGGAAATGGCAGATGAATCGATTACAGCAGTTAATTTATAACGAAGGTGAAAGACTTGTACCCTATGTTTCGCACAACGAAGAAGAATTAGTAAGGCATCGAAGTTCCTATGCTTTTTTTTACGAGGTGATCACCAAAGATTTAGAAATCGTACCATTTCGGAAAAATCGTAAACTTTCCATTATCGATTTAGGTTTTGGGTGTGGCTTTGGATGTGCTATTTTATCCAATATACCCCATAGTGTGATTACTGGTATTGATATTGGCAAAGAATGCAAAACTTATGCTCAACAATATTATTTTCGCGATAATGTTGAGTATATTATCGAAGATTTAATTCAATTTATTCCTAGAATGCCTTCTTATGATTATGCCGTTTCTCGTGGCGTATTAGAACACATTCCAAATGGATTAGCGCTTATAGACAGTATTTCGTGTCATCGTCGTATTATGATTGATGTCCCTTACAATGAAAAACCTGGTAATCAACACCATGTATTAACCGCTATCCGCGAAGATTCATTCTCACATCTTAAAAATTGTGAAATTTTTTATGAAGATATCGATGGTGCAATTTATCCAGGACATGCACGGCCTGAAAATGCCAATATGATTATGGCGATTGTCAGTCATCCTGATTTACCCAAAGTAAGTACTTATTTTGACTTTCCTATCATGCCAGTTCGCACTAATGAATTAGAAAAAATACGTGGCATCCAAGGGGTTGCATCACGATTTTATTACGATACTTGGCAAGTATTATTAAAATCAATAGAGCAGTTCATTACACAATCTGATGTTGTCTTGGATTTGGGATGTGGGATCCGTCCTATGAATCATTTCAAGCCAAAACTGCATCTTATGGTTGAACCTTGTTTAGAATATGTCGATATTTTAAAATATCGTAACGCCAACGATAAAAGTACTTTAATTTTTCAGCAAGATGCCTTAAGTTTCTTGAAAAAAATGGCCTCTCAATCGGTCGATAGCATATTTATGTTGGATGTGATCGAACATATTGAAAAAGAGCAAGGTCAAGAGATTATTAAAGAATGCGAGCGGGTTGCAAGAGAGCAAATTGTCCTATTTACCCCCATGGGCTACTTATCTCAACATTGTAATAATGATAAAGATGCTTGGGGATTAACGGGGGGTGCTTTTCAAAATCATCTTTCTGGATGGTCGCTGGATGAGTTTGATGGCACTTGGAATTTGCATGTTTGTAACGAATTTCATATATCTGATGTTTATGATAAAGAATTTGAATATCCTCATGGCGCTTTTTTTGCTATAAAAAATATTTCGAATAAGATTAAATTTAAAACCGAGAACTTAGCATCGCTGACGATCCCTTTTTATTCGGCGTTTGATGCAGAAAAATTTCATCTTGAAAATCAAAGATTGCAGGAGGAGATCTTCTTATGTCGTGCTCAATTACAAGAACAAATACTAAAATATTATCAACTTAGTCAAATGTTAACGCCTTTAGTTAGTATTATTTTACCTACTTACAACCGCGCTCATTTCTTGGCAGAGACTATTGAAAGTGTTCTTAATCAAACCTATTCTCATTTTGAATTAATTATCGTTGATGATGGCTCAACGGATAATACACAAGCTTTAATTTCTCAGTATACTGATCCTCGTATTATCTATATAAAACAAGAAAATCATGGACGTTCGCATGCAAGGAATCATGCTTTATCAATAATGAAAGGGGATTTGATAGCTTTTTTAGATTCAGATGATCTTTATTTAAAGAATAAATTGGAATTACAGGTTGCCTATTTTTCCAAACATCCTGAAGCAAACATGATTTATACCTCAGCTTATTGTATAGATAGTGCAGGTAAATTGTTATCTACAAAGTATATGGCAACCCGTTCTGGGAATATCTATTTTGAAATTGCTTGTTTTAAGCCAATCACCATTACGTTACCAACTGTAATGGTTAGAAAAAATATATTAATACAAGCAGGCAATTTTGATGAAAAAATGTATCGGTTTGAAGATACCGATATGTGGCGCAGAATCGCTAAAATTAGCAGAATCGATGCTTTATCGGAATATACCTGTAAACTTCGAACGCATCAGGATAATCATCTTGTCGCACAAGATCCCATTATGATAATGAATGCATTAGATTATTATGCGCAAAAAATTCTACAAGAAGATAGTATGATGGGGTTAAAGCATCTCTATGATCGGTTATATCAATTATATACGCATTATGGTGAAGCACTTTGTAGTAGAAAGCCATGGGTTGTTTATGGTAATCAGCTTATCAATAAAGCCATTGCTTATCAGCAAGAAGGGAAACTTCATGCCAAACCGGTGACTGATAATAAAAATGGCTCAAGTTTCTTGCCATTGGTTTCTATCATTATACCTGTCTATAACGGTGCCAATTTTCTCAAAGAAGCGATAGAAAGCGCACTTAACCAATCCTATAAATATATTGAAATAATTGTCGTCAATGATGGTTCAAAGGATAATGGCGCGACTCGTCAAATTGCACATTCTTTTGGCGAGAGCATTCGATATTTTGAGCAAGAAAATCAAGGAGTTGCCTCTGCTTTAAATTTAGGTATCAGGCAAATGAAAGGCGAGTATTTTTCTTGGTTGAGTCATGATGACTTATACCTACCAGATAAGATTGAAAAACAAATCAATGTGTTGTCAAAATTAGATCCCAATACAACTATTTTATATGGAAATTATTCTGTTTTCACAACGGATCCTAATGTTGATATCTTATGTAAAATGAAAGGAGTGCCTGCAAAAGCATTTCGATACTGGATCACAACAGAAAACTGCTTGCATGGTTGTACTTTATTAATTCCTAAACATGCTTTTCTTGAATATGGTGAATTTAATGAAAATCTTCGGACAACTCAAGATTACGACAGATGGTTTACATTCGCTAAATATTTTGATTTTGTGCATATGGATGAACATCTTGTTAAAGCTCGCAGTCATCAAGATCAAGGGACTAGGCAATTAGTTGATATTGTGTTACCTGAATGCAATCAATTATTAATTCACTTTATTCATGAATTGACCCGTCGTGATTTAGAAAATGCAGCTGATCACTCTATTGGCCTTGCTTATGCCAAAATTGCTTCCAGCATGTGGTATCGTGGGTTTTTTCCCGCAGCTGATTTGGCAGCACGATATTCTGTGAAAAATTTGCTAAATATACCTTTTAGAGAAATCATTTACGCGCTGATGCTTCTTGTTAAAGGCTTTACCTTGTTTTGTATTATAAAACCCTTGCGCAAAACATTGTCTCCTTATCGACGTCTCAGTATCCGTAAACTATGGCGCCAAGCAAAACAATTTGGGCCTGAAACACTCAAAGGGCTGGATTTAAAAAAGCGTTTTACTGCAGTATATGAACATAATATTTTTAATGGTCGAGTTTCTCGCTCTGGCGAGGGTTCTGATTTGGTGCAAACACAAGTTATCCGTAATGAAATCCCTAAATTGCTGGAGGAGTTGCAAATCAAAATCTTTCTCGATGCGCCATGTGGCGATTGTTACTGGATGCAATATGCTCACCTCAATGTTCAAAATTATATTGGTGTGGATATTGTGGATGATCTTATACAGAAAAATACAAAAAGTTATGGTAAGGATAGTGTCACTTTTCAATGTCTGAATTTGGTTAATGATCCTATACCAAAAGCAGATTTGATTTTTTCCCGAGATTGTTTTGTGCATTTATCCTTTAAAGATATTTTGGCTATATTAGCTAATTTTAAAGCATCAGGAGCTAAGTATTTACTCACAACGACTTTTGCGCGATGTAGTGAGAATCAGGATTTAGGGGACACCTTTTGGCGCACACTCAATATGCAATTGGCTCCCTTTAATTTTCCGCCGCCTTTAAAGGTTATTAATGAAGCATGCACAGAGGAAAATAATCTGTATGCCGACAAGGGGTTAGGTTTATGGTTATTAGATGACTTGTTGATAGGTATAAAGTAAGCTGTCATCAAACAAAAGAAATGGCACTCTGCGAAATTTTTAAACCAAGAATTAAATAAACACCCGACGATAAAGGTGATAAACACGCCTTGTGCGAGTAAGAAATCTGAGCCAGAGAGTTTGCGCGTAAACTTAAGTTGTTGACCAAAAAACCACACTAAAGCTAATAATCCTGGTAGGCCCATTTCTAAGGCTATTTTTAGATATTGATTATGGGGGTTATCGGATAGTAATTCGGGATTTATTTCATAATGCGTCTTTAGGTAGTTTAAGAAGCTGCCCGTGCCGATGCCAAAAAAAGGATAAGAGAAAAATATATCAAGGCTGTGTTTCAAGTAGCTTAAACGCTTGCCAATGGAAGTAATGGCATTACCTTGTCTATAGGCTTGAAAATCCTGATAAAATTCTAAGACTCGATGCGAGAACACTTCTGAACACTGGAATGCTACCAGCATTACAATTGTTAAAATTGTCAGAATAAAGAGCAAACCTTTTAGCCTTAATTTATGCCACGCAAACACAGCAAAGTAACTGTACAATAAAATATAACCAATGCGCCCTGTATTTAGAAATAACATATAAAATAAAATGCTAAAGATACTTAAAAGTAATAGTGGGCGATTTTTTTTATTTTTGCTTAGCCAAATTAAACAAAAGTACAAGGCGGTTGTCATGAAATAACTGATAACAATATGGTTTTTAAAAACATCATTACCATAAGTCCTTTGACCGATGGGCAATTCAAAGTACACTTTTAATACTGTGCAGCAAAAAGTAAATACCATCGCACAAACAAAAATCGGCAAGACTGCAGTTTTGAGCATATTACGTTCATTTTTTAAGTAATAAGCTAAGATAGGGATCCAAGCTAGTCGAGCTAAGTTGTAGCAGTGCTGTAGTGCAGTTTTCCAGGACGCGAGGGAATAAAATGTAGCGATGAAGCATAATATCACTAATAAAAGAATAGGTTTGATTAGTGGATAGGATTTATAAAATTGCCAACGTTCTTGAAAGTTTTTGTCCAAAAACCAGATAATAATAATTAAAGCAAAACTAATACTTGTTAAAAATGTGGATAAAGGAATAAACAAGCCCAATAAGACGCTTAAAATGCAAGCAGTTTGCTGCATATAGCTTGGGAATGACCATGAGGACAGAGTTGTTCTAAGCACGGCGAATTATGCTGGCTGACATAAGAATTGATGTGCTTCATTTTTATAAATCAATTCTTGTATTTCTTCCTCAGTTAAAAACCAAGTATTAGTCTCAGAGCTGTATTCAAAATCTTCTTGAACAAGGTGCCCTTGCTCACCTAATGGGTTACATTCGTAATTAGTATTGAAATGGTAAGTAATCCCAGGCTTTATCATATAATATTCAGAAAATTCCAAAGTCATACGAGCATCATCTTTAGTACACAATAATTCATGTAGCTTTTCGCCAACACGAATACCAATGGTTTTTGTTTTGATATTAGGACTCATTGCTTGAACGATATTCATAATGCTGGCTGAAGGGAGTTTAGGAATAAAAATCTCTCCGCCTTGCATACGTTCGAACGATTTTACGACAAATTGTACGCCATGGGCTAAGGTTATCCAAAAACGCGTCATTCTAGGATCAGTGATAGGTAATTCTGAGGCGCCTTGTGCTAGCAATTTTCGAAATAAAGAGATCACCGATCCGCGAGAGCCTAATACATTGCCGTAGCGAACAACGGAAAAACGGGTCTTTGCGCCACTTACAAGATTATTGGCGGCTATAAACAATCGATCGGCTGCTAATTTTGTTGCGCCATATAAATTTGCAGGATTAGCGGCTTTATCTGTAGATAAACTAATAACCTTTTCAATACCATTTTCAATTGCAGCATTAATAATATTTTGAGAGCCCATAATATTAGTTTTGATGCACTCCAAGGGGTTTTGCTCTGCGGTTGGAATTTGTTTTAGGGCTGCTGCATGCACTACGAAATCCGTGTGATGCAAAGCCATATTGAGTCTTTTTTGATCTCTGACGTCCCCAATGACAAATTGAAGTTTATGGCCCTGTAGTTCTTGTTGCATTTCATATTGTTTCAGTTCATCTCTAGAATAAACAATGATGCGTTTTGGTTGGTAATTCGTAAGTAAGAACTTTATAAAAGCCTTGCCAAATGAACCTGTGCCACCTGTCACTAGAATAGATCGTCCATTGAACATAATTTTCCTTATTATGGTTAGCTAGGTATGATTATTATTCTTATTTTCCAGCTTACTTGTCTTAATGATATTTACTATATACCTTTTTTCAGGTCATTCAAGCCGATCCAGGGTAAGATATTGCTTGACAGTTGTTATTGAGAAAAAAGAAGCTTGTAATAATTTTTAACACACTAATTATGATGGTGGGTTGTCAGAGGGTATTTCATATGCTACATTGCTACCTTAATAACAAAAGACTTGTCAATTAGCTAAATTTAAGATGGAAAGTTTTTCAGCGCAAATAAACTCGAAAGGTTAATGTTTGATATTAAATTATGTAGCAGAGTTAAAAATGAAATCATTTGAAAATAAAGTCGTTGTTATAACAGGCGGTAACAGTGGTATTGGCAAAGCGATAGCAAAATCATTCTATGCTCAAGGTGCTAAAGTGGTGATATTTGGGCGTGATGGATCCAAACTGCAAAGTGTTGTTGAAGCTTTTTCTGGAAATATAACAGCGATTCAAGGAGATGTTACCAAACTGTCGGATCTAAATAAGCTTTATGAAGCAGTCAATAATGTTTATGGCAAGATAGATGTTTTAATTGTAAATGCAGGAATTGCAGGTGGACAGATTATTGATGAAGTTGATGAAAGTCATTTTGATGAAATAATGAATATTAATTTAAAAGGGGCTTATTTTACAGTTCAAAAAGCAGTACCGTTTTTCAATTCCAACGCGGCGATTGTTATGATCTCATCAATGGCTTGTCATGGCGGATGGAAGGGGTTGAGCGTTTATTCCGCTGCAAAAGCAGCAGTCAGTGTACTTGCGAAAAGTTTTTCGGCTGATTTGATACATCGAGGAATACGCGTTAATTCAATTTCACCAGGCTTTACTGATACCCCAATATTTAAGGATAGAAATGTTATCCCAGTTGCATCAAAGTCGGTGCCTATCAAACGATTTGCAACACCAGAAGAAATAGCTGATGCAGCCATTTTTTTAGCGAGGAACGAGTATATTGTTGGTATAGATTTACTGATAGATGGCGGTATAAGCACCATACGACCTGAATTTTCGTTAAAAGCAGCGGATAGTTAATTAGAGGTTAAACAACTTGTCCTGCTGCCCAACCTGAAGACCAAGCCCATTGAAAGTTATAGCCTCCTAACCAGCCAGTGACATCTACAACCTCACCAATAAAATACAAACCTTTTACATTAACCGCTTCCATTGTTTTGGAAGAGAGCGCATCACAATCTACGCCGCCTATCGTAACTTCAGCTGTACGATAACCTTCAGTGCCATTGGGCTTGATTGTCCAAACTTGTAGCGTTGAAACGATTTTTTGTAGATCGTTGTTGGAAATATCATGTAATGTTTTAGATAACATATCAGGTGAAAATAGAACGTTCACAAAGCGTTTGGGAAAAAACTTTTCTAAAATGTTTTTTAGTAATCGTTTTGGTGTTTGTTTTTGAGCGGATTTTAACTCTTCAAAAATATCAATTGTGGGCGAAAAATTTATAGTTAATGCGTCACCTGGTTGCCAGTAATTTGATATCTGTAGAATTGCAGGTCCACTTAAACCGCGATGTGTGAATAAAATATTTTCCCTAAACTGCATTCGCTTTGATGAAACAATGCTTTCACACGAAATTCCAGACAGTGGACTAAGTTTTTCTTTATCAGCTTGGTGCAAAGTAATAGGAACTAATCCTGCACGCAATGGCCAAACTTTGATATTAAATTGCTCAGCTATTTGATATCCGAATGCAGAAGCGCCCATAGTAGGAATAGAGAGGCCGCCACAGGCAATCACTAACGATTGACAAATATATTGATTTTTATTTGTTGTGATTTGAAAATGATCGGCAATTTTGTTTGTCGATAAAATTGGTTCTTTAAGCTCAATTTGCACATGATATTGTTGGCATTGTGACAGTAAAAGGTTAAGGATTTCTTTGGAAGATCCGTCGCAAAATAGTTGACCTAATGTTTTTTCATGAAAACGGATGTTATATTTTTTTACAAGCTCAATAAAATCCCATTGAGTGTAACGACTCAATGCAGATTTGCAAAAATGCGGATTATGAGAAAGATACTTATCAGGGCTCACATTGTAATTAGTAAAATTACAGCGCCCACCTCCGGACATCAATATTTTTTTGCCTGCTTTGTTGGCATGATCGATTACAATAACACGTCTTTGACGTTTTGCTGCTTCAATTGCACAAAATAATCCAGCAGCGCCTGCGCCGATAATGAGAACATCACATTCTTGCATATTACACTAAATTGATCTAAATCCGACATCGCAACAATTGAGGGCGATTATATTATATTCTACGGCGCTTCACCACCCGCTAAACTGTTGCAAGGCAAATGGCATAAAGACTCATAACCAGCTTGAAGAGAGGACGTCAATCTTCTTCAATTTTTACAGCTGTGCCATAGGCAACAATTTCAGAACAAGATTGCATTACTTCAGAGGTGGTTAATCTAGTTCCTACAATCGCATTGGCACCCATCATTTTCGCGTTTTGAATCAATTTGTTTACTGCATGTTGTCGTGTTTCTTGGACAACTTGCGTAAACTCAGGAATTTCCCCACCAAAAATCGTGCGCACACCACCAAAAAATCCTTTTATAATATTGGTGCTTCTCACAATATTGCCGTACACCAATCCATATGTTTTCGTGATTTTATAACCAGTAATTTGATCTTGGGTTGATATAATAAACTCTGTCATGACAATCTCCTTTATTACAATTACAATTGTAATTTTAGTAACATATTGGACTTCTGTGTGCCTTATTGTCGTTGTTCAAGGCGCTCATAACCAACGCAAGACCAAACTGCTTTTTTGGCGAGTTCACCTGCGACCATCCCTAAATAAAATAATTTAGCATTTAAATCGCTATTGATTTCTGTGCCAGGAGAATATAAATCGCTTTTAACAGAGCCAGTGCTTACTGTATATAGCACATCGCCGTCTAAAATGGTGGCATAAGGGTATATAACCTGCGATAAAGCATGGTGTACTTGCCGGCCTAATTGTTGTAAATGACGCGAAGAGAGCATTTCATTAGTAACAACTAAGGTTAAAGTTGTATTTTTCATACCAGGTGAAAATGCGAGTTTTTCTTGAGTTAATAGGTATTGTGATTTCTCATGCAAATCAGAAAGTTTTATCCCTTGAGGCATTCCATGAACCGGGTTACCTTTTTCATCTAAAATAATCCCAACAGCATTGACAACAGTAAACACGGCAATCTTGGTTTTTCCGATTTGCGCAAATGCTGCACCTTGGCCGGTACGTGTAAAGCTATCGCCAAATAATTTTCCATTGGAAGCTGCAACGCCAACACCATGTTGTCCGAGAGTAAATTCACCTTTTTTTAAATTTGCAAAAGCGGCTTCGCCTAAGGATTTATCGGGATAAATGGCATTTTTTCGTGGTGTATAATCAAAGATCACAGCGCCAGAAATTAATGGCATTTTAGAAAAATGTGTTTGATTTTCTTTGGCAAATAGGCTTGAGACAATACCTGCAATTGCCTCCATGCCTAAAATCCCACCTCCAGAAAATGCAATGCCATCAATGTAAGCTTCACCTTGATGCATTTTTTCTTGGGTGAAAAAAGTCCCGACAGAACCACCCCTTATATCAACTGCAGCTTGTGCACCTTTTGGGAAATAAAAAAGCGTTATACCAGTTGGGCCTTTTGGATTAACTGCTTCGCCAATTTGTATTTCTGGAAAGTCAAATTGTAAAAGGTTTTGTGTAACTTTTGCGAAGGAAGTGAAGGGAAAAATTATAAAGTAGCAAAAGGTGAATAAAAAACAAAAAAATCGTTGAGGTACCTGTTTCATGATCAAGTCCTTTATTGTTTAAAAAAATGTTACCAAGTTTTTGTTGGTATTTTGGTGAACATACTATGGGACTGTGAAGTTATCTAAAGTAAACTTTGTTGTCAATGCAGTTTAAATGTTATTTAAATGGCATATCAAGCTATCATGCTGTTAAGTAAGAATGCTGGGAGCTGCACCTTTTAAGTAAATATGATCAAGTCCTGATTGAACATTAAACCTTTTTTATACAGGGAAGTTCAATAAAGGGGTTTTTAACGGGTGATTGGTGGAGAAATCTTGAGTCTTGCATGTCATATACTAAGGAATATACCTTACCGAGAATGAGAAAAGGTCATGGTAGCTAACCCAGAACCACTAAGAGATACAAATCAAAAGCATCAAAGCTTTCAGCTAAAGAAAAATGAGACCTTTGAAATATTATTTGCTGGGGATACAAGTTTTGGGGAAAATTATCAAGAACAAAGAAAATCGAAAGGCCAAGAAAATATCCTTGAAAAATATGGATATGATTACCCATTAGAGAAACTAAAATCTAAAATGTTATCCGCTAACTTTGTAGTAGTTAATCTTGAAACGCCTATTACTGACATCAAAGTATCTCCTTATAAAAACCAAAAAGATTATATACATTGGACTCATATTCAAAAAACACCTGAAACATTAATTCAACATCATGTTAATTTGGTAAGTCTTGCCAATAACCATACGTTTGATTATGGGGAAGAAGGCTTTGATCAAACGCTACAGATTTTGCAAAAATATAAAATTCCCTATATAGGTGCAGGAAATAATATTCAACAAGCAGGTGAACCGTTCATCGGGGAAGTTGAATTTGAAAATACGATATTTAGATTTGCGATTATAGCCGCATTTGAAGATATTCCTACCTATAGAAATAAATATCATACTTATGCTGAGGAAAATAAACTTGGTTTAATGCCACTTGACACGCAAGTGATTGCTAGCAGCGTTAAACAGATTAAAAAAGAAGATCCTAATACTTTTGTTATCCTTTATCCACATTGGGGGAAAAATTATGGTTGGCGAGATAGTAGTCAACTTCAAATCAGTCAGAAATTGTTAAATGCTGGTGTAGATTTAATTATTGGGCATGGTGCTCATATGATTCAAGAGTTTGAACAATATGATGGCAAGTGGGTTGTTTATAGTATTGGTAATTTTATGTTTAACTCGCCCGGTAGATATAAAAAGCTCAAAGCACCACCTTTTAGCTATGTTGCTTCACTTAATGTGAATCTCAGTGATAATAGAATAAATGTGACATTAAAACTATATCCTGTGTTGAGCGATAATCAATTGACTCAATATCAAATAAGATTTTTAAATGAAACAGAATTTAACGAGTATTATAAGATCATTAACAATGCTAAGCCACAGGAGAATATATTAAATAATCTAAACATAAAAAAAGATAAATTTGGAATTTATTTGGAATTACCAATAAAAACACCAATTAAACAAAGTCCAACAGCGCACACAGATCTTTTGACAACCGACAAGATATGGTTCCAAGATATCGATGGGAAATTGAAAATCGATGATCAAAAATTGAAACAATTGGCGAATATTCTATATCAAGCAATGACATGTCGTATCATGTATATTGATAGTTTGGAAGGTGAATTAGACTTTGATATGACGCCACGCCTTATCTTTGTTACCCTCTCCAATGATATTTTGAGAGCAAAAACTTATCTTGGATGGGGCAGGGGTATACGAGAGGCTATTAATAATGTGCTAGCGCAAGTAAATGAAATGGAGAAGTTTTCTAATTTTAAAAGCTTAAAAGTAGATCTTGTCTATAAGGTGAATCCATATGAATGTAAAAATCTTGATGAGAAAATAAAATTTGACAGAAGTATTTATGGTTTGGCTTTTGAAGAGCAAATACACTTAGCATGTCTACCTGAGCAAATTGTCGCTTATTCGCTTATTAATAGCGATCAACATTTAAATCTTGCCATCTTGGATAAATATTTTATTTTATCTGAAGAGCAAAAAAACATATTAAAAGCAAACAAAAAACTTAAATTATACTTTTTTCAAGTGCAAAGCTATTATCAATCTGAATCCTTTCAAGGTTTTTTATATCGCGGGCATCGCTTGTTTAATGATATCAACGTTAAATTTTTATTAACTGCTGCTACATTGGCGGGGAACTATTTAGTATCATCAGTGAAAGATAACGGTGATTTTGTCTATGAATATTTACCAAAAATGGATGAGACAAGTAACCGTTATAATGTATTAAGACATGCAGGCACTATTTATGCAATGTTAGAATTGTATGAAGTTACTCATAATGAAGCGCTATTAAAATCTGCCTCTCTTGCACTTTCTAATCTGCTTAATAGAGCAAAGCCCATAGTGATTAATAATGAAAAATATTTATGCATTTTAGAAAATAATTATGCCAAGCTTGGCGCTAACGCACTTGCTGTGTTGGCTATTTCAAAATTCATTTCCATCACGAAGGATATTTCGTATTTAGAAAGTGGTAGAAAACTTGCATTGTGGATTGGCACTGCTCAAAATTCAAAAGGTGAATTTTATATTCATAAAATGAAGTTTTCAAACAAGGCCAATACAGATTTTGTTTCTAATTATTATCCTGGAGAAGCCATTTTTGCTTTGGTAAGATTTTACCAAATTGACCCAAACCCTCTATGGTTAGATATAGCGCAAAAAGCTGCTGATTATCTTATTACAGGAAGAGATAAAGATAAAAACATTTCAGAGTTAGAACACGATCATTGGTTACTTTACGGCTTAAATGCGTTGTCTGAGTTTAGGCCATCACCTATTTATATTTCGCATACATTAAAAATAACCAAGGCAATTATAAAGGCCCAGAACCGCGATGCTGAGCCTTGTGATTATATGGGGAGTTTTTACACTAATCCGCGTTCTACGCCTGTAGCTATTCGAGCGGAAGGTTTATGTGCAGCCTATCAGCTATTGAAAAAGAATAATTATGATAGCGAAGTTAATGATATATTAAAGGCAATAAAATTATGTGTCAGATTTCAGCTGCAAACACAATTTTTTCCTGAAAAAGCATTATACTTACCTAACCCACGACGTACGCTAGGCGGTTTTAGTAAAAGCTTAATCGACTATAGTATTCGCATTGATTATGTTCAGCATAACATTTCAAGCTTACTTGGTCTTTATCATATTCTAAAGCAAGATGTTGTGCAAAAAAGTGTTTCGAGATCAGGATTATGGGACCCTCAAGTTCTTGCTCGTATCGTTGATGGTGTTTGGAAAACCCCTTTTCCGGAGACTCAAGCTATTACAGGTATTGATTTTTTTACGTTACGTATCCTACCTGGTCAGATTTTTATTGTAACAGATTCTAAGGATGATTGGGGGGGCTCAGCTTCAGATTCATCTGAGTTTCTAAAAAAATTAGATAACTCAAAGATTGGTGGGGTAATCCTGAGAAAGGATCAATTAAATTTAGTTAATAAAACAATGCCTGCTTTAGTTGTTGAGAACACGCGCGTAGCGTTAGATAAGCTTTCTTTGGCTGCGCGAAATAGAATTTCCGGTAAGGTTATTTGCGTTGCAGGGAGCGTAGGAAAATCAACAGTAAAGCAAGTATTAGGCCATGTACTTTCAGATCAGGGGAAAACATACATAAGCCCATTGAATTATAATACGATGGCTCAAGTCGAACTGTGCCTAGCTAAAACACCTGAAGATGTAGCATATGCAGTATATGAGTGTGGTGTAGATAGCCCAAAAAGAACATTGCCTAAAGCCAAACGATTGCATCCGAATATTGTTATTATTAATGACATACAACCGGATCATTTAGATCATTATAAAACCTTAGAAAGGCTTGTCGATCAGAAAGCATTATTTTTTGAGGGACTTGAGGAAAATGGTCATATTATTCTTAATAAGAATATGCTGCTATTTGATAGGATGCTGAATAACGCTAAAAAGCATAAGTCTGCGCAGATTGTTACATTTGGTCAATCTGACGATGCTGATATAAAGGTTATATCCTATTGTCTATATGCAGACCATAGTGAAGTTGAAGCAACGATTTTTGGTAAAAAAATTAAATATGTCATGCCCTATCCTGGTCGACATATGGTAATGAATAGTCTTAGTGTTCTATCAGTGGTATACGTATTAGGGATTGATATCAATCAAGCCATAAACAGTTTTGGGTCCCTTTCAAAAGAGAAAAATCGCACACAAAGAGAAATAATTAAACTGAAGGGGGATAAATCTTTTGAGCTTATTGATGACACCTTTAATTCCAATCCTGCTTCTGTTAAATCTGCGATAGAATATCTTAAGATTTTGCAACCGGTTAGAAATGGTCGAAGAATAATAGTTTTATTTGATCAAAAAGATTTGGGTATGCAATCTGCTGCAATACATACTGAACTTGCAAAGCCATTGCTTCAATATGAAATAGACAAAGTATTTATGTGTGGTAATGACATTAAAAACCTAGCTGATGCTTTACCCAAACAAATGATTGGCATATATACTAATGATATCGATCAATTGATTACAACACTCGTTAATGAAATTAGAGCAGATGATATTGTGCTCTTCAAGTGTTCGATAAGATTGCGCGCTGAGTCAATAAAAGTATTATCAGCACTTCGGCAGATGAATACCTAAAATACCAAGAAAATAACAAGTCTTCATGGTCAAAAGTCAAATGGCTATTTTCCAATGTTTGCAAAAAGTGCGGTCATTGCCTCTGCTTTTTACTTCTCTTTAGTTATTGGCGTTGTTGCCACTGGAGTTTTAGCATCTTACACGGCTTATCTATGGTATCAACACAGTGAAAATAGTGGTAAAAGAAAAGTTAAATTATAAATCTGTGTAGATGATACGTTTGGACTTAAAATGAAGAGTAATTTACAATGACATTTCTTTGCAAATCTTTACAAAGTTTTATTTTCGCTAGAGATATTTTATATTTTGTAAATTAACTTAATAAGAATTCCCCAACGCAGGCTTTCTAAGTTTGGATACAGAGCAGAAATTTGCTAAAAGAGAAACAGTGTTGAGTATAATGAATAAGCGTATTCTGGCTACAGACTTAGATGGTACATTTTTACATGGTTCAGAGCAGGATAAGAAAGAATTTTATGCCTTTCTTCAAGAAAATCGACAACATATTTGTACTATATTTGTTACAGGACGCACAATTGAACTAATAAAAGACTTATATTTAAGTGATTTTAATTTTGTTCCAAACTATATCATTGCTGATCATGGTACCGTTATTGTTCATGGTAGTAATTTTGAACCTTTAAATTCACTGCAATCAAAAGTGGTTGTCCAATGGGAGAAATTAGATCATGATCAACTACTTAAGCTCCTTAATAATGAATCATCTATCGTAAAACAGCCCTTTCATCCTCCTTTTCGTCATGCTTATTATTATCAATCTGAATTAATTAAAGATAGATTAGTACCTAAAATTGAAGAATTAGGTTTTGAGTGTATCGCTTCCTCAGGGATTTATTTAGATATTTTACCGAAAGGTTTTAATAAAGGTACTACTTTATTGCATTTATTAGATCACTTAGAGGTAGATCATCGTAATGTTGTTACTGCGGGTGATTCGCTCAATGATTTGCCGCTCTTTAAAACTGGTCTTGCAAGCATCGCTGTAGGGAACTCAGAAGTTGATTTACTTAACAAGGTTTCAAAGATGAGCAATGTATTCATTAGTAAACATTGTGGTGTTTCCGGTATTGTAGATGGTTTAGCTAATTTTCGGTGGCTAACAGTTTAATTCATGCATCAATGATATTCCCTATCCTCATTTGTTTCATAGCTAAACCATAAGAGATTTTACAACGTTTACAAAGCCATATGCCTGGGGGTTATATAGCTTAACCCAAAATAAGTTATTGAAATAACAAGCATTGAGGGGTAGTTTTACTCGTAGCAGATCTTTTAGGACATAATCCAACGCCTATGTCTCATGGGTGAATCAATATGAAAAGTTTAAATATAAAATATATACTCGATCCACTTTAAAATTAGGAGTTTCAAGTCCGTCATTGCAATGACGGAACTCCTAAATTCAAAGTGGAAGCAGTATATAGAGAAGATGATCATATAAAATATTTGGTCAATGCTGCTGGTGCATTTAAACCTACTCGTTTTTATAGTAATTTTATCGAAAAAGAAAAATTGAAGAAACCTTAACTTCAGAGTTTAATAGTTTTCATCCAATAGGAAGAGTTGATAGAGTTACAGATGTCGCATATACCATCTATTTTTGGCGTTGGCAATTAAGACTCGGCGTACACAAAGCCAATTACGTGTAGAAGATGCTTTGGCACTTTGTAACGTGGCAAAACAAATAATAGGTGAGCTGGGTAATGGGGTACGCCTTGAGCTTTGATGTTGAGGTGACAATGAACAGGTCAAAAAGTTAATTTAATGACTATTGCTCAAGCTATCTATCTTTGCATGCATAATCTAGCTGTTAATCATCGTTAACTTGTAAGCGATACATGAAATAGCCATAATAAGCCTCAGTAACAGACGGATATTTTGATTATCATGCATTTAATGTCTTTCTCGAATTTAGCGCTCCCTCCTGAAATACTGAGTAACTTGGAAACTCTGGGTTATCAAAAGATGACGCCCATTCAAGCAAAAAGTTTACCCATTATCCTTAAAAATAATGACATTATTGTAAAAGCAAAAACAGGAAGCGGTAAAACAGCTGCTTTTGGATTAGGGATATTATCTAAAGTGGATCTGCAAAAATGCTATCTTCAAGCATTAGTTCTTTGCCCGACGAGAGAATTAGCAGATCAAGTAAGTAAAGAGATCCGACGGCTAGCCAGATCAATGCCCAATATGCGTGTACTGACATTATATGGTGGGAAATCCTTACGGATGCAAGCAGAATCTTTGCGCCATGGAACGCACATTCTGGTGGCAACGCCAGGACGTCTCCAGGATCATATTGAGAGAGGGACGATTAGTCTGAAACACGTTCATACCTTGATATTAGATGAGGCTGATCGAATGTTAGACATGGGTTTTTTTGATACTATTGTCGATATTATCAAAGTTTTGCCGACTGCAAGACAAACCCTATTATTTTCTGCTACTTACCCCAGTACAATTGCACAGCTTTGCCAATCTATTCAAAAAAACCCTATTGAAATCCTCTTAGATACTCAAGAGGATACAGTAGATATTTTACAACTGGCTTATCAAGCAAGAGAAAGTGAGAAAAATGAAGTCTTGCTGGCTTTATTGAGGCATTACAATCTGCAGACCACTCTCATTTTTTGTAATACTAAAATGAAGTGTGATGAAGTAGCCATGCAACTTTGTGACAAAGGTTTGTATGCTTTACCAATTCATAGTGGCCTTGAGCAAAGAGAAAGAGAAGAAATTCTTCTTCAATTTGCCAATAACAGTTGTCCCATTCTGGTTGCAACAGATGTTGCGGCTCGAGGATTAGATATAAAAGATCTTCCTCTTGTGATTAATTATGACTTACCTTCTAGCCCGGAAATTTATGTACATCGAATTGGGCGCACTGGTCGCCAAGGTAAATCCGGGATTGCCATCAGCCTCTTTTCTCATGCTCAGATCTTTAAACTGGATGCCATTGAAAAATACACCCAAGCTAAGATAACAAGAACAGAGGAAGCCTCCTTGAACACCACAAATAATGTAAGGACGGTTCCCCGTATGCGTACCCTTTGTATTAATGGAGGGAAAAAAAATAAGATCCGTCCCGCAGACATTCTAGGTGCATTAACTGGAAAAGGGGGTATAGCGGGTGACCAAGTTGGCAAAATCGACATTTTTGATTTTTATTCTTATGTTGCCATCGATTATATGATCTCTTCTCAAGCATTAAATAAATTGCAACAAGGAAAGATAAAAGGCCGTACCTTCAAAATTCGATACCTGGAAACTGCTTAGGAATTTTGTACTCTAAGATAATATACTCGATCCACTTTAAAATTAGGAGTTTCAAGTCTGTCATTAACTATACTCATTCGAAAGTAAAATTCTTCTTATATTAGATAAAGATGATGAATTATAAGATAATGCTGGTCATTTAAGCTTGATTGAGCGTAGCGACACACAAATATAAATTCAATTGATCTATCATGCTGAATTTTAAGTTGCATGCTCTAAAATGGTTTGTAAAAATCTTAATCTTTCATTAACAACAAGAGAATTTGTATGTATCTTCAACCTCAAATTCCACTTATGGTAGGTTATGACGATAATCTCATCTTTAACTACAACGTTTTTCTGTACAGTGTGAACAAGTATGCCACAGAACCCATTACTATTACGCCACTCAAATTATCTCACCTTAAAAAAATTCTAACGAGAACTCGTGCGCCAAATCAGCTTACCGATTTTAGTTTTTCTCGTTTTCTGGTGCCGTACTTATGTAATTACCAGGGTTGGGCTATTTTTATGGACGGTACAGATATGATGTTGCGAGATGATATTGCTAAACTATGAGCTTTGCGTGACGACAACTTTGATGTCATGGTCGTGAAACATCCTTACATTCAACATGATCACACTTTTAGGGGTAATACAATACCTACCTACAAGATGTTTAATTGGTCCAGCGTCATGCTGTTTAATAATCCAAAGTGTACTGCGCTAACGCCCGATTACGTCAATCATGCCTCGTATCATGATTTACATCAATTCAAATGGCTCGATCATGAAAATAGAATTGGAGAATTGCCTGTAAAATGGAATCATTTAGTGGGATATAACAAGTTTCCACCCGAAGCTTACGATGTTGCTTTAGTCCATTGGACTAAGGCTGCGCCTTCAATTTCTGGCATCAAAGGAGTAGGAGAATATGAAGCGCAATGGCATAAGTTTAAAGAAGAGATAATGGACGCAATTGAGGCGCCGAGTATGTAATGAAAGAGGGCAAGGTTGCCCTCTTTGTTGATATTAGAAAAGAAAACTTCTTTTGGTTGTTTGAGAATTTTCTTCATTGATAATTTCTTGTGCTTTGCGGCCAGCTTGAAAAGCACGAGAATGCTTGGTTGGTAAATAAGTTTGATAGCATGCGCTATATATATAGGCGTCCCAATTATTTTCCGCTTTTTTACCTAATTCAAAATAGTCGATTTGGGATTTTGAACCATTATCCTTAATTATATAATCCGTTCCAGTTTGAATTAAGCTGGGCTTAAACTCTAAGAAAGAAGACGCAGCAAGTCTGCTTCTTACAAATTGGGTTGCGCTACTAATACAAAAAGCACCAGCAAAAGCCATTAATGTCGCGCTAAGACCTAAGCCACCAACAAAAGTGCCTGCGCTTATCAGTGCGCTTAACAAGAACGAAGTAGGGTTAAAGAAAGAAGATCTCGGCTTTTCATTTTTATTAGAATCATTATTTTTAATATCTGATAGTTTAGAATTGTCTTTCGCGTATGAAAGCAGCATTTCTCGAGGGATTGAAATATCCTTTTTATAAGGCTCAATGGTAAGTGGGATAAATTGAATTTTACGATTGATATCGTGAATAGTACGGCCTTCTTTTAAGATCCCTACAAAAGTAGATTTCCAATCAGCTATTTTATGTTGGAAATAAGCTAACGTCAGTTCGGGCCAATTTAGGTATATAGTTTCGATAGGATTGGTACTATTTACATTATTTTCCTGCAATAACTGTTGTTCATCTGGGGTAAATAGTTTTTTAATTGAAGGAATTTCGATATGATGAGAGATGAAAACTTCATTATGACGGTTTAACAATTCATGGGCTCGTTTTGTCATGAATGGAATAATACAAAATATATTGATATCTTTGTCATGACGTGTTGCGACGGATGAGCAGTAATCTATGGAAGCTTTAGTTTGTGTACCAGAATAGGCTGCATCATCTACAAATAGTAAGTTGAAATTCTTGTCCTGACTTTCCCTGAAAAGACCTGCCAATTCATCTTCCCTTACTACGTAAGATGGCAATATTTCAAGAAATGGTAAGGCATGTGAGAAAACCCACGGATTACTTTTATTATTTTCATCAGGAAGAACCAAGATATATTTTGTATTATGAGATGATGCTATTTTATCATTGAAACTAGTAACAGATTTTTTTAATTGTTCTAAAAATGAAGGAAAATTTGTATATTGAATGTTATCAATAATTTTTTTGGCCAATGGTTGAAACTTGGGAGGGTGCGATTCAACCCAATACGATGCTTGCTTTTTATCAATCGCATTATCAATTGTTGGCACGCAAGGCTTTAATGTAATACCATCAGCGTTATATTCTTTACAAAATTCGCTTAATTTTTGAATGTTATTGTTTGGTAATTCCTGAAGAGGGTTTACGCGAGGCACTGGCTTTTTTAAAGCAATAATTTTTTCATAGCGCGCAATCATTTCATTGGTATGTGATTTTTTATCTGCTTGTTGATATATTAATGAGAATATGGCATCACTTTTTCCTTCAAAAGCAAATTGAAGTATGCTTTTGTTGAGTTTGTCTTGACTATTAGGATTTGCTTTATTTTTTAGTAAAAGTTTAGTTGCGGATATATCCTGGTAAATAACAGCAAACATTAGAGGCGTTTCTTCCATTGCGTTTTTAATATCTATTAGGTTTTCCTTTAGGTAGGATTTTAGAATATAATTCAAATCTGGTTTAATGACACCTATGTGAATGGCTTTATGTAAAAGTGTATTTTTTTCATCGTCTATTGGTTTACTAATAGCATTAGTATTTATAAATTCATCTACGACGGCTCTTACATTGCCAAAATTAATAGCATCAGCTAATTTATTTTGAAACTCATTTATTTGTTCTAAGGATTTAGGTTGTATGTTTAATTCATTGGAATCATAAGGTGGAACACACGTAATGCCATTTTCAATTGTATAATTTGGATCAGCACCATAATAACATAGTAATTGTGCTTTTTTTTCCAAACCATTTTTTACTGCGAATCCAAGTAGTGAGATGTTATTTTCAAATACTTCTTCAACAGTTAAACCTCTGCATCGATAAATCTCTAAGACCACATCCAAAAATTCTACAGTAGTACCATTGCTAACAGCCCACACTAATAAGTTATGATCTAGTTTATTTATAGGTGAGGCAATATCAAAGCCTGTTAATACAATAAATTCGTATAATTTATCTTTAATTTCGTTTCTATCAAGCATAAATCTTAAATCATTGAGTATATCAAACTCAGGTGCGAGAAAATCAGATGCTTGGTCGCCAGTATTAACGTGTTCTGGTTCGTTTTGCGTGGGAGATAGGTTTTGAGGAGGGCTTAACATCATTATCTACGTTCTCTTTTTAAAAAAAAACATTGTAATAAAGATAACTTGATAAGTCAATTGAGCTTTGTTGTGTGTCAATCCAAAATTAAAATATCACATGACTAATACTTTTACTCATATCTTATTGAATTAATGTGAAAAATAACCGTTGTATTTACACCTAAAATATGGGATTTGTTATTTTTTAAATTTTCCCAAAGACTTGGGTTGATTAGCCGCTTGATTAGTAATTAATTTTTTCAATTCTTCGCCAAACAAGTAATCATTTGAAGTTCGGTTTTTACCATCTTTTAATGGAATGATAATACTTATTTTACTATTGGTAGTTTTAAAAAACTCCGTAAAAGCCGCAAACGCACATTGCGCTGAAACCTGAGGGGGAACCTGATAAATACCAATGCCAAGTGGCGGTATAGCGACTGTTTGTATTTTATATTGCGCTATTTGATTATGACGTTGAATTCCTTGCATAATACTTAAATAAGCAGAGATTAACTTCGCTTTAATTTGGGCGTGCTGCTTTGGATCTTTAATCCATTTTGGCGATCCTGCGTGAATTAAATAACACTTATTGCCAGAGGCAAGCTCAAAGCGATGGGGTTGTCCATGGGCATTTTTAACTGAAGTTGATGTTCCTGGAAAAACTTGCTGTCCTAATTTGTTCCAATGAGTATCTAATATCTTTTTGTCTGTTAATTGTAAATTTTGGTAAATTGCACCAGCAACACCACTCCAATTTTTGATGGCAAGAGGTTGGGTACTTGCAGCATTAACAATGGCATCAGTTTTAATCGAATTATCTAGCAAACCATGATTAAAATCGATGCTTATTTTATTATTCGGTTTAGCAGCAGGTGTTGGGTTTATTAAAGTCGGCTGATTCAATGGCTTGATTACAGTGTTTGGTATTGCAGGCTTTGGCGTAATGACAGGCTTTGGCATTGCAGGCTTTGGCGTCACAGAATTTAATTTTGACAAGCTTGAACGAAAGAAAGTGCTCGCATTAGGAACGCTTTGTGCATAACTAACAGCTCTTTTAGCAAGAGCTTTCAATTGGGTATTGATAGAAGCAATTTTATTATCATGTAGCATTGTATTAGAAACAGTAATAAATTGTGCTAAAGAACTCATCATTTTAGCATAACGCACATCATATTTATTCCAGCCATAGGTTTTCAAGTTAGTGAGATATTTATCGATGGTATTTGCATAAGTGGTGATAAATTGCTTGTGATTAAGTAAATCTTTGGTATCTTGCGTATTTGCAGAATACTTTTTAGATTGTTCACTTACGTTGCTAGGCGCCAGTACTGGAAACATCCACCAATCATAATGAAATGTTGGATTATGAAATGTTTTTGAATGTGCTAAAAAAACTTGATTATATGTTTGTTGTTGCTTTTGAATAAGTTCTTGCATAATAGGGCGCATTAATTTTCTCGTATAAATTTTAAATAACTATTCATGGGCATATATTACCACGAATTTATCTAATTAACTCAAAATTGCAAACCACTTGTCGCAGATAAATGGCAAATCATCTGGATATAATGGCAATGACTCAGGAAAAGGAACCAATTTTGCTTTAAATTGAAAATGCAAAGGCAGACTATCAGCGCTCCTGCTATCTCTGCTGATAGAGTCTATGTGAATGGGCAAGATGGTTTTTATACGTTTTCACTTGATTTAAATATGCATACTTTAAACGCGGATGTGTCAGGAGGTGTTTCTTCCCCAGCTATCGCTGATGATGGTACTATTTATGCGATAGACAGAAACAAACAGCTTTGGGCTTTTGGTACTTAGTTGATTCAAAGACAACCTCCTAATGGCTTGCAAATTCTTAAACGCTTATGGAAGCGATTTTGGGAGCAATCCATTGTATTTAAGCTTATCACCATAGTCGTTATTTTACTGACATTATTATGGATGGTAATTTTTTATTCTTCATTTCTTATTTGGAAAATTTTTTCTTATATTGCTTTAAAACCAATGTTATATTTTATTGAATGGTATTTAGATAAGACAGAAAAGCCTCATTAATTTCGCTATTTTCATTTTTTGTTACTCATTTTTCCAAATATTCCGAAGTATATTAACGTATTGTATTCTAAAGAAGTGGTAAACATAAGATATCAGTGAATTGCTGCAGTTAAGATAGTTAACATGCATATTTGATTGGTTGACAGATGAGGAGAGATAGGGATGGCTTCTAAAAGAACGACAAGGATGTGTGCTTTGGTTACGCTTATTGGTTTAACAGGTTCTGTGCTTGCCTGTACTGGCATTAGGATCAAAGCGAAAGATGATGCTGTTGTTTCAGCGCGGACAATGGAGTTTGCGCAAGATTTGGAATCCACGATTATCTATATTCCTAAAGGGGTAAATTATGTTGGTACTACCAAGTTAGGTGAGCAAAACGGTAAGAAATGGGATGTTAAATATGCTATCGCTGGGGTTTCGGGCTTTCATCTTCCACACATTCTAGATGGCATTAATACGCAAGGCCTATCCTTTGGACTATTCTATTTTCCAAATTATGCCGAATATCCTGCTTTAACAAAACAAAATCAAGATAAAAGTCTTGCGCCATGGGAATTAGGTACCTATTTATTAAGCCGTAATGCCTCCGTGGATGAGGTGCTTGCTGATCTTAAAAATGTCAATGTAGTGAGTGCCTCTTGGAAAGAGGGAATGGAAGTTCCAGCCTGCCATTACATTGTTCATGATAAAACTGGCAAAAGCTTAGTGATTGAATATGTAAATGGAAAATTAACTACCTATGATAACAAATTGGGCGTAATTACAAACGCACCTACTTTTGATTGGCATATGACCAATTTGAGTAATTATGTGAATTTATCAGTAAACAATGTTCCGCCTGTAGACTTTTCTGAAACAGATATTTCCGGATTTGGGCAAGGAACAGGGATGCTGGGCTTACCAGGTGATTTTACCCCACCTTCTCGTTTTGTAAGAGCAGTTGTATTTACGCAAGCATCCGTTCCCACCTTATCAGGCGAGGAAGGGATCTTTCATGCTTTTCATATTCTTAATCAGTTTGATATACCCAAAGGCGCCGTTCGTAATAAATCTGGAAACAACACGCAGATTGAATATACGCAATGGACGGCAGCAGGTAATTTGAAGGAGAAAAAATACTATTATCATACTTATTATCATCGAGATGTGCATCAGATTGATTTAATGAATATGGATCAAAATATCAAGAAAGTTGAATGGTATCCGATGACACAAGATGTTGGAAAATCTTCTGCAAGCTAATAGGCATCAAAAAAAGAGGGCAAAGAAAAATTGTCCTCTTTTCTTTTTTCTCTGACGAATCATCTGACAAGCGGCAACTCTTTTTCCATCTTATCCAGCTCATGATGACGTTAGTCAATTAATATTTGCTTTTACTTAAAGCCTCTTTTACCCTTTATTCTTAAGTTGATTTTTAATTTTAAGGTTAGCATGAAAAGAGGAATCAAGAGCCTTATTGAAGCAGATGCAGATTCAAGCAGTGAACCGAGTTCTAAAAGGTTCAAAGAAGAAACACATAATCCAATAGAGACACCAAAAATCGCTATCCCATCTACAGAAAGCCTTATTTTGCAAAAATATAAGGCGACTTTGCCTGCGCATCTTAATCTTCAAGATGTTTCCCCCTTGATAAGAAAATTACATACGGCCTTTATTGCAAATAAGGTAACATGTGCTATAGGTTCAGCAACTAAAAGTGATGATTATGAAAAAACAAATCGCTGGTCCCTCTTATGCCATTGGCAATATTTTAATGGTGGATATACAAAAAATAGATATACTAAAAAATGGTTTTTAAATAACCTTGATATTTCTTCCTATGTCCACCCAATACCCCATGCAATTTCTTCAATAAACCCTTTAAAAGAAAATGATACTTTTTGTAAAAACCAAGCTCTTGCTAACCTAATAGAAACCGCTGTTAAGGTAAGCAGACAAAGAGTGGCATCAAGTATGGATAATGCTAAGTTACTTGCAGTCAATTTGTGGCGTAATGCAGCATTATTGATTAATAGAATTGAAGTAGTTATTGTAAAAGACTTTTTTCTTAGTTTTGTTATTATCAATAGAAAAAATAATAGTGATATTTTGGATTCTAAAACATGGGGAGATGCTTGGATCCTTAACCCTTGGTGGGAAGAAGGGCGGTTTTATCATGCCTTTGAATATAATCATAAAATGCTTGATTTGCATTCATATTACATCAATCAAAAAGCATCTATGGAAAAAAAGGAAGCCAATTTTAAGATGAAAACAAAAGCAGCTTTTGACCAAGGTTTATATGATCAGATGGTTCAACGTTTTGCGCTTGGTGATTTTAAGGTGCCACTTGATACAATAATCGATCTTGATGTAAGAAAAATACCTTATCCAAAGAATACGTTAGATACCAAAATGGTAGAGGATTACTATGACTTTTCACCCTATCTTTTGGATCACCAAGACAAATATCGTGAAAGAGCAATGAATGAAAAAGCAGAACATAAAATCAAATTTCATCCTTGCTTAAACGAAATCGAAGCATTACAAGGAATACCTCTAAATCTAAGAGATACCTATGCGCTAGATTGTATTCAACTAAAAAATCAAACTGCAGAAAGCGGTTTATTAAAAAAACATCATGCGACTTTACCGGCACATCTTAATCTCAAAGATGTTTCTCCTTTGATAAGAAAATTACACACAGCCTTAATTGCAAATAATGTGACATGCGCTTTGGGTTCAGGAAATAAAAGTGATGATCATGAAAAAACAAATGGTTGGTCTCACTTAAGTCATCTTCAAAGAGAATATAACAATAACGGCTATAGTAAAGATCCAGCAACTAAAAAATGGACATTAAATAATCTTTGGCATCGTTCAAAAGTTCGTCCCATCCCACATGCCATTACTTCAAATAATCCGTTAAGAGAAAATGAAATTTTTTCTAAAAATAATGCACTTACTAATATCATACAAACTGCAGTGAAATTAAGCAGAGAAAGAACAGCAACTTGTTGTGATAAATCTAAGTTACTTGCTGCCCATTTATGGTGCAATGCGGATTTGTTAATTGATAGAATTGAAGTGGTTGGGGCAAAAGATTTTGATCACGTTTGGGTCATCATCAACAGAAAAAAGAATAGTGATATTTTAGATCCACAAACTTGGGGTGATGCTTGGATTGTTGATCCTTGGTGGGGAGATGGCGTGTTTTATCATGCTTTTGAATATAAGCAAAGAGTGCTTGATGTGCATTCTTATTGTGTCAGGCAAAAAGCATCTATGGAAAAAAAGGTAGCAAATTTTAACACGGATACAAAAGCAGATTCTGATAAGCGTAAGTATAATGAACTTGTGCAACTGCATGCTCGTGGCAGTTACAAAGTACCATTGGACATAATAACCGATATTGATGTAAAAAATACCCCTTATCCAAAGAATACTATAGATAGTAGAAAAGTAGAAGATTTTTATGATTTTTCACCCTATCGGTTCACTGACCAAATGAAATATCGTGAAGCGGCGATGAGTGAAAAAGCAGCCCATCAAATCAAGTTTAAATCTTGCGTGCAAGAAATTGAGCATTACAAAAAAAACCTGTAAAGGAAACTAACGAGAGTCATAATAAAAAAGGTCCAGGTTGAACTTTGTTGTGATTAATTACGATCATAATTTTTTTCTTTACCCACCACATGCTCTGAAATTAAAAGAAACTTAAGCTTCAAAACTGGAAAAAATTCCTAGCGCCTATGGTGTGCGCAGAAAAGTACTTGAGTTGAGCAACGAAATGTTAAAGGCAGAAATTCGCAACTATAAATTGTAAAAAGCCATTTTTTGTCGAGCAAGATGCATCTTACTGCGCCTTGCTCAATCTTAACTTACTTAACTCAAGGGGTATTAAATATACAGCCTTGCTTCACCTCTTAATTCTATAACTTAGCTTTTTGTGATTTATATTGTTCAGCATTATTGGTTGGCGGCTTATTTTTTAAATCGTTAGCTGCCGCATTTTGGGGAAGATATTGCACAAGATAAGTTGGGTTATTTTTATCAACGCTAGATTGGTTGATAACCTCTGGATTATCTTTGCTTTGATTTACATTTAAGGAATGCACTTCAATAGATGGCGTAAAGAAATATTCTATGGTTTTAATCCATTCTTGCTTATTTTTATCGGATTTTCTTAAATTTATAACTTGCTGATCAGTCATAAGCAATGAAACCTTTTTTAGTTCAGGGAATTGCTTGGCAAGGGCTGGGCGATATCGTATTATTAATGGCTCTATATTTTGTTTAAAATAGGCTTGTTTTGCAGCACGGCTTTCTGCGTTAGATTTTTCTCGCTTTCCATTGACTAAAAAAGTCATAAGTTCTGAGATATCATCTATATCACCCCGAGGTAATTCCATATTTGATAAAACTGCCAAAATACATGCAGGATGGAATTGTTCACTTTTGCTTTTTCCCTGTGGCATAATTAATCCTTATTATTGCGGTATATTAGCTTGAATCAAAGTCGCGTATGTACTCTTCCCAGTTTAAATTTAAGCTTTGTTGCCTGCGCTTACTCACCTCAGTCATGTACCAAAGCGTACACTCCTGGGGATTCGCTCGCTTGGCGTCTCGCCTAAAATTAAAATGGCGCGAGTATAACGCAGCCTTTAAAGATCGATCTATTTTATAATATTGTTTGATGTCTTAATAACCAATATTATTTCCTTACGTGAGTCGAAATTTTATATTAAAAGGCACTGTAAAAATAGACGTACAATTGTCAAAAACATTGAATAGCTAGGTAATATTCTCAATTAAGTCGAAGCCTTGTTTCAGGCAAGGCTTCGCTAATCTAGTTTGTTAGAAGAGTCTGCATGGCATAGTTTGGCCCTGAATTTCTGCTTGATGCTGTAAGGTTGGTTGAGTGATAGGATTGCTCTTGGCATTATAAGCATTAAGAATTGGCTTTGGTGTATCTATTTCATTTTGGATCAGGTAGCCATGGGGTGAGACAGTATATCTAGTACCTCTAAAGTCATAGATTTCATTAACTTTAGAATTTACTATCTGAGTAGCAAATAATTTGAGCCCATCTGCGAGTTCATCAGGCTTTAACCAAATTGTATTAATATTAGAATTATTTATTGCATTTGCTAGTGCAATGGCATCAGTTGCATTAATTCCACTAACAGAAAAAGTTTTGATATTGGTGTTATTCTGCAAAATTCTTTCTAGCTCTTTTGCACCCGAAAATTTAGTGTAATCAAGGATAAAGTTTGTAATCTTCGAATTACGCAAGACTGTCGCTAATTCATCAACATTCGAAGCATTCCACAAGGCCTTGTTTATTGAAAATTCTATATTCTGGCCCCAAGTATTAACGTCTTTAGAAAATTCCCAGGAAGAATAACAATCACCACCTAAATCTAAAATTTCGTTTTCCTTGCCTATTATTAACGATAACCGATCAATATTTTTACTTGCAGCGTATTCATTGAAAGTTTTGTATGATTTGTTAGATGCTGTTGATATCATCGTATCTAAAGTGTTAAGCATGGCTATCTCCATTATTTAAAAAAAATGAAAAAGTTGTTTATTCATAAAATAAAGAAATATTAGTGTAAATAAAAGTTTTGAAAGTGAAAATCAAAATAATCTGATGGTAATATTCAAAATATTTGAACTATCATTTTTGATAGTTAAACCAGTGGCCGAAGGTGATCAACCTTTGCTTTATGTGCTAACTTAGATGAATTAGTTTAAGAATGATGGCTCCCGCGCATTTGCCTTAGCGCGGGAAGTAAGCACTGGAAAAGAATTTCTTTAAATGTATTGATATTTAGGCCAAATTGTCATCAATAAACACATCCATTTGTTGCCCGGGATAGGCCAAAAGTTGTGCTTTATCGAAAGTGTAAATAACTTCAAGCACTCTTGTGTCCACCCGTTCGTTGCTATCTCCGCTTAAAGATCGTTTGGCTTTTATTAGCGGTTCAAGTCGCACAAAGGTTAAGGGGACCATATGCCCACCATCACTGCGTAATGCACCTTTAGCCATAGCATGTTGCTTTAGCCGTTGTGCATCACTTTCATCAATTTCAACCCGAACATGAAGCACAGAAGTATCTCCCAACACAACAAATCCGTCGTTTAACTTTCCTTCGTTAGCATATTCACCGACACGAATATTTAAACGTAAGATCTCTCCGGCAATTGGGGCTTTGACTGTTAATCGAGATAAGGTGGTTTGAAATTCATTAATGGCTGTTTGGGTTTCTTTTACAAGTGTGCGAGCACGTTTGACTGCAAAACGTTTATTCGATAATTCTTGTGGAGAAATAGCGTTGGAATTAGCAATTTTTTCATAAAATGAAAGTTCAGTTGTGGCATCATCTAAAGCAGTTTTTGCTGAAGCTAACCTTGCAAAGGCATTATCAAGTTGTGCTTTTACTTCGCGATCATCTATGCTAAACAGAGAATCACCTGCCTTAACATGTTGTCCAAGTTTTACATGAACTTGTTGAACAATTCCTGAAATGTGTGTACCAATATTTATCACTTCACTTTTGGGTTCAACAATCCCAATACCCGCTATCCTTTGAGATTGCTCGTAAGATGCAGGCGAAATTATTGGTGTTGCCACTTCTCGGGCAGGATGGTAGAGTGCTTTTGCTGTAAATAAAAGCATACTTGCTGCAACAACTGGCAATCCTATCGTTAGTAATTTATTTTTTAATTTCATGACTTTTCTCCATTATTTCTTCATTGGTTCAATTACTCATTAATTATTTAGTGCTTCATTATTTCTTCTTTCACAATTAAGCCATCATTCATATGGATAATACGATCAGCAAAAGGGTAAATTCGATTATCATGGGTTACCACAATAACGGCGCAATCTGGCTGTACAGCAATTTCTTGCAACGCTTGCATCACTTGATAACCAGATTGTGCATCAAGCGATGATGTTGGCTCATCGCAAAAAACAACCTTGGGGTTGTGCACTAGCGCTCTTGCAAATGCAACGCGCTGCTGTTGGCCCCCTGAGAGTTGATTTGGTTTTTTATTTGCATGTTGGCTCATACCAAAGCGTGACAAAGTTATTTTTGCTTTTTGTACAGCATCTTTAAACAAAACACCTGCGGCAATTAAAGGAATAGCAACATTTTCTGCAACCGTTAAATGAGATAAGAGGTTAAATTGTTGAAAAACAAGCCCTAAATGTGTTCGACGAAAAATCACATTTTGTTTATCACTAAGAGAACCAAGATCAACCTTGTTAACAATAACTTTACCCTGAGTAGGTTTCATGATCCCCGTTAAAATAGAGAGTAAGGTTGTTTTACCGCACCCACTTGGGCCAATCAGCATCGCTAACTCACCGAAATATATATTTAAATTTGCTCCCTTTAATACATTAATCATCGTATCATCAGATGAAAAATTTTTAACAATATTATGAGAACTTAATGCAATACTCATGACTACCCCCTAAAAACTATCGCAGGATCAATATGAAATACCCGTCGAATACTAAAAATACTTGCTAGAAATACAATGATAATTACGGCCAAGGCCGTACCTACGCTCACTTGCCAATTTAAAGTAAAATTACGAAGCGCAGCAACATCAGAAGTGAATTCAAAAAAGAGTGCGCACAAGCCAATGCCAAAACTAAAGCCGATAGAAGCAACGACAAGTGCTTGTAATAGAACCATTCGTAATATTTGACCATTTGTAACGCCAATTGCTTTTAACGCACCAAATTGTTTAATGTTTTCAACTATAAACAAATAGAAGGTTTGTCCTGTAATGGCAGCGCCAATAAGAAACCCAAGAAATACTGTTATCCCAAAATTAATAGGGATCCCTGTATGTTCTAAATAATATTGCATACTTTTTCGTTGAAAATCTTTTTTGGTTAAGGCTTGTAGATGCGTTTTGTTTTCAATTTCCTTAGCCAATTGAGACGTATTGATGCCATCTTGACCTTTTACCAGAATAAAGCCCATTTGGTTGCGCTCATTCTTTGATAGTTGTTTTGCGATAGAATAACGTGTGTAAACAATCGGGTTAGTCACAAATGGAGGCGATGCTTCACAGATCCCAACGATAACAAGTCGTCTATCATTAATTTCAAGTGTTTTACCAATGGATAAGGGTTCATTTGGCCAAATATAGTTAAAACCATCTTGGTCAATGATGATTGAATTGGGTTGTTTCAGATCTTCCCAATTTCCGATGAGCATTTTGGGAGGCTGTCCTATAAGCGTACTATCGTCAACTCCCAACATGATAATATTTTGCATGGCGCCATCGATGGTTTGCACAACGCCCATTCCCTTGAATAAAGGAACGGCCCATTTCACGCCACTAACACTGCGTACACGCATCAGATCGCGATCGGGTAATGATTTGACTTGATCGATATACTCAACTTTAGGATCCATAACCCATATATCTGCTTCGGTGATATCTGTAATTTGGCTCGCAGTACGGCCCATCAAGCCCACAAATATGGATACTTGCTGTGACATGAGTAAAGTTGCGAACATGATGCCAAATATCAGACCAAGGTATTTAGCCGTATCTCCAGTTAATATTTTAAGTGCAATATTACGCATGTTTATTACCCTTAACGCACTAATTTACTAGTAATTTTTGCGATGGCTGGTGATAACGACATGCTTAATATATATACGATAGGATAAGCAATCATAAAAGCATTCGCCCAAATCGATATAAAATCGGATACGATGCCATTGTTTAAATATGTCATGATCCCTGACATAAATAGCGCCATACTACCCGACATTAACAAACCAAATAGTAATTTTGATTTTTTTTCTACACTCAACATTGCCTTTCTCCTTATCATGATTTAATACAAATGGTGATTATTTATGTCAACCATATATGACAATATAGAGTAAAGCTTGGCCAAATGTCAACCATGGTTGACTAATTATTTGCAATATATTGAATTTATTGAAATTTTTATTGAATCTTAGATTTGGTTAGGTAGGTTTCAGAAATGCGCTTACCAGTTTAAATCCTTGATACGGAATTCAAACTGGTTCGAGTATCAGCTCAATGAGCGAACGTGGGCAGAACTTTATCTTCTTTTCAATTTGCTTGTGTTGTTATTTGAGTTTGAATATTGGGAAACCATATTTGTAGCAGCGTAGTCTTTTACCCAGTCAAACCATTTGCTTGAGTTCATGGGGTAGTTATTTTCATAAAGCGTGCCATTTCGCAATGAAATATCATAGGCTTTGCCATTTTTTCCTTTACCATAAATATAGAAAGTGTCGAATTTTCCGCTTATCCCATAGGTAATTTCCGTTTGATTTTTATCACCTGCTTTAAAAGTAATAGACTCTCCTCGTTTTAGCATCTTCCGAGTTAAGTTATCCATTTGCTGTATACTGTTGGGTGACGATATTGCCCTTTGGGTAAATTGTGATTGATAGTCAGGGACTACATGGTTTAATGCCCAATCCACATAGCCGCTTTTGGCAACAACTTTACCATTTTCATGGGTTTTCCCATTGGCATCGATATAAACATCGTAATAGGTATTATTTCGACTGCTCTTGCCTTTGATAAAAAACGTCTTATGACGAGCACTAACACCATAAGTAATACCCTTGACAGTAAAGCTCTGCCCAGGAGAAATGTTTCTAACTGCGTCGTTGGCTAAATCCAACATTGATTGGAATGTGGTTGCTTGCTGAGATGTTGAACCTACATTTTTAACAACAACACCTGGCGTTTTTTGCAATAGTTGTCCTTTTCTTGTTCCAAGCCCAATTAAAGCGGTTTTAGCTTGTTGTTGTAAGGCACGCGCTTCTTTTTCGGCATCTGTGCTGCTCTTTTTTCCAATTTTTTCAGCACGAACTTGCATCCAAAGCACGCCAAGGTAATTTTCACCTTTTCCATCATAACCGCAACCCCATTCATTATCTACATAACTTGCACCCGCGGTGTCTTCTACAATTGGCATATTGCCTGTGGATTTTAGCAATTTTTGAATGTCTTGGTGTTGGTCATATTTTGCTCTTAAAGCTTCCAACATGACTTTTTGTTTGGTGTTATTAAGATGCCACTTAGGATCATGCGGTTGATATTGGTTAACTTGAGTACGACAAGCGTCGGGGCTTTTGTTCTTCATATCTTGAATAAATTTTGTGCGCTGGGCAAGATTGGTTATTTTCTGAGCTTGAAAATAATGCTCTGTGGTTGGCCAATTCACATTTTGCTTTAATAAAGGATCAAAAATGGTGACGCTATGAGAAGAGTAATTTGCAAGACTATAAGCTGGAACGTCCGATTTATCATAAAAACTAAATAAGTCTAATTGATTTATCATGCAAAAAGGCATAATTTACCCCCAATATGTATTTTCTAAAATGTTTTAATGAAAGGATTTTAATATCTTGAATTTGTTATGGCAATAACATTACAAGTTCTTCGTCTGCTTGAAATTGCCTTTTATCTGAGCAATTTTAGAATGAGGAGTTAATTCACGTTATTGTTCATTGGTGCAGCCGTAAATGATTATTGTGGCACCGATTAATTAGTTTTTTATAAATTTACCTAATTTATAGTAGTTTAACATAAATTAGCTTTGTAACTACCACAAATTTTGAAATATTTAGAAGAGGTTAGAAGATAAAATGTCGTTAAATCCATATAAACAAGATCAATCTTCATCTAAACAAGGTCTAGATGCGAAAAAAGATAATGATTCGTCTTTTGAATTAGATACCAGAAAATTATATAGAATTTGGTATACAAAGAATCCTGAGGTGTATCTAAATGGGGAAAACAAAATACGCTTAATTGGACTAAAGCATTTAAATTTAGAGGCTAAGATAACCTTGATTTATAGCTCCTTAGTTTTTTCACCTACATCGCTTTCTGAATTTAATGAATTTTGTGCTAGGCTTAAAATTGATACTCTAGATTTCGATACACAATTACCCGCATTATTAAAGAATGACTTAGACAAAGAAATATATCAGCTTGCAAGATCCGAAATCAAAAATGCGTTAAATAATAAAGGTGGGAATTTGGGAGCAAGCTCTGATTGTACCAGAACTTTAGTGCCAATCATTGAAAATTTCGGCATCTATTCAGATTTTGAGCCAATATTAAATTTTTCATCGCTTCCCCCTCGTATAGGCTTGCAATCGGCTTTTATATTACCCATAGAAAAGGAGCCAACTTTTTCTTTTAACATAGATTTTTTTGCTGTGGCTCAAGATAGCGGAACTAATAAAATTGCACAAGAAGCACTGATGGCGATTCGTTTACTACAAATACAAATATTGGAAAAATATAAAAATCCTTTTAAGGCTTTGATTGATGGATGCCAAGGTGAAATTTTAGCTAAAGATATGCTACCCATTATTACAGACTATTTTAAATCAAATATTAAATCAGATATTTTTGCTTTTCGTGAATATATCCTTCAAAAATTGCCACCAAACAATTTACAAAAGAATTTGTATAAAATTTCTGTCACTGCTTTTTCAGGTCCAAAAACTTGGTTGAGTATCTTTACAATAAGCGCAAAGCCTATTGATGTGTTTGAACTCATGAAAAAGGCCGCATTAAATACAAGTCCATTAGCACGCTATGTTAGTGGTGTACAACGCCCTCTTAGTAGAGAGGAGTTTATGAAAAAAGGCCTTGAGCTATTTCTTTGTTCAACACCGGCAGAATTTAAATACAAAAACAATGAACTTATTGAATATAGTATGAAGATGTTAGAGATTTCAAAAAACGCGAATGATTGTGCTTGGACGGCGCATGGCGAAGAAGCTGCCAAAATACGTTCCAAGGGTATTGAAGACAATATCGTTAAAACGCAAAGTTTTTGTCGTGCCTATCTTGCAATGGCTGACTACGCCAAAAAAGTGAGCGACTCAACAACATCGCAATGCCAATCTGGACAGCCGCAAAAGCAAGTACCAGCACAAGAGCTATTTCCTAAAGGCTTTTTGTTGAAAAAACGTTTATAAAAGAGACAAAAAATCAGTTTTAATTCGTAAGCATAATTGGGTTATTTCAAAGTGATTTTGCATTGATAACAAATGAAGTGAACTTTTTTCACTTTTTAACCACTAATTTAGTATCAAATTAAAAAATATAATGTGGAACTACACCAAAATGCCAATCACTAAAGAAACTTTAAAAAATAATCTTGAGAGAATAAAAAAAACTGTTCCTAGAACAGTTAAGATGAGGAATGTTAAGGATAAAGTCGAGCTCCAGAAGCTAGAAGAAGATTTTAAGCCTCGTTGGGCAAAAAGAGTTGAGGTCGCGAAAAATTTTATCGAAAATTTCGAAGAATACACTAAAGATATTAAAATAGATTCATTTAAAGATACCAAAATAAGTCAAGCTCAAACTTTAAATGATTTAAAAAGCCAAACGCCAAAAATTAAAACCGTTCAAATAGATGGCGGTACCTATGCAGCATCACTTCCTAATCCTCCTCCGCTTGTGATTATTGCAGGTAATTCAAGTCACATTGGTGGTTCTGCATATCGGACTGGAGGCAATGGTGCTGGTGATGCTCAAGAAGAGAAATATGCTGAAACAATGCCCATTGCTTTAGCAATAGCTTCCAAGGTTGGAGAGAATATTACAACAAAAGGAGATATTAATTACAACGCGCAAACACAAGAAGTGTTAAGGGCACGTGCTGCTTTAAAAGTCACAGGCATTAAATATGGAAATCAGAAAAATACAAAATCATGTGATGCCATTGTCTCTGTTGCGCCAGACTTAAACAATGACCCCAAGTACGCTGGACTTGTGTTAGACAATGCAACAACTAAGTTTGATGATCCAAGATGGGATGATTTTATAAATGAAATTTATAAAATGTACAATAATTTAGCTGCTGCCATTGATGCATCACCCGCTAGCCAAGCAGTAGTGCTTACTTCTCTTGGGGGGGGAGTGTATAGCAAGGAAAGCCCTCACGCTAAACTAATTCAGGGAATGTGCTTACGTATGGCTTTTGAAAAGTATCCGAGTTTAAAAGAGAAAGCGAAGCAAGGTCTTTTAAGTCTACCATTTCCAGATGAAACGATTATGAAAGGATTTGCGCTGGATACAACGGATGATCTGGTTGAGCCGATATTTAACCGGGTTAATCAAAATATAGATAGAAGTAATACGCCAAAAGATATTGACGAATTAACTTCGAAAATTAAACTATATTTTATAGATCGCCTCAGCAGTGCTGACGAGAATGTCAAACAGCAGATAAGGGATTTGGAATTTGGGTATCATAATCTTAGCGATGCTGAATATAAAGATCTACCAGGATTCTCTGGGAGCAACACAAGTACGATAGACAAATATGTATATAGCAACGCATATAACTATTTTCTTGAACAAATTTTTAAAATTCTTAAGGGTAGTAAATTATCACCAGAGCAAAAAGACTGCATGAGTTATTATTTTGGGCATGCTAAATATCAGATGGGCAAAGGGGAAAGTCTTTCCGATTTTTGGGGGAAATTTTGTAAGTCATTCTCTTTAGGTGCTTGGGATCTAAGCCCGTGGGATAAACCAAAGCAACAAGGCGATCTTTTATCAAAGCCTCAACAAAGTCAACAACCTCAATCACCTAAGCAAACTCAATTTACATCTACATCTAAACCAAATAAACCAAACTTAACGCCTGACGAAATATCAAAACCGATCCCCACATATACACCTAAACTTAGTGATGCGAAAGAGCAAAGTAAAATTCAGTCCGCACAAACAGTACTCTCTGGCTCTAATACAGTAAAAGAAGTAAATCAATACTTGCAAAAATTATCGCCAACTGATCAGCAAAATAAATATGGAATCTCTAGTGTTGAATATAAAGAAAAAAATCAAAATGGCAAACCTGAATTGATATTGGAAATGCAGAAGAAAGTTCAAGTTTATGTAAAAGAACAGGTAAAGGGTGAAGTTGAATATAGTTTGGATAAGAAGTTCTTAAATCAGACTTCAGAAGATTCTAATGCTTTGAGTGACTACATTAATCAAATATGCAAGCTGGCTGTAGATACTGCAAAGCCTGGTGCGAACTTTGATACGTCTCTATGCTCAGATGCAATGAGGGGACAAGTAAAAGATGCTTTAGCAAGGGTTATCAATGAGGTTAATAAAAAAGAAGAATTTAAAAATAATCCTATCAGGTTAGATGGAGAACCAAAAGCGACAGTAAGACCGCGAAACAGCTAGAAATCTAGAGGACAGCCTCCGAAGAGAGAAATCTAGAGGACAGCCCCCGAAGAAAACAAGCAAAAAATCTAGAGGACAGCCCCCGAAGAAAGAGAGAAATCTAGAGGACAGCCCCCGAAGAAAACAAGCAAAAAATCTAGAGGACAGCCCCCGAAGAGAGAAATCTAGAGGACAGCCCCCGAAGAAAACAAACCTAGCAAAATCTAGAGGACAGCCCCCAACAAAGCTTAGAGGACCAAGCTTAGAGGACCAAGCTTAGAGGACAGCCCCAAGAAGCAAAAACTTAGAGGACAGCCCTCAAGAAAGCTCTTTAAAGTATTGAAATTATAAACTTAGCAAGATATAGTTGGCTACTGAACATATAGCGACATAGGCATATATACACTTAATTTAGGCATTCATACTGAAAAACGAAGAGAGATCCCAAAATGAAACATTTTAATCAAGAGACAGTTACAGCATTTCCAGATGAAACACTGACCGAATTAGCTTTGTATTTAACAAAGGAAGAACTAGATAATTTTAAATCAAACTCTGCACTTTCTAACGATAAAACTGAAATTCTTGATTTACTTTGGAGGTCATTGTTTGAGAGGCTAAGAAAATTTGATAATAATGCTTCTTCATGGGGAAGACAAGAAACTTATAAAGATCTTTTTATTTTACATTTTAATCGAATTAAAGAAGGGCAATTAGCTGAGATTAAATATCTTTTGAATGGTATTGAAAATAAGGAAAATAAACTTCCACCTGAGATTCATCAATGGTTAAGTCAACAAGTGTCTGTAACTTCAGTAAGAGTAAGTGATCTTGAACAAAGATACCTTCTACTTGAAAGTATTAATAATTTTGTTACAATAACGACCATGGATGTCACTAAATTAGATGTTTCCAAATTTGATCAAATATTAAAAAATATAAAGCTACCTGAACTTCCCGTTGGTATAGAACCAATTCCTTCTTTCATCCCCAAATCCTTAAAATCAGCTGTAAATATGGTTGATAGTTTCATATTTAAAAAATTATACGAGTGTTTAGAACATTCAGATAAACCAAGATTTATAAAAATGTTGGAAGGCCAAAAAGACAGAGCAAACGATTTATTAGAGGGGCTTGAGAGAAAAGCTAGGTCAAGTAACGATGAGACCGCTCAAAAAAACTTCAAAGAGTATTCTCAAGAATTTAAAAATAAGCTAGAGAGCGATGCTAGCCAAAAGTTAAAAATAACGATGAGCTAAGTTTTTATTCGTTTAAGAGTTAATAAGTAAAAAAGGGAATTTTTAATGGAAAGTAAAATTCAAATGCCAAAAATGATGTATGGCACGGCATGGAAAAAGGAACAAACGGCGTCACTTGTTGTTAAAGCGGTTAAGCATGGATTTAGAGGGATAGATACGGCATGTCAGCCAAGACATTATTTTGAACTTGGTGTTGGATAAGCGCTGAAAGAATTAGAAACAGCTGGTATATTTAGAGAGCAGATCTTTTTGCAAACTAAATTTACCCCTGTTTCTGGACAAGATCCCAACAATATTCCTTATAATCCAAATGCAACGCTTCAAGAACAAGTGATGCAGTCTTTTTCTGCTTCAAAAAAGAATTTAGGAACAAGTTATATTGACTCATTTTTTCTTCACTCTCCTCTTAAAACACATAAGGAAACCATGATAGTATGGAACGCTATGGAAGAAATATATAATCTTTCTGGCATCAGTCAACTTGGCATAAGCAACTGTTATGATTTAGCGACAATGCAGAAATTATATGATGATGCCACTGTGAAACCTTCTGTGTTACAAAATCGATTTTACCAAGAAACCCATTACGATGTCGACTTGCGTCAATGGTGCCTAGATCACGGCGTGGTGTATCAAAGCTTTTGGACGTTAACAGCAAACCCTAACTTACTAAAAAGCACGGAGATCACAGATATTGCTTCATCAAAAAATATGACACCTGCTCAAGTTTTATTTCGATATTTAACGCAGGTGGGAGTTGTTCCTTTGACAGGAACCACTTCAGATGTTCATATGATAGAGGATTTGGCAATCTTTAATTTTGAACTATCAGACGCAGAACTTGATAAAATTTATAAAATACTACCGAACAGCGGCGTAGTGCTCCAGCTATAACCGCTTGCGTAGCAAAGGTTTAGCTGGTGGTGAAGCGCTGCGAAATCTCTTAAGTAAATCTTCTAATTATTCTAATGGAATTGCTTGTTGTTCAATATACTGTTTTAGTACCGTTAAAGGTGCAGCTCCACAGCTTAAAATGCAATAACTCCTGCTCCCAAAAACCGGTTTCCAATAAACTTTGCGCAATTGGACTGCAAACTCTTTGCGTATTAATCTTGAAGAAACGGTTTTTAGATTGTTAACAAACACTGATGGTGCCACTTTAGGGTTTAAGTCCAATAACAAATGTAGATGATCAGGTTTACCATTAAATTCAAGGAGCTCACATTCCCATTGTTCACATAACCTAGAACATATTTCTTGTAGTCGTAACAACATGGGCTTTGAAATGCATCGTCTGCGATATTTTGTTACTAGAACTAAATGCACTTTTAAGTTAAAAGTACAATGATTTAAGGTTTTAAATATTTTTTTACAGTCATAACTAAAGTATACTTTTGCAAATGGAACAGCGTAAAGTTACTTACAGATTATATCCGACTTCAACCCAAAAAAAGCTTTTAGAAAATATGTTGGGTGTTCATCAGCGTCTGTA
>JAFECR010000018.1:59369-104353 GCA_018242045.1 Pseudomonadota bacterium | reverse complement strand
TTCAAAGTGGAAGCAGTATATACTAAATTTTCACCAAGTTACAAAATCAATTCAAGAAAACTCAGTTTTTAAGCGCTTGAATTATTGTTGCTAAAAATCGCGTTGCCTCTCCCCCACTTACTGCTCGATGATCAAAAGAAAGCGATAACGGCAATATAGCGCAAGCTTTAATCTGGCCATCGACTTGACGAATTTCCTCACGCAAAGCACCTACGCCCAAAATAGCAACTGTCGGAACCACAATAATGGGGTTCGCATAACGACCTGCAAACTTACCGAAATTCGATAACACAATCGTTGCCCCTTGGAACGTCTCGGGAGAAACAGAACGTGACTCAACCTGTTTTTTTAAGCTTTCAATTTCTTCCCTAAGCGCTTTTGCAGGTTTTTCTTGAACGTCTTTAATAACTGGCACAAACAAACCATCTTGGCTATCCATCGCAAGACCAATATTAACATTTGAAAATAATCTTCTACCCATGGCTTGCCCATCAAACCAAGCATTTAATGCAGGTTCTTGCTGACATGCTTTGACCATGGCTTGCATTACTCTCACTGTAAAATCTTTTTCTTTCACCCAAGTACTAATATCAACATCGTCAAGAATGGTGACAGGAACAACTTCGCGATGAGATTGCGACATAGCTAAGGCCATTACTCGCCGTACCCCTTTTAAAGGTTCCAAAGGGCCAGCCGAACTTAAAACTTGGCTTGCTTTTTTAACATCCTCGGCAGTGATGGTGCCATCTTGGCCAGAAGGTATTATCGTATTGAGATCGACATTTAATTTTTTAGCCAATGCCCGCACAGCAGGTAATATTTTAATGCCTGCACGTCCTGATATTAAAGTTGCTTGCTGAGTAATTACTTCATTGCTTGATGGAATTTCCCCAGCAACGGTGCTCGATGCTTTCTTTTCATCGCCCTCGATATCCACTAAGGGAGCTCCGGTTGGAATAATATCACCTTGCTGGCCATATAATTTGCTTATCCGACCGGTAAAAGGTGAGGGAACTTCTACAATGGCTTTTGCCGTTTCAATAGAAACCAATGGGTCATCCATTTTAATGAAATCACCTTCTTTAACGTGCCATTGAGTGATTTCACCATCTGGCAACCCCTCCCCCAAATCGGGTAAATGAAATGTTTTCATGCATACTCCAATACTTGCTTGATGGCATTCATAATGCGTTGTTCACTGGGAATATAAACTTTTTCTAAGCGATAAAGTGGCATTACCGTATCATAACCGCTAACGCGTTTAACGGGGGCAAGTAACGAAGTGAGGCCATTTTCAGCAATTTGCGCAGAAATCTCAGAACCAACAGAACAGGTGGGATTGGCTTCTTGGATAATGACACAACGCCCTGTTTTTTCAACTGATTGTAAAATGGTTTCCATATCTAAAGGTTTGATTGTGGCAACATCTATCACTTCAGCTTCAATACCATTGGCTGCCAATTTATCCGCAACAATTAAAGTTTCATGGATCATGGCACCCCAGCTTACCAGCGTAATATCTTTACCTGCGCGAAGAACATAACACACATCCAATGGTAAAGCTTCGCCATTATCCACCACCGCTTCTTTTACCATCCGATAAATACGTTTAGGCTCCATGAAAATCACAGGATCTGGATCTCGAATAGCGGCAAGTAACAAGCCATAAGCTCGACTGGGCGAAGATGGAATAACCACACGCAAACCAGGTATTTGTGAAAACAAAGCTTCCATGCTATCTGAATGATGTTCTGGTGCTCTTATTCCCCCACCTGAGGGTGCGCGAATAACCATAGGGCAAGTTAATCGTCCTCGGGTTCGATTCCGTAATCTTGAACCATGCGATAAAATTTGATCGATTCCCGCACAGATAAAATCCATAAATTGGATTTCCGCCACAGGTTTTAAGCCTTGCGCTGCCATGCCAACAGCAAGACCAATAATCATATTTTCAGCTAAAGGTGTGTCTCGTACTCTGTCTTTGCCAAAGCGTTTTTGCAAGCCTTCCGTAGCGCGAAAAACACCGCCATTGGCACCCACATCTTCACCAAACACAACAACATCTTGATCCTGTAAAAGTTCAAAAGCCAGCGCTTGTGTAATTGCTTCAATTAAAGTGATAGCACTCATTTTGCATTCCCATTTTTAACAGCTTCTCTTTGCGCGAGGTATATTTGAGGTAAGGTTTCGTATAAATGATCGAACATAGATTCAGGCAAAGGCATCGGGATCTCGTTAAAACGTTCAACCGCAAGGTTGATTTCATTGGTTAATGTTTCGGTCAAACTTTTTTCCTTATCTTCATCCCACATCTTTGCATTTATCATATATTGTCGAAGTCTTTGGATAGGATCTTTTTGTTGATTTTCTTGTAATTCTTGAGCGCTTCGATAACGACTGGCATCATCTGCAGTGGTATGATCGCCCATCCTATAGGTGATGGCTTCTATGACCGTTGCACCTTGCCCTGAACGGGCCTTTGTTAGTGCTTGTGTTACAGCTTCTTTTACTGCAAAAATATCATTACCATCAATTTGCCAACCTTCAAGCCCAGCGGCAATGGCTTTTTGTGCTAAAGTTTGTGCTTTAGTTTGTTCTTGCCTTGGTACTGAGATTGCCCATTGATTATTATTGATAATAAAAACCACCGGCAATTCCCAAGCACCAGCAACATTCATTGCTTCATAAAAATCCCCACGAGAAGTGCCACCATCACCAATCGCTGTGACCACTGCTCGTTTTTGCTGGCGTAATTTTATCGCCGTGGCAACGCCCGCTGCATGCAAGGTTTGGCTTGCAATCGGGACGCAAATCGGAAAATCTTCTCTATTATTGGTAAATTGACTCCCCCTTTCATCCCCTCCCCAATATAATAAAATTTCTTCCATTCTCACCCCTCGCCAAAATTGCGCGCCATATTCGCGATAGTAAGGGCAAAGCACGTCTTCCTTTTCCATGGCAGCGCCAAGCCCCACACTCACAGCTTCTTGTCCAAGTGTGGAAGGGTAGGTTCCTAATTTACCGGTACGTTGAAGTGCGACCGCTTTTTTATCAAAAAAACGAGTGAGCATCATCATACGATAAAGCGATACAACCGTGTCCGTCTCTTTTGCGAAGGCCGGCACCTCCTGCTCTATCTCTCCTTGTGGGTTAAGATAGCGAAAATAAGGAATATCAAAATGTGCTATGATTTTTGTTTTTTGGCTCATTTAGCCTCCTTTCACAGACGTATTGCTGCCCTTCTCTGCCCTTCGTTTTACGAAGAAGAGGCATTCTATCAGCCTGCATCTTTGGGTGTAACCACAAAGCAGATCAGTAATGAAAATTCTGTTACTTTGAAATATTCATGGAAGAATTAAGGTATGTTATGATTCTAACAGAAGAACAGGCTCTTATTCAGAAAAGTGTCCAAGCACTTGCTGATAAGCTCGTACGGCCGTATGCAGAACTTTGGGCTAAAGAGAAACAATTTCCTGTGCAAGCCTTGCAAGGACTTAGCCAAGCTGGATTTATGGGAATGCTTATTCCTGAAAAATGGCATGGCAACGGCATCGATCTTATTTCTTATTTACTCGTAATCATGGAACTTGCCAAAGCAGATGGGGGGCTTTCAACCATTGTCAGTGTGCATAATAGTGTTGCAAGCCTTCCCATTTTAAATTTTGGTACTGATGAACAAAAAGAAACTTTTCTCAAACCCATGGCCAAGGGAGAAAAATTGGGTGCTTTTTGTTTAAGTGAGCCTCAAGCAGGCTCAGATGCGGCTAATATACAAACCAAAGCCATTCGCAATGGTTCTCAATTTATCCTCAATGGCGTTAAACAATTTGTCACTTCTGGTAAGCATGCCGATATTGCACTGGTTTTTGCATCGACCGATCCTAAACTCAAACAACAAGGGATCACTGCATTTATCGTCCCTACCAACACACCCGGATATCGAGTTACTAAAATTGAACATAAAATGGGCCAGCATTGTGCCGAAATTGCGCAAATTGTTTTGGAAGATCTGCGTATACCTTGTGAATATCAACTTGGTGCTTTGGGAGAGGGTTATAAAATCGCACTCAGTAACCTTGCATGTGGACGTTTAGGCATAGCTGCACAAGCCATTGGGATGGCTGAAGAAGCCTTTAATTTAAGCCTTGCTTATGCCAAAGAACGTAGCACTTTTAATAAATTATTGTGCGAACATCAAGCCATTAGTTTTAAACTTGCCGATATGGCAACCTCGCTTTGTGCTGCAAAACAACTGTTGTTTCATGCTGCATTACTTAAAGATAAGCAGTTACAGCATTCAAAAGAAGCGGCCATGGCAAAGTTATTTGCCACTGAAGCGGCTGAGACAATTTGTCGAGAAGCTATCCAAATCTTTGGCGGCTATGGCTATCTTGAAGATTTCCCCTTAGAAAGAATCTATCGAGATGTGCGCGTAACCAGTATTTACGAAGGAACAAGTGAAATTCAAAGATTAATTATTGGCAAAGCGCTCACAGCAGATACCGTTGCATCGATAACATCTGAAAAATAATCTGTTGTGGTATTTCTAAAAAAATTTTATGTAGTAAAATGTTACGCTTCGTTAACTCATTAAGGTATTTTATTAAATATGACTTCTAACGGCCCACAGCGTCGAGGGCTCATCGTGAGCTTAGACATCGACGACACCATGATAACTTCATTAATTCGAAACAGCATTGTATGGATTAGTCCACAACAAAATGGTATCTCTACTTCAAAAGAATTTTGGATAGACATGCTAAACGAGGCAGCCAACATTGCACAAAGTTATGGCATTGAAATGCATGTTGCTGTGATTACACGCAAACTTAAATTTGATGATGCCTGCTGGGCGGTAGCTGAAGCGCTTGAAGATTTTTTAAAAAAATCAAATCCCTTAATGTATATAACAAAGAAAAAACAACGCTGGTGCTTCATTCAGTTTAATGATAGTTATGAATATCAAATACTGTTAAATAAAAATAAAAAAATAACATCGCCTTGGAATGCATTATCTCCTTTTATTATTACATCACCTAAACCTAAATCAATTCGTTTGATTTCACTCGCCACACGACTGGGTATTTCACCACAACATTGTATTCATCTAGATGATACCCCGGAAGAATTAAGCGACATGCAAAACAATAAAATAGAAGTTGTTAGCTTTCAAGAATTTCACGTACATCGAGATCCTGTGAACGCTAGAATTAAATTAGCTGATCCAAATTTTGTTACCGAAGTTTTAGCGCAGAAAAAAAGTACGTTTTTAGCGCTTGTACGCAGTCAATGTGAAAAAATTCAAAAAACAAACCCAATTGAGATCCCCAGGAATTTAGTGCCAAGAACTGTGCCAAAGATGCTCAACGCGCACAGTGTCAATGAATTATATAAAATCGAAAATTATAAAAAATTGATTTTAGAAAACAAAATCCCAGACAATTTATCTGCACAAGATATTCTTACGCTTTTTAAAAGCCCAGACGTTGGAAATGTTGATTTTCTTTATCATTGTTTACAACAACCTGAGATTAGCGACACGATTATTAACATTTGCAACATCGCTTTGCACGCCAACGACACAGCGCAAGAAATGCAATCTTTATTAACTGTTAAATATCAAGACAAAACACCGCTTTATTATGCCTGCGAAGCAAATAACATAGACTTAATTAATTGGTTGCGCCAGAGCTTTGATGCTTGTGTAAACGAAGCAGGCCCAAGTGAAGCACCGAGCGCCTTACTCAGAGCAGGACAAGTCGGTGCATTTGAGGCAATCAATGCGCTGCTTTCCTCAAAACCCAAATTTCCAAGACTCAGCGGAAAACCAATAGAACGTCGCGTTTTAGACAATCAAGGAAAAACAGTGCTACATTGGATAGCGCAAAATCAAAATGAAAAAACAATCGAGACAATATACCAGCTGCTTGCCTCAGCTTCTAGTTCATTTCATGCTATTACCAACATAGTAGATAATGATGGAAACTCTGCGTTTTTTTACTTACTACAAAATCCATTGGCTAAAGAAATATTGCAATCTTTAGTTCAAAAAGGCAAAGGAACTTATATCACCTGGTATTTAGATACGTATTTCGATTTTAATACTAAACGTAAAAACGGCTTTACTGATCTAGAATGGGCTATGAAGACAAATTCAGAAATTGCTCATTACATATCCCAGAATTTATCAACAGCAACCTTAGCACAAAAAGCTCAATTAAATATGGATATTGTAACAAAATTTGAAGCAATCCAGATCACAGAAACAAAGGTTATTGATTTTCAAATTTTATCGCTTCCGGGTTATGTGAATCATAAAATTAGTATGACAGAAAATAAATCTCCCTCTCCTAATAACATCGAGTCTAAACCTATGTCCTACCATAAGCTCAAGGATTGATTTATGTTGCTTGCATCCTGATGCCTGCGTCTAGCCTAATAACTTCGGCGTTTAGCATCGGGTTGCTAATAACATGCCCCACTAAGGCAGCAAATTCTGCTGGTTTAACAAACCTTTTGGGAAATAAAGATTGAGACGCAAGGGAATCTCTGACTTTGTCAGGCATACCTTGCAACATCGGAGTATCTACTAAACCTGGCGCTATCGTCATCACCCTAATACCAAATTGCGCCAGCTCTCGCGCTGCCGGTAGCATCATGCCAACAATCCCAGCTTTTGAAGCACTATAAGCGGTTTGGCCGATTTGTCCTTCAAAAGCGGCGATGGATGCGGTATTAATAATGATGCCACGTTCATTATCATCCATGGCTTGCGCTTTTATCATTTGATCGGCAGCAAGGCGCATCACATTAAAAGTGCCAATTAAATTAATTTGGATCACCTCTTCAAACCAAGCAAGAGAAACTGGGCCTTCTTTACCAACCATCCGTTTTGCAGGTGCAACACCAGCACAATTAACAACAATCGCAATCGCTTGTTCGTATTGTTGTTCAATGCTTGTAAAAGCGGCTTCTAACGGTGCTGCTTGTGTCACATCGCAACCAATGGCTATCCCTTGGATTTCTTTAGCAACCCGCAGCGCAGCATTTTCAGACTTATCTATAATGACAACCTTTGCACCTTGTTCAGCTAAATACCTACATACAACTTCCCCCATTCCTGAACCACCACCAGTCACAACAGCAACTTTTCCTGGTATTTTCATTTCGCATTCCTCTTTAGCCTATACATAATGCATAATTTTTTTAGTAGTATGTAATTATATAGCATGACTGACAGGTAATAACTATGTTCCCGCCAATCCATGAAACTGCTGTTCTTATCCGTCAAACAGTCGCTGAATTTGCGCAAAATGAAATTGCGCCGCTTGCGCATCAAATCGATATTTCTAATCAGTTTCCTACTGAACTTTGGTCCAAAATGGGCAACTTAGGCTTATTGGGTATCACTGTCGATGAACAATATGGTGGTGCACAACTTGGCTATCTTGAACATGCAATCGTCATGGAAGAGATAAGTCGCGCTTCTGGATCAGTGGGTTTGAGTTATGGCGCCCATTCCAATCTTTGTGTTAATCAGATTTTTCGCAACGGTACCCAAGCGCAAAAGAAACATTACCTACCTAATCTGATATCGGGAAAACAGGTTGGCGCTTTAGCCATGAGTGAAACCCATAGTGGCTCTGATGTCATGAGCTTAGCTTTAAGCGCACATAAACAAAAAGATAAATTTATTTTAAATGGCACTAAAATGTGGATAACCAATGGGCCCGATGCTGATGTCATTGTGGTTTATGCACGTACAGAGAAAGGAATCGGATCAAAAGGGATCACCGCTTTTATTGTAGAAAAATCTTTTCCTGGTTTTAAAATTGCGCAAAAACTCGACAAATTAGGAATGCGCGGCTCTAACACCTGCGAACTTGTTTTTGAAAATTGTGAAGTACCCGCAGAAAATGTGTTAGGAAAACTTAATGAAGGCGCTAGCGTGTTAATGAGCGGCTTAAATTACGAAAGACTTATCCTGGCAGCAGGCCCAATTGGGATCATGCAAGCTTGTCTTGATACGGTAGTTCCTTATGTTCATGAACGAAAGCAATTTGGCAAGGCTATTGGGGAATTTCAGTTTATTCAAGGTAAAATTGCTGATATGTATACTGTTTTAAGTGCAAGCCGTGCTTATTTATATGCTCTTGCGCAATCTGCCGATATCCATAAAACGTTGACTAATAAAGACGCCGCCGCCGTCATCCTATACACTTCAGAACAAGCCACCCAAATTGCTTTAGAAGCCATTCAATGTCTTGGTGGAAATGGTTATATTAATGAATACCCCACGGGTCGTTTTTTAAGGGATGCCAAACTTTATGAAATTGGCGCAGGTACCTCAGAAATACGACGCATTGTGATTGGACGTGCACTTTTTGACGAACCTTGTTAAGGGAATATCATGAATAACACTGATAATAAAGTGGTTATTGTTGCGACAAAGAGAACACCGATTGGTCAATTACAAGGATGTTTTGCAGCGCTATCTGCACCAGCCTTAGCTAGCTTTGCCATCAAAGCCATGTTGAATGAAATTCAATTTCCACCCCTTGAAATTGATGAAGTGATTATGGGTTGCGTGTTAAGTGCAGGCATAGGACAAGCCCCCGCAAGACAAGCTGCCATCAATGCAGACATTCCCTCTTCGGTGGGATGTACCACCGTTAATAAAATGTGTGGTTCAGGCATGAAAGCCATGATGTTAGGAACAGATCTTATCCTTGCTGGCCAACAGAAAATTGTTCTTGCTGGTGGTATGGAAAGTATGTCTCAAGCTCCTTATTTAGTTACAAAAGGTCGAGGGGGATATCGATTGGGTCATGGCACACTTTATGATCATATGTTTCTTGATGGTTTAGAAGATGCTTATGATAAAGGAAAACTGATGGGGGTCTTTGCAGAAGACTGCGCCAGTAAATATGCTTTTTCAAGAGAAAGCCAAGATAGCTTTGCCATAAATTCATTAAAACGCGCACAAAATGCCATTCAACAAAAATGGTTTTATCCTGAAGTTTCACCTATCCTCATTCAAAGCAAAACACAAACCATAACAATTATCGATGATGAATTACCTGGTAAGGCAAGCCTTGATAAAATTCCCAAACTCAAGCCTGCCTTCAAAGAAAATGGGACTGTCACCGCTGCCAATTCAAGTGCCATTTCAGACGGCGCTAGCGTTCATTTATTGATGGGTGCTAATGAAGCTAAACAGAGAAACCTAAAGCCCCTTGCCACGATTCTGGGTTATACTACCCATGCACAAGCACCCAGCTGGTTTACCACAGCACCTATTTTTGCTATTCAAAAACTTTTACAACAATTAAATTGGAAAGTGCAAGATGTCGATTTATTTGAAATTAATGAAGCATTTGCAGTGGTAAGCATGGCGGCGATGAAGGAACTCGATATTCCTCATGATAAAATAAATGTTCGTGGTGGCGCTTGTGCACTTGGTCACCCCATTGGTGCAAGTGGCGCGCGGATTGTAACAACCCTAGTCTATGCCCTTTTACAATCTGGTTTAAAACGCGGCATTGCTTCTCTTTGTATTGGCGGCGGCGAAGCAACGGCAATGGCAATTGAAATTTGTGGGGATACTCGCGCCAGTTTGAATTTAGGCGAGGCGCCAAACGAACGAATCCCCAGGAGTGTACGCTTTGGTACATGACTGGGGTGAGAGAGAGCAGGCAACAATGCCTAAATTCAAAGTGGAAAGAGTATAATGCCTATTATAAAAAGTAATTTAGATACTAAATCAAGCGATTTTACTAATAATGCGCAAAATATGATAGTGCAAGTTAAAAACTTACAAACACTTTCACAAAATATTGCAAACGGCGGCGGGCTTGAGGCACAAAAATTACATCTTTCTCGCGGGAAATTATTACCAAGAGATCGCATCAACAAACTACTCGATCCCGGTTCTGCTTTCTTAGAGCTCAGCCTTTTTGCAGGATATCAGCTTTATCAAGAAGAAGTTCCCGCAGGCGGGATCATCACCGGCATTGGTCGCATTCACGGACAAGAATGCATGTTGATTGTCAATGATGCGACAGTTAAGGGAGGGACTTATTACCCTATCACCGTTAAAAAACATTTAAGGGCGCAAACCATTGCACAAGAAAATCGCCTTCCTTGTCTATATCTTGTGGATTCAGGCGGCGCTAATTTGCCTCACCAAGATGAAGTATTTCCGGATAAAGATGATTTTGGCAGAATATTTTACAATCAAGCCATCATGTCAAGCCTTGGTATTGCGCAAATTGCTATCGTGATGGGCTCTTGCACTGCAGGTGGGGCTTACGTGCCTGCAATGAGTGATGAGAGTATTATGGTAAAAAATCAAGCAACTATCTTCTTAGCAGGACCACCTTTAGTTAAAGCTGCCACAGGCGAAGAAGTGAGCGCAGAAGATCTTGGTGGCGCTGATGTTCATTGTCGTGTTTCCGGCGTGGCAGATCATTATGCCTTGAATGATGAACATGCATTAATGATAGCTCGCGATTGTATCAAACAATTGGCCAAAAAAAAGACGATTTCTTTGCCATTGCAAACCTCTGTCAGCCCACTTTATGATAGCGCAGAAATATATGGCCTCATCCCGCCTTCTTTGCGTTTGCCTATGGATATGAAAGAAATTATTGCAAGAATTGTGGATGGTTCAGATTTTTATGAATTTAAGGCTTTATATGGCACCACGCTTATTTGTGGTTTTGCTCACATTCATGGTTATCCTGTTGGCATTGTTGCCAACAATGGCATTTTGTTTAATGAATCTGCCCAAAAAGGGACGCACTTTATTGAGCTGTGCTGCCAACGTAAAATCCCTCTGGTTTTTTTGCAAAATATCAGTGGCTTTATGGTTGGCAAAAAATATGAAGCCTTAGGCATTGCTAAAGATGGCGCTAAAATGGTGAATGCTGTTTCTTGTGCAAAAGTACCTAAGTTCACCATTATTGTGGGCGGTAGTTTTGGTGCTGGTAACTATGGCATGTGTGGGCGTGCTTATGATCCCAGATTTCTTTGGATGTGGCCAAACGCCAGGATCTCTGTCATGGGAGGAGAACAAGCTGCTAGTGTCTTAGCTCAAGTCAAAAGAGTGAAATTTCAAAAAGACAATCAAGCCTGGGATCCAAACGATGAAAAGCAATTTATACAAAGCATTACACAGCAGTATGATCAGCAAGGCCACCCTTTTTACGCCAGCGCACGCCTATGGGATGATGGGGTTATCGATCCCGTCGATACGCGCGATGTGCTTGGTTTAGCGTTGGCAGCCAGTTTAAATGCACCCATTGAAGAAACTCACTTTGGAGTTTTTAGAATATGACCGCTGAACAAGCAACCGTACTAACCCAAGTGTTATCTAATCATGTCGGTATAATCACTTTAAACCGCCCGGAACGCCATAATGCCTTTGATGAAACCATGATTAAGCAATTAACTAATGCTTTTAATGCCATGGAACAAAATCCTTTAGTTAAAATTATTTTATTAACTAGTCAAGGTAAAAGTTTTTCCGCCGGCGCTGATCTTGCCTGGATGCAGCGTATGGTTAAATTTTCCCAGGAAGAAAACCTACAAGATGCCACCACTTTACAAACTCTAATGCAAACAATTTATGATTGCTTAAAACCTACCGTGGCCATGGTTCAAGGCAATGCTTTTGGCGGTGGCGTTGGACTCGTTGCTTGTTGTCAATGGGTAATCGCCGCAGAAAATGCGAAATTTTGTTTCTCAGAAGTTAAATTAGGATTGATCCCGGCTATCATTAGCCCTTTTATTATCAATGCCATCGGCGCGCGCGCTGCAAGAGCCTATTTTCTTAGCGCCAAAACATTTGATGCGCTTACTGCCAAGCAATTAGGATTATGCCATGAAGTGGTGGCACTTGAGCGATTGGAAACACACACCTTTGAAGTCATTGCTGATCTACTCCACCATGGGCCACAGGCTTTAAAGGCAGTTAATGCGCTCTTTAATCAATTACCTGCACCTGAAATTGCCAAAATTACGATACAAAAATTGGTAGAAATTCGCACTTCACAAGAAGGGCAAGAAGGGATCAAGGCCTTTTTAGAAAAAAGAAAACCAAATTGGGTTCATGATTAATGCAACATATTAATACGTTACTCATTGCCAATCGTGGCGAAATTGCTTGTAGGATTATCAAAACCGCCAAGCATTTGGGGCTAAAAACCATAGCGATTTATGCCACCCCCGCAGATGAAGGGGCACTTCATTGCCAAATGGCAGATGAATGTTACTGCGCAGGACCATTGCCGGTTGATAAAAGTTATTTAAACATAGAAAATATTTTAGCCATCGCAAAAAAAGCCAAGGTCGATGCTATCCACCCAGGCTATGGGTTTTTAGCAGAAAATGCTGATTTTGCTAAACAATGTGAAGCCATGGGCTTTATTTTCGTTGGGCCTTCTAGCAAAGCGATTGCGCAAATGGCTATAAAGGATGAAGCTAAAAAAATTATGCAAAATGCCAAGGTTCCTATTATTCCTGGCAGCATCACACAAGATCTTCAATCTCTTCAACAACAAGCACAAGAAATTGGCTATCCCATTATCCTCAAAGCTGCCAAAGGTGGTGGCGGCAAAGGCATGCGTCTTGTGCATCGACAAGAAGAATTGCAAGATGCCATCGAAGCTGCAAAACGAGAAAGTTTAAATAGCTTTGGTGATGATGCTTTGTTTATCGAGAAATATTTAATCAATGCCAGGCATATCGAAGTGCAAATATTTCGAGATTCAGCTGGCAATACTGTGCATTTATTTGAAAGAGACTGTTCTTTGCAACGTCGTCATCAAAAAATAATTGAAGAATCACCTGCACTTGATATTGAACAAGAAGTTAAAAATAAACTCTATCAAGCCGCGATGGATGCTGCCATTGCTATAGATTATGTCGGGGCAGGCACAGTGGAGTTTTTGCTTGATAAGCAGCAATTTTATTTTATGGAAATGAACACCCGTTTACAAGTTGAACATCCTGTCACCGAGATGATAACCGGCATTGATTTAGTAGAGTGGCAACTTTTGATAAGTGATGGTCAAAACATTCCCTTACAACAACATCAAATTAAGTCACAAGGCCACGCCATTGAAGCCAGAATTTACGCTGAAGATCCCTTACATCATTTTTTACCCACAACTGGCACGATTAAAGACATTTTTTTACCTAATGCAAATTATCGCTTGGAAATTGGCCTGCAAAAAAATGATAAGGTGAGTATTTATTTTGATCCGATGTTGGCAAAATTAATTGTACATGCCATGAGCCGTATGCAAGCTTTAGCAAGATTACAAGAATGTTTAAATGAGTTTCATATAGTTGGTTTAACCACCAATTTGCCTTTTTTGCGCAATATTTGTCAAGATCCTGCTTTTCTTTCTTATACGGTGGATACACAATATGTTGAAAACAATCTTCATCGTTTGTTACCTCAAAAAATAACTTTTGCTCCCATTGTGCCTGTGATGGCCTGCATGATAACGCTACTTAAGCGAAAACAGCACCTCAACGACACGCAAGAGCCTGACTCTCCTTGGAACAAACTCAATGCTTGGCGTTTAAATCTAGCCCATCAAGAAAAGTTGACTTTACAATATCAACTCGAAGAACTGCATTTTGTGATTGATCATGGCGATGAATATCACATACACTGCAAGGAAAAAGATATTGACTTGACAGTAGCTGGTTTTATAGCAGGAAATCAAATTAAAATGAGCTTGGTAGAACATCAAATCCACGCTACTTTTTTTGCTGATGAAAAGATGATTGAAATCTTTTATGAAGGTCAAGCTTATATTTTTAAAACTAAAACACAAAACTTAATTGAAGATAAAAACCAATCACTCTCAAACCATTATATTCTTGCACCAATGCCTGGCATTATCAGTAAAATTTGGGTAAAAAAGGGTGACAAAGTGAATAAAGGTGCAAAATTAGTCGCTTTAGAAGCCATGAAAATGGAACATACTTTATGCTCTCCCAAAGATGGGCTGATAAAAGCGATTAAATTTGATCTTGGCGATCAAGTAGAAGAAGGCTGTGAATTAATTGACTTTGAATGAGCCAAATATGGAACAAACTATCACTATTGTTGAAGTAGGCCCACGTGATGGGTTACAAAATGAAAAACAAATTGTACCAACCGATATTAAAATTGAATTTATTAAACGCTTATTAGCAAGCGGATTAAAAACAATTGAAACAACCAGTTTTGTGTCGCCAAAATGGGTTCCTCAAATGGGCGATCACGAACAGCTAGTCAATCTATTAACAAAGGTTGCAGGCAACTTTGTGGTACTTGTCCCCAATATGCATGGTCTTGAGAAGGTGCTAAATTATCCTGTCAAACAAATTGCTGTTTTTGCTGCAGCCTCAGAAACTTTCTCGCAAAAAAATATTAACCGTTCTATTGCGCAAAGCCTTGAAGAATACAAAGCAGTGATCCAAACAGCGCACAGCGCAGGCCTTTTAGTGCGTGGCTATGTTTCTTGCGCCTTAGGATGTCCCTATGAAGGAAAAATTGAAACTCAGGCTGTTGTGAATGTTGCTCGTCAATTATATCAAGCAGGTTGCTATCAGATCTCATTAGGGGACACTATCGGGGTTGGCACAGCACTTAGTGCGCAAAAATTAGTCAAAGAACTTTTGCAAGAAATCCCTGCAGCTGCCTTAGCGCTACATTTTCATGACACCTATGGCCAAGCACTTGCTAACATTTTAGCTTGCCTTGAACTAGGCATTCACACGATTGACAGCGCTGCTGCAGGACTTGGTGGTTGCCCTTACGCTAAGGGCGCTACAGGCAATGTGGCTAGCGAAGATGTAATCTATATGTTACATGGCTTAGGATTAAAAACAGGCGTCGATATTGATAAACTAATCTCTGCTGGCGAATATATGTGCCAGTATCTAAATCGACCCAATTGTTCTAAAGTGGCTATAGCTACTTTAGCCAAAAAAACCTAAGGAGATAGTATGGCAGGGTTCAATAAAGTCGTCTCTTCCTATGATGAAGCCTGTGCAGGTCTTAAAGACAACATGACATTAATGTTTGGCGGTTTTGGCTTGTGTGGGATCCCTGAAGGGCTGATTGCCAAAGTACAACAATTGGGGGTTAAGGACCTAACCTGCATTTCTAACAATGCCGGCATCGACGGTTTTGGGCTTGGTCTTTTATTAGCAAAACGCCAGATTAAAACCATGATTGCTTCCTATGTCGGTGAAAATGCACTTTTTGAGCAGCTGCTGCTCAGTGGTGAAATGGAAGTAAAACTCACGCCACAAGGCACGCTAGCAGAAAAAATCCGAGCTGGCGGCGCTGGGATCCCCGCTTTTTACACCCCAACGGGTTATGCCACTGTCGTATCTGAAAAAAAGCAAAATGCCGTTTATAATGGCAAAAATTATATTTTAGAAGAATCCTTAACCGCTGATTTTTCTTTTATTAAAGCCTGGAAGGCCGATAGTTATGGTAATTTAATTTATCGAAAAACAGCCATGAATTTTAACCCCATTATGGCCACAGCAGGCAAAATTACTGTTGCTGAGGTAGAGGAAATTGTCGAACCTGGCGAATTAGATCCTAATTTTATTCATACGCCTGGTATTTATGTTAATCGCGTTATTCTTGGTAAATTTGAAAAGCGTATTGAACGTAAAATGATTTCAAAATAAAAGGAAAACCCTATGGCACTTTCGCGCGAACAAATTGCAATGCGCATTGCTCAAGAACTCAAAGATGGCTTTTATGTTAATCTTGGCATTGGCATTCCGACCTTAGTTGCCAACTATATTCCAAAAGGGATCGAGGTTTGTTTTCAATCAGAAAATGGCCTGCTCGCAATGGGCCCTTACCCGAAGGAAAACGAAGTTGATCCTGATCTTATCAATGCTGGCAAAGAAACTGTCACTGCTGCCATTGGGGCAAGTTTTTTTTCATCGGCTGAAAGCTTTGCCATGATTCGAGGCGGGCATATCGATTTAACCGTGCTTGGTGCTTTTGAAGTTGATGTCCACGGCAACATTGCCTCTTGGATGATCCCTGGCAAATTAGTCAAAGGGATGGGCGGCGCCATGGATTTGGTTGCTAGCGCAAACAATATCATTGTTGCCATGGCTCATGCTAACAAAGAGGGGGAATCTAAATTATTACCTCAATGCGCACTTCCTTTAACTGGGGCAAACTGTGTCCGGAAAATTGTCACCGATCTTGGCGTGCTTGAGGTCAAAAACAATGCCTTTCATCTATTAGAAAGAGCACCTGGCGTTAGTGTTGATGAAATAAAAGCAAAAACAGCAGGAACGTTGATTGTGCCAACAAACGTGCCTGAAATAAAATTATAAAATAAATTAGTAAATAATATTAAGAACCGTCATGATATATTCACAATCACTGAGTCTAGTAGACATCCAAACGAGAATTTCGCGAAATCAACTCCCCAAAGAATACTACATTTCAAATCCCTTTATTTCTATTTATAGTCTAATAAGTACCTTAAGCCTTTTTAATAACGATCAGCAAATGCTTAAGTTTATTGATAAAGTATACACTAATGCCAGAATTAAAATTATCGCATACAACATCATATCTATGGGTTCGATAACAAATTTTATACAAGCTTACGCTCAACTTGATTTATTACCTCCTGGGTTGTCTTCACACAAGCAGCATCTCATTTTGCAATATTTCAAAAACAACTTACGCCATGAATCACAACTTGCCTATCTTATAAATTATGTTCATTTTAAACATCTTAATACATTATTAGAGCACTGCTTTGATAGAAAGCTTTTGTTTAATCTTGTAAATGATCCTAATTATGTTTTTAGTTTTTACCATGCTGCCAATACTGCGTTATATTACCATCTAAACCCTAAACAACAACACCCTTCATCAACACCTTTACTTGATATTTATTATTGGACCTCGCGGGCAGGTCATGCCCTTGGTTTAACTAGCTTTATTCAATTTCAATTTCAAAACAGAGCCTATAAGCTTGAACCTTCTGGACAATTTCCTCAAATATCTCTCAACTTGCTAATGCAAGCTGTTGATAGTTATGTCCAAAAACACCCTTCTAAAATATTCGACACCATTTTAACCGCCTTTACAAATTGTCTTGCGTTAATGGAAAATGTGACCACTGGCCCATATAAAGATATGGCTTATCAAGTCTTATATCGTCGTTATCAAAATAAGGAGTTAGTTTATTTATCTCATTGCTGGGTTGGCCATTGTATTGGACTTGCCTTTTTTGGTAAATATCTGATTTATTGCAACCGAGGCTATTTAGGTGATCCTCGTTTTGGTAGTAAAATTTATGAGATTAAAGACGTTAATAATATTAATGAAAACCTGTTTAAACAATTAACGCAACGATCAAATACATCTCAAGATACTTTTAATATTTTAAATAAAATTATTGATTTAAGCATGCCATTAGTGAAATTTCGTTCAAAACCCCAAAAACGCGGTACTTGCTCAATGGCCAATTCTAAAGCGACTATTGAACCTATGATCGTGCTTGTTCAAGTAGGCCCTGATGCCACACCTCAAGAAGTCATATCTCTTTTTCAACAAGAATATAAAAGAACAAAATATAAACATCTTACTACTTTTATTCGACGCAGAGAAATAGATGAGTTGTTGAAAAGCATGCTGCATGCCAATCATCCTGAATTAATTTATTTTTTTGCAGCCTTAACCCGCAACATTATCTATGAACATCATGGTAAAAATAGGGGGTATATTAAGGATAAGCTTGAACTTGAACAAGCCAAGTACTTATTTGATAGGGTTCCTGAAAACGTAAAACAGATCCTCATCTTGGATCCCTACTTGATGAATCTTGTGAATTATGTAGAAGCAAAAAATCAAGAATTGCAACTGCAAAAAACATGTCTTTCAAATTATGATCGTAGAAAAAACTTTGCGAAAAACAACCAAATGTCGAGTTTCCCTTCAAAGATTCGACCTTGTCGATAATCTATACTCTTTCCATTTTGAATTTAGGCTTTGTTGCCTACGCTGGGTAGTTTCAGATAAGCGTACTCATAAACCTGTTGTAATGCATGCATTAAGGTTGCTTCTTCGGCGCCGTTTATATATTATTTAGTCAAATCGCTAATTAATGGGCAACCACCATGTTAAATGCATATCCACTGAACATCAGACAAATCCAAGCAAAACTCAAACAAAATCTGTTGCCAAAAGATTATACGCTTTGTTCCCAACACATTTCTATTAATGATCTATTGACAACTTTAAGTCTTTTTAATGACGATGATCAGCTGCTTCATTTCATTAATACAGTAAGTAAAAACAACCGTATTCAAATTCTTGTCAATAATCGATCCTTTAAGATGGGCTCAATAACAAATTTTATCGCTGCGTACACTCAATACAATTTATTCCCAACTCAATTATCAGCGCATAAACAAAATCTCATTTTGGAACACTTCAAAAAAAATATATATCTTAAACAACAAGTTGCTTATCTTCTCAAAGAGGTTGGTAATACCCGTCATCAAACGTTATTAACACATTGTTGCGATAAAAACCTTTTACTCGAACTTGCAAACGATCAAAATCTTGTTTTTGATTTTGAAAGCGGGATAAATAGAACCCTCTATCACTTTCTTAATCCAGCTCAAAAAGCCATCTCTGAAATGCCTTTACTTGAAATGTTTAACTGGACCACGCGTGCTGGCCACGCGCTTGGTTTAAATGGTCACATCGATGTTCAAGTCAAAAATAAAACTTGTTCTATTAGCCCTCGCGCAGAATTTACTCAAAATTCTTTGAAATTATTGATAGAAGCCCTTGAAAGTTATTCACAAAAATTTATTGATAATGAAACAAGTGCCATTTTAAAATCATTCAAAGCTTGTCACGACTTGATGAAAAAAGCGCCTGCAAGTAGTTTATACAAAGATGATGCGCATCTTACGTTCTATCAAAGATATCAAAATAATGAATTAACTTTTCTAGCCCACGAATGGGTTGGTCATTGTATTGGCGTTGCTTTTTTAGGCAAGTATATGATTTATACTAACCGGGGCATAGCAGGAGATCTTCAGTTTGGCAGTAAAATTTATGAAATCAAAGATGTGAGTAAAGTCAATGAAACTTTTTTTAAACAATTAACTCAAACACCTGATTCTGCTCAAGAAACGTTGAAAATTTTAAATCAAATTGTCGATCTCAATATACCCTTAGTGAAGTTTAGATCAAAGGCACAAAAACATAGCAATTGCTCTATGGCAAATCCCAAAGCCTCTATGGAAGGTATGAATGTGCTTACTCAAGCAAGCGCGAATGCATTGCCCAGTGAAATCATTGCTATATCTCAGCAAGAATATAAAAGATCTAAATATAAACGTATTACCGCTTTTATTCGACGCAGAGAAATAGAGGTGCTCTTGCAAAATATGCGTGATACAACTCACCCTGATTTAATTCAATTTTTTGCAACATTAACTAGCAACATTATCAAAGAGCATCATGGCAAAAATAAAGGGTATATTAAGAATGATCTTGAAGTTAGACAAGCTTCTCGTTTGTTCAATGAGGCGCCAGAAAAAGTAAAAGAAATCCTTAAGAAAGATCAACAATTAATGCAAATCATAAAGGATGTTGAAGAACAAATTCAAAAATTAAAACCACAAAATACATCATATACGACTTATTATCGAAACAATAACACCGTAAAAAATCAGCCAACCTTTGTATATTTACCTAAGAATCGGCCAAGTAATTAAGGATGTGTGTGCTTAACTAAACCGTACTCACATTATAAGACTGTTTCTTGAATTATTTTCTTGTATTATGTCATTAGGCATTATTTGTGAACCATAGTGCGCTGCATAATATGCTCCTGGATTTTTCCAAGTTGATAGCCGCCAATAAAATGGGGTGAAACCCTTTTTCGCGGCAATGCCGCATTCACGACTATCCATTTCATTTTGACTCATCACAATGTTAGGTTGTTGATATTTTAGGATGGCTTTTTTAATTTGATACTCATGCAGCCGGTGAATCAATAGCCCGCTTACCCCTGCAATTAAGGTGATAGTACTTGCCAATATGCCAAAATATATCGCTGAGGCACATGCTAAGGTGAGTACGATACCACCTGCCAATGGATCAAGAATGCGATGCTTATATAAACTGGCAATTGGTTTATTAAATAGCCAAACTATAGCTATTAATGCCATAGACATTAATATTATAGGCATTGAACTCAGTATCATGCCATTCACTAAAATCCCCATCAAGGGAGAAGCAACAGCGACTTTGAGTTGTCTATCCTTAAATTGTCTGTTCCTATTAAGAATGGCGTTAATTTGTTGTTGTGTTTCTTTATCTAGCAAGCCTTCTTGAATTTCAAGTTTAATAATGCCAAATGAATTTTTTGCTAAGTTTAGTATAACTTTGTTTAATTCCTTTTTTGCTTCATTTGAAAAAGTAGCATTTACAATAGAAATACTTTCTGGCGTAACATGCCACCCAAAATGATTATCCAGTTCCATTTCATTTTTTAATTCTTTTTCTAAATTTAATTTTTTTCCACCTATAAATTCAACATTCAAAGTAAATTTAGCGCTAAGGGCGTTTTGACTGTTTACAGGTTGTCTATGACGAATGCTTTCTTGAATTTTATCTGCTGCATTTAACATTGTCACAATTTGCATTAAGGCTTGATTGTAGTAAGTTCTTATCATATCATTTTTAAAATGACTATTTGAACTAATTAAAACGCCTTCTCTCCCTTCTGGGATCTTAAAAAGATCTATCATTTCTTTTATATTTTCATTAAAGTTATCTATTGGTTTTTTGGCAAGAAATTTTCTCATTGCCTCACAAAATTGTTTTTTATCTTCTAAAGAAGCCTTTAGAATGTCACTATCATTTACATTTCTTTTAACATAAAGAATAATTCTAGATTGCTCTTCAACTGTCAAAGTGGTGTTAGTTGCCAACTGTGCCATCACTTCTGGTGTGAAGCCACCTTCATCTTGCGATTCTATCAAGTTTTTAAGCTGTTGCTCATCTGTAGGTATAAAATACTCTCTGTGATTCACTAATATTTCTAAAAATTGAGTTTCGATTTGTTCAAATTTCTCTGATTGAATTTTACCATTTCTAAAAATAGCAAAATTGCCTTCGGTTAAGGCAAATATCGGCACATATTGAATGGGAGCACAATTTGTAGGAAAAATATGAGTGACTTCCAACCCCTGATAAATTTCATCCGTTGGGCCCTTATCATAGGTTCCTTTAGATAAAGCAACCAAAGCCAGACAAGCTTTTTCTGGTTTAGCATTATTTTGTGCATTCTTGGCATTTTTTGCATATCTTCGTTTAAAAACTTCTAACGCTTTCATAGCGTTGTCATGATGATAAGGCAATGTATGTAAAGAGGAAACTTTTTCTCCTAATGAAATTTGATGCTCTTTTTGTCCTTTAATATTGGCAAAATGCAAAATTGCCCACTGCAATTGTGATTTTGATTCATCAAATACACTATTTACGTTTACATCTACATTATGCTGTAAGCCATTATTATTTCGAATTACTAAATGAAAAGAAACTGCATTTCGAGTAAGTGCATGCAAGATTTCAGGGGTGAGGATCAATTGATCGTCTGCAAAAAGCCGACCTGCATGGATAAGCCTTTGCTGTGCTACCGGAATGTGAAATTCTGCTTCAATTTGTCTTTTTAAGGTAATTAAACTGATATTGGGTTCTATCATTAGAGGGAGCGTACTGCCATCTAACATTTTAATGTGTAACGTATACATAAATAAAGCCTCTTAGCCGCGTATTTCTGTAATCGAAAAGAGTATATCAAATAGTGCATTTTTACAAGTTATTCAGCAAGTTTAAACGTTATAGTTTACCCACACCTATTTGTCAGTAAAGTACTGTTTTTGTTAAACTGATCTTTAAAAAGAAGTGACTGATATAGGATAAACAATAAACAATGAAACAAAGCAAATACGTTTCCAAAAAACCAGACGAACAAGGCTTTGTGCAATATACCCCTGCCGAAAATGCCGTTTGGCACGATTTATTTGTCCGTCAAATGAAACTATTGCCTAATCGGGCTTGCCAAGAATATCTCGATGGCATTGAAGCTCTCGGTTTAACAGCAGAGCACATTCCACAAATTCCTGAGGTAAATAATAGGTTGCGCGCACTCACCGGCTGGGAAGTGGCGCCAGTACCGGCACTTATCGATTTTCAAGCTTTTTTTGAATTAATGGCAAATAAGAAATTTCCAGCTGCCACTTTTATTCGTTCACGCGAAGAGCTGGATTATTTGCAAGAACCCGATATTTTTCATGAAATCTTTGGTCATTGCCCGTTGATTACGTTACCCGTATATGCCGATTTTATGCACGAATACGGTAAGCTGGGCTTACAATCGAGCCATCAAGATAGAGTGATGCTAGCAAGATTATATTGGTTTACAGTCGAATTTGGTCTTTTAAAAACAAATGATGGTCTTAGAATTTATGGCGGCGGAATTTTATCTTCTTTTGGTGAATCGCAATACTGCCTTGACAGTGATATTCCCGTTCGAAAGCCATTAGATCCAGTCGATGCTTTTAGAACGCCTTATCGCATTGATATTTTCCAACCACTTTATTTTGTTATCAATAGCCTCACTGAACTATTTACTTTATCAAAGCTCGATCTTATAACAAAGATTCAAGAAGCAAGAAACTTAGGTATGCACCCACCCTTATTTGAACCAAAAGCCAAAGAGGATGGGCGATTTTTATAATTTACACGAGATATTACCTCTAACATGGATCCCAGCCCTGCGTACACTTCGGGTGCTTGACTGGGATAACAAGTTAGAAAATTGAACAGCGAAACTCATGATTTATTCAGGTCTATTTCTATTGCTATTCACTTTCTGCGCCAGAGAATACATGGTAGGAAGCGGCTTTTGAACAGCTGCTCCAGTGCGAATTTCTTCTTTAGTGGTACCAAGCTTTGCAGCAATGCTATCTGCGATAGCAATATATTGTGGTTTAACATGCATAGGATGCATGAAAGTTCTAGAGATCCCCTCCCAAAGCATCTTATTACTTTCTTCTGAATCTCTAAAAAGCGTTGCATTATACTTTAAAAGTAAAGTATATAATGGAAAATCAGCCCCATTTATTGCACATTCTATTAATGATAAAGGATCTGATTCGCCTTCAGGCAAGTAATTAGGATTAGCACCTGCTTTAAGCAAACTGGCAATCATTTGTAATACTGGTGCTGTGGTTTTCTCTCCCAAACGACCAGTTTCCTTCAGTTGATATAACCGTTTATCTCGTTCTAGCTGTGATAATTTTTGATATTCTACAACTTGTTTATCACAAGCTAATCTGCTCATGCCGTAGAAATTAGTAAAATTGCCGATTGCGTAACCACTTTCTGCAAATTCATACCCTGCATAATAATCTTTAGGGTGTAAAATGGCGTTGATATCAAAAAAACTAGAAATATATTGTGATACGTGTTGGTACGCTTTGGCACCACGTTCAAAAGACATCAGCTCAGCATCGGTGAGCGCTGCCATCTCGGCTTGATTCTTTGCTAAATATGACCCTGCTGCCTTTTGTTTATACAAATCTCTTTTTTGCTGAATTATCATTCCTATGCCAAAAACGAATGATCCTATTATCCAAGGTGTTAAAACTGGGCTTGCTAAAAGACTACCGCTATACCAGAAAGCTCCCCCAGCCATAATGGCAAACAACATTGGGGATTTAATCGCTGTAAAAACCATTTTAACAATGTCAGCTGACTTTTTTAACATAGATATTACTACCTTTTGATGAGCTATATATTAGAAGGCTGACATCTTATCAAATTTATTGGAGTATTGTAATTAAAATTTAATTATGTAACTACAATAGTTGTGAGGCTAGCGCCAGGGGAGGGATCTTATTTTCTATTCATTCTACCTATAATAAGTAAAACAATACCACCTGCAACGCATAACCCTCCCAACAGCGGTGGAAATGAAACCCGTTTTTTCTTCTCAGCCGTAATTTGCAGTTCACCAAATTTTACGACTTCTTCTTTCTCGGTATAAGTAAAACCTTGATACGACAACACAACAATGCCGCCCACCAATAGCAAAACACCTACAATATTGATGAAAATTTTCATAAAACCCTCAACAATTTAGTTCCTTTTTTCTTCGATAAGCGATGCTGCTTTTGCGGCGCAAATAAAATCGTTCTCGGATAAACCGCCAATGGCATGCGTTGTGTAACGCACCACACATTGATTATAGGACACATTGAGATCAGGATGATGATTTTCCCGATGTGAGATATAAGCCAAAGCATTCACAAATGCCATGGTATGATAATAATTTTTAAAAGAAAAAGTACGTTGAATTTCAGTGCCTTGCTCATTAAGCGTCCAGCCTGGCACTTTCTTTAATAAATGCGCTGCTTCAGACTGCGCTAAAGGAGCAACCCCACCTTCACAAGCTTTACAATGCATTTGCGTTAAATCGTTCATACCACCTTTTCCTTTTTTAATATCGTTTCAAGTGCTTGCAGACAAGCTGCATTTTGCTGGGAAGTCCCTATCGTAATACGAAAATAATCTTCCATGCCATAAGGTGCTAAGGGTCGAATAATAATGCCTTGTGCTAAAAGCGCTTCAAACACCTTCACATTCGGCATTTTAATTTCAACGCTGACAAAATTGCCATGACAAGGTAAAAATGACAAATTCAACTGCGCTAAACCTTGTGTCAATTGCTGTTTTCCACATTCATTAAGTTGGATACACTGCTTTATACGTGCTTGATCCGCTAAAGCCAAAGTTGCAGCAACTTGTGCTAAATGATTGGTGTTAAAGGGCTGGCGAATTCGGTTCATTAAGGCAATGACACTTGCATTACCCATACCATAACCTATACGCAAACCCGCCAAACCATAAGCCTTTGAAAAAGTCCTGGTAATAAATAAATTTGCAAAGCGTGCAAGTAAATTGATGGTCTGAGGATAATCATGTTCTGTCATATACTCATAATAAGCCTCATCACATACCACCAAAATATTGGATGGGATCTTCTCTAAAAAGGATAAAAGAGCTTGCTTATCCACATAAGTACCAGTTGGGTTATTTGGATTAGCAAATATAATCATACCTGTTTTAGATGTGATGGCCTTTAGCATCGCCTCTAAATCCATACCAAACTGCTGGGCCGGAACTTCTTTAATAGCGACACCCAAACCTTGTGCAAGAATTTTATAAGCAGCAAATGCAAATTCTGGTATAAGAATTTGCTTATCTGCCCACATAAAGGCTTGAATAACCATACGCAGCACATCTTCAGAGCCATTGCCTAAAATAATCTGATCAACACTTAACTTTAAAAAAGCGCTTAACGCATTTTTCAGTTCAAAACCATTGCTATCAGGATATAAGCTAAGATCTGAGATTGTCGTTATTAGCTGTTTTATGAGCAGCGGGCTTGGTAGCAAAGGATTTTCATTACTGGCTAATTTAATAAATTCTTGGCGCCCCAATTCTCTTTGGCATTCGGCAATAGGCTTACCAGGTTGATAGGGCTTAATTTTTAGTAACAACGGATTTACTAATTTTGTAGGATCAAAAGTCATTGTTCAGCTCTTTTTCAGTTGCTAAGAAAATAAATGCATTTCCATGAATGGTGTTGGTAATTTGTTCATACGATGTAATATTTCTAAAATAATAACCGCAAGGCCAAAAAATAAGACTACCAATACCACCGGCTTTTCGCCTTTTACTCGATAGGGTGCTTCTATTTTCAAACGATATCTTCCCCACCAAACCATCAAAGCCGGAAAAATAACAAGTAAAATAGCGGCAAAAAACCCAGCATAATGTAAGGCGGTAATAAACCTTGGGTAAAATATTGCCATCAATACCGGTGGCAAAAAGGTTAATAATGCTAAAACAAATTTACCCTTAATTGTTTTTTTAATGGCAAAACCATCAGCAAAGAAGTCAAATAACCCTAAGGCCACGCCAATAAAAGAAGTTAGCATCGCACATAATCCAAATATCCCCGCCAACACATGTACATGCGAACTTTGCAATGTGTGGCTCAATAGCTGAGTGAGCTCTATCACCGCTTGCTTGCCGGTGGTGTGTTCTGCATACAAAATCGCTACCAATCCTTGTTGGCCTTTGACGGGTATCACGCCTAAAACGAGTACTTCCCAAAGCAAATAAACAACCAAGGGAATTAAACTTCCCCATAAAATAGCCATTCTTAAGGCTTTAACATTACTCCCAAGGTAGTGTTTTAAACTGGGGATCAGTAAATGAAACCCGAAGGAAGTTACCAATAAGGGACCTGTTGTCCAGAGATACTTAGGTGACCCATTGCTTAACATTGAAGCAGAAACATTGGGGATCACTTTCGCAACAAGGGCAACATAAGCCGCAATTAAACCGAGCATCAATAACCGATTTGCCCAATCAACCGAACGCGCACCACAATAAACAATGGTGGCAAAAATACCCACAGTTACCCAAACACCCAGCGATTCATCAAGATGAATTGTTTTTAAGCCTTTTCCAATAATACTCGCCGCACCTGCAGTATATGCCGTCATTAAGGCATACAAAAATAGTACGTAGGTAATCCAAGCAATAATTTCGGCAAAACTCCCTAAGCTAGATTTTGCCATGGTAATTAAGTTGGTTTCACCTTGATACCACAAGGACACTTCTAACATTAAAAAAGCGCTGGCGGTCATCATTACCCAACAAAATATAAACAACATTGCACAAGGGTAAAAACCACCCGCTGCCGTCGCTACAGGTAAAGCAAGCATCCCCGCACCAATACAGGTGCCTGACACCAGTAGAGCACCACCTAAGATCTTACTTATAGGAACTTCACTCAAAAACAATCCCTCCATTAAAATTAAGATCTTGCTCAAAAATTGTTTTGTAAATTAACAAAATAGGCGAGGCTTGGGAATCTTGCTATGCATCATTTTTTCTTCTAGTCTTGGCAGCAAGTTCGCTTTGCACTAGGGTATATACTCTTTCCACTCGAGTATACATAAGCAGGTTTACTAGACAGTTAGCCAATTAAAATTAATAAGGACATATTGATGAATGCTCAATCTCCTAGCCCAATCCATGATAACCCCATGCAACTCGATGGTTTTGAATTTGTCGAATTTGCAAGCCCAGAACCTGAAAAATTAGCACATTTTTTTACCAATCTTGGGTTTAGTAAAATTGCACAGCATCGTTCTAAACAAGTTAGTCTCTTTCGCCAAGGAGGAATTAATTTTATCCTAAATGAAGAACCACAAAGCCACGCCGCTGCTTTTGCCAAGGCGCATGGACCTTGTGCTTGTGCAATGGCTTTTAGGGTAAAAGATGCCAAAGGTGCATTTCAAAAAGCAATTGCCAAAGGCGCAAGGCCTTATCTTGAAGGCAAAGTGGGTATAGGTGAAATGAAAATTCCTGCCATTATCGGCATTGGCGGCAGTTTATTATATTTTGTTGATAAATATCAAAATGAAACCATTTACGATACCGATTTTATCCCACTTGAAGTGCCTCAGCATCCGCCTGGAAATGGCTTAGCCATTATTGATCATCTCACCCACAATGTATTTCAGGGAGAAATGGAGAAATGGGCAAATTTTTATAAAAACATTTTTAATTTTTTCGAAATTCGCTATTTTGACATAAAAGGTGAAAAAACCGGATTAATCAGTTACGCGCTTTCAAGCCCTTGTGGCAAAATCAAAATTCCCCTTAACGAATCTAAAGATGATAAATCACAAATTGCTGAATATTTAGAAGAATATAAGGGTGAAGGGATCCAACATATTGCTTTAGCAACCAAGGATATTTATAACACCATTGAAGAACTGCGCCTGCGTGGTGTGAAATTCTTAACAACCCCGGATACTTACTATGAAATGATTAATGAAAGAGTAAAAAATCATCATGAAGATATTGATCGCATGCAAAAAAACCAAATTTTAATTGATGGCAATATCGAAAATGGCCAGGAAAAAATCTTACTCCAAATTTTTACTGAAAACGTAATTGGCCCTATTTTCTTTGAGATTATACAGCGCAAAGGCAATGACGGTTTTGGTGAAGGCAATTTTCGGGCACTTTTTTTAGCGATTGAAAGAGATCAAATGCGAAGAGGCGTATTATAATGAAATTAGCAACTTTAAAAACTGCACACCGTGATGGACAATTAATTGTTGTCTCGCAAGATCTAACACTTGCCGTGAAAGTGCCTGACATTGCGATGAATTTTCAACAAGCGCTAGATAATTGGGATAAATGCGAGCGCCCCTTAAAAACAATTTACCTTGAATTAAATGAGGGCAAAATTAAGGAAAATTTTCCGTTTGATGCCCAAAAAGTCCACTCCCCTTTGCCTCGTGCCTATCAATGGGCCGATGCCAGTGCATATGTCAATCATGTGCAATTAGTACGCAAATCCCGCGGTGTTGAAATGCCAGCATCCTTTTGGACAGATCCGCTCATGTATCAAGGAGGTTCAGATAGTTTCTTAGAACCTTGTGCTGAAATTGCATTAGCCGATCCTGCTTGGGGCATCGACTTTGAAGCCGAAGTGGCTGTCATTACCAAAGATGTTCCGATGGGGGTTTCACCAGAAGAAGCAGGCGCTTATATTGTTTGTCTGATGTTAGTTAATGATATTTCTCTTCGTAATTTGGCTAAAGCTGAATTAGAAAAAGGGTTTGGCTTTTTTAACTGTAAACCTTCCAGCAGTTTTAGCCCAGTGGCGGTTACATTAGATGAACTAAAAGAAGCTTGGGACGGTCAAAAAGTGCAACTGCCGTTGGTAAGCCATTATAATGGCAAATTATTTGGTCAACCCAATGCAGGTATCGACATGACCTTTGGTTTTCCCAAGTTAATTTCTCATGCTGCTAAGACAAGACCATTGAGTGCAGGAACCATCATTGGTTCAGGCACTGTTTCCAATGAAGATAGAACAAAAGGATCATCTTGTATTGTTGAAAAACGAATGCTTGAAATTATCGAGCAAGGTAAGCCAACAACTGAATTTATGAACTTTGGTGATACGATTAGAATTGAAATGTTTGATAAGCAAGGCTTTAGTATTTTTGGTGCTATAAATCAAAAAGTGACTAAATACGAAAGGAAATAAAATCGCATGTTTGAACTTTATGACTATTTTAGATCAAGCGCCTGTTATCGCGTGCGTATTGCCCTTAATTTGAAGGAAATTCCTTATAAACAGATCCCCATTCACCTTGTCAAAAACGAACAAGTAACTGCGGAATATGCCGCCCTAAATCCACAAAAGTTAGTGCCAACGCTGCAAGATCCCAGCCAAAATATTGTTTTGACTCAATCTCTTGCCATTATAGAATATCTGGAAGAAACAAAACCGCTGCCAGCGCTTTTGCCCCAAGATCCTTTGCTAAAAGCAAAAGTACGCGCTTTTGCTCAAATCATTGCTTGTGATATTCACCCCTTAAATAATTTACGGGTTTTAAAATACTTAAAGCATGAAATCGAAGTTTCCGATGAACAAAAAACTGATTGGTATTTTCATTGGCTAAGAGCAGGTTTTAAAACGATTGAAATGCTTTTGCAGCAAAATCCTATTAAGGGTGTCTTTTGTTTTGGCGAAACTCCCAGTCTTGCTGATATTTGCTTGATCCCTCAAGTATACAATGCGCTGCGCTTTGATTTTTCTTTCAATCATTATCCGCTGATCTATCATATTTATCAGCATTGCCAGAAAATTCCCGCATTTATCAAAGCACAACCTGAACAGCAACCAGATGCCTTGCCATAAGGCATGACAATAATGGGTCCCGCGCGCGTTCACGCGGGAAGTAGGCAGCAGAAAATAAACAAGATCAGTGAGGGCTTTTTGAACGACTTCTTGTGCCTTGTCTGTATTCTTGAGGGGGGAGATTATATTGAGTAAATTCTTCAGGAATAGGGGATGCAGGAGGTGTTTTTAGTCTTTCTTGTGTGCCGGCATAGTTAGGAACATACGCTTGAACAGGTTGTGGATCCGAATTTAAATTTCCTACTTGTGGCACCTCATGATTAATTTTAGCAGCGAAGTCGCCTTCTTCTTCATTTCTTTGTGTTTGAACTGGCTCTTGTGCTGCTTGAGGTGTTGCAGGTTGCTCGATGGATTGTTCAATTGTTTGCAAATTATTTTCTTGTTCAGTTATTAATTTTTGTCTTTCATTTAATTCATTTTCTTTATCTTCCAATAACTTTTCTCTTTCTAAAAAGTTTTTGGCTGTATTAGCTACTTTTGTTTGATGCTGCCTTACGTTCTCATCGAATTCTGATTGTTTTCCAAAAAGATCTAATGCTTTTTTACTAAGTTCTTCAACCTTAGTATTAAATTCTGTTTCTTTTGCTTTATATTCCATTACATTTTTTTCAAGCGCTTCATTTTGCTTTTCAAGTTCTGCCTTTTGTTTTTCAAGTTTTCTTGCTTTAAAAGGTTGGATTGCAAGCCATGCCCCGGAGAACACCGATCCATAATATAAGACACCTTCAATCACAGATACCGATATTCTAGTAAACAAACTATTTGAAACTGTGCCAAGTTGTGCTGGTAATAATTGATTTACAAAATTGACAACCGGTACGGTTGTATATTCTCCAAAAGCAAAAAAACCACCTATTGTTAACCCTGACAAAATGAGGTGTTGTCTGTTACGGCTTACAAATTCGAATGCGGAATCTAACAGTGTTCTTGTCATTTGCATGGGGTACTCCTTTATACTCTTTCCACTTTAAATTTAGGCATTGTTGCCTGCACTCTCTCACCCCAATCCTGTACCAAAGCGTACACTCCTGGGGATTCGTTCGTTTGGCGCCTCGCCTAAATTCAAACTGGTGCGAGTATATACGCTTTCCACTTTAAATTTAGGCATTGTTGCCTGCACTCTCTCACCACGGTCCCTGTACCAAAGCGTACACTCCTGGGGATTCGCTAAAGCTACATAGAACAAGTTGTTATCTAATAAACTATATATAAACAAAGGCCATTTTCTTCTCGAGCAAAAATATACCTAGGTATTCCAGGAAAAGCAAAGCCATTCTAAGTTCATACTGCTGCGCATTATGCTCTTTTTTTTTCTTTGAAATACGCCTAAACTCATTTCATTTTGTTATGGTACCTGCAGATGATTCAAACATTCTATAAAATTGCCACTCTTATAAGACGTCGCTTACAACGCCTATTAAGCATGACAACGATTGGTGTTAAGGGTTTGATAATAAATCAACAGCAGCAAGTGCTTTTAGTAGAACATACTTATATGCCAGGCTGGCACTTACCTGGTGGTGGGGTTAAAGCTGGGGAAACCCCGAAAGCCGCCGTCATACGCGAAATAGAAGAGGAAACGGGTTTGATTGTCGATGAAAACCCGATACTATTTGCCATCTATGCCCACCAGGTTTTAGGGGCAAACGATTATCCCATGCTTTTTATTATTAAAACGTTTACACTCCCAACAAAAGCCAAGCCCTGTGCTGAAATCAAAGAGGCGCGTTGGTTTGATCTGAACAACCTCCCGTCCAACACCACTGCAAGCACGATCCGGCGTATACAAGAAGTGCTACAAGGGCTACCTCCCAGTGAAGTGTGGTAACTTAGCGCTCAGAGTCATTTAAAATGAGTACAATCGACCAAGAGCAACATAATCTCTTGTGTCTAGGCCATGTTAAAGCGATACTTCGCTCAGTTTCACTTTCCAAGCAATATGTTGGAGGATTAACTCTATGTTTTTTGGTCTTAACTTCCTTCCACAAGATCACAAATTCTTTGAACTTCTCACACAGACAAGTGAGCTTTCAAACAAATCAATCCATCTACTCAAAGACTTAACGATAGAAGAAGATAGAGAACAAGCCTATAAACTTGCCAGAGAAATTGAAAACGCCAAACACAAAGCCAAAGATATCACCTATGAGATCACCGAAAGGCTAAGTCGCGCGCTCATGACACCATTTGATCATGAAGATATTCATCGTTTATCAAGAGGCTTGTACAAAATTTTAAAGATTTGCGAGAAAGCCCAAGAAAGACTGATTGCCTTTCAGTTGCGTCCTTTTCAAAATGATTTTTTCAAATTAACGAGCAATATGGTTGAGGCTTCCGATGTCGTGCATGATTTAGTAATAAATTTAAAGAAGATAAAAGACTCTAAACCAGTGCATGATAAATGTGCCCTTATTCATAATATTGAAGCCAATACTGATCAACTCCTTAATCAGCTCACCATCGATTTATATCACTATGAAAATGATTTTAAGCAAATCCTGATCCGCAAAGAAATGTACAACTTGATGGAAAGCATCGTCGATAGGCACCGTGATGTAGCCAATGTCATTTTAGAAGTGGTTCTTAAACATTCTTAACTCAACGCGGATAAACTATGGAATTAGCTTTTTTATTGTTTGTTTCAGTGGTGACATTGGCATTAATATTTGATTATATTAATGGTTTTCATGATGCCGCTAATGCAATTGCAACTGTTGTTTCAACTAAAGTACTTTCTCCTCGTGTTGCTGTTATTTATGGCGCTATCCTCAACTTTATTGGTGCCTTATTGGGAACGCAAGTTGCAGCAACAGTGGGAGCTGGTTTAGTCGATGGGCAAGCCGTCACCTCTGAAGTGCTTTTAGCAGCTTTATCTAGTGCCATAGTTTGGAATTTATTAACTTGGTACAAGGGGCTTCCTTCAAGTTCCTCTCATGCTTTAATGGGTTCACTCATGGGTGCAACCGCATTTGCAACAAGTAGTCAAAACCTTAATTGGCCTGTTATTACCAACAAAGTGATTATTCCCATGTTTACCTCCCCTTTGATGGGATTTATTGGTGGGTATTTCATCATGATTGCTTTATATTGGTTATTTCATAAAGTCAGTTTACCCAAAATTAACGCACTTTTTAGCAAAGGACAAATTTTATCTTCAGGATATCTTGCCATCACCCATGGCGCAAATGATGCGCAAAAAACCATGGGTATTATTGCACTTGCTTGTGCTACATATTATCAAACTCCTTTTGAAGTTTACGATTGGATTATCATTGCTTGCGCAATTGCCATGGGTTTGGGCACCGTTGCCGGTGGTTGGAAGATTATTCGCACGGTAGGCTCAAAAATTGTGAAGGTTAAACCTATCCAAGGATTTGCAGCAGAAGCGACCAGTGGCTCTGTTTTATTTCTCACTGCCCACTTTGGGATCCCTATTTCTACCACCCATACCATTACTACTTCTATTATGGGGGTTGGTTCGGCTCAAAGATTATCAGCTTTAAATCTGAAAATCATTGGTAATATTGTCGGCTCATGGGTGTTAACCTTACCCATTACTTTCTTTTTATCAGGTGGGATCTACGTTTTATGGCGATGGATTTTGCAATAATGCCGCTTCAAGCTCGGGTATTAAAGTAAAAAGATCGCCCACTAAGCCATAATCTGCCACTTGAAAAATCGGCGCTTCAGGATCTTTATTAATGGCCACAATAATTTTACTGTCTTTCATACCTGCAAGGTGTTGAATAGCGCCTGATATCCCAATGGCAATGTATAAACTTGGCGCCACCACCTTGCCTGTTTGTCCCACTTGAAAATCATTAGGGACAAAACCGGCATCGACGGCAGCTCTACTTGCGCCAATCGCCGCACCTAACTTATCAGCCAATGATTCGAGCATTTTAAAATTATCTTTGCTTTTAAAACCTCGCCCACCGGAAATAATAATTTTAGCAGCAGTTAATTCAGGTCGAGTTAACGTGGGTGTTTCTTCTCTTTTAAACAGCACACTTTGCGTCGGTTGAAAAGTACAATTTAAGGTTGCAACTGGGGCTTTTGTAGCAGCAGTGGTCGTTGGCGCAAAAGCAGTCGGACGAATCGTGAGCACTTTAATGTTATCCAACGATTGTACTTTCTCAAACGCATTCCCTGCATAAATTGGCCTGATAAACACATTCTCATTTTCTATGGCACAAACATCTGACACTTGCGCAACATCAAGCATTGCCGCCACTCGCGGCAAACAGTTTTTACCAAAGGTAGAAGCGGGGGCTAAAATATGGGTATATTCTTTAGCAATTTCAACAATCACATTCGCAATATCTTCTGCCAGAATATGAGAAAAACATGCATGCGTAAAAACGCTGATCCTATTTACCCCGGTTAATTGAGCCAATGCTTCGCTCATCGTGTCCTTGGCACAGACAAGCAAAACATCATATTTCGCTGCTAATTTCAAAGCAGCGCCCATAGTCGCTTTTGTCGCAGAACAAAGTTCTCCATGATGATATTCAGCAACAACCAATACTTTAGTCATATCAAATCACCTTTTCCACATCGCGCAAGCAATGAATCAATTCTGCAACATCTTTAACCATTTTACCTGCTTTTCTCGCAGGTGGTGAGGTTACCCCAAGCACTTTTAAATGAGATTTAAGGCTCACGTTTAAATCATCTAAGTTTATTATGTTTAATGATTTACGCTTGGCTTGCATAATATTGGGCAAAGAGGCATAACGAGGTTCATTTAAGCGCAAATCCGTGGTGATAACTAAAGGTAAATGGAGATTTAAAACCTCAACACCATCATCCACTTCGCGTGTTACTTCCACCGTTTTTTTATCATCAGCGAAAACAATTTTTGAGGCAAAAGTAGCTTGTGGCCACTTTAATAATGCTGCCAACATTTGCCCCGTTTGATTGCAATCATCATCAATCGCTTGCTTACCCAAAATAATGATTTGGGGTTGTTCTTGCTTTGCAATTGCACATAAGATTTTGGCAATGTTTATCGGTTCCCACTGCTTTTCTGTTTGCACTTGAATAGCCCTATCTGCCCCAAGCGCTAAGGCGGCTCTTAAACTTTCTTGGGTGATTTGTTGACCTATGGTTATGACTACAATCTCAGTTATTAAGCCTGCTTCCTTCCAGCGAACGGCCTCTTCAATGGCAATTTCATCAAACGGATTAATGGACATTTTAACATTTAAAAGATCGACACCTTGCTCATCGGAACGCACTCGAATTTTAACGTTAGGATCAATCACACGTTTGATAGGCACTAAAACTTTCATGCCACCTCCTTAAGTCATGCTAACATCCCAGGATCTGTTATTTCATTATAATACCAGTCGCAATTAAGGATATCTTATGGCACAAGACGAAATGTCGTTTGATGTTGTCATTGTCGGCGCAGGACCCGCTGGCATAGCGGCAAGCATACGTTACGCTCAACTTTGCAGGGAAGCTAACAAACAGCCAAGTATTTGTGTTTTAGAAAAAGGGGCTGAGGTTGGCGCACATATAATATCTGGTGCTGTCTTTGAACCTCGTGCTTTAAATGAATTAATCCCAGATTGGCAAAAAGAAGCGCCACCGCTATTAAGCCCTGTTACTCAAGATGAATTTCTGTTATTTACACCAAAAAAAGCTTTTAAATTACCCACCCCACCTCAAATGAAAAATCACGGCAATTATATTATTAGCCTTGGCGAGTTATGCCGATGGTTGGCAAAAATTGCTGAAAATTTAGGTGTGGATATCTATCCTGGCTTTGCTGCAACTCAACTACTTTTTAATGCTCAAAATCAAGTGATAGGCGTTATCACTGGCGATAAAGGCCGCAATAAACAAGGGGAAGCAAAAAGTACTTTTCAAGCAGGCATGCGCTTGCTTGCAAAACAAACCATTTTTGCTGAAGGATGTCGTGGTTCTTTAAGTCAACAACTGATTCAGCATTTTCATTTAGCTAAAAATAGCCAACCTCAAACTTATGCTATTGGTTTAAAAGAAATTTGGGAAATAAAATCTGATAAACACCTAAGCGGCAAAGTTGTGCACACTGTTGGTTGGCCATTAGATTCTAAAACATATGGTGGCAGCTTCATTTATCATTGGGGAAAAAATCTTGTCAGTATAGGATTAGTCATTGGCTTGGATTATCAAAATCCCTATTTAGATCCTTATCAAGAATTCCAGCGTTTTAAACATCACCCTTATGTTGCATCACTTTTAAGCGATGGCCAATGCATCAGTTATGGTGCCAGGGCAATCAACGAAGGAGGTTGGCAGTCTTTGCCTAAGCTTACTTTTGCCGGTGGTATGTTGATAGGGTGTAGTGCTGGATTCTTAAATGTGCCAAAAATTAAAGGAAGTCATACTGCGATAAAATCAGGCATATTAGCAGCAGAAGCAGCCTTTGAAGCCATTCAACAACAGTTTATTGAAGCAACAAACTTCAAAGATAAAATCCATCGCAGTTGGATAAAGAAAGAGCTTTATCGTGCTCGCAATATCCGCCCTGCTTTTCACCAAGGGTTGTGGATGGGTTTAGTCTATGCTGCGTTTGATACCTATATTTTGCAAGGATATGCGCCTTGGACATTTTCTCATCATGTTGATAATCTTTGTTTAAACAAAGCAAAAGATTGTCAGCCCATTGCTTATCCTAAACCTGATGGTATTTTAAGTTTTGATAAAATGCTTTCAGTTTCACGCACTCATGTTTTCCATGAAGAAAATCAACCTAACCATTTAATTTTGAAAAATCCTGAAGTTGCCATTGCCATAAATTGGCAGCAATACGCAGGCCCTGAAGCGCGCTATTGTCCTGCTGGTGTATATGAATTTCTTAACGACGATACTGGCAACAAAAAATTACAAATAAATGCTCAAAATTGCATACACTGCAAAACCTGCGACATTAAAGATCCAACTCAAAATATCACCTGGGTTCCACCAGAAGGGGGGGATGGCCCAAATTACACCAACATGTAAATAATTAGTGTAATTTCACTTTTTGCTGAAAATTTCTTAATTAAAGTCATTGACATGAAGTGATTAATCACTCATGATGTGTTTTTACAAAATGCAGTATCGGGATCAGAAAAATGCGCCACCTAACCCCGAGTGAAAACAAACAAATATCAGCGGGAAATCAAACCGCAGCACAGGCTTGGGACGACATTAGATCTGCTGTTCGTTTTGGATTTGACGTAGGTTATATTTTTGCTGTTGGTCTAGATTGCGCTGGTGCCTGTCATTATGGTGAGCATTATTCCCCCGTGGGTTACTTTTTTGGCGCCATCGGCGGTAGTATTGGGTTTTCATTAGCCGTTCCGTATACCGCAGCCATGATCTTAAAGGACGTCTACACGGCAACATTCTCACAATGATAAAATGCGTTGCGCTTCTCTTTCTCCAGAAAGTAGGGCGCCATGGGTTGTCCCACTAATACCTTTGCTGATTTCAGTTATTGAAGCTTAGCAGCGACGTGGCAATCCAGTCTTTTTTCTGGATTGCTTCCCCTTCGCTATGCTCTGTGTCGCAATGACGAAATTCCTAATTTCAAAGTGAAACGAGTATAATCCCTAACTAGAGGCCTTTTTCTCGCCCAAATGCTTTGCCACTTCAAGTAACTTATTTGGTGGTAAATAACCTGGGATCATCGTGCCATCTTCAAAAATTAAGGTGGGTGTTCCTGCAACGCCAATCTGCATGCCAAACTGAAAATCTTTTGTCACACTATTATTAGTGCAAGCGGTTAAATCAATTTGCTTATCTGCTTTTGCATCGGCAAGTGCTGTATTTTTATTTTTAGCACACCAAACAGCAACCATTTTTTCATAAGTTGGGGTATTAGGGCCTGTTCTTGGAAAAGCAAGATAACGAATAGCGATACCCAAATCATTAATTTGTTTCATTTCATTTTGCATTTTTCGACAGTAACCACAATCAACATCAGTAAAAACGGTAACGGTATATTTAGGATTTTTAGGGGAAAAAACTATCATATTTTCCTGGCCCAATCTTTTTAAACCATTGAGACGCGCTTGCTTTCGCACTTCTTCAGTGAGGTTTGTTTGCGCATTTTTTAAATCAATGATATCGCCGGACAGGGCATATTGTGCATCTTGCGTCACATACAAAATGGTAGATCCTGCTCTTACTTCATATAAACCTTTAATGGGGCTTAGTTTAATATCATCTATTTCTATTCCAGAAAATTGCTGTTTAAGCGCACTACGAATTTGGTCAGCTGTCCCTTCATCAGTTTTAGCGTCAACTAAAGAAACATGAACCATAAAAGTGATAAGACTCAATTGAAGCAGCTTTCTTATTGACATAATCCATCCCTAGGTTAAGGTAAGCGACGTAAGCTATAGGCTAACACGAACCTCGTTCGTGGGCGAGCAGCCATTCTTTAATAATCACCTTGCTCCTCTTGCCGCAAAAACCACCCAGGGTGGTTACGCCAACAACGCGATGGCAAGGAATAACCAAAGCCAATGGATTAGTACGACAAGCCATACCGACTGCTCTTGGCGATGTGCTTAAACGTTTGGCCAATTCTCCATAGGTCCGAGTTTGACCTAATGGAATTTTACATAAAGCTCGCCAGACCTTTTTCTGAAAAGCTGTCCCTTTTGCGACATGCGGTAAATCGGTTAGGGATGTTGCCTTAGAAAAAAAGCCTTCTATTTTTTTTGCTATTTCTCTTACTTTTTCGGGTGGTTTTGCGCTAGGCAACGGAATGATATGCTGATCTAAAAAATGAATAGCAGATAACTTAGAATCGCAGCATTGTATGCCAATTAAACCGATAGGGGTATTTATAATAGTATCATACATATACACTTCCCAGTTTAAATTTATGCTTTCTTACCTGCGCTTACTCACCCCAGTCATGTACCAAAGCGTACACTCCTGGGGATTCGTTCGCTTGGCGCCTCGCCTAAATTCAAACTGGTTCGGGTATACTACGAATTATTTATTCCTCAACAGCTCCTGCACTGCTATTTTTATTTTTAGTGAGATCTTCTTTAATGCGCGCAGCGCGACCCGTTAAATCACGTAAGTAGTAAAGTTTTGAACGGCGAACTTTACCATGACGTTTCACTTCAACCTTATTGATGATAGGACTATGTGTTTGAAATACGCGTTCTACACCTTCACCATGGGACACTTTACGAACCGTAAATGAAGAGTTAACACCACGATTTTTAATTGCAATGACAACACCTTCAAAAGCCTGTAAGCGTTCACGATTTCCTTCTATTACTTTAACCCAAACACAAACGGTGTCTCCCTGAGAAAATGCAGGTATATCTTTACGGATAAATTCCCTTTCTAATTCTTGAATAATTGTGCTCATCATTGCTCCTTAAGAAAAATGTTAGTTTTTTTCATATTCTAGTTGAAACTCTGCCAGTAATGCTTGACTTGTTTCATCTAGGGTTAATTTTTCTAAAATATCCGATCTATGAAGCCAAGTTTGCCCTAAAGATTGCTTCTTTCGCCAACGCGCAATCGCTTGGTGATCTCCTGTTAATAATACTTCAGGCACTTTTTGCGTGCCGATACAAGCTGGGCGAGTATAATGCGGGCAATCAAGTAACCCAGCCATCTCCTCACTAAATGTATCATTCACAGCAGAAAGCTCATGCCCCAAAGCACCTGGTATCCACCTGGTGATAGCATCTATCATCACCATGACAGCAAGCTCTCCTCCGGATAAAACATAATCCCCAATAGAAAGCTGTTCGTCGATATCTTGTTCAATGACACGATAATCAATCCCTTCGTACCGGCCAGCCACAAAAATCAATGGCTGAGCACTTTGAGCTAATTTTCGTGCTTTTGCATGATCAAAACGTTCACCGCCAGGTGTGACATAAACCACTCGCGCTAACCCAGGAGAGGCGAACTTTGCTTGTGCCAAGGCTTCTCTTAATGGTTGGGCTAACATCACCATGCCAGGTCCACCCCCATAGGGTCTATCATCTACCGTGGCATATTTATCCGTCGTATAATCTCTCGGATCCCATGTTTCAAGGGTCAATAAACCATTTTTTATCGCACGCCCTGTGATGCCATGGTCTTTAATGGCATGAAACATTTGTCCAAATAAGGTGATGACACCACACCACATTACAAAGCAGAATCCCAATCAACTGTGATCTGCTTGTGCTCGCAATCTACTTTTAATACCGTGTCATGAATAATAAAAGGGATATGTCTTTCTTTATTTTGGTTTTTAACAACCATCACATCCACAGTACTATTTTCATATAAGTAATGAACGTTCCCCAGTTGCTCTCCTGCAATAGATATAACTGACATCCCTTCCAGATCAGTCCAATAAAACTCATCTTGTGGCAATGCTTCTAAAGCTGAACGTGCTATTGCTATCGGACTATTACGAAATTGCATAGCCACTTCTGGAGAATCTATGCCATTTAGCAAAGCAACGATGCCTTGCCCATGACGCCGTCCCTTAATGAGTTGCCAACTTTGCCAAACCCCTTTCACTTCCACATACCATTGTTGATAGTGCAAAATATTTTCAATAGGATTTGCAAATGAATGAATATGTTGCCAGCCTTGCACCCCATAAGGGCCACCTATTTTTCCAATAATAACCAGCGCGCTGTTTACCATGTCGATCTTGGCTTTATCAGGAACTGCCTGGCTGCTGCAACTTTTCACTGACTATGTCGCCTGTTGGGCGTTCTTCTCATCCCATTGATTAACAAGGGCATTTACTCTGGTCGACAACTGCGCACCAAGTGCAACCCAATGTTTAACACGTTCGCGTGCAAGGCGAAGCGCCTCATCTTTACCTGCAGCAACAGGATTATAAAATCCAATTCGCTCGATAAAGCGACCATCACGTTTAAAACGTTGATCGGCTACAACGATATTATAGAAAGGGCGCTTTTTAGCGCCTGCACGAGCTAAGCGAATCACCACCATAATGATGCTTTTCCTTTTGTTTTCAGATCTCTAGAAATGTGTCAGAAGTTTTACTTAAATATTTTATATTCTTCTACTTTAAAGGGTTGGCATTCTACGCTAATTTAGTGCTCCATACCACCATTTGGCAGAAGGTTTTGCATCCCTTTCATACCGCGCATCATTCGAGCTAAGCCCCCCTTCTTAGAGATTTTTTTCATCATTTTTTGCATTTGGGTAAACTGTTTTAACAGCCGATTGACTTCTTGCAGGGAAGTGCCAGAACCTACTGCAATGCGCCTTTTGCGCGATCCTTGGATAAGGGCCGGTCGACGGCGCTCTTTTTTGGTCATTGAATTAATTATCGCTAACATAACATCTAAGGATTTATCATTTGCTTTCGCTTTTGCTTCGGCAGGTAACGCTGACATACCAGGCAATTTATCCATCATGCTGGCTAAACCGCCCATGTTTTTCATTTGAAGCAACTGATTGCGAAAATCTTCAAAATCGAATTCTTTGCCCTTGCTTAACTTTTTCGCAAGACGCTCAGCTTCCTGCTTATCAACTTTGCGTTCTAATTCTTCTACTAATGATAAAATATCGCCCATCCCCAGAATACGCGACGCGGCCCTATCTGGGTAGAATGGTTCTAAGGCATCGACCTTTTCTCCCATCCCAACAAATTTAATTGGCTTTTGGCCTGTCACTTGTCGAATGGAAAGGATAGCCCCTCCTCGCGTATCACCATCTAATTTAGTGACAACAACGCCAGTCAAGGGAAGCGCATCATTGAAAGCCTTTGCCGTTTTGGCAGCATCCTGCCCCATCATCCCATCCACCACAAACAAGGTTTCAACAGGATTAATCGCTTGGTGGATCTGTTTTATTTCCTGCATCATGTCTTCATCAATATGCAAGCGTCCGGCGGTATCGATAATAACAACATCAAGAAATTGTTTCTTGGCCGAAGCAATTGCGCCTTGAACAATTTCAAGCGGGACAGTCATCTCAGGATGATCGAAAAAATGCACATCTACTTCTTTGGCTAAAGTTTTTAATTGATCAATTGCAGCGGGTCTGTAAACATCCGCGCTTGCTACCAAAACGGATTTCTTTAACCTTTCTTTTAGCCATTTAGCTAATTTTGCAACACTGGTCGTTTTACCAGAGCCTTGCAAGCCTGCAACCAACACGACAGCCGGAGGTTGCATAGCCAAATTCAATTCCTCGCAAGACTCCCCCATTAAATGCGTTAATTCTTCATTAACAATTTTAACCAAGGCTTGTGCCGGGGTTAGGCTTTTGCCCACTTCAACACCTTGGGCTCTTTCACGAATATCTTCTATAAAGGTGTTGATCACTTCTAAGGCCACATCGGCTTCCAGTAGTGCTTCCTTCACCTCTTTTAAGGTTTCTTTCATGTTTTCATCAGTGAGTTTGCCCCTACCGATAACATTGCGGAAAGTTCTACTTAATCTATCTGTTAAGCTTTCAAACATGGAACACCTATAGTAAGTTAATTTGCCAACAATGGTATTATAACTCTAGTCTTGTTAGCGATTTAAAAACGTGGGTAAGCATAACAAAGATAGTGCCCCTATTTCATCCAATCACGAGCTATGCGATGATTTGAATCACAGAAAAATCGAAATATCTATGAATCTACACCATCTTGGCATTGTAAGCATTATAACTTATATATCAATTGCCTTACTTCAAGGACTGCAACTTTTTGGGAAACTTTCTTATTCCCAAAAAATTTATTTTTTTGGCTCTTTGATAGCCGTTTCCAGTCAAGGTTGGGTTTTATATAAAGTAATCGACACACCATTAGGTCAAAACTTGGACTGGTTTGTTATGCTATGCTTTAGCGCTTGGCTAATGAATCTCATTACTTTAATCATGTCTCTTCGCGCCCAGATTGCCAATTTATGTGTGCTCACCTATCCTTTGGCTGCGCTACTTTTGGCAATGGCACTTAGCAGACAGCCTGAAGTTATCAACAATATGCAAGGCCTGTTTCTCACCCATATCTTGATTTCCTTATCCGCCATGAGCTTTTTAAGCTTGGCAAGTTTTCAAGCACTTCTTATGGGTTTGCAAAACTTCTTGATAAAACATCATCGTCCCTCTCCTTTATTACGGCTTCTTGCGCCACTGCAATCTATGGAAACTCTGCTATTTACAATCATCTGGGGTGGCATGTTATTACTCTCTGCCTCTTTAGTAAGTGGATTCTTTTACCAAGCAGATCATTTAACATCTTATTTGTTCCCCAAAACGATGTTAGCAATACTCGCTTGGATTCTGCTGACATTACTGATTGTTGGACGAACTTTTTTTGGCTGGCGTGGACCTACGGCCATACGCTGGACATTGAGTAGCACCATTTTTGCCGTTTTATCATATTTTGGTACCAAAGCCTTACTGTTTTAAAGGAACCTCAGGGTGGAACAATCCCATATTATCCCTTTATCCCTAACGCTCTTTTTACTAACTTTGCTACTTGCTTTTTTCTCTCTTTCAGAAACTGGGATTTTATCTGTTAACCGATATCGGCTTAAGCACCTTGCTAAAACATCTAAAAGTGCAAGACGTGTACAAAAGCTACTCGATAGACCAGACAGATTGCTTGGCGTCATTTTACTTGGCAATACTTTTATCACTATTACAGCCTCCTCTATCGCGACCTTGATTGGCGTTGATTTATTAGGCGAAAAAATAGGTGTTATTATTGCTGATATTACTATTACTGTCATCTTACTGATATTTGCAGAAGTATTTCCCAAAACCATCGCTGCCTTATATCCTGAAAAAGCAGCAATGCCGACTTCTTTTCTATTACAAATCATTTTAAATGTGCTCTATCCCTTAGTGTGGTTAATCAATGCAGCTTCTAATGGCTTAATTAAACTATGCGGTTTGTCCCTTTCGCGTAATCAAACCCAAGACTTCACTGTAGAAGAATTGCGCACCGTGGTGCATGAAACGTCGAGCAGGATCCCTTCTAAACATCGCAAAATGTTATTAAGCATTTTAGATCTTGAAAATGTCGCGGTGGATGACATCATGGTGCCTCGCCACGATGTGGTTGGTTTAGATCTTGATAATGAATGGGATGCGATTTTGGGACAATTAGCCAATACACAACACACTTTTTTGCCTGTTTACAAACAAGATCTCAACAATATTATCGGGATTGTACATGCTAAAAAAGTGCTTCACTTAATGGCAGATGTTGATTTTGATGAAGAAAAACTTCGTGATATCTTAGATGACCCTTTCTTTATTCCTCATAGTACTTCCCTAACAAATCAATTAATTAATCTTCAGCGCCATAAGCAGCGCTTTGCCATCGTTGTAGATGAATACGGCGAAATAATGGGGATCATAACTCTTGAAGATATATTAGAAGAAATTGTTGGTGAATTCACCACCAACATTTCAACTGCATTTATGGCAATTCAACTCCAAGAAGATGGCTCTTTTTTAGTTGAAGGCAGTACCCCAATCCGTGAATTTAATCGCCAAAGTACCTGGAAATTGCCAACACGTGAGGCCAAAACGGTCAATGGGCTTGTGATTGAACAATTGCAAAATATTCCTGAAGTAGGGACTTGCTGTCTTGTCGGGGGCAATATCCCAATAGAGGTGGTACAAGTGCAAGATAATCGTATTAAATCAATTAAAATCTTTCCCCCGCTGGCTTCTAAAAAAAGCACTGAAGAATAGAGGATTCATTTGATATGACTGATTTCTTTATCGGCAGAGTTAAAGCTTTTGGTTATTCTCTGGCTGGTTTAAAAAGTGCTTTTAGTAACGATATTGCCTTTGTCATTGAAGTAGTTTGTGCAGTTATTTTAACGCCCGTTGCTCTGCTAATACCGGTGCCCTTTGTTTTTAAAGCCTTGCTTATCAGCAGCTTGCTTTTGGTATTAATGACAGAGCTGATTAATTCGGCGATTGAAACTGTGGTTGATAGAATTTCCTTAGAAAGAAACGTGCTTTCAAAAAGAGCTAAAGATATTGGCAGTGCCGCGGTACTGTTAAGTTTGGTAAATGCAAGCGTTGTTTGGGGAATGGCATTGTGGTCTTTAAAGGCTTATTGGGACTAATATACTGCTTCCACTTTGA
>JAFECR010000018.1:48711-59262 GCA_018242045.1 Pseudomonadota bacterium | reverse complement strand
TAAAGTGGATCGAGTATATATACTTGTTAGTGGCTATTGGACCGTCTTTGCGAAACGCGAAAACGGCTTCGTAAAGACGTAACAAGTATTAGCGAAGCAGGAAAGGCATTTACTTGCTAAAAGCTTGGTTTATATCTTGTGTCAAATCATCAATATCTTCAATCCCAACAGAGATTCTGACCAAAGATGCTTCAATGCCGATTTTTTGCCGATGCGCCTCAGGAATAGCGGCATGCGTCATCGTTGCAGGATGCTCAATTAAAGATTCGACGCCCCCTAAGGATTCAGCCAAAGTAAAGATCTGCAAGCTTTGCAAGAAACGCTTAACGTCTATTTCTTCTTTTAGCACGCAACTTATCATGCCGCCAAAATTTCGCATTTGTTGGGCTGCAAGCTGATGTTGTGGGTGATTGGTTAAGCCAGGATAAATGACTTTGCTAATTTTAGGATGATTTTGTAAAAATTCAGCAAGCTTTAGGGCATTGTCACAATGAGCTTGCATACGCACATGTAAGGTTTTAAGCGAGCGGATCAGTAAAAAGCAATCCATGGGGCCAGGTACGCCACCTTGGGCATTTTGCAAAAAATAAAGCTGCTCAGCAAGGGTTTGATCATTTAAGATCAAAGCGCCGCCCAGTACATCTGAATGACCGCCAATGTATTTTGTTGTGGAATGACAGACCACATCGGCGCCTAAGTGGAGCGGATTTTGTAAATAGGGTGTTGCAAAAGTGTTATCAACTGCCAAGATAGGCTGTTGTTTTTGTTGTTGATTAATATCACAAAGCGCAGCAATATCTAAGATTTTAAGTAAAGGGTTTGAAGGGGTCTCAAGCCACACAAGCTGGGTTTGCGGGGTAAATGCAGTGGCAAATTGTTTTAGATCCGTCATGTCGCATTGCGTATAAGTAATTCCCCAGTGATTAAAAACTTGGGTAAATAAACGCAAAGTGCCGCCATAGACATCATCGCTGATAATCACATGGCTGGATGGTTTTAAAGTTTGTAATAAGGTATTAAGCGCATTGCAACCAGAGGCAAAGCATAAACCAAATTTACCACCTTCCAGGGCTGCCAACGTCGTTTGCAGGATATCACGTGTTGGATTGGCCGTACGGGCGTATTCATAATTGCCTATAGGTTGTGCTGGAGCGCGTTGGGCGAAGGTGGTTGAAAGGCAAATCGGAGGCATAACCGCGCCAGTAACTTCATCATGATGAAACCCGGCATGAATGGCTTTAGTGCCAAATTTTTTATTACTAAAATCCATTTTCTTGCATCCATTTATCATTAAGAAATTTTGAAAGATAACGTGAGCCAGAATCGGTCAATACGGTCACAATGGTTTTACCTGGTCCTAATTGTTTTGCTAATTGACAAGCGCCATAAACAATCGCACCAGAGGAACCACCGCAAAACAGCCCTTCTTCTTTAACCAATCGACGTGCCATAGTAAAGGCTTGAGCATCATCAGTTTGAATCATTTGATCTATCACTGAAAAATCAAGTGCTTCACACAAAATATCTTCCCCAATCCCTTCAACTTGATAAACATGAGGAGTCACTAATTTTTTGTTGTAAAAATAATCAAAATGTACACTACCGATAGGATCGACACCGACAATTTGAATTTGATTTGATTTTTCCTTTAAAAACCGACCCACGCCGGAAATAGTACCGCCCGTGCCAGTTCCTGCCACAAAGGCATCAAATTTACCTTGCGTTTGTTGCCAGATTTCTTGCGCGGTTAATTGATAATGTGCTGCAATATTATCTTGATTGTGATATTGGTTCGCATAAAAAGCATTCGGTGTTTCTTTGGCTATTTGCTTGGCCCTGTTAACATAATGCTCGGGTGAATTACCCGGTACATCTGTTGGTGTAACAACGACAGTTGCGCCAAATGCTTTAAGGGCATTAATTTTTTCGATGCTCATTTTGTCTGGTAGCGTGAAGATACATTGATACCCTTTAACCGCAGCTATCATGGCAAGAGAAAGCCCAGTGTTACCTGAGGTGTTTTCAACGATGATGCCGCCGGGTTTAAGATCGCCTCTTTTTTCAGCTTGTTCGATGATATACAGTGCCATTCTATCTTTGATGGAGCCGCTGGGGTTCATAAATTCGCATTTGACCAAAATGGTTGCAAAAGCTTGATCAATAACACGATTAAGTTTAACAAGCGGGGTATTGCCGATGCATGCTAGAATATTGGGTTGGATACTCATAACTGTTAGTCCATGAACAGAGGCACTGTGAGTATTATATTAAATAGTGCCAATTCTCACAATATCCAACTAATTTTTAGGATAAGTCGCAGCTATGGGTAATTGTCGGCCATAGCCAAAAGCACGGCGCTGGACACGTACAATAGGGGCAGATTGTCGTCGTTTAAATTCAGCGCTATCTACCATTTTGTGGATACGTTGTATTAATTGAGGGGAAAGGTTTGCAATCAATTTTTTGTATTGCTGGTATTCCTCGTGTGTTAATAAATCGCCTTCAATGTAAATTTTTAAAATAGGATCTAAAATTTCATATTCTGGCAAAGTATCTGAATCTTTTTGATTCGGTGCAAGTTCAGCGCTGGGTATTTTATGAATAATGGCAGCTGGGATAGGTGTGTTGGGATGAATTTGGTTAAAATAGCGCACAAGCTCATAAACTTGTGTTTTATATAAATCACCGATAAGATTAAAACCACCAGTCATGTCACCATAAAGCGTGGTGTAGCCAACACTTAATTCACTTTTATTGCCTGTTGAAAGCACAAGTGCGCCGGTTTGATTAGAATATTCCATCAATATTCGGCCGCGCAATCGGGCTTGGATATTTTGTTCTGTCAAAGGTAAAGGTTTTTCATGAAACGCTTTTTCAAATTGAGCAAGGCACAAAGTAAATTCTTCTTCAATTGAAACAGGTGTTAAGGCTACGTTAAAAATATCACATAATGCTTTTGCATCTTGCAAACTTGAAGCTGAAGAATAGCGAGAAGGCATTGCCAATGCTAAAACATTTTCATGGCCGATGGCCTTGACGGCAAGAGCTAGCGTGATAGCACTATCTATGCCGCCTGAAACACCAAGTACAACTTTTTTAAAACCACATTTTTGAATGTAGTCTTGTAAACCAAGCAGCGTTTGCTGATAAAATAACTCTGCGTCACTGGGTTTTATATAGGAATTAAATCCTGTGAGGACCATCTTTTTCTGTTGAATAGAAATAAGGGCGGTATCTTCCTTAAATTGTGCTAAACATCCTTGCAAAAGACCTTCTTTATCAACCACAAAGCTGGTACCATCAAATACAATATCATCGTTAGCGCCCACCTGATTGCAAAAAATAAGCGATGCATGGCAACGTTTGGCTATGTTAGAAAAATGATGGATACGTTCTGTTTGTTTACCAATATTACTTGGAGAACCATTAATAGAAACGATAAGATCAAGGTTGCTATTGCTTAAATCATCAACGGGATCGCCTTCGTATAGATAATCAGCTCCAGCCCAGCCATCTTCGCAAATTAAAAAACCTATTTTTATATTTTGAAATTGATAAATACCAGGTAATTTGCCTGGAGCAAAATGTCTTGCTTCATCAAAAATATTGTAAACTGGTAATAAACGTTTGTGATAGGTAAAGAGGCGTTTGCCATGGCTAATTAAGCATAAGCTATTATGAAAAGGTTTACCTTTCTCTTGGTTTTTATCAATAAAACCAATAACAACACTCGTTTTTAAATCGTCTGTTAATTGTTCGATTTTTTTTAGGTAAGTATTTTGGGTTTCGACAAAACTGGGTTGATCGATAAGATCCATCGGATAATAACCACTTAAGCAAAGTTCTGAAAATATAATCAAATCTGCTTTTTGAGATAATTTTTTAATTTGAGTTTCAATTTTGGCATAATTGTTGTCAAAATCACCAATTTTGTAATTTAGTTGAACTATTGCAATTTGCATTAGTGTTCCTTGATATGAAATTCTTTTTTGATAAAATTAAGGTAATTTTCGTCTTCGCAAATGATCTTACCTTTACTATCAGAGATTTTAACAACGGGACGGTTATTGGTATGTGTTAATTTTATGACAATATCTAACGGATCAAACCCTACGTCATTAGTTAAATGTGTACCAATCCCAAAATAGGGTTGACATCTTCCTTTAAAATGATCATAAATTTGTGTCATTTTAGATACAGTTAAACTATCACTAAAAACAAATATTTTTTCTTTGGGATCTATCCCCAAAGATTGATAGTGCTTTATTGCTTGTTCTCCCCAAGTTATGGGATTGCCTGAATCTTGGCGCAAGCCTTTGTAGGAGGTGGCTAAATTTTTATCAAATTCTTGCAAAAAAGCAGTCATGGTTAATACATCGGTGAGCGCGATACCCAATTTATCGCCATATTCTTCTAACCAAATGGTTAATGCGTAATGTTGAAAACCATGAAGCTTGGGTGACAGGACTTGAAATGCTTGTAAATATTCATGCGCCATGGTGCCAATGGGTTTTAAATTTAATTGCTTGGCAAAGAAAACATTGCTAGTACCATTAAATTGTTCGGGTAAATTTTTTTGCAGCAAAGTTAAAAGCGTTTGTTGCCATTCTTTAGAAAAGCGACGCCTTGTTCCAAAATCTGAGAAACGAAGATTGGCATAAGCAGGGTTTTTTAAAAAGTTTATTTTATCAGCAAGCTTGTCTTTAGCAAGGTTAAAATTTGTTTGTGGAAAATTTTCTTGATAGTAAAGCTCACTGATAATAGCAAGCAGTGGAATTTCAAATAAAATGGTTTCAAGCCATGGCCCTTGAATCGTTAGGTTAAGATCATCGCTAACACTAAGATGGACATAATGTTCTTTTAATTGAAATGTACGAAGATAATCAATAAAGTCTGCTTTAAAAAAACCAAGGGTTGTAAGATAATTTAGTTCATCTTCTTGAAAAGTGAGTTGACATAAATTTTTTAACTCCTGCTGTATCAAGCTTTTCAGGGCAGACAGTTTGACAGGTTTTCGGCATTTAAAACGATAAGTAGCTTGGCTCGTTTTGAAACGATGAAACACACATTGCATCATCGTGAATTTATATAAGTCGGTATCCAGCAAAGAGGTGAGGATGGCTGACATGTTTCACTTACCTGATTAATGAGGTTACTTTTACAAAAGCAGGGTTTGTATTTAAAACATCGCAAGAATCAATGATGATTGCGCCATGGTTTTTCATTTGTGAAATGGCAAGACTGGTTGTTAAAGGATTTAGCCCACGACAAGCGGCCAGATTAACAATGGTTTCAAAGCCCGCATTTAGCAGTTGTAATACTGTATTCTTAACGCAGTAATCCGTTGCCAGGCCGCCAACAATCACCGTTTTAACGCCTTTGTCGCGCAAAAATTCAATGATTCCCGTGCTGAGCTTTTCATTTAAGTCATGAAAACAAGAACCATAAGGATGCATATCGGGCTCAATACCTTTCCAGACAAAGAAGTCGTACTGTGAAGGATGAGGTAATCCTTTGAGCTGCTCAAATCCTTTTGTGCCAGGAATACAATGTTTGGGCCATCGAACATCGACATTGTCGTCTTGGATTTTACTTAAGGTGGGTTGTTCAGGAGTCGCAAACCATATGGCGTGCACGGGGTGTGCTTCCTTAGAGCCAATACGGTATTGAGCAAATTTGGCTTGTTCATTTAACTCTGGAACTATTTCGTCGCCATGGGGTACTGGTAATTCATCCGGGCATTGTGGGGTAAAGCTGTACTGGGAATCGATATCCATACAGGCGACAGGGGTTTTAAGGTTTATTTTATTCATAGAGCAACTCACTTGACTTAGTGGCACACCCACACTAACATGATCCAATACTTATTAAATAATGTCAAATGGGAAAACGTGAATATGCAACGAATAGGGATCTTAGGCGCTAGCTTTAATCCACCCACACTTGGTCATCGTGATGTTGTGAATCAAGCAATACCTCACTTTGATGAAATTTTATTGGTGCCTAGCGTAGCACATGCTTTTGGGAAATCATTAATACCGCTTAAGCATCGATTAGCGATGTTAGAACTTTTTTTAAATGAGTGGAAAAATCATGCCAATAAAACAAGTATTAAAATTTCGTTGATTGAAAAAATGTTAAATGAAAATAGCACAACCCAAGGACCGATATATACCTATGATGTGTTATCTGCCTTAGAATTGCATTATGCGCAATTTCAAAAACCATTTCAAATATGTTTTATTATTGGACCAGATATTAAAGAACCCACGATTTGGCAAAAATTTTATCGTTACCAGGATATTGAAAAAAAATGGCCTTTATTTATTGCCAAAGAAAATTTGCCAATTCATAGCAGTCTTGTGCGAGAGATTTGTCTTGAACATTTTGATAATGCCCTTTTGCGTAAAAGTGCTTTGCGGCAATTAGTAGGCCCAGAAATTGCTAATTACATCGAAGAAAATAAACTCTATCGTGAAAGGGAAAATATCTGTGAGTAATAGCATTCATAGCACGCAATTGCCCTTAACGGTCGCGTTAGTGGTTTTTTCGTTAATAGAGCAACAATTATGCATTTTAATGGAAAAACAAAAAGAACCGCCTTTTCTTCATGGTTGGGGGTTGGTGACATGTACTGTTGATTGTCAACAGGATGCAAGTTTAGAGCAAACAGCCAAACGACATGTCAAAGCGTTAACCGGGGTAGAAACGCCTTATTTAGAACAAGTGCAAACAATAGGTAATAAGCTGCGTGATCCAAGGGGTTGGTCAATTGTAGTAGTGTATTATAGCTTAATCGCAAATGAGTTTAAGCAAGCGACTAAACAGAATACGACTTGGATGCCGATTGCTAAAGCATTGGCTTGTGAACTTGCATTTGACCATCGACAGCTTATTGAAAGTTGCTTGCATCGATTTCAAAATAAATCGTTATATACTTCTTTACCTATTTTTTTATTGGCGCCTGAGTTTACCCTAACCGATCTGCAAAAAACGTATGAGCTTATATTAGATATTAAAATGGAGAAAAAATCTTTTCGCCGGAGATTGCTTGATGCTGGTTTTTTGCAAGAAACAGGACAGACGCGCCGGGCCAATCATCGACCTGCAACCTTATATCGATTGGCTCAATTACAACCCTATTATTTCGCTCGCATTATAGAAGGGGTGCGAGATAGTAAAAACATGGAAGAATAATCTTTCAAGGCTTAAGCAAAAGACTCTTCCTTATTAAAAACTAAGAGTTTTTGAATCGCAAAGTTGGCAAAAAACAAGCCAGTGAGGGCGATAAGCTTACTGGCGTAAATATTGGCACCTAGAAAAGCCAAACTTGAAATTAAAGCATAAGAAAAAATTAAATTTACCAAGCACAATAAAGTGTATTTTAGCGCCTCAGGGAAAATTCTTTGTTTTGATTTAAATACCAGTTCTTTGTTGAGTAAAAAATTACAAGTCCCTGAAAAAACTCTTGCTAAGGATTCACTGAATAAAATGTGGCCAAAAAGAAAGAAGGCAAAAGAAAACGCAAAAAAGTCTAATAACCCACTGACAAGAGAAAAAAACAAAAAGCGAAAAAAAACAAAATATATTTTTAAGGAATCGACTAAAGGGTTAAAGTGTGAGCTTTTATTGTTATCCTTATAAACAGTTTGAATTGGAATTTCATTCATTTTTAACTTTAATTTTGCAGCCGAAATTAACATATCAAGTTCAAAATCATAGCCACTTGCTTGCGCTTTCAGTAGTGTTTTTAAAAAATCACTGGGGATCCCACGAAGGCCTGTTTGGGTGTCTTTAAGGGTCTGACCAATCAGTATACGAAAAATAAATCGCGTGAGATTATTACCAAAGCGGCTTCTTAAAGGGACGCCTTTTTCAAAAGTGCGAAAGCCCAGTGTTAAGGCTTTAGGCTGCTGTATTAATTGTTCACTAACAGCGAGGATATCTTGGGTTAAGTGTTGACCATCGGCATCGGCGGTGACAACCCCAGGGCTTTGACTAAAGTGGGTTAAAAAATAGTTAAAGGCGGTTTTTAAAGCGCTTCCTTTTCCTAAGTTGACCGCATGATTTAACACAATCACAGAATTATATTGTTCGCATTTTTCAAATAAAGAGGCAAAGGCAGCCCCTGAACCGTCATTTACGATAATGATGGTCTGCCAAGCTTGAGCTAATTCGCCAACAAGCTGTAGAAGAGCTGTATCAGGCTTGTAGGCTGGAATAATAATAACTGGTTTCATGCAAACTCACTTTCAAGTTCATCATTAAAAATTTCAAACTCATCCATTATCGGAAAAGCGTCGGGCTTAAAGTAGTTGAAAAGATAACGATTGAAATCATGATTATTAATTTGATCTGGAAAACGAACGGTATCGCTCAAAATCGTGCCCATTTGAATATGGCGGCCAGTGCGTGTCACAATGGCATCAAAATGTTCAAAGAAAGTAAATTCTTTATGATTGACAGTAAACGTAGCATTGCTTGCCAGTTTGTCAGTAAATTTTAACATATAAAATAATTTATGTTCATCATGTGCATTTTTTTCAACATGAAATAGCGCTTTGTCATTGATCTTCGCTTCTTTTAATATTTCAAAGGCTTGTTGGCATTGTTGTGTTGATGCAAAAAAAACATGCCCATCATGGGTCATATGTTGTTCAACACTGGTAAAGGGCAGTTGTAGGGCTTGAAGAAATTTTTGGGGATCTTTTTGTCTATAGAGTACCCAAGGCTTTTCGTGATTGGTATTCATTTGCGATAAGCCATTATGAACAATAAAAGCATCTTGAGGAAAAAGTTTAAATAAATAGGCTAAAAGTTGATCTAGGGTTTCTAACCCATATCGAATTTCATCAGTGACAGTTAAAGCCCCTTTTGTCCAATGATGATGTTGTAAATGGGCAAGTGAATTTAAAAACAAAATAGAGCAACGGGGTTGATATTTTTGTTTATATTGGGCAAACAATAAAGTGGAAATATAATCAAAATAGGAAATATACACAAAATGTTGTTTATGATGTTTGTGTAGATCCTTCAACAAACAAAAAGTTTTTTTAAATATTTTACCGCTTACTTTTGATGTCAAAATGAAATAAATGAGTTTAATAGCTTTAAAAAAGAGCTTAGCTTTACTTAAGTTTTGATAGTTTTTTGAGACATAGCGTGGTAAATCGAGTAAATAATTTAAGGCATTGGGATGGGCCCTTTCCGAAAAGGTCCAGGGATCTGGCAAAAAGAAATGCACTTCTTTAGCATGGTTTCGAGCCCCATTCATGACGCCCCAAATGCCTGAGCTGATGCCATGGTGCGAAAGGGTTTCCCAGCATTGCTCAAATCGCAAATCAGGGACATCTCCCAAATGCTTTATTTGGTGCGCTTGAGAAGGGTTGCCAGCATGAATAGAAACCCACTGCACCCAGGGCTCTAAGAACCCGCTGTTGTATCGGTCGTTGGTTTTATATTGAGTGCGATTAAAATTTAATACTTTGGCAATCGCCGGTAGTGAAAATTGTTTTGTTGCCTGAAGTAGTAAATCAACATTGAATTCATTAAGTTCAATTATGATCACAGGCTTGGTCATACCTGACACCTTATAAGTTAATTTTCCAACATCTTGTTATTTTTAAGCGTTAATACTATAGCGTGCAAACGACCTAAAAGTCCCGTATCATGTGGCGTTTTAATAAAAAATTCATCAATGGAGAGGTGCCAGAGCGGCCGATTGGGGCGGTCTCGAAAACCGTTGTACCTTCGCAGGTACCGAGGGTTCGAATCCCTCCCTCTCCGAATCCATCAACAAGGAATGTTTGTGTCTATTAAAAATATTGTTTTTGATGTTGGCAATGTTTTAGTACGTTATGATCCTGATTTTATTATTGGCAAGGCATTTCCCTGGCATCCTGATCGTGCGCAATTAGTACAAGGTATTTTTAAGCACGAGACATGGTTGGCGTTGAATCGTGGTCAAATAACAGAGCCTCAAGCACTTGAAGAATATGCTTTGCGTTTAGGGTTAGAATTTGAACAACTTGTTAGTATGATTCAAATTGCCAAAGAGTCACTCACGCCAATCGCCGGCAGTGTTGAATTGCTTCGCCGTTTGCATACTGGTTATCGTCTCTATGCCCTGACTGATAATACTCATGAAATTATGACTTATTTACAGATGCGCTATGATTTTTGGCCTTTGTTTAAAGGCGTGGTCATGTCTGCGCAAATTGGACACCTAAAGCCATCACAAGAAATATTTAAACATTTACTCAACACTTATCAATTAAACCCCAATGAAACATTATTTTTGGATGATATTTCACACAATGTAGCAGCAGCTAAAAATTTAGGTTTTGAAGCGATTGTATTTGAAAATACTGAACAGGCGATTGCACAAATGAAGTTATTGGGAATAATTATTTAATTACTTTCAACTTTGAAGGCTTACTGCAAGCTAAATTAAGTTTAGCCGCTTTTAGTGCGTTAACTTTTTCATTTATCTCAATGTATCTTTTTCAAAATCAATTCATCCGCTTTGTATATACTGCTTCCACTTTGAAT
>JAFECR010000018.1:0-48649 GCA_018242045.1 Pseudomonadota bacterium | reverse complement strand
TTTTAAAGTGGTTCGAGTATATACTGATTCTTAAACGGCTATCTTATGCCTATAGTGATCTCGAAACAATTCATTGATCTTTTCGTGGCCCTGTTGTTCACTAACATTAGTAGGACTTAATCTAACTTTTCTTCCCTGCATTTGAATAGTTTTACATCTCAAAGTTGAATCGCCATATCGATTGAGCAAAGCTCGAGCCGTTTTTTCATGGCCATATTCACTACAGATAAATAAACTATCGATAGCCTGATTGTCGCATGCTTCTTCCTTTTCTGGTTCAATTGCTAACAATTCTAGCAATAATGTTGCTCCATCCTTCTCTGTTGGATTGTTAGGTTTTTGAATAGCATAACTTTTAAAAGAAAGGGAAAAATTCCCATTAAATGGAGGAATATCTATGCCCATCTCATCATAGTTAAATTCCTCGTTATAAAACGATTCTTTTAACGCTTCAATCAATTCCCTAATGCCTCTATTCAAATCCTTTACTTCAATAAGTCGAAGGGGATTGTTAATATCATAATTTGGATCCAAGATACTCACCATTACCTTTGCTTGATTATCCACGTGATAACCTATTGAGATCACATGATCAGCAACACCAATGCGTATTATTTCATTTGCATGTATTGGTAGATAATATGCTAGCATTTTTGCCAAATCATTTTCATCAATACATCCTGCAAAATCTTGACTAACATGAACGTCATTATAAAATTCAAGATAATTCTGAATTTGTTGATCTGAAATGAATTTTTGTTTATTTTTGCCGCTTTGATATTTTTTTTGATTATAGGAACGATTAAGTGTTGGAATATCGCCTATAGTAACGTTTAAATCTTTTTGGCAAAAACTATCCTCAGGCTGTTTCTGTCGTGGCGCTTGAAAATAACATAATTGTCCTAAGCTCTTTTGAATAACATCTGCTTTACCTGATTTTATATCATTGAAAAGTTGCGACAGCTTTTTCGAAGCTGCAATTGCAATATTTAAACTAAAGCCTTCATTGGTGCTTTTCATAGCTTTGATAGCGTAACGATGATACTTGTTGATAATTCCATCACAGATTCCAGGCGCATTCAAAATTTGGCAAGATCTGTCGTCAAGTTTCTGATATTCGCTCTTTAATGCCTCTAACACGACTTGCTGGTTATTAAAAGAAATCATAAGAAAACTCCTATAAAATTTTATAAAAAAATTAGATAAGTGCATAGCGAAAAGGAGTTTGGGTGCACCAATGCCCACCTCTTGTTAGCATCGCCAAGAAGTAGCTATGGCATTTTGTAGGCAAAGAAACAATTGTATGATGTTGAGAAAAGGTATGAAATAAATAAGCATTTTCGACATTCCTTAAAACTAAGACAAAACAAAGCTAAAGCAGGTTAGTTAAACCATCGCCAACTTTGATATATCCGATTAGTCTTTAAGGAAATCATAGTAAATCCGCAAAAATATTATGTGATACAATCCATACTACAAAAATAAAATAATAATGCAACCCTTATTCATCAAAAAGGCGACCGTTTGTCGCCTTTTTGATTTAACTTGTCCCATTATAAGATGAGCTAGGCTACCTGGGGCAGCTTAACGCCTAAGCGGATAGCCACTTCCTCATAAGCTTCGACCACATCGCCCATTTCTTTGCGAAACCTGTCTTTGTCTAATACTTTTTTAGTCTCAGCGTCCCAAATGCGACAGCCATCAGGTGAAAATTCATCGCCCAAAATAAGCTCGCCATGATAATGACCAAATTCTAATTTATAATCGACCAGGATTAATCCCGCTTCTAAAAATAATTTTTTCAGTACATCATTGACAGCAAAAGCATATTTTTTCATTTGATCAATATCTTTCTGGCTTGCCCAGTTAAAGGTTAAGATCAATGAATCATTAACCATAGGATCATGAAGTTCATCATTTTTTAAAAAGAATTCAAAAGTAGGTGGATTTAATTCTAAACCAGCACTCACCCCCAAACGTCGGCATAAACTGCCGGCGGCGACATTACGCACCACACATTCAACGGGGATCATTGTTAGCTTTTTTACAATAGAAGCTTCTTCAGAATGACGCTTCACAAAATGATTGGGGATCCCAGCTTTGTTTAAGGTTTCCATGATAAAGGCATTAAAAAAATTATTTACCATCCCTTTTCTTTCTAATTTTTCAATGCGTTGTCCATCAAATGCGGATGTATCATTGCGAAATATACAAAGCAATTGATCTGGGTTATCGGTGGTATAAAGCGACTTTGCTTTACCGGTATATAATAAAGTTTGTGTCATGGTTTTCTCCTAGTTGTTATAATTTCCCAAATCCAGGCGGCTCAAGCGGTACACTTTTTAAATCACCCGGTGATGGGATATTTGCCGGCATAGGATAAGTCTCATTTTCTGGGGGTTTTGTTAGCCCTGGGGGCACTTTTAAATGCGCTACCATGCTACTTTTCAAATAATCTTTACTGTGATCTGCGAAATATTCAGATTTTTTTTGATAAACTTGCTGACAACCGGTCAGTAATAAAACAAAAAATAAAATCGATACTTTTTGAATCATATTGAAAACCTCACATCACTGCTTGAAGCGCTTGTTTCATTTTATCGTGATATTCCAACGTTAAAGGCATTAAAGGTAAACGAATACCATTACTAATTTTACCCATAAAATGCAAAGCCCATTTCACAGGTATCGGGTTAGCTTGCACTCCCATCAACTGATGCAAAGGTTGCAAAATTTCATCCACTGCCATGGCAGCCTTTTCCTCTTTGACCAAAGCATAACGACACATTTTTTGCATCAAATTAGGCGCAACATTTGCCGTAATAGAAATATCTCCATGACCACCACGTAGCATAAACGCTAATGCACTCGGATCATCACCGCTATACAACATAAAGCCCGGCTCACATTGTTCTCGTAAGGTTTCAACCCTTTGCAAATCACCTGTTGCTTCTTTAACGCCTATAATTTGTTTTACAGCACTTAATTGCACCACTGTTTCAGGCTGCATGTCACAAGCCGTTCTACTTGGCACATTATAAAGTAAAATGGGTATATCCACGGCTCTTGCAATAGCGCGGTAATGTTCAATTAAACCTTGTTGGGTTGGCCGATTATAATAGGGCGTGACAATTAAACAAGCATCTACACCTAATGCTTTTGCATTTTGCGTCTGCAAAATCGTACTGGCTGTCGCATTGGTTCCAGTTCCTGCAATGATGGGTAATTTCCCTTTTGCTACTTTTTGTACAAGCTTAACTGCTTGATGAACTTCTGCTTGCGTGAGTGTTGCAGATTCTCCAGTGGAACCTGCCACTACAATAGCATTTGTCCCTTCTTGAATATGCCATTCAACCAAACGTATTAAAGCATCTTCATCAATTTCCCCACTTGGCAACATCGGGGTCACCAAGGCAACACAACTCCCTTCAAATAATTTTTCTTTCATGCGCATCTCCAAAGTTAAGTGCACGCTAACACGCCAATGTGAACAAGACAAGTGAGGTAAATCCCCTGACAAGATGTTTTGGGGAATATCACTTCATCCAAAGTCATTTAATGGTAAACTTTGCAACTAAATAAGATACTCGCTTCCACTATTTTATAAAGGGTAATCGCATGATGAGCGTGAATAATCAACATTTTCTTGTGGTAACAGCCTTAGGCAGTGATCATATCGGTATTCTAGAAGCGTTCACTAAAACAAGTAGACAATGCGGTTGCAACATAGTTGAAAGCAAGCTAACTATAATTGATGACCAGTGTTCTCTCTTAATGCATTTATCAGGAACATGGAATACAGTGGCAAAACTCGAAGCTGCATTACCAGTACTTGCTGAGCAATATGGCTGCACCTTGCAAACCAAACGCACCTCACCCCGTAAAAACTTACCTGCCCTACCCTACCAAGTCAGTGTTATTGCGCAAGATAAGCCAGGTATTTTAAATGATTTAGCACTCTTTTTTTTACACCAAGGGATCCGGGTTGATGAAATGCATTGCGAAACCTTTGAGGCCAAAAGCCAAATCTTCATGACCAATATCAATTTTGTGGTCCATATTCCAGCTAAACAACATATTGCAACTACGCGCGAGCAATTTATGGTTTACTGCGAAGACAGAAACCTAGATGCCGTTATTGAGCCTTATAAAAATTAACTAACGCGTCCTAGCGGTCGCGTTGGCCACGCCTCGATAATTGCTTTTACTAAAGTAGCTAAGGGAATAGCAAAAAATACCCCCCAAAATCCCCACCAACCACCAAAAATTAAAATCGCGATAATAATCGCCAAAGGATGTAAATTTACTGCTTCTGCAAATAACAAGGGTACTAAAATTACGCCATCAATGGCTTGTATCACCGCGTACGCAATTAACAAATAGGCAAATTCTTGCCCAATTCCCCATTGAAAAAAAGCAACTAAAATAACCGGAATCGTTACAATCACTGCGCCAATATAAGGGATCAACACCGATAACCCAACCATCACTGCAAGTAACGTAGCATAACGCATATTAAAGAAATAAAATGCCAAAAAAGTCGATAATCCAACAATAAATACTTCAGCCACTTTGCCAAGAATATAATTACCAATTTGTTGATGAACATTTTGTCCAATCGTGGACAAAAATTTTCTATCTTTTGGCAAAAAGCCTTTGAACCAACTGAGGATTAAAGGGTAATCCTTCAATAGAAAAAATACCATGAGGGGGACTAAAAAAAGATAAACAATTAAGGCAATCACACTCGGTACTGAAGCTAATGAAATGGCAAATAGTGTTTTACCAGAGAGTTTTAATTGCAATAGAAAACTGGCCACCCAGCCATCAATTGTTTCTTTAGTTAAGTACTCTGGAAATTGTTGCGGCAATAAATATAAATAATGCTGAAAGCTTGTGATCATCGAGGGGAATTCTTCAAAAAGACGCGTTAACTGATCCCAAATAATAGGCCAGAGGATCAATATCGCGCTCAAAAAGATCCCGAGAAACGCCATATAGACTAATAACACAGCCGCAAGACGAGGCACTTTCCAAATTCTTAACTTATTAGCCAGCCACTGTAACAAATAAGCAATCACAATGCTGGCGATAACCGGAGCAAGGACTTTTCCCATCCATAAAATCAACAAAAGACTGCTGCCAAGCAAAATTAATAACAAAATAGCTTGAGGATCGGAAAGGTAGCGTTGAGACCATTTTTTTATAACTGTAAACATGCCACCTCTTATATACTCTTCTCAGTTTAAATTTATGCTTTGTTGCTTGCGCTTACTCACCCCAGTCATGTAAAGCGTACACTCCTGAGGATTTGTTCGCTTAGCGCCTAGCCTAGGCATGTCCCGTACTTGATACGGGATTCAAACTGGCTTGAATATAGTTAGTTGTTTTTCAAAAAAGATAAATGCCCAAGCACTTTGAGTGTTTGTAGGTTAAAATACTTGGTAACATGAAAGGATTATACGTTACAAGTTTTTCAACCAAAAAGTATAAAAAGCTTTTAAAGCTTTCCTTTTCTTTAGGTTTATTCTATTCATTGTTTTTTAGCAGCCCCCTCTTTTCAAACGAGTTACCAGATCTTGGGAATTCTGCCAGTGCTATTCTTTCGCCAGCCCAAGAATATGAACTTGGTCTTTCAATTATGAAAGAATTACATCAAGCTCAAATCCTTTCGCAGGACATGTATGTGAAAGAATATGTGCAAGGTCTAGGATATCGCTTACTGGCACAACAAGGCCAAGCCCAAGGCGATTATCAATTTTTTGTGGTCCAAGATAATACAATTAATGCATTTGCCTTACCCGGTGGCTTTGTTGGTATCAATACGGGCTTAATTCTGGCCAGCGACTCAGAAAGTGAATTAGCAGGTGTTATCGCTCATGAAGTAGCGCACGTTCAACAAAAGCATATGGCCAGAATGTACGAGCATATGGGACGTTTAAGGCTTTCTACCATTGCGGGCATGATAGTCGCAGGATTACTCGCTACGCAGAATACACAAGCGGCTTCAGGTGCAATGGCTGCAACCTTAGCTGGAAGCCAGCAAGCTTTAATCAATTATACCCGAGAGCATGAGAAAGAAGCAGATGCCATGGGTATTGTTGCCTTAACAAAAGCAGGTTTTGATCCCATGGGTATGCCTTCTTTTTTCCATCGTATGTCACAAGAAGTAAGATATTATGGCAATCATTTACCCGAATACTTATTAACTCACCCGCTTACAGAATCCAGATTATTAGCGGCACAAACAAGGGCAAGTAGCTTTCCTTACAAGCAGATCCCTGATAGTTTGCAATACCATTTGATTCAAGCCAGGATCTTAAACGATACTTTTGCAACCCCACAAGAAGCCGCAGCCTATTTTGCCAAGAAGCTTGAACGTGGTAATTACCGAAGTCGTCTTGGAACCCTTTATGGTTATGTTTTATCTTTAATCCAAGCAGGAAGGCCAATAGAAGCCAAACCTTACTTAGACGAGTTGATACAACATTCTCCTACTCAACTCTTATTTCAATTAGCCTATGCTCAGATAGACTTAGCAACACATCATCCAAATAAAGCATTAGCTAGGTTAGCCATTGCCTTACAAGATCATCCAAACAACTTTCCCTTAACTTATACTTACTGTGAATGGTTAATTAAATGGGGAGAATCTGAAAAAGCAATTATATTGCTAAAACAACTGATTTCTCAAAAACCGGTCAATCATCCTATCCTTTGGAATCAGCTTTCAAATGCCTATGCTCAAGCTAAAAACCCAATCCAAGCTCACTTGGCTCAAGCTCAATACCTTAAATCTCAAGGTGATTTTACTGGGGCAGCCACACAACTAAGACTTGCCAAAAAAATGGGCTCTCTCACAGCACAAGAGAAACGACAAATTGAATCTGAACTACGAGAATTACAAGGTAAAGCAAAAAAAATTATCTAAATTTGCTTATTTTTTACTGCCTATAACGGGGATCTGTTGTCCAACCACCGCCTCCACTTGACCCAGGTTGCGGTGAAGAAGGTTCTGGCTGTTGGGTGTTCTGTTGTTCTTGTTGTTGAGAAGTTGGGTATGGCAAACTTGGACCTTTTGGACTCTCTCCTGGCAAAGGTAATGCCTGCCTCTCTTCTTTTTTGATTTCGGATTTACCAGTTTCAGCTAGTTTCGTTCCGTATGGAATTAAAAGCGCAATTAAACCTAAAATTAACAACGTAATTGGCGTTGCCAAAGGAACCAGCTTTGGACTTTGGCGATGAATTTTATATTGCGTAAATGACATCATGACAAAGGCAAGGCCTACGACATAACACCCTATCTCCACTAATTTTGTCACCAAAGAAGTGGGCCCTAACAAATTTTCTGCGGCATCCCCAATAGAACCAGCCATCCCGATGGCGGGTATTAGCGTAATCACTAAAAATAAAACTTTGAATAAGCAAGTAGACTTTTTGAACATTTTACACTCTTAGTCATTCGTATATTATTAATCAGTTTACCTTAAATTTCATTTTTACTAAACATACTCTCTCCATTTTGCTTTGCCAAAATGCAAGCAGTAACGGCTTGAATCACATCAGGAAATTGTTGGCACAAGGGATCTTGTTTAAGACGTTCCAAAAAGTTCCAATTCAATTCAACTGCTTTTACAAAATGAGTGACGGGTTCAATACCTTCTAGTAATAACCCATAGCAACCCAATAAATATTCGGGATATCCCCACGATATATCTGCATGAATGGCGCTGTTAACTTGCTCTATCGCTTTTTGGGTCTTTCCAAGTTCGAATGACCATAAGCTTAACGCAACAAAACTATAAGCAACATCTTCCCCTCGCCATGGCATGGGTGCATACCCCCCTAATTTAAATAAATGTTGAATAGGATCGCTGACGCGATTCAGGGTACTCTTAGGAAGATCTTGAGCAATTTGAATAGATAACCGCATTAATACCCACCATTTAACTGCGTGATTCAGCCAAAAATGCTGCCGATTTAATCTCTCTATGAGCAATTGCAGGGCTTCTATTTGTTGCCCATGCATACACAGTTCTTCAACTTGTGTTTTTAAACCATAAAAGGTTTTTTGCCAAAAAGCCTTTAAACCAATCACCGTAAACAGATTATGTAGACCTTGTAATAAAGGATGGGAGTTTTCTGCTTTTTGGTGCACTCCTATAAGCCGCTGATGGTATTTACAATAATCATAATCGTACATAACGTCACGCCTATAAAATCCGCACATTGTCTTAACTATAGCTTCTAAAGAAATCCTGCGTGCCAGATGTGCCTGTAAGCCAGATAAATGGAGAAAAAAGACTTGATTCTGACTTAAAAATAACCTATCTTGTCTTAATGTATTAGCGCGCTACTGCAAGCGCAAGGTTTATCAAGGGTACTAACATGAAAGCATTGTCCTCCTATTCTCCCCCTAAGGTCTTAAGTGTCTTTTCTTTAATCATGATCAATGTGATTGCGGTGGACAGTATCCGAACCCTACCCATGGCGGCTACCTTTGGTTATGGATTGATCACTCTTTATGCAATTGCCGCACTCGCTTTTTTTATTCCTACAGCCTTAATCACGGCAGAGCTTGCAACCACTTGGCCAGAAAAAGGAGGATTGTATACTTGGGTCAAAATTGCTTTTGGGCCAAAATGGGGCACTTGCGTCGTTTATTTGCAATGGATTTATAACGTTGTTTGGTATCCGACAATTCTAACCTTGATTGCAAGCACCATTGCTTATTTAGTAGATGAACGTTTAGTACAAGATGCTGCCTTTATGACAACGGTAGTTTTAGTCACTTTTTGGGGATGCACGATACTCAACTTTTTTGGTATGCGCCTTTCAAGTGCCGTCAGCACTTTTGGATCACTGCTTGGTACATTAGGTCCCATGATAATTATTATTGGGCTCGCTATCTGGTGGCTAAAACGCGGTAATGCACCAGAAATTACTTTTTCTGTCAGCAATCTGTTTCCCAAAATGAACAATTTATCTGCCATTGCAGAATTAGTGTTTTTCTCGCAAATTGTTTATAGCTTACTTGGATTAGAAATGTCCTCCGTTCACGCGCTAGAGGTAAAAAATCCTAAAAAAGATTATCCTAAAGCATTATTAATTTCTGCTGTCATTATTCTCCTGAGCTTAGTATTGGCCTCTTTGGCCATCGCTATAGTTGTACCAGGTGCCCAATTAAGTAATCTTACCGGTATTATTCAAGCATTTTCTTTGTTTGCAACAGAATTTAACTTGAGTTGGTTGGGGCCTTTAATGGCCATGGCCATCTTAATTGGTGGTGTCTGTGCTGTAGCAACGTGGATAATTGGTCCCACCAAAGGATTATTTGCAGCAGCAGATGATGGGTTACTGCCTGAGTTTCTAGCAAAAACAAATCGTTTTGGTGTGCCCATTAACATGCTTTTAACGCAAGGAGGAATTTGCAGTCTACTGACCCTGATATACATTTTATTACCCACCATCGAAGGGGCTTATTATTTGTTATCTGCTTTAGCTGCACAATTATCTTTATTGATGTATGCCATTTTATTTGCAGCGGCCATCCGATTGCGATATAGCCAAAAAGAGAAAGAACGCCCCTTTAAAATTCCAGGAAAAAATTGGGGTATGTGGTTGTTTGCCGGTATGGGCATTGGTATTAGTGTTATCGTTATTTTGCTGGGCTTTGTGCCACCCACTCACAAAATTGAGCTGGGCGATGTTGTGCTTTATGAGTGCTACTTAATTGCAGGGATGTTTTTTATCCTATTACCGATTTTTTTAATTCACACGCCAAAAGCCTTTACGAGAAAAAGAAACGGTAAGCTTCCAATACAGTAATAATTCAGTTATTATAGCTAACAAATTTTTCAAGTTGGTAAATTATGCTAAATATACTGTTATTTCTAGGAAGTTGTCTTTTTGTAACGGGTTTTTCATTGTATTTTTGCCGACTCGGACAAAACGCACTCACTGCCTGGATAGCGACATTAAGTTTGTTAGCAAATTCATTTGTGCTGAAACAAATTGAACTGTTTAACCTTAATGCCACCGCTGCAGATATTTTTGTTGTTGGCAGTTTACTCGGGCTGAATTTGCTGCAAGAAAAATATGGCCGTCTTGCGGCTCAACAAGCCATGTGGAGCAGTTTTGGTTGTTTACTATTTTTTGCGCTTGCATCTCAAATCCATTTAATCTATCAACCAAGCATTTATGATCAAACACAATCAGCCTATCATCTCTTATTGAATTCTGCGGTGCGCATCATTATCGCTTCTTTGATAACTTTCCTGATAGTGGATCAATTAGATATCCGCCTTTATGCGTTTTTAAGAAAAAATTTCCCAGCCGTTTCAATCACCCTTATCAGTGCACTCACTATTTGCCTAAGCCAACTGGTCGATACGCTATTATTCGGTTTCCTTGGTTTATACGGCATCGTGCAAGCACTTGGCGAAATCATCATCATAAGCTATATCATTAAGCTGCTGGCCATTGCCAATACTGTCCCATGGACTAGGAAAATTTTCTCCAAATGATTACCTACCCTGTTGCCCAAAAATCTTTTCAATTTGAAATACTTTACCAGTCTAAAATTTCCCGTGCACGTGTGGGAAAAATACATACGCCGCACGGTGTCATTGATACTCCCAATTTTGTGGCTGTTGGTACCAATGGCTCACTCAAAGCCTTAGCAAATCATGAGCATCAAGCTTTAAATGTACAGTTAATGTTTTGTAATACTTATCATCTCATGGTGCAGCCAGGCACAGCGCTTATTAAAAAAGCTGGCGGCTTACATAAATTCATACAAAGATCCTTACCTATCATTACTGATTCAGGCGGGTTTCAAGTATTTAGCCTGGCTTACGGGCAAGTAGCTAAAGAATTAAAAGGGCAAGGAGGCAAAAAGCATCCTTCTTCCGTCGTTAAAGTAAGTGAAGAAGGGGTGATTTTTCGTTCCTATCGAGATGGTACTAAAATTTTACTTTCGCCTGAAAGTACTGTTTTGGCACAAAAAGATTTAGGGAGTGATATTATTATCCCGCTTGATGAGTTATTGCCCTATCATGTTGATGACGCCATGCTTAAAGCCTCATTTGCACGTACTCATCGTTGGGAAAAACGTTCTTTACACGCCCATTTACAACAAAAACAACATCAAGCCATGTATGCTGTCGTACATGGCGGTACCGATCTTGAACTTCGCCATCAAAGCTGTGGCATTTTAAGTAATGAACCTTTTGATGGTTTTGCAATTGGCGGAAGTTTAGGATGCGATCATCAGCAATTAATCAACACCGTTGCAGGCACAACCTCTCATTTACCATCAGAAGCCCCCGTGCATCTTTTGGGTATTGGTGACGTTACTTCATTAGAACAATGTATTCCTTACGGCATTGACACCTTCGACAGTTCTTACCCAACGAAAGTAGCGCGCCATGGGATGCTATTAACCCAAAACGGACCTTTGAAAATAAGCCGACAAGCCCACGCGCGGGAATTTTTTGCTATTGAAGGGGATTGTTTATGCAAAACCTGTCAGCACTATACTCGCGCCTATTTACATCATCTTTTTAAAGCTAATGAACCAACCCTGGCAAGTCTTGCCAGCATCCACAATGTGCATTTTATGATGCGTAAGATGGAAAGTCTCAGAGCACAGATCTTGTGTGGTTTAATCTAAGGCTATGCAGAACAAGTCGGCATAGTCAAAGAGCAGCCAGAAAAGCTTAGGAGTGCGCACCACCCATCTTAAACTTTAAGAAAGGTCCCCATCGGCCCCAGTCTTGAGAATAACCCAGGTTAGCTGGGAAATTTGGAAACATCTCATTATCATCATCTGCGTGTGGATTATATGCTGCATTGCCATTTTTTAAAGCATTAAACATATTCATATAACGCATTCCTAAAGTCAGATCCCACTGCATGCCATTCATATCATACTTAAATGCGTAGTGATAATTGATACCAAATTGAATATCAAGTTTACCTACAAGACTTACCGTTTTTTCTGGCTCATACAAATAGAAGTTATCATTGAGGGTGGGAGTGCTACCAATTAAAGCTTGGCTATAACCATGATTTGCATAGAGCAAAGTTGTCTTTGCACCAGCAAAAAAGTCCCATTGAGGGTAGCACCTAAAGGGATAAACTCTTGCAAACATTCCAATACCTGGACCAAACCCGTGCATTACATTTTCTGTTGTTCTCGCGCGGTGAGTACCGGAAAAAAATTCCTCGCCTATGGGTACTCTAGCTTGATTGAGGGTTTCTTCTAAGGTTTGTGCAACCTTATCGTTTTCCAAAAATCCATGCAATTGTAAACACAGGCGATCAAAGTGGATGTCATGAATAATACCGATGCTAAATTCATAAGCACTTTCCCTTACCCCTGCAAAACCAACTGTGTCTTGAAAGAAGGGATCCATGCCTAAATTACGGATATTAATATTACCCTGCTCTTCATTGATGACATAATGATCATAATAAATAAAAAATCGTGTATCACTATTAAGCAAATGATAGGTAAGACCCAAGGCATAATCGAATTCATTGTCCGGATCTAAAAAAACATGTTGAAAGCCACCATCGAAAATATTGAGAATACCGGAATTAGCGAACTCCAGATCGCCGACACTCAAGCCATTGTTACTGGGTTTGGTATAAGTTAATGCACCTTCCAGAGCAAACCGATCAAAAGGTACGTAAGCAAATGCCGTAGTAAGAAAATTACCTAAGATCAATGAGCTAAAAAGCACCTGTTTTATCTTCATGAATGACTTTCCCTATCAATTCATTAATAAGAATACTCTTTCAACCTAATTTACAATTCATGGTTTTGCAACTCAAGCTAAAACTGCATTATTTAAGCTAAGTAATACAAAAAAAACGGGAGCAAGCTCCCGTTAACCTTAGTGAGTTCGAGAAACTTATGAATGAGCGCCACCAATTTTGAATCTCAAGAAAGGGCCCCAGCGACCCCAGTCTTGTGGAAAACCAAGATTGGCTGCAAAATCGGATGCCACATCATTATCATCACCAGCATTAGGGTTGAAGGCGGTATTGCCATTTTTGAAAACATTAAACATGTTCATATAACGCATACCCAGCGTTAAATCCCATTGATAACCGCACATTGCATAACTAAAGGCACAATGATAATTAATGCCAAAATTAATATCTATTTTACCCACTAATGAATCAGATCCCTCAGGTTGATAGGCATAAAAATCTATATCATTATCCCCTCCCAAAAATGACTGCGAGTAATCATTGTCAGCCGCTAAGAGAATGGTGCTAGCACCTGCAAAAATATGCCAATGGGGATTATAAGCATACCAGCGGCTATTAAAACCAACCCCTGGCCCGAATCCTTTCACCTTATTTTCAGTTTCTCGAGCATGAACCCGGAGCTCACCATCATCAACTTGTGTGGCGATTTCAGAGACAGTTTGTCTCAGTTTGTCATATTCTAAAAATGCCAATAAGTCTAAACAGAAACGATCACCAAAACCGAGATTATGGGTAACGCCGAACCTAAATTCCTGAGAATGAACTTCGTAAGATGCAATACCTTGTGTTTGAGGCAGTGGCGCTAAACCTAAATTTCTGATATTAACCTCGCCTTCATTATCAATATCATCATTAAAATGATCATAACTCATAAATAGATGTGAATGACTGTATGGCAAGCGATAGCTAATACCTAAAGCATAGTCAAATTCATGATCAGGATTTAGAAATATATGCCGATGACCACCATCAAAGTCATTAGCAATGGTGTTCGCAAATACCAAATCGCCCACACTCAAGCCATTGTTGCTAGCTTCGGTGTAGGTAACATCTGCCCATATAGCAAGATGCTCTGCAAAATGCTCGTGAGCTGTCACGATGGCTGGCACCACCGAGCTCACTGCTAGCATTGTTCCGAATGTGACCTTGAGTGTTTTTTTCATGAGAGGGTCCTTATAAAAAAGTCCTATTGAGGTACACGAAACCTTTCCCTAAGAGCATCCCTAGTTGCAGACCAGCAGCAAACTGCTCTCTATAATCTCGAAGTTAGTATTTTTTTCATCAGTTTTTCAACTAATATAGAAACTTGAATCAAATTTAAATTTCTACATAAGAACAATAAACATATGGAGAAATGCAAAAAGCATTCTTGATAGATTTTTGACTTGAATGATAGAAGGTATACTGTAGAAATAAGAAAACAAACTAATTACGTTTTGGATGGTGGGTCGTGATGGATTCGAACCATCGACCAACAGATTAAAAGTCTGCTGCTCTACCGACTGAGCTAACGACCCAAAAACCTATGACAAGGGCAGTATCATACCCTAAACCTATCAAACTGCAAACCACAGTAACTATTAAATTTTTTTAAAGTGGGTTCGGTCTTGCAGGAAGGGTATGGGTTTCTCTTGCTTCCTGATTGTCTGGTGCCGGTAATGGTTCTCGTTCTCGTCTTTGTAACCTCTGACTGGGTAAGTAAGTATTCCCTTGCTCAGGCAGATTATCCTGCTGCTGTTGTATTGGTAACGATGGGCGGCGGCGAAGATTTGGCTCGTCATGCTGCTGCGCTTGCATAGTGTCATTAGCTGACTCAACATGAGGAGTCAAAGTTGCCCAGAGACTTTTTTCTGAGATAAGGTACAAGCAAGAAACAAAACCAGCACCCCATGTTGACAATAAAACCGTTGTAAGAGGCAAACCAAAAGACAAGCCTCCTATAAAAGCAAGAAAAGGCAATCCATGACCGAAATAGTTAAAAAATGACTTTAACCATAAACTTGCTTTACTAGAAAACCCCAAGGTGTCTGTAAAATATCCATAGATAAATTGCCCGCTGATGACGACTGCTGGAGGCCCTAACACAATCCAAGAGGCATAGGATCTTAAAGCATGAGGTAATAGCGCTTGTGGGTAGTTTACCAAGATTTCAAACATCGATTCTGCAATCATTTTCCCAAACGGATTTATAAAAAAATACCCAAGCGAAAAACATATTAAAGTCATTGCTAAACCATGAAGGATGGCCCCAATAAATATAATTAAAGCTTGGCTAATCTTTTGAAATCGCTCTCTACGTGCCTCGGCCTTCAAATATTTCTCAACTTGTTCAGATCTTTTAGCAGTTAGAAATGGCTGCGGAACGCGAGCTTGAGCACTTAGGCGGGGGTTATTGTTATTCATCGTGTAATATCTCTGAAAACTGACAAAATGATAAAAAGAGCAGATAAGCTAACATCCGCCTTACCATTTGTCAATTAGTTGTCAAACTACTGCTGAAGATGACCTTCAAGTTGCATTTTTTGCAGGCGTGAATCCGCCAATTGTGCTGAGGTAGAACCAGGAAACTGGTTTTTAACTTGATTAAGCAACTCTCCTGCTCGTTTCCATTGCCCTTTTGTATATTCAACATAGCCAAGTTTCAATAATGAATCTGCCGCTTTTGGATGTTGAGGGTAATGATGATAAACGATATCAAAAGATTCCGTAGCTTTGGCAAGATTTCCTTTCGTTAAGTAAATCTCTCCCAACCAATACTGCGCATTAGGTGTATATTTGCCTTGCGGGGTTTGCTGGATCATTGCTTTAAACGCAGTTAATGCCCCATCATAATCTTTGCTCTGAATTAACCTATAGGCTTGTAAATAGGCTTTTTCTTCCCCAGCAGTATCCTGGCTCGATAACGTGATTGACTGTTCTGGCACAAATTGATCGGCAGTAATTTGTGTAATCGGTTCATCCTGCGACTCATTAAGCGAACTGTCTGTTACAATGCCAGACTTGGGAGTCGTTGTCCCGCCACGAAGGCGTTTATCCAAATCGGCGTAGAGCTTCTTCTGATGCTCTTTTAATTGTTGCAGCTGATAAGTTTGTTCTTCAACCTTACCACGAAGCTCTTGTATTTCTCTTTGTAAAAATTCCATTTTTTGAAGGGTATCTATCCCAGATTCTTCTTCCATCCCTTTTCTAGCATGCGCACCATGCGCGCGCGATTCTACAATTGCCACACCGCTCCGTGCCACCCCTGTGTGAAACAGGGATAGCAGGATAAGCAACAACCAAGTAGCATTAAATGCTTTGATTATTTGAACGTTAGTCTTCATACACAATGACTGCGCGGCGATTTAAAGCTTTATCTTCAGCAGAATGCCCTAAAGCATCTGGCTTTTCTTTACCAAAGCTAACTGTCGCAACTTGCTGGCCATTAACGCCTTGGGACATCAACGCATCAGCAACAGCACGAGCACGTCTTTCACCTAAAGCAATGTTATACTCACGACTTCCTTCTTCGTCAGTATGGCCTTCTACACGGATCCGACGATTTGCATGATGCTTTAGATATTCTGCATGTGCATAAACAATTTCATAATCTTGTTGGTGTATGTCTGATCTATCGAAGTCGAAATAAATTTTGCGTTTTGCCATCATATCGCGTGCGACATCATCGCTAGCAAAACCCGCACCTTCACCTGCGCCTTGAGCGTCAGCGCCATAAGCACCACCTTTAGCGTCATGTCTAGCGTGATGCGAGCAGCCTGCAACGCCTACACAAAGCATCATACCCACCACTAAATGACGCAACCCCCGAATTTGCATGTTTGACTCCTTACCTATTATTAATATTTATTAAACGATTATTTTATCTCAAGAGAGAAAGGGTGACCATGCCGGTTCTTGAACACTACCTTCTCGTGCTGGCAGGCGCAATTGTCCCCGACCATCCAAAGTTACTAACCCTAAAATTTGGCGATCGCCATCTTGTGTGCCATAGAGTACCATAGCCCCGTTTGGAGACAAGGTGGGTGATTCATCTAATCTAGCATGAGTTAGAATTGCTACTTGACCAGAAGTTAAATCTAAGCTTGCTATATGAAATTGATCGCTTCTGTCTTCGCGATGCATCATCACAAGATATTTGCCATCTGCAGTGAGCATAGGCCTCGCGTTATAATTCCCAATAAAGGTCACTCGTTCAACTTGCCTTGTTGCGATATCTAGCCGATAAATTTGCGGCTTACCCCCACGATTCGAAGTAAAGTAAAGCGCACGTCCATTAGGAGACCAAGCCGGCTCCGTATCAATGGAGTACCCTTCTGTTAATTGCGTTAATGTTTTGTTCGCAATGTTCATTAAATACAATTTAGGATTACCTGTTTTAGATAATACCAAAGCGAGTTGACGACCATCAGGCGACCAAGCAGGTGCGCCATTGATGCCTGAAAAATGAGATAGCAATTCTCGTTTACCCGTCGCTACATCAATAAAGTAAATTTCAGCTCTATTTTTTTCAAAAGAAACATAAGCAAGACGTCGACCATCTGCTGACCAAGAAGGAGACATAATGGGTTGATGAGATTTCACTAAAGTGACAGGGTTAAAACCATCGGCATCTGCCACCTCTAAACTATAACGATTGCCATTCATGGTTTTAACAACCATCACGTACGCTATCCTTGTTGAAAAAGCGCCTCGAATACCTGTTAACCTTTCATAAATAACATCGCTAATATGGTGAGCAAGTGCACGAAAATCTTGCTGGCGGATCCCTTTATATACTTTTTCCACCAGTATTGTGCCATTGCCAGATTTCAAATTAACGGTATCACCGTTTTGCTGCGGAATTTGAGCAGGTGTGTTATAAACGTCTAGCAACTTAAAGGAGACCGTATAAAAATCATTACCCGTTGCTTGCACACTGCCTAGCACTAAATTTTCAGCGCCAATAGATTGCCAAGAGGCTACCTCTAATTCCTGCTCAATGGTTCTAAGAATGGGAAATTGTTCAGGATAGAGTGGATCAAAACGCCCGCTCATTTTTAAATCATTACGGATAATTCCAGCAAGTTCCTCAAATGAGTTTCGAACATGGTTTGTTTTGTGCGAGTGTTCTTGCACACTACTTGCAATGGCAATAGGCACACCACGAGCCTCACCTTGAGTAATTTCAATATTAAGTCGTGCATGCGCTTGAAACGCTATTAACAAAAATAATAAACCTATTTTATTTAAAAATAATTTCACACGACCTCCCGGAATAGAAACGTAAATTGGCGAAACTCTTTGGCAACATTCACATCTTCCGGCATCGGTAAAGGTGATGCCTTTTTGACAGCAAGCTCCGCGGAACGATCAAATTCTAAGCTGCCACTTGATTCAACCACCGCCGCTTGAACAACTTCTCCTGTTGGTAATAATCTTACTTCAACAACACAAGTGTATCCCTCAAAGTCAAATCCTATGGGTTTGCGCCAAAATTGATGAATTTTACTTCTAATCAACATAGCATGACGCGTTATCAGATCTTGCTTCACTCTTGGACTTATTTGAGGCGCTTTAGCTTGCGCTTCTTCTTGGGCTTTTTGTTCAGCTAATGCTTTTTCTTTTTGCAATTTTTCTTGTAAAAGCTTTTCTTCTTCCATTTTCTTCTTTAGTGCCAGCGCTTCTTCTTTCTCTTTTTGAATTTTCTTAAGTTCTTCTTGCTCCTGTTTTAGCTTAGCAAGACGTTCTTTTTCCTGTTTTTCTTGAGCTATTTTTTTCTCTTGTACTGCTTTTTCTAATGCTTCGTTCTTCTTTTTAAGTTCAAGAGCAAGCGCTTCCTCATGCGCTGCTTTTTGTTTGGCTTCTTTTTCTTTTTGTGCCAATTCTTTAATGCGATTTTCTTCTTGCTCACGCTTTTTTGTTTCTTTTGCTTCAAGTCGCGCAATTTCTTCTTGTAATGATTTTTTGTTTATCATCACTGCATCAATGATAGGTTTTTGAACTTCACTTGGCTCTGGCGGTAAAACGAGGGTTTTTTCAACACTAAAAATAATCAAAAGCACAATTAAAAGATGCAATCCAAAAGCAATAACAAAAGATACTTTTTTAGATTGGTTTTTTTTTAATTTCATACATTGCTACTCTTAGGTGCATGATTAATTTTTGAATCATCTTGGGTAACCAGACCAACGCTGGGTGCACCAGATTGCTGCAAAATAACCATCGCACCCACTACCTTTCCATAGTTAACACTTTTATCTGCCTTAACTAGCACTTTACGCTGAGGCGATCGCTTAAGTTCTGCTGATACTCGTAAAGAAAGGGGATCTTTTTCGATAGGAAGTTGCGGCGAATCACTGATATTCAAATAATAGTTACCTTTGACATCAACGCTTACAATAATAGGTTCTTTTTCAGCAGCAGGAAGTGCTTTGGCGCTGGCCGAAGGCAAATCCACCGCAACACCTTGTTGCAGTAAAGGCGCTGTCACAATAAAAATAACCAGCAAAACCAACATCACATCGATATAGGGTACAACATTAATTTCGGCAACAAGCTTTTTAGAACGACGCTTTTTTAACATGGATTTTGCCTATTTATCTGCACTCTCAAAGTTAGGATGTAAAGCATCACTTTCACTTTCCTGCCAAGATTGGCTATGCAATCGCCGATGTAATGCGCTTGAAAATTCTTCAGCTAAGTTATCATAAGCACGCATTAATTTATCAACATGGTTGAAAAAGCGATTGTAAGCAAATACGGCAGGTATCGCTGCAAATAATCCTAAAGCTGTAGCCACAAGAGCTTCAGATATGCCTGGGGCCACCATCGCTAAGGTTGCTTGCTGCATGCTGCCTAACCCTCTAAACGCAGTCATAATCCCCCAAACTGTACCAAATAAACCAATATAAACGCTGATAGAACCAACGGTGGCTAAAAAAGGCAGTGAATGCTCAAGCTCATCTTCTTGTCTTGCTAATGAAACGCGCATTGCTCGCTCTGTCCCTTCCATCACAGCTGCAGCTGGGGCTTCTTGTTTGTAAAGTCGCACAAATTCACGAAATCCTTGGCGAAATACTTGTTCAATGCCAAAACCTTGGTAACGTTTTTGTGCAAGATAATCGTACAAACGATTCAAATCACTGCTTAAGTGAAATCTTTCTTGAAACTCATCATATAATTTTTGCGCTCGATGCAAGGCATAGCCACGTTGAAAGATCAAAGTCCAAGACATAATCGACAAAATAGCCAAAATTAGCATGACAATTTGCACTAAAACACTTGCGTCGGTGAATAAACTCAACAAAGATAAGTCAGGTTTCACTCTTTAACTCCTTCAATACCGCTGCAGGAATAGCACACGGTTTAAATTGCTTATTGACACACACAATGACTACTTCCCCTGAACATATCATAGTTTTCAAATCCTCAGGACGAAAATAGATATTCTGTTTGAAGACTAGGCTAGCTTTTCCATATTTGGCTAACTCTGTTACAACGATAAGTTCCTCTTGTAACCTCGCTGGTTGTTCATAAGTGATATTCACTGCGCGAACAACAAACTGTATGCCAAAGGTATCAATTAAAGCTGGCAAACTCAATCCCTTTTCTTGTAATAATGTTGTCCTTGCTCGTTCCATAAATTTTATATAGTTAGCATGATAAACAATTCCTGCGGCATCCGTGTCTTCATAAAAAATATGGATTGGGTAGTGGTGTCTCATGAGGGGGGCACTAATCCAAAATGAAGATAAGTTTTTGGGCTAACGATGCGTCCACGCGTAGTGCGGATCATAAACCCTTGTTGAATTAAATAAGGTTCAATAACGTCTTCAATGGTATCTTTAGATTCTCCTAAAGCAGCAGCTAAGCTATCTAGCCCAACCGGGCCACCGCCAAATTTTTCAATCGCGCACATTAATAATTTTCTATCTAATATATCAAAGCCTTGATCATCTACTTCTAATAACGCTAGTGCTGCTTTGGCTAATGACACGGTGATGATCCCCTCACCACGCACCAATGCCACATCTCTGACTCGACGTAAAAGACGATTGGCAATGCGAGGTGTGCCGCGAGAACGTCGTGCTATTTCCAAAGCACCTTCCTCTGTCATCTCAATCCTTAACACTTTAGCTGCTCTTATCACAATTTGTTTAAGTTCGGGTACGGTGTAAAAATCAAGACGAAGCACAATACCAAATCTATCGCGCAAAGGAGAAGTTAACATTCCTGCTCTGGTTGTTGCACCAATTAACGTAAATGGAGGAAGATCAAGTTTGATGCTGCGCGCTGCCGGGCCTTCCCCTATCATGATATCGATTTGATAATCTTCCATAGCAGGATAAAGCACTTCTTCTACAGCAGGACTTAAACGATGGATCTCATCGATAAATAGCACATCTTTTGGCTGAAGATTCGTTAAAATAGCAGCAAGATCACCAGATCGCTCAATCACAGGTCCAGAGGTTTGTTTAATATTGACGCCTAATTCATTTGCCACAATAATAGCCAATGTTGTTTTACCTAAACCAGGCGGTCCGAAAATCAGTAAATGATCCAAAGACTCTGCTCTGGCTTTGGCAGCATCAATAAAGATACTCAATTGCTCACAAGCTCGTGCCTGTCCAGTGTAATCAGATAACTGTTGAGGCCGTATCTTAACTTCACTCAGACTTTCAATCTCAGTGATATTTCCTGACACAACGCGATCACTTACTTCAGCGGTCATACTTTTGCAAGTCCTTGCAGTGCAGCTTTGACAATATATTCGCAACCTTGTGTGGTATCTTGCACTTTCGATACCGCTTTGGCAGCTTCTGCTTGTTTAAACCCTAAAGAAACCAAGGCAAAAATAGCATCTTGCTTAGGATCTGCTTTTGGCGATATAAAAATTTTAGTACTGGTCTTACTTGTATTCCATTTTAATAATTTATCTTGCATCTCCACTAAAATTCGTTGCGCTATTTTTGCACCGATGCCAGGCAGACATTGCAACTTGCTAATATTTTGCTCTAAGACAACATCACTAAATTCTTGCACAGTTAAACCTGATAAAATGGATAACGCTATCTTTGGTCCAACACCATTAATTTTAATGATTTCTTGAAATAAACTACATACTTCTTGAGTTGCAAAACCATATAAAACATGAGCGTCTTCTCGCACAATGCAATGTGTTCGTAAAATGATTTCCTGCCCAACCTCAGGTAATGAAAAAAACGTTGTTAAAGGTGATTGCAACCAATACCCAACGCCATTAACTTCCAAGAGTAAATAAGGAGGTTTTTTTTCAATTAGGATACCACGCAATTGTCCTATCATCATTTATCCAACCCTAACATGTGGCTATGACATAAGGCTACCGCTAAGGCATCTGCGGCATCCGCTTGAGGTTTGACATTCAAAGTTAACAAAATCTGGATCATATGCTGTATTTGACTTTTATCAGCATTTCCTTTGCCAGTAATTGCTTGCTTAATTTGTTTTGGGGCATATTCATAAACTGGCATATTCAAAGACATCGCTGCTGCAATACAAACCCCTCGGGCTTGTCCCAGTTTTAAAGCAGATAAGGCATTTTTTTGCACAAATACTTGTTCAATGGCTAATTCTGTTGGTTTAAATTGTTTCACAATGTCTTGTATTTGCGTAAACAGTTGGCCAAGTCTCAATGGCATTTCCTTGGCACCTAAACGAATACAGCCACCCAGCAAACAACAAGGTTGTCTCTTTTCTTTTAGCTCGATGACGCCAAACCCTGTGATCCTTGAGCCTGGATCTATTCCTAAAATCCTTCTTATCATTGTGCCTCATCCTAACTGACGACCCACTTCTTCTGAAATTTCTGCGTTTGAGTAAACCTCTTGTACATCATCGAGATCTTCCAGCATATCAATCATTTTCATAAATTGGATAGCTTGCTCTAAGTTTAAAGAAACGGTAACTGATGCCATCATGGTGATATCGCTGCTTTGTGGCTGTAATCCTTGGGCTTTTATCATATCAACTACTTGGTTGAAAGACTCTGGCGAAACATTCACAAGATAGCTCTCATCTTCTTGTTTAACAATATCGTCAGCACCTGCTTCAATAGCCAAAGTCATCAATTTTTCTTCGTCTGTCTCTTTAGAAAAACTAAGCTGCCCTATTTTAGTAAATAAATAAGCAACTGAATTTTCCGTTCCTAAGTTACCTCCCATTTTAGTAAAAACATGACGTACTTCTGAAACGGTGCGATTGCGGTTATCAGTTAAACAATCAACAATAACGGCTATTCCATTGGGCCCATATCCCTCATAGCGAATACTTTCTGCTGCAGCATCAGCACCGCCAACACCTCGTTTGATTGCCCTGTCGATTGTATCTCGTGTCATGTTGTTGCTTAGCGCTTTATCAATGGCTTGACGTAACCGAGGACTATTAACATCAGCACTGATTCGTGCAGCGGTGGTTATCTCTCTAATAAGCTTAGTAAATAATTTACCGCGTTTGGCATCTTGTGCCCCTTTTCGATGTTTAATATTTGCCCACTTACTATGCCCTGCCATTTATCCTCCTAAACAACAAATTGTAAAATCGCTTCTCGATTTGTGGTTGAAAAAACCAACTTCACTGCCTCTTCTTTAGTTACCCAACAATAATCAAGGTGCTCTTTGCTTAGCTTGATATTTACCGGTTTTTCCATTCTAAAACAAAAGACATGCTCTAAATTTTTCGTGACATCAGGAGAATAGCGAAATCGCCAGTGGGGATAAATATCAAACCAAGTTTGATGATGACAATCTTGCATCTCCCCCTGAGTAGAGAGCAAACCCGTTTCCTCTGCTAACTCTCGCCAAGCACTCTGAAGCGGGTTTTCTTCATCAAAGCGCATGCTCCCTGTTACAGATTGCCAGAAAGCAGGGTCGTCCCTTCTTTGCAACAGTAATACCTGATCCTGTGCAAATATGACAACAAGCACAGATTCTGGTCTTTTATATTCGTTTTTTTGCACCATCATACGTTTAAATAACACATGTCGCGATGATAAGTTTTTGCGCAATTGTATCATGGTTAGCTTTGAGACAAAAATGGATGGTTCACGTACCAAATCGTGCGCTTGCGGGGATTCATACGCTGGTGTCTCGCCTAGGCTTGTCCCGTACTTGATACGGAATTTAAACTGATTCAAGCATACAGGCTATGGCAATTGGCGTTTTTTGGTTATATAATTAGCTTCCACTTATCGATGAGAACGTTTAAATGATTTTTCGCTTCTTGCTCTTACTCAGTATTTTAATCCTGCCTATTGTGGGAATTGTCGTTTATGGCCGCTATCTGTTGGGCCGTTGGCTAAACTCATTCGAACAAAAACAACCACCAAAACAGATTACTCAAAAACTCGTTAAATGCGCTTACTGTGGCACCTTCGTACCAGAATCTCAAGCCTATCCCACGCAAGATGGGTATTATTGTAGCCAGGAACACACCAAGTTATAGTAAACTGAAATTCCCCAAGGATGGGATTAATGAATGTCGCTTTCAAACAAAGATTCTAAATTTGCCTTTGATAATCACTCTTGGCATGCATTGCAATTATTCAATCTCTATCGCGTTGTTTTAGCATCTGGGTTTGTAGCCTTCAATTTTTTTCAAGAAGGTATCACTTTATTAGGAACGTTTGACGAATCGCTTTATCAACAAGCCACCTATCTTTATTTTGCTATTAGCATCATTTGCTTAATGATTTCTATTAGCATCAAAAAATACTTCACCTGGCAAGCAAATGCTCCTATTTTCATAGATATCATTGCAATCATTGTAATTATGCACGCTGTTGGTGGGTTAATTACAGGCATTGGCATGTTACTGGTCATTATTGTTGCAGCACATAGTTTATTAGTACCGGGAAAGCTTTCCTATTTCAGCGCCGCACTCTCTGCCATCGGATTACTTTTTGAACACAGCTATTCTGTTTTTTTACAAAACAATGCTTTGATTGTTTATACTCAGGTTGGCCTACTTGGAGTAGCCATTTTTGTAACTGCATCTTTAACAAATATACTTTCGTTGCGTGCGAGAAAAAGTCAATTGATTGTTGAAAGCCAAGCTCGTCAACTTGCCACTTCTCAACAATTGAATGCCTATATCGTCTCAGCGATGCATGCTGGTGTTTTGGTGATTGATAACCAACAACACATACGACTTGCCAATGCAGCAGCAAAACATCTCCTGGGGCTACCCAGCAATAAACCTTTAGTTGAATTAAGTGATTTGCCACCCCTGTTTGAAGAATGTTTTAAACAATGGTGCCATCAAAGAAATGACTTTGTTGCAGGTTCTATGATGCCAGCTGCGCCAGAAATTAGATTAAGTTTTCATGGGCTTGGAAAACCATTACCCATAGGCACACTCATTTTCATATACAATGTAACAGAAGAAACAAGACACGCCCAAAATATTAAATTAGCCTCGCTTGGTCATTTGACTGCAAATATTGCCCACGAGTTACGAAATCCTTTAGGCGCAGCTAGCCATGCTGCGCAATTACTTGCAGAAACACCTCACTTAACAAGTGAAGATTATCATTTAATTGAAATGATAAAAAATTCATGTGATAGAATGAACACGGTGATTCAAAACGTGCTTTCTTTATCTGGCCGCAAACCTCCACAAATGAAACGCATTGCATTGATCCCATGGCTTGAACATTTTGTCAAAGATTTAGTTATTCCCCATATTCCTTCGCCTTTAATTACACTAGAGGTTGAACATAAAGATATTCAAGTGAATATTGACCCTAGCCAGTTAACACAAATATTAATCAATTTATGTGAAAATGGTTTGCGCTATAGTTTAAAGAAAAACTATCAAGCAACGCTGACCATCCGTGTCACCACAACACCTTTCCTTGATAGTGTTTGCATTGATGTTATTGATCAAGGAGAAGGTATTTCTCAAGCAAATGCAAAACATATTTTTGAGCCATTCTTTACCACTGATAAAAAAGGATCGGGCCTTGGTCTATATATAGCAAAAGAACTTAGTCAAATAAACGGTGCAAGACTGTCACATAGCCCAACAGAACAAGGGTGTCAATTTCGTATTACACTCCCGATAGCAGAGGATAATCATGACGCAGCATATAGCCTTAGTAATTGATGATGAACCTGATATTTGTAAACTGCTCGAAATAACGCTAAATAGAATGTCGATACAGACCATTTCGGCACAAAGCTTAAATCAAGCCAAAGAAATTCTTAGAGCAAACCAAGTGAATTTATGTCTTACGGATATGCGTTTACCTGATGGAGATGGTTTAGATTTAGTAGCATACCTCCAAGAAAATTACCCAGATGTTCCCATCGCAGTGATCACCGCTCATGGCAACATGGAAACTGCCATTCGCGCCTTAAAACTAGGCGCTTTTGATTTTATTTCCAAACCCATTGATTTAAATAATCTTCGTGACATTATTTCAGTGGCTTTAAAAATCAATACTCGACCTACAAAATACGCAGCCAATATTTTGATTGGCGGCTCTCCTTTAATGCAGATTTTAAGACAAAAAATTATCAAACTCGCTCGAAGTCAAGCCCCCATCTACATCAGCGGGCCTTCCGGCACTGGTAAAGAATTGGTGGCTAAAATTATTCATCAAAGTGGGCCACGTCAAGATGAAGCCTTTATTCCTGTCAATTGTGGGGCCATCCCTCAAGAATTAATGGAAAGTGAATTCTTTGGTCATTTAAAAGGAAGTTTTACTGGCGCTCATCATGATAAGATCGGTTTTTTTCAAGCCGCTCATAAAGGAACGCTTTTCTTAGATGAAGTTGCAGATTTACCTTTATCTATGCAAGTAAAACTATTAAGAGCAATTCAAGAAAAATCTATACGGCCTATTGGCAGCACCAAAGAAATGAGTGTTGATGTCAGGATTTTAGCTGCCACACACAAAGATCTGCATGCTTTGGTCAGCCAAAATTTATTTCGACAAGATTTATTTTATCGCTTAAATGTAATTGAATTATCGGTGCCTACCTTAAAGGAAAGATCTTCGGACATTCCACTTTTAACACAACATATTTTAACTAAAATTGCCCAAAACAATAACAAGGAAGTTCCTAAAATTGATTCTGATGCACTCAATGCTTTGATGACTTATCCTTTTCCGGGGAACGTTCGTGAACTTGAAAATATTCTCGAACGCGCATTTACTCTAAGCGATAACAAAAAAATTACACTACTGGACTTACAGCTGCCCTCATCGATATCCCCTGTTGAGCAAAATATCAAATTACCACTAGATGATTATTTACTCAATGTTGAAAAAAAAACCATCATTGATGCTTTAGCAAAATCACAAGGAAATAAAACTAAAGCGGCTAAAATACTTGGAATCAGTTTCAGAACTTTACGGTATCGTTTAAAAAAAATTGGGCTTGAAAGCGATGACCAATCTACCTCGTAAGGGGCTAAGTTTAATATCATTAATGATAACACTTGCATTGACAAGTCTATTTTTTACCCTAAGCTCTGGCTATTTTTTCCTGGGCGAAAAATATCTTGTCTATAAAACAACTCAACAAATATTTGAATTATTACAATGGACCCGAAGTGAGGCAATTAAACGAAATCAATTAACTGCAGTTTGTGGCACAACTGATTTTAAACAGTGTAGCCAACATTGGTCTATTGGATTTATGGCTTTTATCATTGAGCCAAGCTCGCTAAACAATATCCAAATTTTACGTATTGAAAAAAACGATGACAGGATTTCTGTGAAAAGTAATCAACCTGTAATCAAATATAGTAGTGATGGTCGATGTTTTTCGCGAACAACTTTAAAAATAAGAGGCAAACATACACCTAATCAAAAAATTGTTATCTATGACAGCGGTAGAGCCAGAATAGCATCGTCCTAATCGCTTGCTCAGCAAGGTTTTGTACGCTATTTAAATCTTATGAAGATCGTTTCAAAAAGTGGCTTTACGCTTATAGAACTAATTATCACGATTGCAGTATTGGCTATCGTATTGGCTATTGCTATACCTGCATTTACTTCAACGATACAAAATAATCTTATTGCCTCTACCAATAATGATCTTATCTCTGCCTTGATGTACGCGCGCTCAGAAGCAATGAAACGAAATGTCCCCGTTTCAGTTTGCGCCCCTTCAGATAATACTTATACTGCATGCGGTGGCTCTTGGAATTTAGGATGGATAATTTTTGTTAACCCAACTGGAGGCTCTGCTTTATCTAACACAACCAGCGCTCCGATGCTACGAACTCAGCAGATCACCGATCAAACTATCAGCATTACAACCTCGCCCAGTGTCAGTATAGCAACCTATAATGGCAGTGGATTCCCTGCAACAAATACCGGAAATGTTGCTTTTACAATTAAAGCAACTGGTTGCACAATTGATTCAGGCCGTCAAATAACCATTTCCCTAACAGGTAGACCAGCAGTCACTAACGTGACCTGTCCTTAAACAGTGTTCGATATAGGTAATTTTATCATGACCCTTTATCGCCAAGTTTGGTTACTTCATCTAATTTTTCAGCAAGATAAAATTTCATCAGTAAACTAATATTATGGCTATATTATTGATGGTAAGTACGAAAGTACCATGAGGATAATATGATCCATCCGTTTAACTTACGTGGGTTTACATTACTTGAAGTTTTGATTGCCCTAGTTATATTCTCCATTGGTCTATTAGGTTTGGCGGGACTTCAAGTATTAAGCTTGCGCTCTGCTGGCGACTCTATCCTTAGAACCGTTGCTATCATACAAGCCAATGACATGGTTGATAGACTACGTGCCAATGTAGCCGCAACATCGCTTGGAAAAGACAGTCCTTACAATAACCCATCAAAAAGTTTTACGGCGAATCCGAGTTGCTTAGGACTGAATGGCACTGGAGGTTCTATAAATACACAATGTACTCCCGCTCAAATGGCTGGGGAAGATTTTTTTGAATGGTATGCCATCATAAAAGGAGCCTCAGCAACAGGGTGGAGTCCGGTGATTGTTGCTGATTTACCTTCCGGGGATGGAGTTGTATGTATTGACAGCACCCCTAATGATGGTACGCCAGCTGCACCCGCTTGTGACAATAATATCGCTATTTCAGGTAAGCCAATTTTTGCCATTAAAATTTGGTGGATTGAACGTAAAGACGCGAAATCGTCAGGTACAACACATCGATATGTAACGAGTTTCTCTTTATGAACGTACAAGATAGAAAAAATTCATTTTCTGATCTATGTCGGATAAAAAAATCTCAAGGCTTCTCTTTGCTTGAGGTATTTGTTGCCATTACCATTAGTCTTATTTTGCTTGAAGGGGTGCTATTGACATTTCTAAATTCCAAGAGCACGTACAATTTAACTAACGGGTATGCGCAGCTCCAAGAAAATGCTCGCTTTATTGAGAATTACGTTGTTCGCAATGTTCGCTTGGCAGGATATCGTTCTCCACCAGCACAACCTTCCCAATTTACCTCAACGACAGATATTTTTACTGCAGCACTACCCTATGTTACAGGCACTTTTAATACCGGACCTAATGGGAGCGATACTTTAACCATCCGTTACCAAGGTAGTGGTAATGGCACCGGCACACCTGATGGGACAATTGTAGATTGCCTAAATGTCGCCGCCGATGCAAATACCATTGTAACAAATACATACTCTTTAACCAGTAATAATGAATTACAGTGTCAAGCGCAAAATGCGAATTCAACAAACAGCAACAATACACAAATACTAATGAGTGGTGTAGAAAATTTCAAAGTATTATTTGGAGAAGATCTTAATGGTGATTTCAGTGCCGATAGATATGTCAGAGCTAACTATGCTTATTTAACTTGGAGCGATATTGTGAGCGTACGCATTAGTTTGCTTTTACGTTCTGATAGTCCTGTTAGCCGTTTCAAAGAAAATCCTACCTTTTATATGATAGGTACAAGCTACACGCCCACGGCTGCTGATAATTACTTAAGAACTCCAATGTCCGTAACTGTTTTACTCCGAAATCAAATTTTAAAGCCGTTTTAGGTGATATATGATTCAGCAATACAAAGCACAAACAGGAATGGTACTTATCACAGGATTGATTTTTCTAATGGTGCTGACACTTATTGGTATTTCATCAATGAGCGCAAGCGTCTTAACAGAAAGAATGACAAAGAATTTTCGAGACATTTCTACAGCATTTGAATCAGCGGAGGGCGCTCTTGGAGATGGCGAACAATGGGTGCAAAGTCAAACCTCTGCTCCTGTACCCGTTTCAACCTGTTCAGCTGTTCCTTGCAAGGTTTGGACTTACAATTCACTTGGAACTAATTTCTGGTCGCAAGCAAGTAGTTGGTGGCAAACTAATGGTATTCCTTTTTCTAGTACAATTTCGAATGTGGCAGAACAACCTTTTTACATTATAGAGCAATTTTCTTTTGTCCCTTACCAATTATCTCCTGATGCTCAAAGCAAAAATCAAGGATATTATTACTATCGCATAACAGCACGCGCTACTGGAGAAACAACGACAACTAACGCTATTGTACAGTCCATTTTTGTTACCCAATTTAATTAGGTGAAGCAATGAAACGTGCAATATTATTAACTGTGTTCTGCTTTCTCGGGCTTAACCCACCTATAAGTCAAGGTGCATTATTGAATTTGTCACAATCTCCTATTCAACTTACCTCACCTGTCCCACCTAATATCATGTTTGACTTAGATGATTCGGGTTCTATGGATTGGGAATATTTAGGAAGGCTTGCCTGGGAAGGATGTGCTTATGATCCTAATTTCACAGGAATAATCTCTGTTAACACAGTTTGCGGTAGTCAATGGACAGGTGATTCAGGACTGCCAAGCTATGCCAATGGTCAATTTTTAAATTTCAACTATATATACAACAATAGTACCAACATATATCAAACCTATAATCCCAGCGGATGTAATTATACCGATAACTCTATCGGATTAAATGTTATTGAAGCATGTCCACAAGCTGGCGTAAAAGACTGGCGCTTTTTTAGCTCTGGCCAAAATTATATGTTCTACAATCCAACGAGCATCTACACTCCTTGGAACGCAAATTGTAGCTCAAACACACTTTGTGCCAATGCCAATTTCTCCGGTGCGCTTGATTACCCAGTTTCTGGCAACCCGGGCTTCACTAACTCACGAAACCTTGCTGGTTTTAAATATGAAGTATGGATAGATGATGCTGGCTATTCAGGATCAAGACCTTTGCGCGGACTTGCGCTAAATTATACTAAAACTGCAAATAATCAAGTTGATTTATGGGATACTCATGTTACCGTAACATTAAATGCCACCAATGCCCAAGTATATCTCACAACTTATGCCCCAACAGCACTTGGTATGAATCCTACAACAACATTGCAAGCCACCCTTACAGGTAGTGGTTGTTTCAACGTACTTGGCTCTAATGCATTAGTAAGAAGTATTGTAAGTGGTACCTTAGGCTGGAATAGCCAAGACGAAGCAGGTTGCTTGTCGATCGCAGATGCTCAGCAAAACGTCGCTAATTGGTATCAGTATGCTCGTCGCCGTTCCATGGCAGCAAGAGGGGTTATTGCTTTTATTATGAATCAATATCCTACCTTCAACTATGGTATTAATACCATTAATAATAACTTTTTTATCCCTGTTACGCCCCCTAACACTGATCCTGCTACATACAACACCAACATAGCAAATACTTTAGTGAACTATGATTGGCAAGCTATTGGCACACCTACTCGCTCAGGATTGGCACGGATAGGTCAATATTACCAAAATAAATTATCGGGCTATAATAACCCTATCACTGCAGCCTGCCAGCAAAATTACTCTATTTTATTAACGGATGGCTATTGGAACACAGGGGATTCTATCCCAAGTGGTATCGGAGATGTTGATGGTGATGGTATTAGCCAAACCTTAGCAGACGTAGCCAATTATTATTATAAAAATAACTTGCAAACTTCTTGGACCGCCAATCAAGTTATTCCCAGTGCATGGGATCCTGCAACTTGGTTGCATATGGTGACATTTACTGTCGGTTTCGGCGTGGTTGGAAATTTAGTCGCAGGAACAGATGGTTGGCCAACACCCGCCCTAACAATGAGTAGTAACTGGGGAAATCCTTTCTCTTCTCAAGCTGCCAAAGCGGATGATTTATGGCATGCGGCTTTTAACTCCAAAGGTAATTATGTTGCTGCTCAAAGCCCAACAACCGCCGCAAGATCCCTCAGTGCCATTCTGGCAAATATCGCCATACGTAATGCCTCTTATTCTAGTGTTGCTCAAAATTCAACCGTACTCAACACCAGTTCTGCGGTTTATCAAGCAACAGTAAATGGTACCCAAGGCGATGTTGAAGCTTTCCCTATTAGCACAAACGGGGTGATTAATACAATCCCTTTGTGGAGCGCTAATTGTATGATAACAGGAGGGCCTTGTCTTAACCCTGTCGGCAGAAATGCGACTCCCAGTCCTAATAACAGGGTAATTATCACCCGCAATTGGAGCGGTGCAAACAATGGCATCGCTTTTCGATGGCCATCTAATTACACCTCGTATAATGTCAGTGGTAAGCCGCCACAAAACATATCAAATTTTCTGGCAAATGCACCTTATCCTGCTAACGCTACAAAAAATACACAAATCTCTGCTAACCAAGCTTACGGGCAAGCTTTGGTAAACTACTTACGCGGCGAGCGAACACAAGAAGTGCAATACGGCGGAAGCTATGGCTTTAGGAGCAGAGCTTCCTTGCTTGGAGACATTATCAATTCAAGCCCACTTTATATTCCAGCGCCTTATCGAAATTACCCAGATAGCATCGAATCAAGTGCTTATTCTGCCTTTAAAAAAACATATGCTAATAGAACGCCTGTTGTCTATGTTGGTGCCAATGATGGCATGCTGCATGGCTTTAACGCTAATACTGGCGCAGAAGTACTCGGCTATATCCCGGGAGTAAGGCAGATATATCAGAATTTACCAAATTTAAGTTTAACAAACTACACGCATAACTTTTTTGTCGATGGTACTCCGACTGAAGCTGATATTTACTCAAACGGTGCATGGCGCACTATTTTAGTAGGCGCCTTAAGAAATGGTGGTCAGGGTGTTTATGGTATAGATATCACCAACCCTGCCAACTTCACTGAAGCTAATGCAACGAGCTTATATTTATGGGAGTTTACGGATCAAGATGATCCGGATATGGGTTTTGTACAAGGAAATATTATGGTAGGTAAAGTTTACACTTCTGCCACTCAATCTCAATGGGCGATTATTTTTGGCAATGGTTATAATAATTCTCAAGCAGATGGGTATGCAAGCACCAATGGTAAAGCCTCGCTTTTCATTCTTATTCCTGCCTTATTTAGCGGGACATGGATATTAAATACCAATTATTATAAAATTCCAGTAGGAACAGGCAGTGTTGCATCACCTAATGGTTTAAGTTCACCCTATTTGGTTGACACGAATACCAATTACGTCGTTGACTATGTTTATGCTGGCGATTTATTAGGAAATATGTGGAAGTTTGATTTAACCGGCAAAATACCAAGTGCTTGGTCAAATGCTACCAGTACGCTTTTTACTGCCTCGTTTACAAACGCAGGCGATCAACCTATTACAGCCCAACCTATTGTAGCGGCGCATCCAAACGGAATTCAATATGGTGTTATTGTTTATTTTGGTACAGGCCAGTTTTTGCAAACGACAGACAATAGCACGACCGGTCAAACAACCCAGAGCTTTTACGCTATATGGGACAAGCTTGCTAGCACCACACCAACTGTTACTAAAAGCCAATTATTACAACAACAAATCCTTGGGCAAGCAGCTAGCGCTGCTGGTAATTACCGGCTGGTAACCAACAAAACAATCAATTGGACAACCAATCCTGGTCCACAAAACATGGGCTGGTATATAAATTTAATTGAGAGCACGGCTAATTCTAATAACGGCGAAAGAGTAATATCACAGCCAATTTTGAGAAATAATAATGTCATTTTTGCCACACTCACACCTTCAACAAATCCCTGTGTACCAGGCGGATCAAGCTGGTTAATGGAGCTCAATCTAGCCAATGGCGGCACTCCAAATGCACCACCATTTGATGCTAATAATGATGGTATTTTTTCGTCTGCAGATTATTTAACCTTAACTATTTCAGGCAAGACATATACTCAAGCACCTGCTGGCGTACAATCTTCGGTTGGCATGACGGGTACCCCAGCTGTGTTTCTAGCTCCAGATAAAAAATCAGAAACAAAAGTCTTAAGCGGTTCCCAAGGTTTAGGCAGCGTCAGCGAAAATCCAGGAACAGGCCCCTCTGGCAGGCAAAATTGGCGGCAACTTTATAATTAAGAGGTAAATATGCGAAGAAAAATAATATTTATTTTAATTATATGCTTTAGTCTTCTTGGGCAATTGCAAGCATCTTCTTCCTCTGCACTTCAAGCGACAGCAGCTGGTTTACAGGGAACCATTTCAGCAGTGGATGTAACTTATAAAACAATTCAAATTGGAGAAAAAACATACGGTTTAGCAGATGGGATCCAAGTATACTCGATGGATAATGAATTGCTCAATCAGTATGCCCTTGCCGCTGGACAAAAAATTGAATATGACTTGGCAAAGCAACCATTGAATATTCAAAGTACGCCTCCTTTACCTTCGCAAGTCGTAACGAATATTCGGATCCTAAGTGGCACCAAAAAAAATAAAATTCCAACTTAATTCTACAGTTTGAGGTACAAAATGAATCATCCAAAACAAGGTTTTACGTTAATAGAGCTTATGATTGTCCTTGCTGTCATTGGGATCTTAACTGCAATTGCATACCCTACTTATCAAAATCACATGATAGATAGTCGCCGATCCGATGGCCAAGCCGCTCTCTTAAATATGTCTTCCCTAATGGAATCTTATTTCACCGAAAATAATACCTATGTTGGCGCCAATCCAACCACCTTAGGTATCACCAACGCTTCTCAACAAGGTTATTACACGCTTAGTGTAACCACCGCAACCGCAACGGCATTTACCTTAAGTGCCGCGCCAGCAGGTGTACAAACTGCCGATACAACGTGTGGCACCCTGACAATTACAAATACTAATATCAAAGGACCAAATCCCAGTACTTGCTGGAATTAATTGAGTAAACGGCATCCATTTTAAATGGGAAAACTCGTGCTAAGTTTCTTCTTCTTTAAAGAAATTAATAATTTTCACATTTCGCAATTCTCTTGGCATTGAAAATGACATATTTTCTTCAATGCCAGTAATTTCTTGAATTTCATCGACAAAGAGCTTATCTTTTAATGTTTGAATCATCTGTTTTACCAGAATATCAGGCGCTGAAGCACCGGCCGTTATCCCAATAGCAGAAACATCTTTAAACCAGCCCCAATCAATATGCTCAGGGCCATCTAATAAAAAAGCTGGTGTACCCAGATTTTCTGATAGTTCACGTAAACGATTGGAATTGGAACTATTGACAGAACCAACCACTAAAACAACATCACTTTTTTGCGCTAATATTTTCACGGCGTCTTGGCGGTTTTGCGTTGCATAACAAATATCATCTCGTCTTGGTCCTTTGATATGTTCAAATTTTTGCTTAAGTGCGGCTATAATTCTATTACTTTCGTCAACCGACAAGGTTGTTTGTGTGACATAGCAAAGGTTATTTGGATCTTTTACTTGCAGCTTTTGCACATCTTCAAGATCTTCTACCAAATAGATCCCACCCTGAGGATTTTTATATTGACCTAAAGTACCTTCGACTTCAGCATGCCCAGCATGTCCAATCAAAATACATTCATGACCCTTATTGCTTTGGCGAGCAACCTCCATGTGAACTTTAGTCACTAAAGGACATGTGGCATCCATGACCAAATTAAAATTTCTTTGCGCAGCTTGTTCTCGCACTTGCTTTGATACGCCATGAGCACTAAAAATAACAGTGCTACCATCTGGGATATCACTTATTTCATCAACGAAAATAGCACCTCTTGATTTCAAATTATCCACTACGAATCCATTGTGAACAACTTCGTGACGCACATAAATAGGGGCACCATATTTCACCAGTGCTGCTTCAACAATATCAATGGCGCGCTCAACTCCAGCACAAAAACCACGCGGATTAGCAAGATAAATGGTGATCGGAACTACTTGCATCTCAAACCTTATGTATTTTCTTTATTCAATATAAATTTGATACTCATCAAAGCACCAATGGTAATAAAGCTATCTGCTAAATTAAATGTATACCAATGCCAAGATTGTATATAAAAATCAATGAAATCGATGACATAACCGTGTACAACCCTATCATATAAGTTTCCAAGCGCACCGCCCAAGATAAGACTTAACGAAATTCCCATCCAGCGCTCATTGCTTGGGGTTTTGGCTAGCCAAACCGCCACAAATAAACATATCAAGCAAATCGCTAAAATCAACAAAATCTGTCCCAAAGCTGCATTTTGCGCTAGAAGGCTAAATGCAATGCCTCGATTATGAGATAAGGTTAAGTTCAATCCAGGACAAAGCGGAAGAACTTGACTAAAAGATAGGTTGGAAACAACCCATCCTTTGCTAATTTGATCCAACAAAAATAAAACCGGCAAGAACCAAAACCACTTTAAACCAACAAGTTTTGACTCACATTTTTCTGTCTTCATACATATTTTTTTAAGCATATAGCCTCTTTTCACCTATCTGGTTTGGAGAGATATTTTCTACACAGCGCCCACAAATTTGTGGATATTCTGGCACTTTATTCACGTCAATACGCCGATGCCAACAACGTGCGCATTTTTCATGCTGACTTGGAAAAACTGTTAAAAATAAATCTGACATTTGGGTTGCTATGGCTTCTTTCTTTTCATTCATGTGCTTTACAGTGGCGCTTGAGGTAATCAGCACAAAGCGCAGTTCATTTTGTATGGATTGCAACATGGTTAAAAGATCTCCTTGTGCATACAAAATGACTTCTGCCTCAAGGCCTGAACCTAAATGGCCCTGTGCTCTTTGCTCTTCCAATGCTTTATTGACACTGTTTCTAACTTGCATCATTTTTTGCCAAAATGCATCACCAAAAGCATGGTGAACAGCAAGTCTTGGCAAATTATCCATCCATTTTGTTAAGAATACTGATTTATTTTGAGTGCCTGGTAAATATTCCCAAATTTCTTCTGCAGTATAGCTTAATATCGGAGCAAGCCAGCGTGTCAGGGCATGAGCGATGTAATACATTGCTGTTTGAGCAGAAAGTCGAGGTAAGCCATGTGTTTTGCTGGTATATTGGCGATCTTTGATAACATCTAAATAAAAACTTCCCAATTCCACCACGCAAAAATTATGAATCTTTTGATAAATCAAATGAAATTGATATGTCTCATAGGCTTCGATGATTTCTTCCTGAATTCTGGCAGCAACATCAACTATCCAGGCATCTAAGGCTAACAGATCGTCTTTTTTTACTAGATTTTCTTCAGAAAACCCATGCAGATTGGCTAGTAAAAATCGCATGGTATTACGGATCCTTCTGTAAGCATCGCTCATGCGATTTAAAATTTCATCAGAAACGTGAATTTCACCTTTATAATCAGTTGCAGCAACCCACAACCTTAAAACATCCGCACCTAAGGTTTTAATTACTTTTTCAGGCGCAATCACATTTCCCAGTGATTTAGACATTTTTCGCCCCAGAGCATCTACCGTAAAACCATGTGTTAACACTGCTTTATAGGGCGCCACGCCTTGCATGGCGATGCTATTAAGCAAAGAAGTTTGAAACCATCCACGATGTTGATCAGAACCTTCCAAATATAAATCTGCCGGAAAATCCAGCTCAGATCTTGTTTTTAACACGGCCGAATGACTTGCGCCTGAATCAAACCAAACATCTAAAATATCATTCGATTTTTGGTATTCATCCATGCCCTCAAAAGGCAAACTACTCAAATCCAAATCAAACCATGCTTCAACGCCCTCTTTCTCAACTTGCTTAGCAACCATTTCAATTATCTCAATCATATGAGGATGCAAATTGCCGGTACGTTGATGCGTCAATAAAGTCAGTGGAACACCCCAAGTACGTTGACGCGATATACACCAATCGGGTCGACCTTCTATCATTAAGCTCATGCGCGATTGCCCCCATCCAGGGATCCATTTCACTTTTTCAATCGCTTGTAATGTTGTTTTCCTTAAATCATGGCTTTCCATACTAATGAACCATTGTGGCGTGGCGCGAAAAATTAGCGGGGTTTTATGGCGCCAACAATGAGGATAACTATGAGACAAAGAAGTCGCATGCAGTAAATTGTTTCTTTCTCTGATTAAATCAATAATTTTATCATTTGCCTTAAAAACATGCATACCACCAACGATGTCAACATCAGCAAAAAAGCAACCTTTGCTATCAACTTCGGTTTGTACCTTCAATCCATAATGCTCACCCACCATATAATCTTCAAGACCATGAGCAGGCGCCGTATGCACAGCACCAGTACCTGCGTCTGTCGTCACGTGTTCTCCAACCACTAAGGGCACTTGTCTGTCAAAAAAGGGATGCTCTAGCAATTGCTTTTCAACCTGCTTACCTTTAAAGGTAGCGACAACCTCATAATCAGTGCACCCATAACGCTGCATACAATTTTCTAATAAATCTTTTAAAACGCAAATCGCATCTAGCGTTTCATTAAATTTTCCTTTAACTAATACATAAGCCAAATCTGGATGCAATGCGACCGCTTGGTTGGCAGGTAATGTCCATGGCGTCGTTGTCCAAATTACAAATGCAATTTGCTTTAATGTTTGATTATTTTCACCCAAAATTGTCTTTAGAAAATGGCCTGCGTCTTTGAATCTAAAGCAAACATCTATCGCAGGTGAAGTTTTATCTTGATATTCAACTTCTGCTTCTGCTAAAGAAGAGCCACAATTGATACACCAATGAACAGGTTTAGCACCTTTTTGCACGTAATTTCTTGATAGAATTTTGTTAAAGGAACGAATAATTTCTGCTTGATATTTAAAATCCATCGTTTTATATGGATTTTCCCAATCAGCTAAAATACCAAGACGGATAAATGAAGCTTTTTGCAAATCAATTTGGCTTTGCGCGTATTCTCTACAAGCTTGACGAAAGGCTTTGGCTGACACTTTTTCATTAACCAAACCGACTTTCTTTTCAACATTAACCTCAATCGGCAAGCCATGACAATCCCAACCCGGAATAAGGGGGGCATCATAACCACTCAACCCCTTTGATTTAATAATGATATCTTTAAGAATACTGGTTAAGGCATGACCAATATGAATATCGCCATTGGCATAAGGTGGCCCAAGATGAAGAATAAATTTTTGCCGACCTTTTCCTTCTTTGCGTGCTTCTTTATACAAATCCATTTCTTGCCACTTGGCAAGGATTAAAGGTTCTTTTTGCGATAAATTGGCCTTCATTGGAAATGCGGTTGTTGGTAAATTTAAGGTGTTTTTATAGTCTGTCATGGGGAGCCTTTAAAATAAGAAAGAGTTGCTTGAATATCTTGAGTAATTTGTTGTTTTAGTTGAGTAATGTCAATAAAGTGCCGTTCATCCCGTAATTTATGTAAAAATTCCACAGCAATTCGTTTACCATATAAATCACCTTCATATCCTAACAAATGAACCTCAAGCAGTTGCTGTTTTCCTTTTACAGTTGGCCTTGTGCCACAATTAGCAACGGATTGATATTTTTTGTTTTCAACTATCACTTGTGTCACAAAAACACCGTTTAGTAAAAAAATTGCTGGATTTTTAGCTAAATTTGCAGTGGGGAATCCTATTTCTCGACCACGTTTAGCGCCATGAGTCACCCGTGCACATATACTAAAATGCCTACCTAAAAGATGAGAAGCTTGTTTTAAATCACCAGCCATGAGTGCTTGTCTTATTAAGGTACTACTGACCTTAGCGTTGATGGTTTGCACATGTTTCATAGGTTCTACGGCAAAACCAAATTGCGCTGCATACTTAAGCAAGGTTTGCACTGTGCCTTGTTGCTGATGACCAAAACGAAATCCTTCTCCAATAACCAACAAACGAACGTTCAATTTATCTACTAAATAATGCTTAACAAATTCACTTGGCGATATTTGAGCAAACGGGCTATTAAAGCGCAAACAAATTACTTGTCTTATCCCCATCTCAAACAACAAGGTCAATTTTTGTGAAAGTCCAAGCATCCTGGCATGGTTCGTTTGTAGCACAGTTTGTGGTAAGGGTTCAAAGGTGATGACGCTGGGTATTAAACAAAGAGCGTTTGCCTGGCTTACGACACGCTTAATAATTTCCTGGTGTCCAACATGTAAACTGTCAAAGGTTCCTATGGTCGCAACACAGGGATTAGCCCTACCATCACGGATTAACTTTACATCTAAGGCCATTTAATCCTCATACACTCTCTAAACGAAGGTGAGAAATGCGAAGTCCAAAGAGCCACAGTCCCCCAAAGTAAGCCAACATGGCCATCCCTATTAAACTAAACAATGTCATCGCTCTTTGTAACGCTTCCCATTCAAACCACTGTGAAAGCTCCGGTGTAAAATACCAAAGCACCATTGCCATTGCAAAATTAGCAAGTAACAACCTTAAGCCAAATGCCTTCCACCCAAAGGTGGGAACATAAATTTTTTCTTTTATTAAAATCCATAGCAATAAAACCACATTGATAACCGAAGAAAGCGTTGAAGCCAAAGCCAAGCCCGCGTGCGCCAATGGGCCTATCAAAAGCGCATTAAATATCACGTTAGCCACCATTGAAATAATGGCTATTTTCACTGGCAGTTTCGTATTTTGCCTGGCATAAAACGCACTTACTAGCACTTTCACGGCTAAAAAGAACACAAGCCCCAAGGAAAGTGCGACTAAACTTCGTGATGCCATAACGACATCGTGATTACTAAATTCACCATATTGCAATAAAGTGGCTAACAGTGGGCCTGACATCATCACCAAACCAAGCGTCGCCGGAAGCCCAATGAGTAAGATCCATCGAAGCGCCCAATCCACACTTGCTGAAAAACCAGTTTGACTGTTTTTGGCAAACTCTTGCGAAAGATGAGGCAATACGACCGTAGCTAAAGCAACGCCAAATAATCCAATTGGAAATTCAAGCAATCGATCGGAGTAGTATAGCCATGTCAAGCTGCCTATTGGCAAAAACGAAGCAAAAATAGTATCGACCAATAAATTAATTTGCATCACTGAGGCACCCACAATCGCGGGCGTCATTAATGTCAATATGCGACGCACACCTGGATCACGCCAATCCAATTTAAAAGAAGGCAGTAATGCGAGCTTAGATAAAAAAGGAATTTGAAAAACAAGTTGCAACATACCCGCAACCAAAACTCCCCAAGCAAGTGCCATTACTGGCTCAACAAAATAAGTGCTACAACAAAAAGCTGCCACAATTAAGCTCAAGTTCAACAACACGGGTGTTAAAGCCGGGATGGCAAATTTACCATGGGCATTTTGTACGCCTGCCGCAAAAGCAGTTAGGGACACAAAGAAAATATAAGGAAAGGTAATCTGTAGCAATCTCACGGCTAAAGGAAAACGGCTATCTGCTACATCAAAGCCTGGGGCAAAAAGCCAAATGAGAAATGGCGCGCCCATCATGCCTAAGAGCGTTACACCTAATAGCACCATGCTGAGTGAACCAAATACTTTGTCAATTAAAATTTTGACTTGCGTGCTTGGACGCGCGCTACGATATTCTGATAAGACAGGAACAAAGGCTTGCGTGAAAGCACCCTCAGCAAACAAGCGTCGCATAAAATTAGGAATTTTAAACGCCAACAGAAACGCATCCATGCCGGCGCTTGCCCCAAATATGTTGGCTAACACCATATCACGCAAAAAACCTACGATACGGGATAAAAGTGTCATAAAACTAACTATTGCTGTCGATTTAAATAATTTATTTGTCATCACACTTTGTCGAAACGTTGACATCACTCTCTAAAATAGAGATTATTGCAAATTTTAACTCGTCTGTAACGAAAATAAGGAATGTCCTTTGGCAAATACCAAACAAGCACAGAAAAGATCCAGGCAAGCTGAAAAACATAGAATTGAGAATAAATGGCAGATCTCTCGAATGAATACACACATTAAACGAGTGCTATCTGCTATTCAAAATAAGGAAATAGATGGCGCTAAAACAGAATATAAAGCTGCTGTGGCCATCATTGATAAGCTCGTTAATAAGGGATTAGTCCATAAAAACAAAGCTGCCCGTCATAAAAGCCGCCTCAATAAGCATATTAAGGCCCTAGCCGCTTAAAGACTCTACAGCGCTAAGAACTTCTTCTTGGCGCTGTTGCAAATAGGCCATGATTGCTTCGCATAAGTGCAATGTGCCAGTTTTAGCAAGCGCAGAAATGGCAAAATAATGTTCTTGCCTACCTAAACTTTTCAATATTTCCTGAATACGAAGCTGTGCTTCCTCTTTTGTAAAACAATCGATTTTATTAAATACTAACCATCGAGGCTTATTAAGCAAGGTTTTGTTAAAAGCAGCCAATTCTTCTTCTATGGTAAGTATGTTTTGGGCAGGATCTGAGCCGTCCATCGGTAAAAGATCGACAATATGCAACAATAAGCTTGTACGACTTAAATGTTTTAAAAATTGAAGCCCTAATCCTTTGCCCTGACCTGCTCCACGCACCACCCCAGGGATATCTGCCACAATAAATCGTCTTTGATTAGATAAAGCCACAATACCTAAATGCGGGTATAGCGTGGTAAAAGGATAGTCTGCGACTTTAGGGCGAGCACTGGATATTGCTGAAATAAAAGTGGATTTTCCTGCATTAGGTAGACCTAACAACCCCACTTCGGCAAGTAGCTTTAATTCTAATTGCAGCTCTCGAAACTCCCCTGGTCCACCTTGTGTGGTATGACGAGGTGCCCGGTTAGTCGAGCTCTTAAAATTAACATTCCCTAAGCCACGACGCCCCCCTTTGGCGACCAGTAACTTGATGCCAGGTGTTACTAAATCTCCTAAAATTTCTTGGGTATGCAGATCCCTAACAATGGTACCCACAGGCACCGATATCACACAATCTTCGCCATGGCGACCGCTGCATTCTCGCTTTGCACCTGCTTCCCCATTTTGGGCTGAAAATTGTGTTTGATAACGAAAATCGATTAATGTGTTTAAAGCTGTGGTTGCTAATAGATAAACACTGCCACCCCGACCACCATCGCCGCCATCGGGCCCACCTCGTGGTACATATTTTTCACGTCTAAAGCTGGCAGAGCCATCTCCACCTTTGCCGGCGCTTACTTTAATAACTGCTTCATCAACAAATTTCACCAAGCACCTTTAAAATACAAAAATTAAAAAATAAAAACAAAAAGCCCCAAGCAAGGGGCTTTGAGCTTTCCCATTAGGGGGAAAAAGACAACATTAAACTGATTGCTGCAGTTCTTCAGGAATAATATTGACAGTCCGGCGTGAGTTAGCGCCTTTAATGGCAAATTCAACACGACCTGCCACTTTCGCATAAAGTGTATTGTCTTTACCCATACCAACAAAAGCACCCGGATGAAATTTGGTTCCCCGTTGACGAACTATAATGCTACCAGCTGGAACGCTTTCTCCACCGTAGCATTTCACACCTAAATATTGGGGGTTAGAATCACGACCATTGCGTGTACTACCGCCCGCTTTCTTATGTGCCACAATACACCTCTTTAAATATTAGTAATTTCGACTTCTGTAAAGTGCTGGCGATGCCCTTGCTTACGTCTATAGCCTTTACGACGTCTTAATTTGATAATCCTTATTTTTTCGCCACGACCATGAGACAAAATCTTTGCCATGACTTTAGCGTTTTGTATAAAAGGAGTCCCAATTTGAACATTTTGATCAGCTGCAACCAGATATACCTTGTCAAATTCAACTGACTCACCAGGTTCGCCGTCTACCTTCTCAATTTTGCAACGTTGACCAACTTTAACGCGATGCTGTTTGCCCCCAGCAGAAATTATCGCGTAGGTACTTTGAGTACTCACTCTATTGCTCCTCGACCATATCCTAGATGTGACCGGCAATTCTACGTTAAGAGCAATCTATTAATCAAGGCTTCCTTCAGTGCAGCTTGCGTTATCAGCGCTAACAAGGTAAAAAGCAACCTTTAAGATATATATAGAGTCAGTATGTCCCTTACTGCTATAACATCGCTACTGAGTTCAGAACTTAAAGCAGTCAATGATGCCATCATTCGATGCCTAGAATCCCATGTTGCCGTCATCAATGATATCGGTCATTACATGATCAATAGTGGTGGCAAACGTATACGTCCATTAGTTGTTTTACTAAGTTCTAAAGCTTGCGATGCAAAAGATGACGACATGATCACCATGTCGGCCATCATTGAATTTATTCATACAGCCACTTTACTGCACGATGATGTTGTCGATAGCTCTAAATTGCGCCGTGGCCGTTTAACTGCACATCGTGTTTGGGATAATGCCACTGCTATTTTGGTTGGTGATTTTCTTTATTCTCGTGCTTTTCAAATGATGGTGACACTTAATAATATGTCCTGTATGCGCCTCTTAGCAGATGCGACCAATGTTATCGCAGAAGGCGAAGTGTTACAGCTAACCCATCGCTTTCAACCTGATCTTGATGAAACACATTATTTAAAAGTACTTCGTTACAAAACAGCAACTTTGTTTGAAGCAGCATCCCAACTTGGCGCGGTTTTAGCGAAACAACCTCATACCATAGAACAAGCGCTAAGGGATTTTGGCTTACATCTTGGAATTGCTTACCAGTTAGTAGATGATGTATTGGATTATAGCGCCACAAATGAAAGCTGGGGTAAAAACATTGGCAATGATTTAAGTGAAGGCAAAGCAACTTTACCGCTGATGTATGCGCTAAAACACGCCTCTGCCAAACAAGCCAATGTCATACGTCATGCAATTCAAGTCGGCAGTTTAGATGAACTTTCTACTATTCAAGAAGTGATTATAGCAAGCGGTGCCATTGACTATACAATGCAAGTAGCCACTCAAGAAGTTGAAAAAGCAAAAAAGGCCCTTAATGTGCTAAAAGCTTCTGCTTATCGAGATGCCTTGCACGAACTTGCTTCTTTTACAATTCACCGAGGAAGTTAAGAAAAAGACAATCTTTTAAAATATATACTCGCACCAGTTTGAATTTAGGCGAGGCGCCAAGCGTACGAATCCCAGGAGTGTACGCTTTGGTACATGACTGGGGCGAGTAAGCACAGGCAACAAAGCCTAAATTTAAACTGGGAAGAGTATATTCGGGGTGTAGCTCAGCCTGGTAGAGCACTGCGTTCGGGACGCAGGGGTCGCAGGTTCAAATCCTGTCACCCCGACCAATTAAATCAAAACTTCGGTCAGGGGAATACTTGACCCCGTCCCTTCTGTTGAGTGTTGTTCTTCTGTGAAAAGACTAATAAAATGCTTTACTTTTTTGTACAAGGGTAAAGTTATGCTTATATACAACTTTCAAAACAAAACAAATCTATATAGTGCTTTGTTCATTACTGATGAATACGATAAAGAACCAGGCTGTATTCTTCTAAATGCTGCTTTTGATCGTTTAAATCCAAGGAATAATTCTAATAAAATATTTGTTACCGAACTTGCATCACTATTGTTTAATGGTAGCGACATTGAACATTCAATTAAAGAGAGTAAATCAACCCCAATTACTTATACAATAAGGATAGGAGATATTAATAAATGTCGACAAGTTGTTGACCACCTAATGCAAAAGCAAGCGATATCCGCTGCAGATCGCTCAAACATGGAAGAAAAAATTATAGAAGTAGAGCGTCAGCAAAACTGTAAAAAATTATTAACCGATAACATTAGTGTGGCGCAAAAAGAAATTATAGAAAAGCTAATTTCATCTTCTATTGATCCTATCTTAGAAAAGATATCAGACTTGCCTTTGGCTCTAAAAATTATTTTTATGGCATTTAGCGTTCACGCTGAAGGCTATACTGGCAACACCGGTCCTTGGTGGAATATTGAATCTAAATTTTTAAATATAAACACTGAATTCAATAATATAGAATCAGAGAAACTAAACGCTCTAAAGCCTTGCCTAAATCAGTTGGGTATTTCTTATAAAGAAAATAGCAAAATAACAGATACCCTAATTAGTGCGGGAGGAACTTTACCAAACCGCAGCGTTCAACGAGATACCATCATTAAATACATTATTAATAAGATAATTAGCAAGGGAACAATGAGCTCTTCTTTTGTGACGCAAATAAAACAGGCTATATCAGATCTTAAGGAAAGAACTGAAAAACCAGATAATTTTTACTTTGACAACCCCCAACATATAACTACCCTTATGTTAAACGAGTTGGCAGTCTATGAGCAAAAAATGAATGCATCTTCTCAGCAAGATAATAGTAGCATCCAAACTCTAATTAACTCTGCACCATTAAATCATGCGCCTAGACCTAACGACTCCGCTATGACTATGACTACCCTTGGCATTATCACGAATAATATAACCTGGGCATTCAACACGCTCTCAAGGTATTTACCTTCTTGGAATAGAGGGACAGCCCCCAATTCAGGTGACTTCGTATCTGGGAACGAGGAAAAGAATACTCTGAAATCCACCCATCCCACCCCAAGGTAATAATAGCTTTGGCCTAGAACATCTGTACTATTTTTCTAAATGAAGGTACTGGTGTTCATCATCAGTGGGGTGAATTTTGCCTGCTTCACGAATACTGGATCGCTTCCCCTTCGCTGCGCTCTGGGCCACAATAATTACGAAACTCCTAATTTCAAAGAGTATCATGCGACCAGAAAAATCACTTACACAACATCACCCTTTTGCATTTTAGTGCCTAGCACACTCGCTTTGCTATCTTTTATTTCAGCTTGAGGGAGTAAAGCATTTTTGTTTAAAAGATATTTAACTTCAAAGTCAGGGGTCAGTTTTGCTGGGTAATTAGCAAGCAAAATATCAATAAATGACTCAATTTCTTCAGGCAATAACGCAGCAAAGGATGATTGATGTGCGGTCATTGAAAATAATAATTTCTCAATCATTCTAGCGTTAATTTTATTTATTTCTGTGTTTTTATTTTTAATACTCTCTTTATAATCTTGAAAAATCCTATTTTGTTCCTCTGATTTACAATCGCCGCCTAACAGATAATTTTCAGAATTTGTTATAGACATTATTTCGTTATTTTCCTCTGTCGCTAAGGAAAGATTAGTTTTCTTAATGATTTCTCCAGGGGACAGTTGAATAGGAAGTGCTAATAATTTATGAAGAAGGTATTTTGCGTAATATAGCCATCTTATACCTTGAAAAATATTACCAGGTTTAATTTGAAGATAACGTAATATCGGCTTCCATTTGTTAGTGCTTATTGACTGGCTATATTTAGCAACATGATAATCAATGTTGTTTAATCGATCGAACCAGGCAAAACTTTGATAAAGCTTATTCAGATTAATTTCACTAAAAGAACTATTGTTTTCTTTTAAATCGTACAAAACGGCAAATACTGCACGTTTCAAATTGGTGTATCCACAGTTTCCAACGTTCTGACCTTTTTGCTGTATTAGCCCCAGATATTTTGGGTTAATCATTAGTTTTTTCAAGCTTTCCAGTTCATGAGCGAAAGAATAGCAGGACATCCCCCTGATCCATGAAGCGAAAGAATAGCAGGACATCCCCCTGATCCATGATGCTATCATTCGATGCTTAGAATCCGATGTTGCCGTCATCAATCAAATTGGCCATTACATGATCAAAGGAAATGTTAATTCTTGCTATTTGTTTGAATCAAGCCTCTTTATTTTCTCAGCTAAAACTTGAGTTGTATTTAATAGTTCTATAACATCGTTCTGCATAGCCACTAATGTATGTATTATGATTACCGTGAACTTCTCTAACTTTCAAAACAGTATCAAAATATAATAACAAATTCTTTAGGTGTTACTATTTTTCCACCTTCATACACTGCTACTTTTAACAAAGCTTTATCGCCCGTTACAATATACTTTGCTTTTGAACTTACAGCAGCCGCTATAAATTTATCATCATCAGGATCTGTACACTTTGGATAATTTACGACTAAGGGATGAATAAAATGAGCATTAATAGCAATTAAATTTAATATCGGCTCAACATTAGCAACCTTGTATCTTTTTTGTAAAATCCCTGCAACCTCTTTAAATTCAGCAAATATTTCTTCAGTTATAACGAGGGTAAACAAATTACTAGACCAAAACTCTAAAATCTTTCCTGGCAAGCCCTTCCAAAAAATAGCTGACATCAAGACATTCGTATCTAAAACTACTTTCATTTTTACTTCTTGTTTCTAGCCTCTTCAATAGCTCTTTTCAGATCAGTTTTCTTTATCCGCGCATGTTTAGCTGATTTTCTAGCTTCAGAAATAAGTTCCGCAAAGTCTTCCATAGGGGGCTCTTCAATCAACTTTAAGATAACTGTATCACCCCTGCCAACAACGACAAATTGCGTTCCTGGTTGAAGACCTAACGAATTCCTTATAGTTTCAGGAATAACAATTTGCCCTTTGGAAGACATTTTAGTAGTAAAGACATTTTTTGAGTCCATAGCTTGACCTCATTAATCATTCTTACCAGTAAGATTATCATAAATTTCATTAAATTGCTACAATCTTGCTTGCCGTACTTACGGCGTGTAGCATCACTTATGTATGTACATGATATAAAAATGAGCTTTTGTTGACACCTAACAAAATTACTGGCATAAGACAAATTTTAACTTTTAAGGGGAAAATAATGA
>JAFECR010000017.1 GCA_018242045.1 Pseudomonadota bacterium | reverse complement strand
ATCAAGCGAAAGAGCATGCCTTTGCTGAACTAAAAAGAGTCCTTGCTTAGCTACGGCATTACATTACACCCCGCCCGTACCGCGGCCATACTAAAGACCCTGGCAAACGAGTAGCCTACCAGGATTCTTTAGAGGAGTAATCTTACATTTTAGGCCCTTTATCTTTTTTCGACTCATCTTTTTTCTTGGATTCAGCATCCGTCGGAATGGGGCCTGAGATGGAAGAAGAAATCTTATTGTTAAATCCAGGTGTTAATAAATCGGATAAGACTGGATAATCGTTGTCCCATACTAGTGGCTGCAAAGGCTGACAGTCGCGAAGTACTAGCAAGGTAATAGAAAGAGACAGTTCTTGCGTTAAGAATTTAGCTCTAGATTCGAGCTCCTTGAGTTGAGCCGAAGGTCCATTGAAAGAGTTTAATGTATTTACTACTGCTTGATCTAATTGAATTTTCTCTAGTGAGATTCGTTTTTTGTAGTTATTGATAGTATCCCATTGTTCGTTAGCAATTTTAACAAAGAGTTTTTTAAATAATGGTAAGCGCCACGGTGTTTGCTCTAAGCCTGGAGGTGAAATTGAAGATACGGTTGAGTCAATTGCTTTTAAACGATTAAGAAGTGGCTGCAATAAAGCATCAACACTTAGACTGCTATCAATGAATGAATTAAAGCTTGCGCAAATTCGTTTGAAATTAATGATTTCTTCGGCTGTGAGATAAGAGAAGATTTGCGCTAAAATATCCCTGGGCAGTGAAGCCATCTGATGTTCTGAATTAATATCTGCTTTTTGATTTTGATTAAACAAATCGGCTGCCTCGCGTTTCATTAGATACCCCTTATATGAAAAATAAATGATTGGTTAGGCTGATTTAACGACATCACGTAGTGGGCATAATAAATATCTATAGCTAGGAAGTAAATTAGAGATTAAGAGCTGTTCGAGAATATCTGATGATGGTTGGTTCATTTTATATAGGGGGAGGTAAATTAATTAAGCGTGGTATTTCATGATACACAGATTAAAAGAAATTTAACTAAATAAATACACCCTAGTTACTAATTAAAAATAATAATTACGAGGCTTTTGCTGCAACTTATTATATGTTAATCTACTCACTACTCTTAAAAGAACCAAGTAAATAGAAATGTTAAATTCAAATCAGGACATTATTCAGCCCATCTTTAGCTTTCTCTCTCAAGAAGAAGCTTTCGCCCTGCGCAGCACTTGCAAAGCATTTAATATCGCTGCCACATCCAACCAAATAATGATGCCTTTTTTAAATCGCTTAAAAGCCATTGATAATAAAGTGTGTGTACTTGCGCCTAATGATGTAAACACCTCTTGGTGCTATGAACATTTTATTCGTGAATTTAACCGTATTGTCAAAAGACAAACAAAAGAGACAGCCTTTTTTTTAAATGTTGACCTTGATTATATTGAAACTCAGCAAATCCAAATTGAAATAAATAAACTTAGGTCATTACATAATAATATTGAAAAAAACAAAATTCAGTTAGGTTTGATAGAAGAGATCCATGAAACGCTGGATAGATTAAATATAGCCCTAATCAAAACTCGTGTTAACTTAAACAACACTCAACTTAATCTTAGTAATTTAGGAATTACAAGAATTCCAGAAAGTTTATTTAAGCTCCCGGAATATCAAACGTATTTGAAAAACCTAGAGACCATGCACCTATACAATAACCTGCTGCAAACCCTCCCTGAAGAGATTGGTCGATGCAAAAGCTTAAAAGATCTACTTTGTTTTAATAATCAAATTCAGACCTTGCCTGAATCTTTGGGTTTGTGCCAAGCACTGGAAAGATTATGGTGCCAACAAAACTCTCTGCAAACTTTGCCTAACTCCCTTAGCAACTGTCAAAAACTCCATACCCTAGGGTTAAGCAAAAATCAATTTCAAGTTCTACCCGAATTCCTTACTAAATGCCAGTCGCTGCAAGATTTGGGACTTGATTTCAATTATTTGCAATCATTACCTGAATTTTTAGGTAACTTGCCAGCGCTCAAAACTTTAGCTTGTAGCACGAATGCACTGCAAAGCTTACCGCGCTCTCTTGGTAACAGCAAGACACTAACCTTACTCGCTATTGGTAATAACCGACTACGATCCCTACCTGAGTCCCTTGGTGATTGCCAAGCCTTGCAAAAATTATATTGCGGCCGCAATCAATTGCAATTTTTACCCGAGTCTCTTGGTCGTTGCCAAGCACTAAGCCATCTCTTTTGCAGCGAGAACGAGCTGCGAACACTGCCTGAATCGCTAGGTAATTGCACGGCACTGGAAAGTATATTTTGTGCTGATAATCAACTTCAGACTTTGCCGAAATCCTTAGGCAACTGTCCACTTAGGTCTTTATCTTGCTCTGGCAATTATCTAATTAACCTCCCCAACGAAATAAGAACTAAATTTGACGTTCAATGGTTTAATAAGACAATCAAGAATCAAAAATCATCTCAAGCTCATTTTCAAAAAATTAAGTTAGCGATGCTTGCTGCCGTTTTTATAAATATTGCTTTAACGACTTCTATTTTTGCCTTGAGTGGTGGTTTTGCATTTTCCATGATAGCAAGCTTAGGTATCACAACCACCTTATTTTGGCTTTATCATTGTAGATCTATAATTAAAATAGCTTTTACTCGCCATGGTCTAAGTGAAAAAGCAATTTTTTTCGAAGACATGCGTATTTGTGATAACTTGCTGCATCATTTAACCAAAAAATTTTCAACGAACACTGTTTTGGCATTTGTCAGGCCATTAAGGAACATGGAGCGCAACATTTTTCGCACTGAAGCTGAGATTTCGCCTGAGCTTATTCAATTTAAGCAATTTGAAATTGCAACCTTCAAAAAATTAGCACCTTTAAAAGGTGAGGCACGTGAGCAAGCTAAAGCATTTGCCTTTAAAAAAGCAAAAAAGAAGTTTCCCCCATTCTAAAACTTGAATTTACCTTGTAACAACAACAAACGCCATTGCCATATTTTTTTCATCGCTTAGACTAACAAATACTTCTTTAATATATTGTGTCTGAACGTATTGTTTGGAATTACCTATAAATTGGACTGTTGGTTTGCCAGAAGGTAAATTGAGGATCCCTATTTCGTTAAAAGCAAGCTTTGCGCCAATGCCTGTTCCTAACGCTTTGGCAACCGCTTCTTTAGCGGCGAAACGTTTTGCAAGATACGCGCAAGGGTTGGTTGAATTTTGAAAATTTTTTATCTCTTCCTTGGTTAATATGCGTTGGACAAAACGCATGCCATACTTTGTCATTAATTTATCAATTCGCCGACAATCAACCAAATCAGTGCCTATTCCCATTAAATTCATTTTAAACCTTGGCATATACAAATAATTGACGACTTTGAATGGGCTTATTACCTAAGTAATGTGCCAACACATAACGCATTAATTTTTTGGCTTCCCGTAATTGATTTTCATTATCACAGCGCCCTGCCAGCAAGGCTAAAATACTCGCCCCCGATACCACAAATTGCGTTGAAATGGACATGCCATTGGCGGCTTCAAAAATACCGACGTTTGCATCATAGCTATATAACAATTCTGGCGAAATCATAGCACCTGTTTTGGCATCGCAAGACAAATTTAGCCCATACCCCAAAGCAACTAAGAGCGTTAATTCAAATTGACGTAAGCACAGTTGTTGCTCAGACGCATCTTGTAACAAGGAAAGCGCTTCTAAGGTTTTGCCATACTCTACAAATAATTGTGGATAAGGATCATGACGTTGAAGCAATTTAATCAGCAACTCATTTAAATACAACCCTAGCAAAATCTTTTGTCCCGTTAATTTAGGATGAATCACTTCCGCTTCAATACGAGTAAGGGTTTTGAGCTCATTATTCCCTTGCCACCCTACTTGCAATAATTTAAAGGGGTGAATAAGCCCTTGTAGCTTTGAACGGGGACGCTTTGCACCTTTTGCAATTAAAGCAACAATGCCATGCTCTTTACTAAAACAATCAAGAATGGCACTTGAGTCTTTAAACGGTCGACTGTGCAATACATAAGCGTCCGTTAACTCAACTTTCATGCATACATGCTCTGTAACACTTGCAGATTATCAGACCAACCCTCTTTTACCTTCACCCATAACTTTAAACACACTTTTTTGCCATAGAAACGCTCAAGATCTTCGCGCGCACTGATGCCTATGGCTTTTAATTTTGTGCCCTTTTCACCAATCACCACCCGTTTTTGCCCTTCACGCTCAACCCAAATTAAAGCATTGACATGAACGATATTATCTTCATGTGTTAATGTTTCAATTTGCACAGAGCACGCATATGGAATTTCCTTAGCAAGCAGCCGCATTATTTTTTCGCGCACAATTTCAGCTGCATAAAATTGTTCGCTATGATTCATGCTTTGATCTTCAGGAAAGTAAAAAACGCTTTGCGGCAAATGGCTCAAACAGATTTTCTCAAGTTCCGCCACTTGAATTCTTTTTCTGACGGAAATAGGCACGACTTGTGCACTTGGCAATTCCTTGGCAAGCTTCCCCATAAAAGCAAGCAACTGTTCTTTTTCTTTGACTAAATCAATTTTATTGAGTGCAATAATGACTGGGCTTGTTATTTGTTGCAGCTTTTTGCAAATAAACGCATCTTCTTGTGTCCATTGCAAGGCTTCAACCACGAAAACAACGGCATCGACATCAATCAGTGCTTGTTCGGCCACCTTGTTCATCTGCCGATTCAAGGCTTTTTTGACATGTAAATGGATCCCAGGTGTATCGACATACACCGTTTGCACATTGTCATTGGTTTTGATGCCCAAAATTTGATGACGTGTTGTTTGTGGTTTAAACGAAGTAATGCTTATCTTCTTTTTTAAAATCACATTCAGCAAAGAAGATTTACCCACATTTGGGCGACCTATAATAGCGACAAACCCACAGAAAGTGGGCACCTCTGGTTGAATATCAAGTGCATCACTTGTTTTCATGAATCAACTCCAACATTTTTCTCGCCGCTTCCTGCTCGGCTATACGACGACTTGCTCCTATTCCTTGAACAACTTGTAAACAACCTTCAATTTCACAGCTTATCGTAAACGTTTGTGCATGGGGTTCACCAATGATGGAAATAATATGATACTTTGGAAGCGGTTTATGGTGCGCTTGCAACCATTCTTGTAATCGTGTTTTGGGATCTTTGATTTGTTCTTTGGGTTTTAAAATGGTCAATCTTGGATGAAACAAATGCACAATCACGTTACGACAATGCTCAAAGTCACTATCTAAATACATTGCTCCCAAAATAGCCTCTACCGTATCTGCCAAAATCGATTCTCTTCTAAAACCACCACTACGCTGCTCTCCTATCCCAAGATGTAAATGATCACTTAATTCAAGTGATAGGGCGATTTCATGCAAGGCCGATTTATTAACCAAACTTGCTCTTGCTCGCGTTAATTCCCCTTCAGTTGCGCTGATAAATTGCAAATAAAGTAAATCAGCAATAATAAAATTTAAAATCGCATCCCCTAAAAACTCTAATCTTTCATTATGTTGATGGTTGGCGCTTTTGTGCGTCAGCGCCTGAGTAAGGAGGTTTTTATCTTTAAAATCATAGCCAAGACGTTTCTCCAACAAGTTAAGGTTTAGTTTTTTCACTAAACTTTACCTCATTTTCAAACGTTAAAACTGCATCGATATTGGCAATCAAGTGAACCCTTTCTTCGTATTTGATAGTTAAAGCTTCTGGCTTGTTATTTTGTTTTTCGATTACGAGCGCCTCTGGTGATACGCTTGTTATATAGTTAACTTCCAGTTTTCTTGAAAAAGTATCTTTTAGTTTAAGGGGGCTCATTTGCGCAACATTGGGATCAGCTGCCATCTGTTCCATCGCATCCTTCACAGCAAAATAATGCATATAAGGTGGCACTAATCGAATGGTTATAATCGTGCATATGATCACTAAAAGCGCAATGATTATTAAACTAAGAATGCTAAATCCTCGCATAGAATGAATTTTCATCATTTTCTTAATCCTTTATGACTTTACCAATACGATGCCAACGAATATCTTTGGAAGTACTATCCCAGCTCATCCAAATAAAGAAAGCTTTGCCTAAAATTAATGATTCAGGCACAAAACCCCAGCGACGGCTATCTTCACTATTATCTCTATTATCACCCATCACAAAATACATCCCTTCTGGAACTGTAATTTGTGCCATCGAAGCACTTTCAATCTCATTGACAAAAACCGCATGTGGTCTGCCTTTGAGTTGCTCTTTAAATTGTTTCATTTTATAAGTATGGCCATCAATATCGGTGTCATAAACTGAGCCCATCGATTCCATTTTAAGCGGTTCGCCGTTTAAATATACCGTTTTGTCAACATAACTAATTGTATCACCAGGAACAGCAATAACACGTTTAATAAAGTCGATAGACGGATCTTTAGGGAACCGAAAGACTAGAATATCGCCTCGTTTAGGCTCATCTATCTTAATAATTTTCTTACCAATCACTGGCAGACGAATACCATAATCGAATTTATTAACTAAGATAAAATCCCCCTCTAACAATGTCGGTTTCATCGATCCCGATGGAATACGAAAGGGCTCTGCGACAAAGGAACGCAATACGCAAACAATTAATAAAATAGGGAAAAAAGAACGCGCATATTCAACCAGCTTTGGCTCTTTGACTTCTTGATTAGGCAAAGCTGCTTTTACTCTTTTTGGTTTAAACAACAATGAATCAATACCCCATATCAAGCCACTCACAATGGTGGCTCCTGCAAGGAGTGATGAAAAATCGGTATAGACCGGCATTATTTCTTTTCCTTATCCACTTGTAATATCGCCAAAAAGGCTTCTTGCGGGATTTCCACTTGTCCCACTTGTTTCATGCGTTTTTTACCGCGTTTTTGCTTTTCCAAGAGTTTTCTTTTGCGCGAAACATCTCCTCCATAACATTTGGCAGTCACATTTTTACGTAGCGCTTTTACCGTTGTTCTTGCAATGACCTGCCCACCTATTGCAGCTTGAATAGCCACATCAAACATCTGCCTTGGGATTAGCTCTTTCATTTTATTAGTAATGTCTCGACCACGCGCATAAGCTTTATCTCGATGAACGATTAACGCAAGCGCATCGACTGCATCTGAATTAATCAAAATCTCCATTTTAACTAATTCGGCAAATTGAAAGCGTTTAAAATGATAATCTAAGGAAGCAAAGCCACGACTCACTGATTTTAATTTATCAAAAAAATCAAGCACCACTTCATTCATTGGGATCTCATAAGCGATAGACACTTGTGAGCCTAAATACTGTAGTTTGGTTTGTACACCACGCTTTTCAATACATAAAGTGATAACGTTGCCCAAATATTCCTGAGGAACCAAAATATGGGCTTCTACAATTGGTTCTCTGGTTTCTTGAATGCTGCTAGGATCGGGCAGTTTTGCAGGATTATCAACTCGAATAATATCGCCTGCTTTGGTCACAATTTCATAAACCACCGTAGGTGCGGTGGTGATTAAATCAAGATTATATTCGCGCTCCAATCGTTCCTGCACAATTTCCATGTGCAACATACCTAAAAACCCACAGCGAAATCCAAAGCCCAGCGCTTGAGATGATTCCGGCTCATAAAAAAGCGAAGCATCGTTTAAATTTAACTTGGCTAATGCTTCACGAAAATCTTCAAAATCTTCTGAATTCACAGGAAAAAGACCTGCAAAAACTTTAGGTTGTACTTTAACAAAGCCAGGCAAGGGGTGAATGGCCGGGTTTTTGACGTGTGTAATGGTGTCTCCTACTGGTGCACCATCAATGGCTTTGATACCCGCTATCATAAAACCCACTTCACCGGTTTTTAAGCTATCTTGGTATGATTTTTTAGGCGTAAAAATACCAAGCTGATCGACATTAAATTCGCGGTTACTCGACATGATACGAATTCTATCACCCTTTCTGAGTTCACCATTTTTAATACGCACTAAAGAAACAACACCAAGGTAACTGTCAAACCAAGAGTCAATAATCAGCGCTTGTAATGGCCCTACCACTTCACCCTTGGGTGCGGGCACTTTGGCCACAATTTCTTCCAAGAGTTCATGAATACCAATGCCAGCCTTAGCACTCACCTTAAGCGCTTGATGAGCTTCAATGCCTATAATTTCTTCAATTTCATGAATGATTCTTTCAGGTTCCGCTTGGGGCAAATCAATTTTGTTTAATACCGGGATAACTTCCACTCCTTGTTCAATCGCGGTATAACAGTTAGCAACGGTTTGTGCCTCAACACCCTGAGCGGCATCAACCACAAGCAAAGCGCCTTCACAAGCTGCAAGCGATCGAGAGACTTCGTAGGAAAAATCGACATGTCCTGGTGTATCGATAAAGTTTAATTGGTAAGTTTGGTTATTGTTGGCAACATATTTTAAGGTAACGCTTTGCGCCTTAATCGTTATACCCCGCTCACGTTCAATATCCATTGAATCAAGCACTTGTTCTGACATTTCTCTGTCAGTTAAACCGCCACAAAAATGTATTAAACGATCTGAAAGGGTCGACTTACCATGATCAATATGCGCGATAATAGAAAAATTACGGATGTGATCCATCATATTAGTTAATTTTCTAACAAATTAAAGTTGTTTTACGGTAGTCTATTTTACGCGAGCAGTTGGGAATCAGCCACCCCCATAAGAAAAATGACTGACCAATGAGGATGGTATTCTGACTTTATTGAAGTTTATTCTGGTCTGACTGCAAAAAACCGTTGTACATCCCCAGGTCTTGATACCAGTACGACCATTGTCTTCTTATTACCAGCATCATGTATATAAGTGTAAAAATCTTTGGCTGATTTGATAAGCTTACCATTAAGCATCGTAATAATGTCGCCACGTCTAACACCGGAATCTCCCCAAGTTTTGCCATGAACAGTCATGACCACAACGCCATTTTTATTAACACCATCATCAAGTTCAAATTCTTCTAAATCTCTCACAGCAATCTCTTGATGTAACTTATCAGCTCGGCTTAAGATAAATTCTTTTCTGAGTGCGCTCTCGTCTTCATCGTCGTGTTTACTAAGCACTAATGACAAATCAATTGCCTTTGCATCACGAAAAACTTTAATAGGGACAATCGTGTTCAAGGGAAGCAAACCCACCATCGGTGGTAAATCAGTAGACTTTTCAACCTCTTTGCCATTGAACTGGGTGATAATATCTCCCTCATGCATACCTGCCTTAGCAGCAGGGCTATTTGGCATCACTTTAGAAATCAAAGCGCCTTTAGTATTTTGCAAACCAAAAGATTCGGCTAAATCTTTATTAAGATCTTGAAAAGCTAATCCTAACCAACCTCTTGAAACTGTGCCCGTTTTTTGCAATTGCATTACCACCGCCTGTACCACATTCGAAGGCACTGCAAAAGAAAGTCCTGCAAACCCACCTGTTTCGGTAATAATCTGAGAATTAATTCCTATCATTTCACCCTGAATATTAAGTAAGGGCCCGCCGCTATTGCCAGGATTAATTGCGGCATCAGTTTGTATAAAAGGCACATAACGTTCGGCGCCCAAACTACGACCCGTTGCACTGACCACACCGACGGTTAGGGTATTTTCAAAACCATAAGGAGAGCCAATCGCTAAAACCCATTCACCGACTCGGACTAAATTGCTATCGGCATATTTGAGATAAGGCAAATTATTGGCATCAATCTTAAGCAAAACTAAATCAGTGCCAGTATCTTTTCCCATGACTTTGGCTGTAAATTCCCTTCTGTCTTGCAATCTTACATAAATTTCATCTGCCCCATCGATAACATGATAATTGGTTACAATATAACCATCTGGTGAAATAATTGTTCCCGAGCCCAACCCCTTGCCTTTGCCAGATAAATTCTCTTCTAATTTATCACCAAACATTTGCTTTAAGACTTCCATTAAAGGGGTGCCTTCTAAATCACCTCTAACATCGTCTGGCACTAATTTTTTGGCATCTTTATCAAATGTGGTGATATTCACAACTGATTTTCCAGCTCTATCGACGATAAGATTAAAATTTGGCAGGGTGTTCTGCGTAGCTGCGTTCTGCGTAGCTGAGTTCTGCGTAGCTGAGTTCTGCGTAGCTGAGTTCTGCGTAGCTGAGTTCTGCGTAGAACTTGCTATCGTGCTGGTTGTTAATAAACCGAACAAAAGAAAGGCCATTACTTGCAAAATAACGTGATTTACAGACAGGATCCTCATAGGCTTTTCCTCTTCACCGGCATTAAACCCAATCAAGAATCAATGTCCCATTATACCATTGGTAACTAACTAACAAAAGCTTTCAAATTTTCAGGGTACTAGTACCAAAGTACAATTTATTCATCTATGCAAATACACTTTTTAAAACCCCAAGGAGTCGTCATCCCGGCAACTGCTTTAATTCCATTCAAAATAATTGAATTTTTGCTATCTCTGCTTTCATTATGCTTTTTGGTCAATGCGGTGTCTTGGAATTTAAAATCATAATGGCTTCTATTAAAAAACAACTCTGACTAAAAATATGGCAGAGTAAAGCGTTCGCTGATAAAGGCCGGAGAATGAAAGATAAGATACTATTTCGTAGAACTTTTCTCGCCCAAGACGATATCTTTAAGTTGCGTTGTATTCATCACAATCGGTGTATTAAATTCTGCTCCCCAGCCAATCAAAGCCTCATTGATGATAGCGGCTTGAACTTTAGTATGAAGGCCTAAATTAAACACGGGATTGGAATTGTTGTTTCGTTGCAATATATTGCTAATCAGATGATAACGTTGCCATGTTTCTTGTAATTGAGGGTTTGTTTTTAATTCTGCCAACAAGGTACTTTGTTCGTTTTTATCTAATTCGCCATCCATTAAAGCAGATAATTTATTTTTCAAAATTAACTGTTTTGTCTTTCCATCTATTTTCATTTCCTAAGCTCCTAGTTTTGTCCCTCATTAAGCAATGGCCTTATCCTACGCTCTATTGCTTCTCTTGCGCGAAATATACGAGAACGAACTGTGCCAACAGGGCAAGCCATGATGCCTGCGATTTCTTCATAACTTAACCCTTCTAATTCCCTTAAAGTAATCGCCGTGCGTAATTCTTTTGGTAGATGTTGTATGACTTCATTTACGGCATTTTCAATCTCAACATCTAATATAATTTTTTCAGGCGCAGAATAGTCTTTTAAGTTCCCTTTATTTAAGGTTTGCTCCAAATCAACCACTTCAACGTCTGCTTCAATGATGCGTCTGCTTTGTGAAACAATATGGTTTTTAGCTGTATTAATAGCGATACGATATAGCCACGTATAAAATGCGCTGTCGCCTCTAAATTTATCTAATGCACGATAAGCTTTAATAAAAGATTCTTGCGCTACATCCATCGCTTCAGAAGGATCGTTAACATAACGGTTGACTAATTTTAAAATTTTGAATTGATATTTTTGCACCAATACATCAAAGGCTTGCTTATCACCACGACGTACTTGTTGAATAAGTTCATAATCAACAGTATATTGAGAGGCTGATTTTACCCTATGTCGCATGAACCCTCTTACTAACGCCCTATTATTATCAAATACTACATCGACCTTCCCATCAGATCCTAGAGCTGAGTATTATCAAAGCTCCAAAGACTGGAAAGAATGGATGCAAATGAGACCAAAGATACAGCATCATATGTTAATAATAGCGTTTTTTGACGCATTAGAGGTAATTCTAAATAAGTTAAAATAATAATGGTGCGCGAGCGAAAGAGCGCAGTTCCTCTATTTGCAATAATACATTTACCTGCACGTGTGTAAAAAAACCATTGATTATTTTTAAGCTCACACAACACGATAGCATGCGGTGAAATAAGTATACAATTTTGAGAGATGTGATGATAAGCCTGGTATATCAGCAATGGTATCAGTATTAAGGTAAGCGCAAAGTCCTCATACATTACCAAAACACTGAGCAATGCAACGCTATAAATTAAAATGGTTAATACTGTTAAAAATTTAGAAGAATGGCGGGCGATTTTGATGCAAACGATAGGCGCGGATCTTTTCAACAATTTCTTTCATATCCTTATCTTCTGGAATTGTGTGCGCCATTAACCAGGCAAGCAATTCAGGATCGGTTGCTGATAGCAGCAAATTAAAGGCCACTTGGTGATTTTGATTCAGCATACTATAGCAATGCTCAACAAAGGGTAAAAGAAATATATCAAGTTCTAACATACCGCGTCGACAAGCCCAACGCACTTTTTCAAAGTGAGACTTTTCCTGCATATTAAAAATTATTATTTGGCATGTTTAAAAACAAAAGTTCATCTTGTGTACTTTCACGTTCTAGAATGGCATTTCGATGTGGGAAACGGCCAAAATTAAAAATGATATCATAATGACGCTGTGCATAGTCAAACCCTTGCTCCATCTCCTGTATTAATTCAGGATGATTTAACTTTGCTTCTTGAACTAATTGTTTCATCAACATTAAACAAAGTTTTTGTGAGTTAATGTCTTCTGCATGCTCTAATGGCAAATAGAAAAAAAGCCGCTGCACAAGATTTAGCTCTTTATCCAGTTTATGCTCGCGCCCATGCTGGCAGGCATTTAATGCTAGCAGATCCTGTGAAAAAGCTAAGGGCGTACCACGATAAATATTTCTAGAAAATTGATCGAGTAAGATAATATAAGCAAGACAACTTTGCGGCTGATCTAACCAATTATTTAATTTCCCCTGCGTCGCTAAATGATGCAACGATACAAATCTATCTTTAATTTCTTCATCAAAAAGCGGATCGGCTTTAAACCACACTGCTTTATGACTTAAGGGATGTTCCTTATCAGTACCAAACCAAAAATGCAAAATATCATTTACTTTTTCTAACATAGATTGTCAGCTATTTAACAAAACAATATGGGAACTAGATCTTGCGAGTAACAAGATCTGACACTAACATATCACCACCCTAGCAATTTGAGAAGAGATCCTCCTTTATGTTAACAGCTTGGCAAGACTTCCTAGCACCTTTTGGGGGCATTTTTGTCGAGGGGCATTTAGCGCATTTTGGCTCTCTTCAAGCGGAGTTAAGTGCCTTAGAGGGGCGAGATTGCATTGTTCCTTTGTCTCATCTTGGATGCTTAAATTTCAGTGGGAAAGAGGCAAAAGCTTTTCTACAGGGACAGATCACCTGCAACATCGATGATATTAACCCAAGCCATGCATTACTCGGCGCTCATTGTAACTTACAAGGTAGAATGCTTTGCTTTTTTAGGGCTTATACAACCATTTTTGAAGAGGCCTATAAATTAGTGCTGCCTCAAGATATGCTTGAAATCGCTCAACAAAACTTTAAAAAATATGCCCTGTTTTCTCAGGTTCAGATTGAAATCCTAGCAAACTTAACTGGGATAGGAATTTATGGGCCAAGCGTTACAAATATATTGTCACATCTTGGTTTTTCATCATTAGAAACCCCTTATGATTGCCAAAGTCTAGAAACCCAATTTGGTCAATGTACACTAATGCGCTTGCCTGGCAACTTCCCACGTTATGAAATTTGGGCCACTTGGGAAACAATTAAGCAATTATGGAAACTCCTGGTGTCTGACTATTATCCTGTTTCACCAAGTGGCTGGGATCTCCTTGATATTCGCACTGGGATCCCTGCTGTTAAGCCTGCCACACTTGGGTTAGTTTTGCCGCATCATGCTAATCTTGCCCAACTCAAGGCCATTAGCTTTAATAAGGGATGTTATTTAGGGCAAGAAATCATCGCTAGAATGCAATATCGTGGAAAAATTAAAAAGCATTTGTACCATGCTTTTGTTCAAACATCCGTTAAACCTTCTCCAGGAGATCATATATTCACTCAGACTTCGGGCAACGAGCCTGTTGGTATGGTGATATCAGCTGCACAAAATCAAAAATCTGCTGTAGAGCTCTTGATTATTTTAGATGAATCATTTAAAGACTCAAATCATTTACAATTAAATTCGCTTGAAGGTTTACTTCTGGTAATCATCGAAGAGGTAACTTAGACTCGCGACGGCAAAACCAAATGCGCCAAGCAAGGCGACACTCCCTAGGATGGCTGCACTTAATCCACCCTGGAATCTGTTGGTTGAATTATACATTATAAGCGCCAACGGAAGTCCTATAATCCATCCATTGAGATTTGCACTATGCGTGCATTTTTCAAGATAATCAGCCAAAGCAGCACCATGTATATGTTTTACTTCTGACTCACAAATAGTTCTCATAGCTTTTTTCCTAACATAAGAAAGGCAGTATCTTATGGTATAGGTAACTAAATATCAACCCAAATAATTAATCTCCCGCGACATGGCGCATCTGAGGAAATAAAATGACATCTCGAATAGAAGGTGAATCAGTAAACAACATGACCAATCTGTCTATCCCTATCCCCTCCCCCGCAGTTGGGGCTAGCCCATGCTCTAAGGCAGTAATATAGTCTGCATCATAATGCATTGCTTCGTTATCTCCCAAGGCTAATTGGGCTGCCTGCTTTTTAAAGCGATTAGCTTGATCGTCTGGATCATTCAATTCAGAAAAACCATTGGCAATTTCTCTGCCACCTACAAAAAATTCAAATCTATCGGCAATAGTAGGATTATTGTCATGACATCTTGCAAGCGGTGAAACTTCGATAGGATATTCGGTAATAAAAGTTGGTTGTTTTAGTGCAGATTCAACTGTTTTTTCAAAGATCTCAATTTGAATTTTACCGATTTCACTCATCGGATTAATCATTAAACCAAGCCCAACGGCATAGTCTAGTAAATACTTTTTATCGTCCATACGCTGAGAATCGAGGGTTGGATTAAATTCTAAAATAGCATCTACCACCGATAGCCTTCGAAAAGGTTTTGAAAAATCATAAGATTCACCTTGGTATTGAACAATCTGACTGCCAAGTACTTTGTCGGCTAAAGTGCGCATTAAATTTTCGGTAAAATCCATCATATCATGATAATCAGCATAGGCTTGATAAAATTCAACCATGGTAAACTCTGGGTTGTGACGCGTTGATAAGCCTTCATTTCTAAAATTGCGATTTATTTCAAAAACCCGCTCAAAACCACCGACAACCAATCTTTTTAAGTATAATTCTGGTGCAATACGCAAATACAACGTCATATCCAGCGCATTATGATGAGTAATAAAAGGTCTTGCACTTGCGCCGCCTGGAATGGGATGCATCATGGGTGTTTCAACTTCAATAAATTGGTGCGCACAAAAAAATTCTCGCATTTCTTGAATTAATTTAGCCCGAATTTTAAAAGTTGTTCTTGTTTTTTCATTGGTGATAAGATCAAGATAACGTTGACGATAACGAGTTTCCTGGGAGCTTAGCCCATGATATTTTTCTGGCAAAGGGCGCAAGGCTTTGGTTAATAAAAAAATTTGTTGAGCCCGCACAGATAACTCGCCTGTTTTTGTTTTAAAAAGCTTGCCTTCAACCCCAACAATATCGCCTAAATCCCAATGCGTAAATTGTTCATAAACACCGGCTGGTAATTCACTTTGTTTAACATAAACTTGCATTTTACCAGACATATCTTGTAAATGGATAAAGCTTGCCTTGCCCATATGCCTTCTTGTCATGACTCTACCAGCCATTTTCACTGAAATTGACTTGGTTTCTAATTGCTCGTTATCCCATTTTTCATATTCAGCATGAGCACAAATTGCTAAAATGTCTCTTCTAAAATCATTAGGATAAGCATTGCCTTGCGCTTTAAGAGCATTGAGCTTTTCGCGGCGCTGTTTTATTTGTTCATTAACATCAACGACTTGTTCGGTTTCTTGTGACATAACTATAATCCACTTATTAAACTTGCTGTCATAAACATTTCTAATAAATTACCATCCAGTACGCCTTGTGTATTAGATGTTTCCACCCCAGTTCTTAGGTCTTTTACTCTAGAATCATCCAAGACGTAAGAACGTATTTGGCTTCCCCAGCCGATATCTGCTTTATTTTGTTCTAAAATCATTTGCTCGTTTTGCCTTTTGCGCATTTCCATTTCATATAACTTGGCCTTAAGCTGGCTCATGGCCTCTGAACGATTTTTATGTTGTGAACGATCGCTTTGACATTGTACGACAATACCTGAGGGAATATGAGTGATTCGAACAGCAGAATCAGTTCGATTAACATGCTGCCCGCCGGCGCCACTTGCTCTATAGGTGTCAGTACGTAAATCAGCAGGATTTATCAGGATATCGATACTATCATCCACAATGGGAGAAACAAACACTGCCGCAAATGAAGTATGTCGACGATTCCCTGAATCGAACGGAGATTTGCGCACAAGGCGATGAACACCTGTTTCAGTGCGTAACCATCCATAGGCGTATTCCCCCTCTATTTTAATCGTCGCACTTTTAATGCCTGCCACTTCACCACTTGAAGCTTCTTGCAACGTCATTTTAAAGCCTTTGCGTTCTCCCCAACGCAAATACATCCGCAGTAACATTTCAGCCCAATCTTGTGCTTCAGTTCCACCAGAGCCTGCTTGAATATCAAGATAGGCCTCATTCGCATCTAATTCTCGACTGAACATGCGGCGAAATTCAAGATCCATCACAATTTTTTCTAGCTTGTCGCCTTCATGTTCAAGATCATGAAAGGTTTGAAGATCTTCTTCTTCTTTTGCTATCAGCAACAATTCTTGAGCTTCACTCACACCGCTTGAGGCTTTGTCCATCGTGGTGATTATTTTTTCCAGTTGCACACGTTCTTTGCCTAAAATCTGAGCTGCACTGGGATCTTGCCAAATTTCACTCGATTCTAGCATGATGGTGACTTCTTCTAACCTTTCGCGCTTTGTCTCTATGTCAAAGAAACCCCCGAAGCTCAGCTAACCGCTTAGCAAGATCTTTTAATTTTGCTTGTAATAACGCTATTTCCATGATATTCAAACCACCTCAAGGTGCATAATCTGGCAACTTAATTTTCTCTGACCTCTAAACGTTTGCAATTTTGGTGCAAACACCACACAAACTGTATCCCCTATGTCTGCTTTCATTGGCTTATCTTTACCACAACAATTAAACCAAACCGCTTCAAGCCATAAATCATCGATTACAAGACCCAGACGGGCATGGGTTTTGGCCTCTCCCATTTTATGAATAGAGATAATTTTTCCCTGAGTTTCAAAAGTTGGGAATTCAAACTCACGGCCAAAAGGCTCAAGTTGACCAACCAACTTTTCAATAAATTCTATTGTTAAGTCAGCTATGGGTAATTCTCCGTCTGTCCAAATAACAGGACCAATCAAAGCCGCCGAAACATGCTCACTTAATACTTCTTCAAAGACTTTGTCAAACAAAGGTAAGTATTGACGTGACAAAGTGAGGCCAGCTGCCCCTTGATGTCCGCCAAAACGTTCTATTGCCTGAGGCGCTCGATAATAGATTTCTTGCAGTATATCGCGAATATGGACCCCTTCAATAGATCGCGCTGAGCCAGTCAAGCGCTCGCTGTCGCCCATTTTAGGGCAAAAAATAATAACGGGACGCCCAAACATATCTTTAATGCGACTTGCCGAAATGCCATGCACACCGGCATGACCTTCTTCCAGAAAAATGCTTAACCCCACCTTACCTGCTTGAAATTGTTTAATAGCTTGTTTAAGCGCCATTTGTGTGACGTTTTCCTGAATGCTTTTTCGTTCCATATTCTGGGTTTGTAAATAAGCCACCCAATGTTTGGCATCCTCATCACTTTGTGCCAAAAGAAAGCTCACCGAGCCAAAAGCACTGGCCAAGCGACCATCGCTGTTAAGCAAAGGGCCTATTTTAAAACCTAAATCCTCGGAAGAAAGCGGTGTGGAAAGCAAGGGCAATAAAGCACGCCAACAAGGTCTTAAACCCTGTTGAATCAATTTCATACCGTAAGAAACGACTGCGCGATTATTATAACTTCTGGCAATACTCACACAATCTGCAATTGTACCAACAGCCACAAAATCCAAACAGGCTGCTAAAGAAGGGATCTGCTTGCCCTGCTGAATTAAACGGGCTCGAGTGGCTGCCATGAATAACCAAGCAACCATACAGCCTGCAATATATCTATCGGGAAATGCACAGTCTTCACGCGTGGGGTTGATTACCGCATAAGCACTTCTTGGGATCCCTTCAATCGGAATTTCATGGTGATCTGTCACAATCACATCAATACCTTCAGATTTAAGTAATGCGATTCTTTGTTCGTCGCCAGAACCATTATCGGCTGTCAATACCAAAGAAGGTCTCGGATTTTTTGCCAATATTCGCAAAGCAACCGCTTCTGACAAGCCATACCCATCTTTTAAACGATGACCAATAAACGATTGAATAAGATGAGGAGGGTGACCAAAATAATCGACCAGCACCGTATATAACACGGCATGGCTTGTTTGACCATCACAGTCATGATCGGTTTCAAGCGCGATAACTTCTTGGTTTTGCAAGGCAAGAATAAGCCTATCCACTGCTTTTGTCACATCTGCCAATGAACTGGGTGAATCTAATTGTTGTAATTTGAAAGAAAATAAATTGTCACTGGCAATATCAATGAACGGCCTGCTGGCAACAATACGCGCCAAAAGAGGAGTTGCGCCTTGTAACAAGTAAGCATTTTCACGTTTTGTGTCTATTTTTCTTTGCTTTACTTTAGGAGACGGTATTTCCATTATACTCTTCCCAGTTTAAATTTATGCTTTGTTGCTTGCGCTTACTCACCCCAGTCATGTACAACCTAAAGTTACACGCCTGGGGATTCGTGCGCGTACTTTTCCTAGTTTAAATTTAGGCTTCGAAATAGGTTAATGGGCGAATTTTTCGCCAAAAATATTTCAAATTTCTTTTAGTGATATTAAATAAATTACCTTGACCAAAATTTAAAGTTAAGCGTTGTATATCATTATTTTTAATTGCCATCATTAAAGGCATTAACCAATTTGATTCATAATGTTTTACAGTTTGAAGCCATGTTGCAACATCCTGACGTTTTAAATTTCGATATAAATTAAAATCTGCTAATAAAACATGCTTATCTTGACAATTTTGCCAAAATAATTTGCTTGGCTTTGTTTCTAGGGCTTCAGCTGAACGAGCCGCACAAAGACTCAAACCCTGGATAGTGCTTTCATTGGTATAGATCCTATCAAATGCTGTTTGCAATTGATTTGGAAGACGCCCTATGCCTGAAAACCAAATATTAACCAAAGGTAAATTAAGTTTCATTCGTTCTTGATTCACGATGGAAGATTGCAACAACATTTGACATTCTGTTACTAATCGAAGCCAATAAGCTTGAGAAGGACCAGATGGCAAATAATGCACCATGTTTTGATGAAGCACATCAAATACATCATTCATCACAACCTGAGTATGATGTGGCACTTGGCAGTACAGAGCCTCGTTAATCACATGCAAAATCAAGTTATCTAAATTTAAAAATGACGAAAGCGTCTTGATAAGTTGTGCATGAGCTGCAGATTGCAAAGACACAACATCTGATACAAATACTGCTTGGTGTGTTACCATACATTCCACTGGATGGATAAGACACCAAGTTTGTCGATCGTTTATTGTAATAAGCCCCTGACTTAAAGCACCAAGCGCACCACTTGGGATCCCATCTACTAAACCACTGAAGTAAGCTTTAATGTTGTCTTCAAGACTATTGGAAGTCGATTGTTTGTCTGCGCGTGAAAGCAACCAAGCAAGCGGTCCTTGTTCTGTTATATGACTTAAGTAAGGAGATATAAGCCCTGGTACCCATAGGGTGATACTGGTCTTTTTCATTTTTGGTTTGTTAGATATATTTATTATGCTATTCTTGCTATCATCATAAAGTTAATAGCCACCAAAACATAGGGTATGGCTCAAAAATGATTATACAATCCGATGACTCAACCACAGCTTATCAAATAAAGCGTTTTGAGCCTGGCCGTATTTGGATAAATGAAGATTGTTACCATAACAGTGTCATTATCCAACCCAATGGTTTGCAATTTTTAAAAGCCCAAAAGCTAAGCGATATCACCAACGAAGATTTTGCAAGTCTGATAGCGTCTAAAATAGATATTGTCCTACTTGGCACCGGCGCAAAATTAATTATTCCGCCTCAATCCTTGCTTTTGCCCTTTTTTGAAAAAGGAATAGGTCTTGAGTTTATGGACAGTCGCGCGGCTTGTTACACTTATACTGTCTTAGCAGGTGAGAGAAATGTTGCGGCGTGTATCCTTATCCTTTAGGTGGGCTTTGAAGCTTTAACCGTTTAATTGAGTATTTCTTTAAATATTCCATGCCAAATGGATTTTTTTGACAAAGTTTTCGCATTTGAAAATAGGCAATTTTAGTTTTATCAAATAAGTTTTTTGAACAACGACTATCGTGGTTCGATGAAAAACGCAAGCTTTCCATACCGTGAAATAGCTGATCAAGATGGTAAGATACTTGATTTTCGATGGGATCTTTTTGTGAAAAAACATGAATTAAACTTTCAATGTGCTGGCTCATTTTTTCTAAGGCTTCTTTGATAGCTGATTTTCGAGCTACCACATAACTCTTTTTTAACATCTGATGGATCTCAATAATACCATTCATGAAGGCATAATTTTGCGGATCAGTAATTAATTGTAGCTTTGTTCGCAAATACCCTTCATTTGAGTACATGGGGCCATGCTGAAGAGCGTTGAATTGGGAACCATGAAAAGAATGACGAGATTGTGATAAAGATTGTAAAAGATCTTGCTCAAGGGACGCAAGTTGAAGCATGGCTTGGGTTTTATAAGCATTTTGATTTAACGTTCTAATTGCACTCGATAAAGCTGCTGAATCTAATTCTAAAGTATGAACATGTCGCACAAATTCATCGGAATATAGTTTTTTCAATGGCAAAACTTGAATAAGCATGGTTAATTGTAAAACAGTTTGATGACATCGTTCTCCTAATTGTCTTATTTGTTTAAATTCATGCTTAGTGGTTAAATATAAACTATCGCCAAATTGTTCTTGAGAAAAGCGTATATTATGAAAGTTTTCTCTAATTTTTGCTAACACCCTATCAATATGAAAAAGATAAGTACTTGTTCCCAATAACTCTAAATCAATTTCATTAGCATTTTTAAATTCAACACCTTTACGAACTGATTGTACTAATAATGCCAGGACATCAATCGCTTGGATCCACTCATGAACTGTAAAACGGTGCTGTGTTTTTGTATCAAAATCCATTATCTCTTCACTTGGATTAGGTTGTTTTTTAGTTTGCAACCATTGACCAAGAATCAGGGCTTTAATTTTTTCCCACCAATGAATTTTTAATTTTTCGTTATGTTTATCAAGAACAGGTTGCGGTGAATTGCTAATCATGAATGACCTACGCTGGTTTTTAGGATTTCCCTTCTATGATTTGACCATAAAACCGGCATTAAAAACAAGTTGTTTATATGACATACTGCGTATTTTTTACAATACTTTCACTGTTAATTTTGTTGGTATTGAGCTTAATGCAATTACCTACACTATCCTGATTTAATTGATTTTTCACAATACTTTCAAAATTTTAAAACTTTTTGGTCTTTAACCATGACTAAAAGTTGATTAGCCATGATTTAAAACAACGTGTATTTACAAGGTGGGCCTTAACTCCATGAGCCAAAAAATTCATGACAATATCTCAAGAGCGCTCAGTAAACGAAAACATAAAGTCCCTATGACCATAAAAGATCTGGAGGCTTTCGAGCAAAGCCCGCAGCATGTTAAAACAACGCCACTGCCATTTGAAGAACGACTCGATAAGATAATTTCAAAAAAACCAATAGAAATCGACTTAGAATTACTTGCCAAACAATATAAACAAAAATTCAATCAAGCAATAAGCAAGTTAAAAGGAAACGAACTGGAATCACAACAACAGATCCACCAAGAAGTTATTGAACAAATGGCTTTGGAAAATGCTGCTTTCATTGAAAGCCAAACCCTTCAAGAAATCTGTGATAAAGCAAGAGATGAAGAACTTAAAATACAGCAACTATGCAGCGATATCGCAAATTATCGGCAAAAATTGCTTGCATTGCAAGAAGCCTTAAAGTTAATAAAAATTCCTGAAAGTATGCAATTGCAAGCCATGATCACCCGTAAAATACATGATACTAATTTTAAAAAAGCTGAATCAATTTTTGATAAAGTTGTTAGTCAAGGAGTTTACTGTGACGATGAGCAAGATGTTATTCAAGCTATTTTACTTTATTTAAAAAATTTGGTATTAATTTCACCAAATGAGTATGGGCAATTTCTCACCATCAAATTACAACGTGCGATAGATAACCCTTTTACTATTGAATATATTCAGCAAATAGCTGACAGTCTGAGCAAGGTTTTGCAATTTCTTTCGATTCAAGCGCAAGAAATTGCAGAATCTATTCATCATATCTTAACCTATTTATTAACGCTAATCACGGTTAATACGCAAAATGAATTATTAGCAACCCTTCATTTCTCGAAAATTGAAGATCTACAAAAAAATCAAGATCACAAATTAGCAAAAAGCTTATTGAATTTTCAAGAACTTTTAAACGCCCTTGGCAAAAATAGACTTTTGCTACTTAACAAAAAAGACGATACCGCTACTTTAATTCAAACTCAATTACTTTTTCACAAAGCAATGCAGCTTAACACTGCCTTTCGCAAGACAAAAAATAATATAAAATCCACCACATTATCAAATATCAATCAAATTCTTAAATCATTTAGCAAAGATTATGCGCGGCATAATATTCTTTTATTCAAATTAACCAGAGGCGACTATTTTAATCAAGCTTCGGTGGATACCTTACAAAGTGCCACTTATTCATTTCATGACATTTTTAACGTTAATAAGCTCATGAATCTATTAATTGAAAATGTACAAAAATATTCGTTTGAACAAAAAGAATGTTGCTTGATTTTTTTAAAGCATTTCATTTCACTTGACACGCAACATACTTTTATCCCAATCAAACGCAAAAAAAATCAATTCATTGCAAAAATAGAATTACTTTTTGAATTTATGGAGATAAATAAGAACCAAATCCTGATGAGCTTAGCAGAAGAAATAAACCTCCTAATCGATGAAAAACGAGATGCTAAAGAAAACGCATATTCTCAATATATTAATTCCATTACCAAGGGTCGGTTACCAAAATCTCATTTAATCAGAAGATTAAATTCAATTAATATTGAATTTACCAAGAATACAACTAGCGTTGAACAGATGGAAGAATACATTATTGAAGTAAATTTTATATTAGATTCACCAACGCTAAGTGATCTCATCAGTACACAACCTGAAAATTTAAAATCGGCTGTTGATAAATTTTGCAATTTATTGCAAGGTTCTTTGTTTGCACACTTTGCTAAGGAAATTAAAAGCAAACTTGATGAAAGGCTTGACAACCCTACGGAACAACCATTTCTAGAATTAGAAACGCCAATGGATGAAAAGCCTTTTAAACTTAAAAAATTACTTCATGAAATTGTTCTTGGCAAAAGCATGGTGATTGAAAATGAAAAATTATTGAATTCTTTTTTTAATGCCGTAAAATCTGGCTTTGCAAAAAGACTAACCATGATAGATCTAAGTGAATTGCGAGAACTTGCCTGGAAACAAGATACCACACTCATGCAAAACAACTTAATGCCTATTGCACTTAATAGCAGAGTTTATTATCAATATTTTAATGCTATCGTTCAGTTTTTTACTTTAGCGATTCTTTGCACCATTGAAACAGATGATGAACATATTGAACCAAGATCAAGTTTATATGAAATTAAAAATATTCTTGAGTTTATTGAAAAAGCTATCTTAAGAGCTATTGATAATGGCGCAATTGCTACGGCTATTGCATTTAACACCGTGCTTGAATCTCCCCCCATTAAGCGGCTTGGGCTAGGTAACAACGAACGCGAAACACTTAGAAAATCACGTTTAGCAAACAAAATTGCATCGCATCAAACCTTAACGCATACTATTTTTGTTCAAGATGTCTTACCCTACCTTGGCACCGTTCAAGCACAAATTGAAAACGAATATTTACGCAAAACCGAAGGCGAATTTGAAAAAAGAGTATTCATTGGTAACATTCTCAGAGCATTTGAAGACAAAAAAAATTCCGTTAAAGAAGGACTTGTTAAAAATGATTTGATACATCAAATTATGCATTTCTTAACTATGAATGATCTTTTGTTAGCACCGCTTTTGAAAGATGACATATTGATTGATGAGCAAAAAATTGCCAATATTGCTTTAAAAATTTCAAATGAATTAAAACCTAATTCCTTCAAAGACTACAATATCAGTAAATTTAAAACCTTAAAAGAAATGCATGATGTGATCTTATATTGGCACCAACGAATGGAAGATTTCCACTTTACTGGGAAACAACCTGAAAAACAAATATATGAAGCGATTGTCGATAGAATTGCCCATGACAACGTCTTGAGCGATTTTAAAGAATCACTCAGTATCCTTAATTTGATAGAACATATAGATAAATCAAAAAATAGATCATATAAAAATTATGAACATGATCTCTATCTCATTCTCAAATCCTATTATGGCAAAATAACTGAGTTGATTCATGATAATGAACCTAATGACATCATCGAAAATTTTTTCTTGACTTTTAATAACGATACTAAAATTCAAAGCTACCAACAGGAGATTGCTAAATCAGCCATTTCCCACATTCCCTTTACTTCATCGCAAAATCTCAAAGAAATTATAGAGCTTATTAATCAAGCTCAAATTCAATATAAAAAATCAATTGAGATGTTTAAAAAATCAAGGGATCAACAAATTTATTCTGAATTACTCACCAAAGTATTAGAAGGAGATCATGATAAGCCTATTATTAATTTTGGTTCAATAGAAGATCAATCTCAGCATACGGCAGTTTCCTTATTACCAGAAACAGAATTCCCTGTACCACAAGCTGAGCCTGAACATCCTGACTATATTGGCATTAACCGTACCATGAATTTTAACCCTTCCGCTAAATATCGCTCAACCCTTGCCCTATTTAAAACCGAAGAACTCATTAAGGATTTTACCCAAGCCTTCCCTTGGTCTGTTGAATTAAATTCTTTACATATATTAGAGAATGCAAAACATAGCAGAGGTTGTAATTTACTTTTGCTTGATGAAGTCGTTGAGCCAAAAATTCAGCTATCAGCAATGAAATTAATTTTACTGTCTTTAGATTGTTTAGGAATACTTTCTGGCGTAAACGGAGAATTTGCTATACAGAATTTTGACAAAATTAAAATGGTTGCAGACACCTTAAACGGTGTTGCTCAGGTTCTAATCGCAGCTTGGCAGAACCCCATTGTAGAAACCAAATTGGATCATGCTATCTTTAAATTAATGGCCCTTAGCAAAGAATTGCAATTCATGCAAACCCAATCTAATCCCACTTATCCTGTTCAATCAAATGATCTAATGAATGAATTTTGCCATATCAATGAGTACTTGTGCTATAAATTATTGGGAATACCACAACAAAAAACGGTATTATCACCAATTGATAACAAGGCTGGAATTTTTAAAATAATTAGCAATAAGGTTAAAGAAGAAATCATTCGGTTTCACTCATGAGTTTTTACATTGCTGATTCTCTAAATCTTATTGGGTGCCAGTGCTAAGAAGCTCATAGCCTTCCAGAAGGGTAATTTATTACATTTCTGGAAGGTTAATATACTCGAACCAGTTTTGAATTTAGGCGAGGCGCCAAGCGAGCGAATCCCCAGGAGTGCACATATTAGTGCATGACTGGGGTGAGTAAGCATAGGCAACAAAGCCTAAATTTAAACTGGAAAGAGTATATTATTATTTCAACATTTTCTTAAGGGTCTTGATAACTGGTGGTTGTTGCTTAGGCTCTAATTTCTTAACCATGGCATAAAACGAAGGTAACAATGGCTTCGCTTGATCCCTGACCAATTGTTCAGAAAAATGTTGCCAAAAATCCAACATTGTTTTTTCATCGTTTAATCTTTTTTGCTTTTGATCCTTACTTTCATTGCGTACAAACTCAAGCTGTTCAAGGCGCTCTTGTTTATATTTCAAAGGATTATGGGACAAACCAAGTTTGTCGAAAATTCGCTGAAAGAAGGTTCTATTTTCAGAAACTCGTTTAGAACTACGAGGCAACTTAAATTCAACTTTGGGTTGTTGACTATTGGTTGCAGGTTTATCAAAGTGTTTTGCTATTTCTAAAAAGTGTTTAATATCCCCTTCAACACCTTGTATTTTATAATTTCCTTGTTGAACTCTAGGAACAACAAAACCGTCTACGGCTTTAAAAGCGATGTTGTTTTTGTCTGAATTTGCATCATCCACTTCAAATTTAACAGCACCTAAAAAGCGGTTTGCTTTTAATTCTGGGCTTGCAAATTCAAACTCTGTCCAATCTACATTCTCATCTACCAACTCAGTGGTATTGATCCCTTTGCTAGATTCATAGATCATAATCCAAGTAGAATTGGGTCTACCATGTGCTAAACCGTGTTTTGAAGCAAAATACATTGCAATATTCGCCAATGTTGTTGCTGATCGGTTAGAGCCACCTGTATGACCCACCTTATAAATTGGATTATGTCTTGCACCTGAGGCCACTTCATAATTAAACAGATCTTCCACCTTTGAGGTATCTCCATTGAGTGCGATACTTTCAACAACTTTCCTATCGACATCATATAAACCACGTATATGGGCCGGGAGGACACGTTCAATCAACCCATCATATTTATAAACTTCTTGTGCTTGTGCATTTTTAATTAAATGGATCCCATAGCTGTTGATTTTAGACTCAATATCTTCCAATATGCTAGAACCTGTCTTTTGTAAAAAACTGTTTTTAAGATCTTCATTAAAAGAATTTCTACGCATGATTTTTTCTAGAACAATCTCTTGCGTTGCAGGAGATAATGACAACAACTGATTCTTTAAATAGTGAATATTTTCAAGCGTTGAATCCCTATTTTCAATATTATTCACCAAGTCTTCTAAAGCAGTCCTCAATCCGGAAGCTTGATCTTTTGTGAGGGTTACCTTTTCTTTTGATAGTTTCCCAAATATTTGATCTACAATACGTTTTTTTGCAAAAGCCGTCATCGCTTCTACAAAAGCGGTTTTATTCTTAGGATCTGCAAGAAATTTATTCACAATTGTTCCAGCATACTTATCTTTCACATAATTAAAGAAGCTTTTAGCAATCTTGGGATTGAAATTTTTCATTGAAGATTGTATATAAGATATTGTGTTGTCCAGCGAAGAGAAAATCTTTTTCCCCAAATACCATTCTTTGTTCAAATGCATATATTTTTTTGCTAAATCAATGAGTTGATCGCGCATTCCTTTTTCTATATCGATATTTAAATTATGTCTAGCAAAATGAATAAGTGGAAAGAAAGCTTCTTTATTTAAGTTTGCGAGTCCTTTTTCAATAGCCTCTTTAATTGTGATAGTATTCATTTATATCTCCTCAAGTTAATAACCTATTGTGAGTGAATACTTTATCATATAAAGTTGGTTAAATTTCTTATAAACTGATATCCAGCACATTTGCACAGACAAAATGTTAATGAAGAGGGTAAACGTTGAGAATAAATTGACCAAGTAGTAAGCCGCTAACCTGCACTCATCCTGAAATCTTCAAACTTTATCTTAAATAAAACCATTATTATTTAGGTTGAAGTTCACTAAAAGAGCGCATGTATGTTACATCTAGTGAGCTGGGAATTTGTCTCAAGTGAAAGCGCGCTCGTTTCATTAGCGCCGCAGTAAGGCGTGCATGTCATTTCTTTAATTTAATAGCACGATAATAAGGCCGCCAAATATTTTCTTGGATAAAAGTATCTAAATCTAAGGCAGGCTTCAGGTTTGCCATATTATCTTGCATCGCTTGTTTAGCAACTGCCATTGCAACATCAATGGCAAGCTCCGTAATGGTATCAACTGTAGGCAATAAAGGGAGCGTTGGGTCTTGCAACACCGGCGCACGTTCACTAATGGCTAAGGCGGCGGCCCATAACATATTATCTGTTACTTCATTAGCTTGTGAAACAATACTGCCTATCCCAATTCCTGGAAATGAAAGTGCATTATTACATTGTGTAATACGATAAGCTTTTCCTTGATAAGCCACTGGCATAAAAGGGCTACCCGTGGCAATCAACGCTTTGCCTTGAGACCATGCCACTAAATCAGCAGCATCAGCTTCACTATTTTCATTGGGATTCGATAAAGGAAATATAATGGGTTGAGCAACACCTTGCGTCATCGCGCGCACTACTTCTTCAGTAAAGGCATTTCTAACGGTAGAGCAGCCAATCAAAATAGTAGGTCTAATTTCTTTGACGACACTTAAAAGATCGGTTTTTCCTTGCCATTTAACCTGTTCTTGACCTTTTCTGGCATAAGGCAATTGAAATGGCGCCATGGACATCCCTTCAATGAGCAAGCCATGACGATCTATTAAATAAAATTGATCTCTTGCCTTTTCTGGAGAAACCCCATTGCGCACAATGGCACCATAGAGTTGATCGGCAATACCAACACCAGCAGTGCCTGCACCAAAAATAACAATACGTTGTTCATGCCAGGGCACTTTGGTTGCATGAACAGCAGCCAAAGCAGCAGCCAAGGTCACTACGCCTGTCCCTTGCATATCATCATTAAAAGAGCAATGAAAAGTGCGATATTTTTCCAATATTCGTCTTGCGTTTTGGATCCCAAAATCTTCCCAATGTAATAAACTGTTAGGAAATTTTTGATGGATCAATTCAACAAATTGATGAATAAAATCATCATATTCTTGGCCACGCAAACGCGGATGTCGCCATCCAAGATAAAGCGGGTTATTCAATAAATCTTGATTATCTGTGCCCACATCAAGCATGATAGGAATGGCATGATACGGGTTAATGCCACAAAGGCTATAAACGACCAATTTAGCCACAGGAATATCCATGCCACCAATCCCTTGATCGCCAATACCAAGGATCCGTTCACCGTCTGTGACAACAATTAACTTAATTTCTGCATGTGTACGATTATCCAGGATCTCACTCATTTTATCCCGATTAGGATAATCAATATAAAGTCCACGAGGTTGTCGAAACTCATGGCTAAACTCTTTTACCGCAGCACTCACGCCAGGTGTATATATCAGTGGCAACGTTTCAGTTAAATCTTCATATAATAATTTATAAAAAAGCACTTCATTTTTATCATGAAGATTATTCAAATAAATGTATTTTTGTAAATTACTGGTGTAGCGCGCGAATTGATTTTTTGCCCTGTTCACTTGTTCATCAAGTGTTTCAACCCTGCAAGGTAATTTGCCTAATAGTTTTAGTTCAATGCGTTCTTGTTGCGAAAAAGCGGTTCCCTTATTCAAAAGCGCCATGGTCAACAACTGCTTGCCTGTGAGCGTTGTTTCTATCCATTCCTCTTTGGTATGCGGATCCTTGTGTGTAACATATTTTAGCATTAGTTCAACCAATTTCTTGCGTTGATAAATAACCTCATCCAGGGACTTTCCGCTGGCCAATCACTTGGATACCAAGAAAACTGCCAAGATTTAATCGTGCGTTCCGGATGGGGCATCATGATTGTTGCTCGCCCATCAGCGGATGTAAATCCTGTCATTCCTTGTTTTGAGCCATTGGGATTAAAGGGATAGCTTTCAGTGGTGTTCCCCTGAGGATCAATATAGCGCAAGGCAAGCAAACTATCATCTTTAGTAGCAACCTGACTAAAATCTACCCTGCCTTCGCCATGAGATACCACCATCGGCAACATCATTCCTTGTAGATCTTGCAAAAGAATGGATTTGCTCGGACATACTTCCACCATCACTAAACGCGCTTCAAATTGCTCTGAGGTATTGCGCACAAATTGTGGCCAATGCGCAGCCCCCGGTATCAGCTCTTTTAATGTAGAGAGCATCTGACAGCCATTACATACCCCTAATGTAAAGGTATCTTGTCGCTCAAAAAATGTGCTAAAACACTCTTTTAAGCGCTCTTGATACAAAATGGTTTTAGCCCAACCCTTACCTGCTCCCAATACATCACCATACGAAAATCCGCCACAAGCTGCCAAACCGTGAAAATGAGCAAGATCTTTGCCAGCCAGTAAGTCGCTCATTGTGACATCAACCGCTTCAAAACCAGCTAAAGTAAAGGCCGCAGCCATTTCTACATGGCCGTTAACACCCTGCTCTCGTAAAATAGCTACTTTAGGTTTGGTTAATATTTTGACTGGTTTATTTATTTGTGCCGATTTAATGGGGAATGGCGTGTCTTTAACAAATAAGGCTGTATCTACATCTTGCACAATGTGTTGATAAGCTTCATCCGCACAAATGGGATTATCTCTTAAACGTTGCATCAAGTAACTTGTTTTTGACCATAAGCTTTGTAAAGTTGATCGCTCATTTTTATAATATGTTTGGCCTTGATATGTGATGGTTATTGCTTGATTTGAAGCAATTTCGGCTATTTCATGCAAAGCTGACGCCAGCCCTACGTCTGCAAAAATAGCTTTTATCGTGGCAAGATTTTCTTTTTTCACTTGAATAATAACGCCACATTCTTCATTAAATAAAGCGGCCATTGCTTCATGCCAATCTGAAATATAATGATCTAACGCAATGGTGATACCACATCTACTCGCAAAAGCCATTTCGCATAAACTAACAAATAAACCACCGTCACTTCTATCATGGTACGCCAAAATAAAGTTATGTTGCTTTAATTGATTCAGTGCGATTAAAAATTGTTTCATTATTTCGGGATTATCGACATCGGGAGTTTGGCTACCAATCTGATTGCTCACTTGTGCAAAAACACTGCCTCCCAAGCGCTTTTGATTTTGCGCAAGATCAACCAATAACAAAAGTGTATTCTCTTTTTGCGCCATCCAGGGTGAGAGGCTGCGAATATTTTTCACTGGCGCAAAAGCACTCACCACTAAACTCACCGGAGATACAACTTCACAAGAACTACCATTTTGTTGCCACGCTGTACGCATAGAAAGCGAATCTTTACCAACAGGGATAGTCATATCCCATGCAGGGCAAAGTTCTTTGCCAATCGCTTTAACTGCGTAAAATAAATCTGCTTCAAATTCAGTGTTAGCCGCAGCCATCCAATTACAAGATAATCTAATATCCGCTAAAGAAGGAATATCGGCTGCAAGTATATTTAAAACGGCTTCAGCCACCGCCATTCTTGCGGATGCTGCTGCGTTGGTTATCGCAATGGGAGCGCGTTCTCCCATACTCATCGCCTCACCGGTAAGGGAGGAAAAATGAGTTGCCGTGACAGCACAATCTGCAACTGGGATCTGCCATGGCCCTACCATTTGATCGCGCGCTGTTAAACCGCCTACCGTTCTATCACCAATGGTAATTAGAAAACTTTTATCTGCTACAGTGGGACATTGTAAAATTCGTTCTATTGCTTGTTCCAGAGAAAGCAAATTAGTATGCACTGCCCAATATTCTGGCGTTGGTGTTTTTACTTTTTTAAATGTTTTTGGGGGGTTACCAAATAACACGGATTGTGGCAAATCAATTGGTTTATTGGCAAAGTGTTTATCTAAAACTTCAAGCTGCTGTTCATCTGTTGCTGCGCCAAGAATAGCATAAGGACAACGTTCACGTTTGGCGATGCTTTCAAATTTAGATAATAAATTGGGATCGATCGCAAGCATATAACGCTCTTGTGATTCATTGCACCAAATCTCTAAAGGAGACATGCCAGGCTCAGCATTGGGAATATTTCTTAATTCTATTCGGGCACCCTTTTCACAGTCATGCACAATTTCAGGCAAGGCATTGGCAAGCCCACCTGCACCAACATCATGGATAGAAAGTATGGGATTTTGTTTAAGCGCGATACAACTGTTTATCACTTCTTGGCAGCGACGTTGCATCTCGGGATTTTGACGTTGAACCGAAGCATAGTCTAATGCTTCCTTGCTGCTACCGGCAGCTAAAGAAGAGGCCGCGCCACCACCAAGGCCTATTTTCATCGCAGGCCCGCCTAAGACAATCAATAGGGTACCTGCTTTAAAGGGTAGTTTTTTAACATTATCTTGCGAAATATTGCCCATACCCCCTGCCAACATAATTGGCTTGTGATAACCATAGGCAGCATAACCTTTATCTGCGATTGCGATAGCATGTTCAAAACTGCGGAAATAGCCACAAATATTTGGTCTGCCAAACTCATTGTTAAATGCTGCCCCACCAATTGGCCCTTTAAGCATAATATCTAATGCTGAAGAAATTCTGCTTGGATAATGAGCTTGATTTTCCCATGGTTGAGCAAAATCAGGAATGTGGAGATTAGAAACGCTAAACCCGGTTAAGCCTGCTTTTGGCTTCGCACCACGTCCTGTGGCGCCTTCATCTCTAATCTCGCCGCCTTGCCCAGTCCCTGCGCCAGCAAAAGGTTCTATTGCTGTCGGATGATTATGGGTTTCCACCTTCATCAGCAAATGAGTGGGTTCTTCAACAAGCTCATAACTGCCATTCTCTTGGCAGTAAAATCGCTCGCGCCCATACCCTGCAACAACAGCAGCATTATCATGATAAGCAGATAAGATCCCTTCTGCATTGTGCTGGTAAGTATTTTTAATCATCTCAAACAAAGAATCAGGCTGCATAATGCCATCTAATTCCCAGGAGGCTTTAAAAATTTTATGGCGGCAATGCTCGGAGTTAGCCTGTGCAAACATCATTAATTCTGCATCGGTAGGGTTTCGCTCAAGTTTGAGATAAGCCTCATATAAGTAATCCATTTCTTGAGTACTTAATGCTAAACCAAGTTCCAGATTAGCATTATTAAGGGCTTTTGCTCCCTCGACTAAAATATTGATATGTTGTAACTCGCTAGGTGATTGTGATTGGAATAACAAATCTGCTTCTTGCCAAGTTGTTGTCCAAGTTTCCGTCATGCGATCGTGCAAGTATGAGGCAATTTTGGTCATTATTTCTGGTGCAATACTCGCTAGCGGCACATTGAATTGAAAACAAATAGCACGTTCGATACGTTTTAGGTTGGTCAACCCGACATTGTGTAAAATATCTGCAGCTTTTGAGCCCCAGGCAGATTGCGTGCCAAAACGAGGCAACACCCATAAACCTTCTTTTGTTATTGCTTGTGATGTTGCCGTTAAAATTTCTTGCAGTTGCAACACTTCGCTTTGTGTAAGAGAGGCGTCGATAAAATATTCATAATGTGCCTCCAAATAAGTTAAGGAAGGCAACCATTTCTGTAATTTTAAAAGGTGCTGGGATAACCTAAATTCAGAGTAAGCTTTCTCACCAATTAGTCTTAACATCTTGCCCACACGATCAAAGTTCAGGAACAAAGATCCTACTGGATTTTAAAACCAAGGGCTAGTTACGCCTTGTGCCATTTCTCATTTTTTTTGCATTCTGAGAGGGCCACAGCTTTTCTGGAGTTAATCCTTTTGCTTCAAGTAATGCCTTATAAGTCGTAATAAGGCGCTTGGGAACGCCTGCTGAATTTTTAGCGGCTTTCCTATTTCTGGGATGATAAAGATGTATAGAATTACTGAAATTGTTTCTGGAATTATTAGATGAATTGGAACTTGAATTTGTATTGCTTATGTCTTCATCAGGAATATGGATTTTTTGTTTAACACTTTTCCATTTCGTCACATCTCCTTTTAGATTCTCGGTTAATTGAAATAATTCACGCACAGATATATTACCTGCACCAAATATTTCTTCAATTGTATTTTTATTATCAAGTAGTTTTACATTCCAGCCTACCTGCAAATCCGCTTCTTTCTCTTTTTTTATATCTTTATGACTATTTTTATTATTATTTTTATGTTTATGATAGTTTGGCGCATAAACTGGAGTAATCGGTGAAGAATTTATGGTACATTTTTTTTGAAAAGTAGTTGCAAGATCATTCACATCTTGAGATGCAAGAGCTGCAATTTTCGTATTGCTTACTGGGTGGTTAAGGGTTTCACTTGAGTTGTCTTTTGGTTCGTTATTTGATGCTGGTTCGTTATCTGATGCGGATTCGTCATTTGATACTATTTTTTTAGCAATTTGACCTTGTTTATTATCAGCCTTTAATTTTAACTTGTATTCGCATTTCATTTTTTCAAGCATTAAATTTCTAAGTGCTACCCTAAGATTACTAACTTGATCTTCATGATTTGAAGCAATCTCTACCAGTGAAACTAACTGCTTAAGTACCTGCGCGTTTTTTTTGTCTTCTTGAGTTTCATTTTGAGCTATTTCATATAATTGATCTGCCACAAAACATATTAATGATTCAAGCTCAAAAATATCTTGCGCTTGCTGCAACAAATCAAGTTCCTCTTCCTCGTAATTGCTTACATCCTTTTCATCAAAATAAAGCATCACAGCATCAAGATGGCGAATAGCTTTTGAAAATCCAAGTATTTTATCTTCAATAATATCTGATAATTCGCTCATTCTCAAAACAATGCTGCCCTTTTTGTTGTCATGTAGACAATTTGCTATTATCAATAATTCCTTTGACAAACAAGGTTTATAGTAAGAAAGAATTTTTTCAAAATAAATTCTTTCTTCATCAATCACTTCTAAATTATCTGATATTGAATCATTTGATTTTATTCTAATGCCAGATTCGGTTGTCAACCCCATGAATATGTCTAAAAGACTAAAATAAAAACTATCCCAATTTTCCTGATTGTCAAAATCCTTCTTTAACCGATTAATCTGAAGCATGCATTGTTTATAATTATCAGTCTTAAATATTAAGATCCTCAACATTGCGTTTAATTGCTCAAAATGTCCGTTAAAAGGGACTTTTATAAAATGTTTAAAATACTCATGAAAATAAGGATCATTAACCTCACGTTGTGCGAAGGTTTCCAATGATTCGGCATTAAAATTATACAAATTTACAAAGGAATCGAACATTGCGTTTAATAATTGCTTGCGCGTTCCACGATTATAAAGAGGTTGTAAGTTTAATTCTGAAATTCGTTTAAAGGCCCTTTCACGATAGTCGCTTAGCATTGTGATTTCTAAATTTGCTTTTACCTTTGCATCCAACATATTCTGACTTATTCGTTAAATTTTTTTGAATTGTATCTTTCAGGCAAAAAAAATCAAGACGCTGCTAACTGCTTGCGTCGACGCTTAAAAAAATCTACCAAGATTTTAGCGCAATCTTCTTTTAAAACTGCCGTTGTCAGTTCAACGCGATGATTTAGCATGGGATGTTGTAAAACGTTAAACACGCTTCCAGCTGCACCGGCCTTTGTATCCGATGCACCAAATACTACCCGCTTAATTCTAGCTTGAACAATAGCACCAGCACACATCGCACAAGGCTCTAAAGTAACATACAGCGTTGAAGCTTTAAGTCGATAATTATTTTGGATAAGCGCTGCATTTCTGATAGCTTGAATTTCAGCATGACTGGTTGGATCTTGTGTTGCGATTGGACAATTAAAACCTTGAGCAATAAGCACATTATCTTGCACTATCAAAGCTCCCACCGGCACTTCACCTTGCATTTGCGCTTTATTGGCTAAAGATAAGGCAACCTTCATCCAATGAATATCAGCTTCCTGCTGCGAAATGAAATTCAACTTATTCCCACTCAATGGTTGCCGGAGGTTTGCTAGAAATATCATAAGTAACTCTAGCGATACCAGGGATCTCATTGATAATTCGATTGGAAGCTTGGGCCAATAGGTCATAAGGTAATTGCGCCCAACGGGCTGTCATAAAATCCGTTGTTTCCACAGCACGAAGTGCAACGACGTATTCATAACATCTGGCATCCCCCATAACACCAACGGCTTTTACCGGCAAAAAGACAACAAAAGCTTGATTTACCTTGTGGTAATAATCAAATTCGTGCAAAGTTTCAATAAAAATAGCATCGGCTTGACGTAAAATATTAACGTGATCCGGTTTAACTTCGCCCAAAATCCGAACCCCAAGTCCAGGCCCTGGAAAAGGATGACGCATCACCAGTTTTTCAGGCAACCCCAAAGCAAGCCCAATTTTACGTACCTCGTCTTTAAATAACATACGCAAAGGCTCGCATAATGCCAATTGCATATGATCAGGAAGCCCGCCCACATTATGATGGGATTTAATCACATGGGCCTTGCCGCTTTGAGCACCGGCAGATTCTATCACATCGGGGTAGATGGTGCCTTGCGCTAACCATTTTACTTGCGTAAATTTTGCTGCTTCTTTTTCAAAGATCTCAATAAAGGTTTTGCCTATCGCTTTACGTTTTAATTCTGGATCACAAATGCCTTGTAAGGCTTCATAAAAAACTGTGGCAGCATCTGCTTTAGTCACATTCATACCCATGTGTTCTGCAAATGTCGTCATCACTTGTTCGGGTTCGTTTAAACGTAATAAACCGTTATCAACAAAAACGCAATATAATTGCTTTCCTATAGCACGATGAACAAGTGCAGCTGCTACTGCAGAATCCACGCCGCCAGACAAACCAAGCAATACTTTTTCATCACCCACTTGTGTTTTGATTTCTTCAACAAGTTGTTCAATGATGTTAATGGGCGTCCATGTTGGCTTCACTTGGCAAATTTCAAATAAAAAGCGCTCAATTAGGGTTTGCCCTTCACTGGTGTGTGTCACTTCTGGATGAAATTGCAAGCCATAATATTGACGTGTTTCATCCATCATCGCAGCAATTGGGGCATTGCTGGTTGAAGCAATCACTTTAAACCCTTTTGGCAGTTCAACAACTTTATCACCATGACTCATCCACACATCCAAGATGCTGAAATCCTCATGAAATAATTTGTTTGTCGTCGTCACCGTAATTTTTGCATGCCCATATTCTCGCTTACCAGAGGGCTCAACTTTGCCCCCTAATTGATGTGCTAAAGCTTGCATGCCATAACATATGCCAAGTATGGGGCATTTCAAATCAAAAATGACTTTTGCAATTTTAGGCGTATTTTCTAAGTGCACCGATTCAGGACCACCAGATAAAATAATGCCATCGGGAGAAAACGCACGTATTTTTTCATCTAGCCAGTCATAAGCTTGTAATTCACAATAAACTCCAGCTTCTCTAACGCGTCTTGCGATTAACTGTGAATATTGGGAACCAAAATCCAAAATAAGGATTTTATGCTGCAAAACCTTAGACATATTTTTATTCTTACTCTTAGTCTGTGTGATAATTGGGCGGCTCTTTGGTGATTGTGACATCATGAACATGACTTTCACGAATGCCAGCATTGGTAATGCGCACAAATTGTGTTTCCGTACGCAACGCTTCAATATTTGTAACTCCAGTATAACCCATGCTAGAACGCAACCCACCCATTAATTGATGAACAACATTAAGCATGCTCCCTTTATAAGGTACTCGACCTTCAATTCCTTCTGGAACGAGTTTTTCTTCTCCTTGATCTAAAGATTGAAAATAACGATCGCTAGAGCCTTGACGTTGTGCCATCGCACCAAGCGACCCCATCCCTCGATAAGCTTTATAAGAACGGCCTTGAAATAGAATGGTTTCGCCTGGGGCTTCATCAGTACCCGCTAAAAGACTGCCAACCATCACTGATGAAGCGCCCGCTGCAATCGCTTTAGCAATATCCCCTGAATATCGTATGCCACCATCAGCAATTACAGGCACTTGTTGCTTGGCCAAGGCTGTTGCAACATTATAAATTGCCGTGACTTGCGGTACACCAACCCCAGCAACAATACGCGTGGTACAAATTGACCCTGGACCAATACCAACTTTAATACCATCGGCACCTGCTTTAACCAAATCGAGTGCACCGTCAGCCGTTGCGACATTGCCAGCAATCACTTGTACTTGAGGAAAATGCTGTTTTAACCAGCGAACCCGTTCAATAACACCTTGAGAATGGCCATGTGCGGTATCAACCACAACCACATCAACCCCTGCTTCTACAAGCGCACTCACGCGATCTTCAGTGTCTTTAGCTGTTCCTACGGCAGCACCTACGCATAAGCGTCCTAATTCATCTTTGCTGGCCAGTGGCTTATCTTTCGCTTTTTGTAAATCTTTAACTGTAATTAAACCACGCAATTCAAAGCTTGGATTGACGATAAGAATTTTTTCTAGTCGGTGTTCGCGAAACAGTTCGATCACCTCTTCCATACCTGTGCCTTCAGGCACAGTGACTAAACGTTCTTTAGGCGTCATAATTCGAGCGACAGGTAAGTTAAGATCATTTTCAAAACGCCAGTCTCGATGAGTTACAATGCCTACCAACTCATCCTGCTCAGTCACAACAGGGACCCCTGATATCCCATGATTTTGTGCCAAGCAAAGCAGTTCGCCTATTCGAGTAGTGGGTTTAACAGTTATGGGTTTTCTAACCACACCGCTTTCATATTTTTTAACTTTGCGGATTTCCTCGGCTTGCATCTCTATGGACATATTTTTATGGATAATGCCTATCCCGCCTTCTTGAGCAAGAGCAATAGCAAGCTTGGCTTCCGTCACCGTATCCATTGCAGCAGATGCCAAAGGAATGTTAAGCTTAATTGTTCGTGTCAATCTTGTTCTCAAATCGACATCTTTGGGCAAAACAGCAGAATGCGCGGGCACCAATAGGACATCATCAAACGTGAGCGCGTTTTCAATAACTCTCATATGCCTTTACCCCGACTTAAAATAATCGGTTATTTTAGCTTATTTTGACATATAAAGAAAAGGCCTGTGTAGATTCGCCATGCTCCTGAAGCTGCTACGCACACCTTTTTATCACCTATATTTAGCTGTTCAGACATTTCTAATTGAGCAACGCTGTCAAATGAGTTAGTTTGCATTCTAGCCAATAACTTTGGTTAGGAGATTTACGATGAAACGTCCCCATAGCAGCACTCTTGCAACAATCATTTCCAATGCAATTGACCATGTTGTTGATTTGTTAAATTCCAATGGGAATACCATTACATCAGCACCAACGCCTATTGTTGACCAAATTCCAGCTTCATCAGCAATGGTTGTAAATCAACCGTCTCCTGATATCGTAAACCAAACAAATCATCCCTTAACGACAATTACAGACCAAACACTTTTTGATTCTATGAACCATCATGTTTTTTTTAACCTCCTCTCATGGGAGTTAATCTTTCACAAGAAGAAATAGATTATTTAACTGAAAATATGGAAGATATTCTTGAAGAGAATAATCAAAGCCCGGATCTCATAAAGGCTTTTAATCAAATAACCAATCTCGAAAAAAACAAAAGCATGGTAGCCTACCATGCCAAAGAAGCGCCCTTAAATATCATCAATGAAATCATTTTTAGAAATAAAATAACGGATGCTCGAAATAACGAGGAAAATGAGTTGAATTGTAGTGAATGCTACTTAACCCGATTTCCTGCTAGTGTTTTAAACGACAATGAGCATCTCAAAAAGCAATGCCTACAGAAGACAACGAATTAGAATCTGATCCATCCGCCAAACGTCGGCGAATATATTAATTTTTAACTGTCTTGCTCAAAAAAGCCCATGAGGGGCTTTCCCGACTTAAAATAATCGGTTATTTTAACTGCTTTTGGCATAAAGAAAAGGCCTATGTAGGTTCATCATCATGGATTTTATCGACGATAAAACAATTTATACAGTTCAGCAGCTTAACCAAGCTACTCGCTCTAAACTTGAGGAGAGCTTTCAGCTAGTCTGGGTAAAAGGCGAGCTTTCTAATGTTGCTCTACCTCGTTCTGGGCATGTCTATTTCACACTGAAAGATAGGCATGCGCAAGTTCGATGTGCCATGTTTAAAGGATCGAATCGACATTTAAACTTTACCCCCAGTGACGGAATGGCCGTTTTAGTTCGTGCTGCAGTAAGCATCTATGAAGAGCGTGGTGATTACCAATTAATTGTGACGTACATGCAAGCAGATGGACAAGGTATCTTGCAGCAAGCGTTTGAAGCTCTCAAAACAAAATTACAAAAAGAACAATTATTTGAGCAAATCCATAAAAAGCCATTCCCAATTTACCCAAAACATATTGGCGTCATTACCTCACACACAGGTGCTGCAATTCAGGATATTTTAAGTGTCTTAAAACGACGTTTCGCCATTAGCCCCATCACCATTTATCATACTCAAGTACAAGGGAAAGCCGCTGCAAACGATATTGTTAAAGCGATACAATTAGCCAATAAGCACCAAAAAGCCGACGTGCTTATTTTGGCACGAGGCGGTGGCAGCATGGAGGATCTTTGGTGTTTTAATGAAGAAGTTGTTGCACGAGCCATCTTTGCAAGCCTTATTCCCATTGTTACGGGTATTGGCCATGAAGTGGATTTCACTATCGCCGATTTTGTCGCTGATCTACGCGCACCAACCCCTTCAGCCGCAGCGCAAATGATAACCCCTGATAGCGAAGAAATTATGCGCTTAATTGAACAAAAAAAACAACGCTTGATTCAGGCCATGTTGCGCAAACTGCATATGACTGCCCAAAAACTAGATGCGCTGGAAAAACAGCTTATCCACCCTAAACAAATGTTACAGCAAGCCTATCAATTATGTGCTCACAAACATAAGCAGCTTTGGATGTTAATTAATCAATATCTGGAACGTTCTCAAAGTGGGTTGTCTTTACTAAGTGCCAGATTACAAGCCATTAGCCCCTTAGCTACACTAAGCCGTGGATACGCCATCGTAACCACGCTTGAAGGGAGTGTCCTAAATGATGTCAAAGATTTAATACCCCAACAAGAAATCCAGATTCGCCTAGCACAGGGAAATTTCTCTGCTATCGTGAAAAAAATTAACTAAATTTGCTAGTCTTTTCAAACCTTTTATCTCCTCTTTAATACTTAGCGTCTATTAGTATTTTGTATTTATATTCGCCATTGATATGATTAACATCTTCTAAATTTACAGAATTGTTGAATATTTTATGAAAAGAGGATCTTGCGATCTATCTGCGACAGAAGCAAGCTTGGCATTACAAACAAAATTTAACGAGTTGCCATCTGGTTTTATTGACCATAGTGAATTAAAAGAAATAGAAAAATTATTAGCACTTGGCGCTAATCCTAATTTTTATCTTCAAAAATCTGGTTTATCACTCTTAGCATTTTCAATTACTCAAAAAAACATTGCACTTTTTAAAATTTTACTTAACTTTAAAGTTGATCTTGCACAACCTACTTCGAATACTGTTTTTTCATTCTCAACTTTAGTTCATGATTACCCTTACACTGCGTTATTAGGGAAACTGCCTCTTCAGCTTACTGCAAACCTGCTTGCAACTGAAATAGCCAAAAATGAGGATATGCCAAATAATATTATTGCACAAATGCACACCTTATTATCAGAACAAATGAACTTGCTATATCCTGCATTTTATCAAAAAATTGAAGCGAAGATAGATATCATTTATTCCAGTTTATTGAAAAAACTAATCGCCGAAAAAGAGCATGCTGACCGTATTGGAAAAAATTTGTTAGTTTTAATTGGCGATCAACATTGTCAAATACAGGCACAGATTATTGAAAACATTTTATTATACATAGCCACTGATCATTTTAACGTTCGCTGCTTATTTATAGAAGATAATAAAATTCCGAGCAATTTTAAACATCGTCAAAGCTTAAAAACTAATATTAGCATTATGCAAGAAAAGCAAGGTGTTATTATTCCGGTAGATTTAGCGAGAAATCAGGCAAAAAAAATTGGCAATAATTACAATGACTACGAAAAGCTTAGCCCCCAGAAAGGTTCTATTGTATGGAATATGTTAGAAGAAGGCATGAGAGCCAGAAATCAGGTCATTAGCGAAATTAAAATTCAATCGACAGCTCAAAATAGCGTTAGCATTGTGGGTGGCAACCACCTTTATGGTCTTGTTAAACATACATTTTTAGCAAATAACTTCCATTTGATGCTCGTTAATGTCAAATCTGCAGTAAATGAAATGAATCCCTTTGAAACCATTAAAAATGAAGAATTTAAGACTTACCTAAATGAGTATGACAATGAAAGTTTGCAGGCGTATACGGCCACTTCTTACTACAGGGAATGCATTCAATTTCGTGACTCACGAGAAGTAACCCAAGCCCAAGTATTTTCACGCAGTGAAACTGAATTGGCAAAAATTGCAAGCAGTGTGATGTTGCCGCAAGAAATACTCACCCTGGTTCAAAAAGTTCATCATGCTCAATTGGCATTAAAAGTAACCGAACAAAACCAATCTGTAATTATCCAAGCAAATGAAGGCGCTTCAAATAGCATCTTAAACGCAACTTTAAGAAAAAGCGCCTCTTCCACACCAAGCAATTAAGCGCAGTGAACTGTAATTACACTAATTTTAAGTTAGCCACCCACTTGCCTTTAGATGAATCTTAAGATAATATCTATTCCTTTTGTTTAGAGGAACTACCCATGTCTATGATCGAAAAATTAAAAAGTATATTTAATACTATAAAGATCCCTGCCGCTGCTACGGCTTTTGTTGGAGCAAGTGGGTACATATTAGGTGGGGCCGCATCAATAGTTATTGCTTCTGGAGCAACATTCATAGGTGTATCTTTATCCCAAATCACTAGAAATTACTTAAAAAAACAAGCATTTAATAGATATGCCAAAAATAAAGAAACAACGCTCCAATCATTAACGAAAACACAAATAGACGTATTTAAAATTGGCGTACAATCCGTTTACAGCACCAAGACACAGTTATTGAGTTGGTTCAACTCAAATGTGCTTTTGAACTTAACGGATTACTACGCAGGCCAAATGGCAGCACAACAAGAAAAAAATCAATTGATCCTTGAAGTTTCTCAAGCTGGCACAAAGCCTAAACCTAAAGCTGAAACAAAGCCTGAGCCTAAAGCTGAAACAAAGCCTGAAACAAAGCCTGAGCCTAAAGCTGAAACAAAGCCTAAAACAAAGCCTGAGCCTAAAGCTGAAACAAAGCCTGAAACAAAGCCTGAG
>JAFECR010000016.1:36880-38315 GCA_018242045.1 Pseudomonadota bacterium | reverse complement strand
CCTAAATTCAAAGTGGAAGCAGTAGATATACGGGTTCGAGTTTTTGTATGCAGATAGAATGCTGTCTAAAAGCTAATTTGTCCGAACGTTTTTGTGGATTTAAAATTAGACAATTCAAATGTCCAAAATTCAGAGCTGACCACAACATAGTTGTGTTGTTAAATTGCCTTGTTGGAGTGATATTAGGGGGAGAGTTTTTATGGATAAGAAGAAACTATGGTTGGCTATAACTGTGTCGGCCTTAGGCTATTTTGTTGATGTGTATGACATTATTCTTTTCAGCGCCGTACGCGTCCCTAGCCTGCGATCATTGGGTTTGGCTGAAGATCAAATCACAAACATCGGACTACACCTTATCAATCTTCAATTGGTAGGCATGCTTTTAGGGGGCGTTGCATGGGGGATTCTGGGAGATAAACGAGGAAGATTATCCATTTTATTCGGATCTATTTTTCTATATTCAAGTGCCACTTTAGCTAATGCATTTGTCGATAATGTCGAGACTTACGGTCTTTTACGCTTTATAGCTGGGTTTGGTTTAGCGGGTGAAATGGGCGCAGGGATCACATTGGTTAACGAGTTAATGGCTAAGGAAAAGCGTGGTTATGGCACGATGATTATCGTCACCTTTGGCATTTTTGGAGGGATCGCGGGGGGATTAGTAGGTAACCTGTTGGCCTGGCAAACGGCTTATCTTCTCGGAGGATTGGGAGGATTTTTGCTGCTTTTTCTACGAATGGGTGTTGCCGAATCAGGACTATTTGTCAATATTAAGAACCAAAAACAAATTGCAAGAGGAAACCTTTTGTTATTTTTTAAGTCTCCAATTTTATTGTCAAAATATCTCAAATGCCTCTTAGTTGGTGCGCCGTTTTGGGTATTCATTGGATTATTTATGGCGCTTGCCCCTGAGATCGGTAAAGCACTGAATATCAGTAGTCCGATTACAGCGGCTTGGGCAATACTTTTTTTTAATATAGGGCTCGGATTTGGAGATCTATCAAGCAGTATTTTGAGCCAAATATTAGGCTCACGAAAAAAAGTCATCATGATTTATCTAGTTATCGCTTTCGTATCAGCCATGAGCTTCTTATTACTTCAAAACGTCAGTTCAACGACGTTTTACTGCTTTTGCACTGTATTGGGACTAGGTTCAGGTTCATGGGCCATTTTTATTATGGTAGCAGCGGAACAATTTGGAACTAACATGAGAGCAACCGTAACAACATCTTTACCCAATTTTGTTCGTAGCATGGCGATCCCATACATGGCTATCCTTAGTTTTTTAAAACCAAATTTTGGAATTTTATTAAGCTTAGGGATCGTTTCAATGGCGAGCATTATTTTGTCTTTTATTTCCATTTGTCTATTAAAGGAAACATTCGCATCTAGTTTAGATTTTGTTGAAAATTAAATATATACTCGATCCACTTTA
>JAFECR010000016.1:24269-36814 GCA_018242045.1 Pseudomonadota bacterium | reverse complement strand
ATTCAAAGTGGAAGCAGTATATGTAAAAAATCATTGCTCAATTTTTGGGTATTATGTTTTGGCAATGACATAAATCATATGGTGTTGCCAGGCCTGTCTCTTGTTTTATTAATCCCGTTAGGATATCATTGATTGTTGCACTTCTTTTCTTTTATTAAATGGATTTAATATGTTGCACAGTCAATTTCCTAATCAACCAATATTAACCGTTCGAATCGACGCTTCTTCGTGGCATGAAGCAGGAAAACAATATTACAATCAAATTGGTGCAGATAAATTATTAGCTCAAAAGAAACTTATGGATAATATTCTTGAGCCAAAGACATTGTTCAATAAATTACAATTTAAATTTCAAAAAGACCTCACTGTCGAAGCATTACAATTTTTAAATGCATCTGAAATTAACGATTTTATCTTGGGTGGGTTAGAATCTAACGCAGTTAGAGAAGCAAATCTTACTGAATTTGATTTACAATATTTAAACTCGCCTTATCTATTAATCCGACTATCCTATCTTCTTGCAAAATCAGACGAAAGCGGCTTTAGTTGTTCCTTTGGGGCTTATTCAGATGAACAGGGAACAACGATATTAAGAAATTTTGATTTTGTAGGAGTCAAAAATAATCAGAATTTTCCTAAAATTCATACAACTTATCCTATAGAAACGTATTTAAAAATTAATGATCCAAAATATCCAAATACTATTTTCATGCCTGGTGCTGTTGGTATCATTAGCAATATCACAATTGCTAATGATAAAGGCATTTTTCAAGAAATAAATTCCAATGATAACGTCAAACATCCGCTTGATTTTGCAGCATTTACGCGTAAAACTATTATGTCATTATTGGTCGTAGAGATGACAAAGTTATCTAGTTTTGATGAAGCTACAAGTTGGGCATCTACGATTGCCACAGACACCGCAATTTTTTTAAACATAACTGGACCAAATAAAGGAGAAATTCTCTCTCTTGATATGCTTCCATTTGATAAAGCAAAAAACTCGAAAAACGGTTTTATAAACATTCCTAGAATACCTAAAGCTAGATCAACTAAAACACCTTACTTTGATCACAATGAACAAATTTTAGTTTGCACTAATGATGAACGTCAAATCGATGAATTAAGTATTCATACCAATGGTGAATCTATTGAAGAATCTGGTTTTTTTTCAGAACAACGGTATTTAAATTTGATTTTACAATTAAGAAACAATATTGAAGCGCTTCAAGTAAACCAACTAGACACGATGCAAAAAATAGCAGAAAAATCGCTTTCACAAAAACATAATGGTGTTACAGTAGAATATCCTTTAGATGAACTATACCAATCTAATGGCATTACTTGCAGAACGACATTGCTTTTTTCTGGACCTAACAAAGTAGAGGGGCGTTGGCGAGCCCAGCAATTTACTGATCTACAAAACAAATCATCCTCATCGCTTAGTTCGACATGGACTGAATGGCACACATTTAAACTAAAGTGAAGCTTTTAGCAATGCTTAAGAGGAACACCCTGAGAGAATTTTAGGGATGTTCTCTAGCGGCACTATAATACGATGGTTTGCTGATATAGCGTGTAATAGCTTCGAATTGAACTTTTTATACAAAACGCTTGCCCAAATTAATAAAGTATTGATTATAAGGAAAATTCAATGCGTTTTAATCTATTTATTTTTTGTCTTTTGATTGCATCAGAAGCTTTCGCTGTACGTGGGGATGGTAGTAGAATACAAAATTTTAGAAATGCTCATCCTAATTACAACAATGGCACCGTAATCATACAGCAAGATTATGGTTATCCTAATTACTATTCACCTTATGGTTATGGTCTCAGTTTTAATCCCAGTGATGCATATTCTTATCGTGATAAAAATGGAAATCTTATTTATTACACCACTGACATAAGAGGTAATACAGTTTATTTTAGATATAATGCGGATGGCCAAATTGTTTTTGTCGATCCTTTACACCCTTAATTTCACGTTTAAGCTAGTTCAGGACTGATAAATTCAGAGATTTTATGGGACACCCATGCATGTTTCATATGACCCTGTTTATTCATTCATTAAGTTCTCTATGATTTTTCTGTAACTTTTTTGAGGGCTTCTCTAACAGGGTAATTATCTTGTGGCTTTATCTGTTGTTTGTAAAAACAGTGAAGATGTGCATAGTTTTTAATTAGTTTATGATTAGGAAGTCAAGATAAGGATCTCATTACCCGATATAAAACGAGATGGTTGAAATAATTAATAATTTTAATGAGCACAGAAAACACTGATCAATATGATCGCAATGTGAGTGACAATATTGTTGATCCATTGTTGGATTGCTTGGTTATTCTTACACATCTTTACCATAAACCTTATTCACCTGAAGCTCTAAAAGCTGGTTTGCCCCTGGTTAACCACAGATTGAGTACAGCTCTCTTTTTTCGTGCGGCTGAACGCGCTGGATTTTCAAGCCGTATATTAAAGCGCCCCCTTAAGCGAATTTCAAATCTCACTTTACCAGCTATATTAATTCAAAAAAATGAACAAGCATGTATCTTAACGAAAATCAATGTAGACAACACCGTCGAAATTATTTTGCCAGATAGTGGTGGGGGCTCAACGCAAACTACTTTGTTAGCACTTGAGGAAACCTATAGTGGTTTGGCTATTTTTATAAAACCTATTTTTAAATTTGAAAATAGAAGCGAAACTGATTTTGATGAGAATCAAGTTTCATGGTTTTGGGGAAATTTATGGCGATATCGAGCCATATATTCACAAGTAATTTTAGCTGCCCTTTTTATAAACATATTTTCATTATTAACTCCTTTATTTGCCATGAACGTATATGATAGGGTTATTCCTAATTATGCACTTACTACATTATGGGTATTGTTTAGTGGTATTTTACTTATCTTTTTGTTTGATTTCTTATTGCGCACATTAAGAGGTTATTTGATAGATATTTGTGGTAAAAAAGCAGATGTTGTTATTGCAAGTACATTGTTCCAACATGTGTTGGGAATGCAGATGCTTAATAAGCCTGCGTCAGTAGGTGTTTTTGTTAATAATTTGCGAGAATTTGAAGTTTTGAGAGATTTTTTTACTTCATCGACACTTACCACGATGATTGATCTGCCTTTTACAATTCTTTACTTTATCTTGATTGCCTATCTTGGGGGGGGATTGGTGTATGTGCCTTTGGTTTTGGTGCCATTTATATTTCTTAGTGCATTGTTTTTCGAAAGACCGATGCGAAATAATCTGATAACAACGCTTAAAGGTGCATCTCAAAAACATGCTATTTTAGTTGAATCTATGGTAAGTTTAGAAACAATAAAATGTCTTACTCTCGAGGGGGCTATGCAACGCAAGTGGGAGGAATCGGTAGGCCAAACAGCAAAATATGGCTTAAACGCGCGTTTATATTCTTCCCTTATTATGAATATCACTAATGTCGCTCAACAAATAAATTATGTACTGATTGTGACGGGTGGTGTTTTTCTGATACAAGAAGGAAAAATGACGTTGGGAGCTTTAATTGCTTGCAGCATTTTAGCAGGCAGGATTCTTACACCCATTATGCAATTTACCAATATATTAACACGTTTCCAACAAGCAAGAATGTCTCTTAAATCTTTAAATAATATCATGAATTTGCCAATTGAACGTCCACTAGAAACAAAATTCCTATCTAAAGCCACGCTAAAAGGAAATATTGAATTTGAAGGTATAACTTTTAAATATCCTGATCAAGAAGTAAATGCCCTAGAAAATGTTTCATTTAAAATCTCGAGTTTAGAGCGAGTAGGGGTTCTTGGTCATATTGGCTCAGGAAAAAGTACTATTCAAAAACTACTTTTAAGGCTATATCAGCCGCAATCAGGAAATATTCGTATTGATGGGCTTGATATTAATCAAATTGATCCCATCGATATTCGAAGAAATATGGGGTATGTTCCGCAAGACAGTACTTTGTTTTATGGTAATGTTCGAGATAATATTGCAATTAGAGCACCATGGACATCAGATCAAGTTATTGCGCAAGCAGCGTTTTTAGCCTGTGTTGACACGTTTGTAAGTCGTCATCCGTTAGGTTTTAATATGCTTATAGGAGAGCGAGGTGAGGGTATATCAGGCGGACAAAAGCAGGCTATCGCAATTGCAAGGGCATTATTAGCTAATCCACCTATTTGGCTCTTTGATGAACCAACGAGCGCGATGGATGATAAAACAGAACAAGAGTTGTTACGTCGACTTTCACATTATTTGAAGCTTAAAACGTTAATTTTGGTGACACATCGACTCTCATTGTTAAATTTAGTAGATCGTATTATCGTACTTGACAAAGGAAGGTTGATTGAAGATGGCCCAAAAGAAATTATTATTCCAAAACTAAATGAAATCACGTCATGGAACAAGAAATAAATAGTGATGATAAAGCTCTCATGATTGATAGCAAGCTGTATTTGCGCTAAACGCTTGCCTTCAAGCAACATGGACAGGAGGGGTAGGTTGATTAACATCAACGGCATGTGATGTATCTAATTGTGCAAAACTACCCATGTCTGCCGTGCTATGACCTTCAACAATGATGGCACTTAAATTTAAACTATCATTCATACTATGCGCTGCAGCAACATCAGCACTCAATGAAGTTGCAATATAATGAGCTACGTTTTGTAGCGTGCCTGTGTCGCTATTGGTTTGAGTGAAACTATCAATTGCAGATTGTAATTCTGATGCTAGGTTGCTTCCGATCTGATTAAAGATAGCCGCAACACCTATAATAGATCCTGAAGTATCATGAATATTAATAAAAGCGGCACTAGCATCGAGATCTGCTACGTTGACTTGACCATCATGATTTGCATCTTTTACATCATAAACAGATAGGCTATCTCCTGAGTTTGGGTCAAAATGGCTGATAACATTTACACCACTATTTTGTAGGGAAATTTCGTACGTATTGTTTGAGCCATGGGCCAATGTAATAGTTGTCATGCTATTATTTTCAAAATGAAAAACCTGTTCACTTATATCATTTGCTTTTAATACTCCCTGGTTACTCATATTGATCAAACCGTTGCCAGTAATGTTACCATTTACAAGCATTGTTCCTGCTATATCAAGCACACCATTATTTTCAAGTATGCCACCAAAGGGCATAATTGCGCCATTGTCAATTGCTATCTCACCGTTATTAAGTGTATGCGGTGTTTCGTTAAATACGAATTGTGATGCTGTAAGGGAACTCGCATTGACATCTCTTATAACAATCGACTGATTTATCCCAATGTTTATTACGGCATCACCATACCCATCATTTGAAACGTGCAAATCACTAAATTGATTCACACCATCAAATCCGATCAAATTGATTTTATCAAGCGCTGTGTCGAAATTTACAAGGGTAACATGTGAAATTGGTTCCTGAAGAACAAATTGATCTGCTTGTTGTGTACCCGTTAAAGTATCATCTACGGATAAAGCGAAGATGGCGGAGCCTGGCGCATAAGCTTCTATATTATCAGCATAAGCGCTATGATGTGAAACGCCATTTTCGTCGCTCCAATTCATATTCACATCAAGCACTTTTGCACCAACAAAGGCTGTCGAGGTAGTTACTGTGAGTAATTCGGGAAAGTTAGTTTGAATCGTCCAACTGCCATCATTATTTTTGATGCCTTGGTTAAATGACCAATCAATTGGCGCATTTAATATTGTTAAGGTTATAATATCGCTTTTGCCAGTAGTAGGATCATTTAAGGCAAGATTTATTGGTTCACCTGAAATACCTGCAGGCCTAATTGGCAAAGTAGGGCCAACAGGAAAGCTCGTGAACGTACTATTTTGTACGTCAATAAAGATATCGTTTGCTGCGTTAGGCGAAAGGCCAACTTGTTCATAAATATAGCTATGATTTATGCCGCTAATAGTAGCATTAAAAGCAATTGTAGAAGCGGCTGCGCCAAGATTGTTTGACTGTAGATATTGTAGAGCTGCTGCGACATCTGATAATGAGGTTAAGGTGAGTGCAACATCTGCTTGGGTAAAGAAGGAAGCTACGCCACCACTGCTGACAGAATGCTTACCTACTTGATTGCCACCTATGGTAAGAGATGAATTTATGCCATCGGCAAGGGTAACAGCCGCAACTCTGACAGCTGCGCCAGGCAAATCTATAATATCTGAAAAATTAAAATCAGTGATGAGATCAAACCCTGTCACTGTGCCAGAATTTCCGGAACCACCCACTGTACCAACGGAATCTCCGATATTAAACACAAAAGTATCTGTTCCAAGACCACCGCTTAGAGTGTCAACACCCAGGCCACCATTAATAGTGTCATTACCGCTGCTTCCATTGATAATGTCATTACCGCTACCACCTGAAAGAATGTCATTTTGAGTACCACCTGTAATGGTGTCTGCGCTTGCGCTACCTGTGACATTTACACTACGATTTAAGGAGATACTTGACCAATTTAAACTAAGCGTTGTACTACCATCTACGGTCAAGGTCTGGCCAAGGGGCACAATACTATCAAGCGTTGCATTAATGTTGGTAACGGCAGCACCAAGGACAATATTTTGAATATTAGTCACATTACTAAGCTCATCAGCTCCGGTGCCATTATCTGTAAAGTATAAAGTGTTAGTACCTGCGCCACCATTGATAACATCTGCATTGGTTAAATTGCTGCCCATATTAAAGGTATCATCTTGTGCACCTCCAGTTATGGTATCGATGCCTGTAGTGCCTGTAACATTGAAACTACCGTCCGTTTCTGCAGCGCCATTCCATATTAAACCAGTAGCTTTTCCATTCACCGTCAATGTTTGACCTGTTGCGACTAAGTTATCCTGTGTTATTACATTAAATAGATTCGCAGTATTGAGAGTGAGTATTTCAATATCGGATATATTATCTAGGCTATTATTTGAGAGTAATGTATTAACGATTAATGTGTCTGTGCCATCGCCAGCATTAATAGCATTGTTATTGCTAAAACTATTGCCAAAAGTAAAAATATCATTGCCAGCGCTACCAGTAATGTTGAAGAAACCATCAGTTTCTTGAAGGGCATTCCAATTTAAACTGACAGCGTTACTCGCATCCACGGTTAAAGTTTGGCCTGATGATACTAAACTATTTGATGTAACAATATTAGTTACTGCCGCACCAAGCAAAATATTTTCAATATTAGTGACAGCAGCAAGCTCATTGGTACCTGTGTTGTTATCTATAAAAGTGAGAGTGTCAAAGCCGGCGCCACCATTAATTGAATCAGAACTATTTAAGTTGCTTCCCATGATAAAGGTATCATCTTGTGAGCCACCTACTAAAATGTCAGTACCGCTACTGCCAGTAATATTGAGTTTACCGTCTGTTTCTAAAGAGCTATTCCAGTTTAAACTTGTAGTTGCGCTGCCATCAACCAACAAGGTTTGCCCAGCAGCAATTAAACTATCTTGTGTAGCAAGGGTAGTTACAGCAGCTCCCAATATAACTTTCTCAATATTAGTAACGCCATTAAACTCATTAAATAGAAGTAATCCAATGCTATCGGTGAAATATAACGTATCAAATCCTGCACCACCATTTATTGTGTCAGTGCTTACTAAAGCTCCTGGTGTGTTCATATTGAAAGTATCATCTTGCGCACCGCCAATCAGGGTATCATTACCCAAACCGCCTGTAAGATTGAAGCTTCCATCCGTTTCTGCAGCGCCATTCCAAAATAGGGAGCTGGCATTTGCATTGAGCGTTAGTGTTTGACCTGCTGCGACTAATCCATCTTGTGTTATTACGTTGATTGGTATTGGACTTGAGGAATTGAAATTGAGCACTTCAATATTAGATACGTTATCTAAACTATTGTTTGCAGATAATGTATTCACAGTTAAGGTGTCAGTACCATCGCCAGCATTAATGGTAGTATTACTGCTAAAATTATTGCCATAAGTAAAAGTATCATTGCCAGCACTACCTGTGATATTGAAATACCCATCTAATTCTTGAACGGCATTCCAATTTAAACTAATTGTTGCACTGGCATCTATTTCTAAAGTTGCCCCAGCAGGGACTAACGCATCGATAGGGGTGATATTCGTTATTGCTGCCCCTAGGATAATTTTTTCTATATTGACGATACTACCACTTAGATCATTTGTTCCTAAAGTATTATCGGTGAATTTTAATGTATCAAAGCCTGCGCCGCCATTGATAACATCTGAGGTTGTTAAGTTGGTGCCCATATCAAAGATATCATTTTGAGAACCACCAATCAGCGTATCAACACCAAAACCGCCTTTAATGTTGAAACTACCATCGGTTTCTGCTGCGCCATTCCAAAATAAACTGTTAAATAGTCCTTGCACTGTCAAAGTTTGACCTGCTGCGACTAAGCTATCCTTTGTTACCACAGTTTCTGAAATCGAAGCATTATTAAAAGTGAGTACTTCAACGTTTGATACATTATCTAAGCTATTATTTGATGACAGTGAATTAATAAATAACGTATCAGTACCGCCGCCGCCATTAATAATATTATTGTTGCTAAAGTTATTGCCAAATCTAAATGTATCATTGCCACTACTTCCTGTGATGTTGAAGTAACCATCAAGTTCTCCACGAGCATCCCAATTCATATTGACTGCACCACTTCCGTCTACAGTCAGCGTTTGCCCAGGAGCTACTAAACTATCCAAGGTTGCAACAGTAGTTACTGCTGCACCTAGGACAATTTTTTCAATATTAGTGACAAAAGCAAGCTCTGCATTACCTGTATTATTATCTGTAAAACTGAGTGTATCATAACCTGGACCACCATCAATGATGTCGTTACTGTCTAGGTTTAAACCCATTGCAAAAGTTTCATCGCCATTACCACCATAAATAGCATCATTACCCACACCACTTGATATAGCAGAACCTAAAATGACATCATTATTGTCTAAACCAGTAACAGTTAATGTAAGTTGTGCTTGCGATGAAAGTGAAGCACTATCTTGCATTGTATAATTTAAAACGATGTCGAGTTGCTGATTTAAGGGTAGAAAGTCAAAAGCATCTCCTGCATTTAAAGTAACCGAACCATCTTGCAAAATGGTGAGCACGGCTGAGGCATTGGGTTCTATATTTAGTTGTGCAAATTTATCTTGTGCAGTAATGATAAATTTTGCTATCTCATTTCCTGAAACAGCCGCCGCTGTCCAAGTAAGCGGCGCAGGATCATCTGGTGTGAATCCATAGCCCGTGATAGAGCCGATGCTAGCCGTAGTCACGGATTTAGTATCACCTACATCGGGATCTGTATCATTTGCAAGAACATTAAGTAGTAATAACGCAGGTAAATCAGGGGCATATCGCTCATCTGTAATACCATAACTATCGTTCATAGCTAAAGGAGGATGGTTAGTAACTTCATCTATGCCACTAATCGTTACATCAATAGTCCGATCAACAACACCGCCATTACCATCATTAAGTTGTATTGTAAAGCTTTCTACTTTGGTTTGACCTTGCGTAAGATATTGAATTGCAGAATTGGCAACAGTGTAATTCCAAGTAATGACGCCATTGCCACCACCCGTACTATCTGTTGAAACAGAAGCCGTTAATACACCTAACGCACCGGCACTGCTAGTGATGGAAGATATCGTATGCGTATCTGTTAAATCGACGTCTGTAAATCCAATGGTGCCATTATCTGTTAGGTTTCCCAAATAAGAAGATGGTTGCTCTGTTACTGAACCCATCACATCAGTTGAAGCGACAATAGGTGCATCATTGGTACCTGTGATGGTGACATTAATGATGCGATTGGCAGTGCCTCCATTTCCATCATCTAATGTAATAGTAAAGCTTTCTACTTTAGTTTGTCCTTTAGCCAAGTACTCTACTGCGGTCGGATCGACAGAATATTTCCAGCTGATAATGCCGCCAACGTAAAAGTCAAAAGTAATCGAAGCGCTTAGCGAGCCTAATGCGCCAGGACTTGCTGTCACAGGACGAATAAAGTGGTGATCTGCTATATCAATGTCCGCAAATAAAAGAGCACCTTTATCTGTTAATGTGCCAGTAGGTGTGCCTAATTCTGTGACTGCGCCGGTTGCATCAAACGTTGTTATGACTGGTGCATCATTAGTGCCTGTAATGGTAACATTAATGGTGCGATCTACTACACCGCCTTTGCCATCATCAATTCTCAGAACAAAGCTTTCCACTTTTGTTTGATCTTTTGCTAAGTATTCAACGAGTAATGGTGAAACCTTATAATTCCAAGTAATAAGGCCACCTGTGCCATTGACGGTGTCATTTGTCATGGTAGCACTAAGTGTTCCTAAGGTCGGTTCTGTTGATATGACTTTGACAGTATGTTTATCAGTCAAATCTACATCAGTAAAACCAATTGTGCCATTTGAGCTTAAGTTTCCAATTGGTGTGCCAAGTTCGGTAATTGCTCCAGTTAAATTTGATGTAGTGACGACAGGGGCATCATTGGTACCTGTAATTGTGACGTTGATAGTTTTACTAACAGTGCCACCATTGCCATCATCTAATGTTATCGTAAAGCTTTCTAGTTTTGTTTGCCCTTTCGCCAAATATTCTACAGCAGCAGCATTTACAAGATATTTCCATGTGATCTCTCCTCCTGTGCCATTCGTTGTATCGTTTGTCACAGAGGCGGTAAGTGTTCCTAAAGCGCCAGCGCTTGCTGTAATTATCGGACGAATAAAATGGGTATCCGTGACATCCACATCAGTAAAATTAATGATACCGGTATCTGTTATACTACCGTTAGGAGTACCTTGCTCTGATACGGCGCCCGCTAAATCAGCATTTGTTACAACAGGACCATCATTAAGACCTTTTATTTCTATATAGACTGTTGCCCAGCTTAAGGTGCCGTTGTTAAGTTTAATTGCATATGTAAAGCTATCATAGAGGCTTTGACCTGCAGCAAGTGATTGGATCTGCGCTTTAAATGCACTAGTAAATGTGCTTGTATCGTAGCCAACAGTTCCCGCAGAATTGATCCAAATACTTGCACCGCCTGCGCTGTGGTCGTTACTTTTTGCTTCTGTTCTTGCTGTATCTTGCGTTAAAAGGTCGGCAGGGCCACCATATTTAACGGCAGATGAGCCATCATCTAACGAGAAGAGTGTATTTCCTGTGCCCAAGTCATTTAACATAACATTGAATGTATAAGAAGCTTTAGAATCTTCAGTTATACCAGTCGCTGTAGAAGTATAAATGTCGTTGTTGGCATTTTGAGTTGTTGAAAAAATCGGCGAGCTTGTTGTTGTTGACATAAAACGTAACTCCCAAGCACAGCTTAGCCATTTTGGTTGGCTAGGCGACATATATCATTTTTATTAAATCAAAACTTAATTCGGATTGCAATAAAAAAGATCAGTATTCTTTTATGTTTGACCTAATGCAAAACAATGAAAAGAATAAGGTCAAAAAATATCGATTCTTACTGAGACTTGGTTATTGGCATTTGTGATTCAAGGCATTTGTAGAGGGACATCAAATACTCAAGAAGTTGAGTTGCGTAGCACGAAGCTTAAATCAGCCATTTCGAATCCCAAATTAGGATTTTGGCACAATGGCGAAGCTGATATTTTATCAAAGATCAGAATTTTCTCTAATGTTGCAAAAACTGATTTATTAACATACTGACTACCTCGCATTGATCAACATGAGCCGTGTGGCCTGCAAAAGGGATATTCAGAAATGTCGCTTTTGAAAAATATTTATCTAAGTGAGTGATTGCGTTGCGAGGAATCAAGGGATCATTATCGCCACGAATTATTAATGTGTCGCATTGTATTTTTTTTACTTTGTTGTCAGGATATCCTGAATGTGATCTGTCTAGCCACATTGGAATAATGCTTTTCAATAAGAAATTGAAATTTGCTTCTGGATTAAGTTGTTCATAAAGCGCAATTGTTTCTGGGAACTTTTTTTGCCAGGTTTCAAACGTTAAGCTAGAGTACAGTTTTTGCAAGCTTAGACTGGGAGGGTTCCAGTCTGCTCCAATTGTAATCAATTTGGAAACTAATAATGGTTTTTTAATAGCAATGCGGTAAGCAATAATTCCGCCATCACTATATCCAAGGATTATGCATTTAGATATCCCTAGATACTCAAGAATAGTACTAAGATCATTTTCTAAGAGTTCATAACTCAATGATTGTGTACCAAGCGTAGATTTACCATGTCCGCGTGTTTCAACTCCGATAAAGCGATAGTTGCCGTTTATTCTTTCTATTAAAGAAGAAAAATCACGGATTGTTCCAAGGCCGCCATGCAAAAATATAAACGGAAATCCATTCGAAATTCCTGTTTCTTCGATGTAAATATTGGCGTTCATTACGTGAAAATATTTGCCTTTTTGATGGTTAAACGGTTTCATAAAACGATGATCCAAATTTTATATTGTTTATTGAGCAAAATCATGGAAGCATTTTCTAATATCGGTTTTCAGATCAGTCAATTCATTGCTAATCATAAGCATATATACTCGATCCACTTTAA
>JAFECR010000016.1:6471-24190 GCA_018242045.1 Pseudomonadota bacterium | reverse complement strand
CGGAACTCCTAAATTCAAAGTGGAGCGAGAAAACCCTTATTTTAAAGCTTTTCTTTCTCCTATTCTCAGCTTTGTTGTTGGGCAGCCTAAAGATCTGTCCTCACAAATTTGGACTGCATCGTGCTTTTCGTAGAAAAGATTTAATTTTGGGTTCACTGTATCAAGGGTTATGACGACGTTGGGATTTTGTTTTTTAAATTCTTTTTTGGCAAATTCTAATATCCTACTTCCAATTCCCATTCCGCGTAAACTTTCGATAACATACATTGCATCAAGATAATAGTGTATCAGATTTCTTCTATTTAAATCAGGATGTAATGTTTGAGGATAACAAGCAAACATCCCAATTGGTTCGTTTGCATAAGTAACAATGTAAAAGTGCTTTTTATATGTTCTAACTTGTTCTTCTCTAAATTCAAGCCCTGGAAATGCTCTCATATATCCCCATTTGCTTTCAGCCCATAGTGCAGCTTGAGTAACCCATTCTTTTTCTTTCAAATGTCCGTCAAGTTTATGGAATTCAAGATCAAATTTAAATTTGTTTTTAGTTGCATAAAAAAATATAGATTTGTGTGCGCTAGTTGCTTTTGTTAAGAGTGCCTTAGCAGGAAGTTTAGAAATTTCATTTGTTTTATCTTCTTGTTCTTTTTTTCCTTTTAATTTCATCATTTCAGGAGCAATTTCTGGAATATCAATAAATGTTTTGTAATTATAACTTGAAATTTTTTTCCCTATAACATAATAAGGTTCTTTAGTAGTTTCGACAGAATTAACAAGCAAACGGTTATTTGTATCTAACATTTTAAAACTAACATTTGAATATTTTTGTTTAATAGCTAAATTAAATTCACAGAGATATTTTAAGACATCGTTCACCGGTTTGGTAAATAGATAAAGTTCATTGGATGATTTTAAAAATAACCTCATTAAAAGTGGAAGGGAGGTTGGGGTAAGAATGCTGAGGAGAATTTCACTCTCTTCAGTCATGATATTACTTAAAGCAAAAAACAGTTTAGATACTGCTTCAGGCGGTAGAAACATAGTTAAGCCTTCGCCAATAAATAACGTCTTTTGTGTTGAATCGAAATTAGCGCTCTCTAATGCCTTGCATAGGTCTTCAGTAATCAAATTACATGCAACTAAATATAAATTGTCATTTGAGCGATAGATTTTGTTTTTTAATATTTTTAAATTAAAAGGATTTGTAGTTTGATAGTATTGAAAGCTTTGAATTGCGTATATTTTGGAATCTCTCGTTGGTCCATCTCTATCTAATTCAATAAATTTAACTTGAGGGTTAGCTTCAGCTGAGGTAATGATGCCACAATCATAGCCACCGCTTAAATTGACTATTTGAGTTACGCCATTTTTAATAGCATCATCTATTTTTGCTTGAATCATTGTTTTGGGTGCAGTGATCGATAAATCATATGATTGAACAAATCCTTTGTTGAAAAATTGACTTTTTACTGAATAGGGTAATCGAGATATAATAGGTATTAGAATACCATTGAAAGTGAAGCGGAAAACTCTAGAACTGATTGCAAAGTTTATTATATGTTCTAGTAATCTTATTCTTTTGTCTCCAAAGTGATCCCTAAACCTAGTTTCTGATTTTACAGCTCTTAAGAAACCCATGCCAGCAATCAAGGCTATATCGCTAGTTTGTTTGTTAGGACCGAACTCTTTCATTTTTATTCTCCCTTCATAAATCAAGTCAGATTCTCAAAGAAATAGCCAAATCCTGATTTAAGTAATTGTATATAGTTTTCTGGATTTGTTATTTGAGTTCTTGTATTCGTCTGTGACTTGCCCCTTAACAACAGATTTTTCCTGGCCATCGCAAATTGAGATTGTTGAAGAGATGGCAAAAACCTTCTTCTTAGCACTTTTTTCTGTAACCCAATGTGTAGATAATTCAATTCGTGGGTTGTTATTCTCTTTTGAGTCGGTTTCTGTCATATCGATATAGGGTTCTTTATTTTTATCACGTTTAATATTAAAAAATGGTAAAAATTCGGGACGATCTGGGAAGGAAATAAATAAGTCATGAGGCACATCTGATCCTTTAAGTGCAATAGGTATCACATAGCCCTGTGGTACATTGAATCCTTTATTTTCTAAAGTGCGTACAGCTTCTGATTTAGTCCTCTGCTGATCAAGTATATCTTTTTTGGCATCAACAACCATTGGTTTGTCAGAGGAAGGCACGAGACCAAGATCTTTCATTGCAGTAGTGATTGCGTCTACAGAATTTTCAGGTTTTGCACCAGGTTTTTCAATAGTCCTTAATATAATGTTTTGAAAATTATTTAAAAGCGCGGTAAATTGTTGAGTAAATATACATTTTGCAGGAAAGATAATTTCATGAGTGTTTGGTTGATAAGTTATCTTATTCTGATGGAGGCTTATAAAATCAGCAACTACTGTATTTTTTTCTGGCCAATGAGAAGCGCTTAACGTAATAGAAATTCCCTCATTGTTTTCTTTAAGCGTAACAAGCTCAGCACCAAAGAATTCTTGGCAAACTGCATTTTGATGTTTTATATGTTTAATTTTAAGATCATTTATCAAAGCAAGAGGGGTTGTTTTTACTTTATCCTCATTTTCGTGAGTGTCACAAGAAATAGTGAGGTAAAAATTGCTAAAATCTTCTAACAATATAATCGCGTTAAGCGATTGTCCCTGATTTACGTTAATCGCATTGAGAAGAAGTTCTTTAACTTCATGGATGCGCTTTCTAAAGAAAATATCTTTAATATTGATATCTACAAGATGCTTTTTAAAATAATTTTTGCATATTGTCAGCGAACTGTTAGCCATATCAAAAGAACCAATTTGAGCATAAGCAGTCAGCGTATAAAGCTGTAATTGTAAGGCAGGAGAAATACGTTGTGGATTGATTTTTTCTTCATATTTTTCGCCATAATCGTGATCTCGTTGGGCTTCAAGGGCAAATTTAAGCGCAGTTTCCCCGTCAAGGAGCCTTAAATACTCCATAGCAGATTCTCTGGCTAATTCTCCCTTTAACTGGATTAATGAAACACTTGCAACTGGATCTGCCTGTATGATTGCTTTGAGTTTTTTCTTAACAAGTAAAGTGATTTTTTGATAGAAAATGTCTAAATACATAAAACTTAATGAACTATTATTAAGTTTGCCGACTGGTGTGATAAGATCGATTAAATCCCAGTAAGCCTCTTTAAAGATACTATCATATTCTTTTGAGGAGGGGTGTAATTTAAAACTAAAAAGATAAGCGAAAGTTTGCATGTAACTGTCAATTATCTGTTGCGAAACTTCCACATTATTCTCAAGATTTTCCGGCTCCGATTTTTGTATTTGATGTTGTTCTTGATTTGGCTCTTGATTTGAATTTTCACCGGGCACGTCATTTGAGTCTTGAGTTGTGGGTAAGAAAAGCGCTTTAAAAGAATTTCTTATTTTAACGAGTTGCTGAAGTTGATACTTGATGTGTGCACGTACTTGCGAAGCATTTAATTTAAGGATGGCATTATTATCTAAAATATTATGTGTAATCGGAGCCTCAAGGTAAGATTGGTCAACTTCTTGCGCTAAACCTAAATTTCGAAAAATCTCTCGTATTCTTTTAATATGTTCTAAATCCTGAATGTTAGGATCGGCCGCAGCTATGTTAATTTGATTAAGGTTAAAACGCCAGTTGTTAGGATGTTTCAAAGCATCTTCGAAATTACGTAAACTCGAAATATATCTATCTTTCCAAGAGTTATCGGTTTGCTTTTCTTGGCCAAGCACTAAAAATGGCCCTAAGGCGCATTTTGGTGATTTTTCCTTTAGCAATTTATATTGTTCATTAAAGTTTAACAACTCAAAAATCCTTTCAGGTATCCGATGAATGTCTAAACCTGCGCCACCCATCAAAAGCACTTTGATACAGTCTTTGATTTTAGTATTAAATGCTTTTTGTTTTATAACGTGCTGTTCATTTTGTTTAATAGCTGCTTGTAATTTTTGTGCTGCGATTTCCTGTTCTTTTTGACGTAGAACCTCTTGATCTTTTTTATTTTTAGCATGTGGGTCATTTTTTCGTTTAGGCTTTTGGACTTTTTCTATTTTAGGTTCCATGTTGATTTCATTAATCTTTTCCATTTGTACCATAGCTGCTAAGGGATAACCACAATAAGAAGCAAAAGCGGAATAACCTAAATCCAAAAATTTTGAAATAAAATGAGGCTCAAGGTGTATTAGGGTAGAATCGTAAGGGCTGTTATGCCCATCTGGAGAAGGCAATGCAAGCAAATTTTGGGGTGTGATTGATAATAAATATTCGGCTGTTTCATCTGCATTTGCTTCAAGCGCGAGTACAAATAATATTTTACCGTTTTGCAGTACTGAATTAATAAGATAAGGTTTTGTTCCTAAAATCGCCTTTACTACATCCAGTTGATTTCGCTGCGTAGCTTCGTATAAAGCACTGAGTATTTCTTCCAAGTGTGATTCAGGTTCTTTTATTCTACTAATTAAATACAAGGATATTTTCAAAGAGATTTCTGGTTCTTTTAAACAAATAGCATCAGAAAGGGCTGTTCTTCCCTCACAAGATTCAAGTACATCTAAATTGTGATTTTCAACTAAAAAACTCACTATATTAAAAAATCCTTTTTTAACCGCTTCCATTAGTGCAGTCGTATTTTGATGGGGCAAAATACGATAAGGTTGCTGTAAAGTAAGTAAATAAACTTTTATTTTTGCCAAAATTTCTATTTCTGGTATATTTGCTTGAATGAGTTTAATAAGCTTTTTCATTGAAAATCCCTAAAACTTAAAGCGACTGCGTCCTTAAAAATTGCTGCAGTTTATCATAATTTTTGCAAATTTTTTGGCTGAAATCTTTTTTTTCGATATACCCGATCCTGGGTGTGGGCTGTATAACTAACTCATTATAATTCAATGTCTGTTATTGACTGACATGATAAGTGCGCTTACCATGTGTCTCTTTGTAAAAAGGAATTCATAATGTGGCTAAAATCCTACTCAACTACTGTGCTTGGCATAGAACCTCATCAAATATGGAAGATTTGGTCTGATATACCCAAGCGGCCTGCGTGGGACGATGATACTGAATGGGCAAAAGCGGATGGTTCTTTTGAAAAGGGCACTACCATTACAATGAAACCCAAGGGGTGGCCAAAAGCTGTGACCATGAAAATTGTAGAATGTACTCCCAATCAATCTTTCACCGATTACACCAAGTTTCTATTAGCCGAGCTTTACGGCACACATCACATGGAAAAAACTGACCAAGGACTGAAGCTAACAACAAGTATTAAAGTAGTAGGTCCACTCTCTTGGGTATGGCGAAAGATTGTTGCAGAAGAAATTCTTGCTACCTTACCTCATCAAACTGATATGCTAATCAAATTAGCGCGTGAATCATGATACAGCAATTTTGGATTGGCGTGGTTTCAAAAGAACATGTCTTGCGAGGAAAAACACAAGGCTTTGCTCAGGTGTGTCATGGAAAAGAAGCACCCTTAAAACGAATGCGAGCTAACGATTTTTTGGTCTATTATTCTCCCCATGAAAGTTCGGAGAAAAAACACCTTAAAGGTTTTACTGCCATTGGCATTATTCAACCCAGGGATACGTATCAAGTTACAATGAGCCAAGATTTTAAGCCTTTTCGCCGTGATGTTAAATACCTTGCAACTGGCGACGCTCCGATTCGACCTTTAATTCCACAACTCTCTTTTATACACGACAAAACAAGATGGGGATCTGTTTTTCGATTTGGCATATTAAAAATTCCAAAACAAGACTTTATCATCATCGCAACCGCAATGGGATTAACCTATGAAAAAATCCATGAACTTCTCGTTTAAAAAGGCGGAAGATAGCCCTGGATTTCTGTTGTGGCAATTAACCAATCAGTGGCAGCAACAGCAAAGAAAAGCCTTGCGCTCCTTAGGACTAACACATCCTCAATTTGTCGCATTAGCTGGTATTTTGTGGCTTAGCTCAATTCATGAAGAGGGTGCATCACAAATTCAGGTTGCCGATTTCACACGCATCGACAAAATGATGATGTCTGATTTAGTACAAACGCTCCTGCAAAAAAATCTCATTGAGCGTTATCGTCACCCTCAAGACAAACGGGCTTATTCATTAACATTGACACAAAAGGGACATGCCTTAACGCTAAAGGCAATTCCAATAGTGGAAGGGGTTGATGCGCTATTTTTTAATAAGAAAACTCAAGGGTTGACTCAATTAGTGGCAATTTTAAATCAAAAGTTAGGTGAAGCCGAAACGTTTGATTAAACAGCAAAGCATCAAAGCCTTACAAACTCAATTATCGCCAAATGCTCATTCATTCTATTGCAAACATAGTTATACAGAGATGCCATTTAAGGATCCCGATGACCATGAAAGTTCTTTGCAGGATATTGATATGGGTAAGGTGTTTTGATGAACTTTTTAGCACAGATTTCATCAGTGCTTGCGATTTTCATTGTTTTTTTAAATAACGTGGAATGTCCGTATGAGTCATTTGAATAAAGAGTCGTTTGTAAAAGCTGCAAATTATATTTATCAAAATATTGATGATCCTTCATTTTAAACTCAGCTTTTTCATACATATGTTTAGTGCGAGAGTTAGTCTCTTGGGATTAATCATAAAGTATTAATAGATGAATCTACACCCTTTTACAGTCTCAGATAAAACTGCTAAGTTCTTAAGAATATTGCTTAAATACTATCGTTGGTTAGTTTTTTGCAATTTAACATTTTTCGTGGTTTGCTCAGGTTGTGCTACCCCAATGATATGGAACTTTGTCGCGAGCTAGAATTATTTTAATGATTTGTTAAATTCAGTTTGTTGCGAAATATATTTAAGAACTAATATCCATGCAATTCATCTAGTATTGGTATCCAGATTATAATAGAATAGCCAGCAAAATGTTATTTATAATGCAAACTAAGTTTTAAGGTTAAAGGTATATAGATGCATAATGGCCCTGATTTTGATGATTCTAACGTCTATTTAGTAGGTTCTGAAAAGACTTCGCCCAAAGCCTCTCCTCAGAAGAAAAAAAGGAGCTCTTCTGGAAATAATGGGAATAGTCCTATGAGTAATTCAGAATCACCAACCAAAAGAACTTCGCCCCAAGCCTCTCCTCAGAAGAAAAAAGGGAACTCTTCAGGAAATAATGGGAATAGTTCTATGAGTAATTCAGAATCACCAACTAAAAAGATAATTGCTCGCTTGCAGAAATTGCTTAGTGATCATCAAAACGATCAAGGAAATGAATCACCTCGTGCGAAAAGATCTTTATTTCCTCAAAAGGAAAGTACCAGTGCTTACATTCAAGCTAAAGACTGTTTAGCTAAAGGTCAGTTGGCAAATTATTTAGGGTTTCTTGCTAAAGCAATAGAAGCTGAGCAAGTTGATTCTGATGAATTGCATAAGTTTTTATATAGTTTAACATCAAAAATAAATAATAAGTTAACAAATAATGAAGTTGAATTATTACATTGGGTGAATCAGAATCAAGGTCTTGTGCATGGTTGGATTTTTAGCTTACTTAAACCATCTATACCTGTAAACGCAAAAAATAAAATATATGATCTATTATTGACGAAATTTTATCAGCTCGATAAAAGTACAAGTACAACTACAAGTACAAGTACAACTACAAGTACAAGTACAAGTACAAGTACAACTACAAGTACAACTACAACTACAAATTCTTCTGCACATCTAGCATTGAAACCTACACGTAGAATTACTAAGAATTTAAATCAATCTATAGAAAAAAGCCTTGATACTGGCAATATGGAAAATATTAAACGAAGAGTAGAGTTTAAGCGAAAAATTTTTATTGAGCAGGGGCCTTTGCCTAAAACGATACATACAATAAGATTAGAGCATATACTAAAATCTTTTCTAAAAACACCGACCATGGTTCAATTTTACTTTAGCTCACAGACAAAAGAATTTTTTTGTCTAACTGAACAGGGTCGGCTTAATGTATCTGAGTTATTAGTAAAAGCTAACTTGGAGCACATATTGCTGTCTCCTCATGATGAGCAAAAGTATATTGGTATATTAGAAAATTTAAAACCAAAAACGACGGCTACCAATATTGAACTTGAAGAAAAAAAAGGTTTTATCAAGCCACTTCAAGGAGCATATGCAACTATGTCCATGAAAAGAATTGGTCATAAAAATCAGGGAAAATTTCCAACTAGACGCTATTTCGCAAAACAAATCGATATATACCAGAACAATAACGTAAACTTAGGTGAAGCCGTACCATCTTATGCAGAGCAACTTGCATTCAATATTTATACTGGTGATGCATACAATATTATTAATAGTATCTTAAGAGATCTTTATCAAAAAGTATTGGATGAATGTGAGGATAAATATTTAGAGTATCTTAAAGCGAATCCTTCTACCACGAGTGATTCGCCATCAGAAAAAGAAAGCTTTATTAGTCATTATTTTGGATTCCATCTGGCGACGATTGGAATTATGATGAATGCTTTTAATCGATTGCTTATTAAAACAATAAAAGACGAATGCTCTGTTCGTGCTGAAGGTGAATTGCCTATGCTTGTACGCAACAAGCGGGTTGGAAATGCTCATGACAATAAAAATACTCTATACAACGAAGGTTTTATTAGCACCAACCTTGGCAAATTAGCATCTATGTTCAGTAATACCAATACAACTTTGTTTATTGGGGTAAGAGGGCTAGATGTTGCTCCCTTTTCTCAGCAGCCTTGTATGATAAAAGAAGGAGAGCATGAAAAATTAATTCCGCCAACCCATCTTAAAATAGTTGGAGAAGTCTTTGAGAAAGCTTCTCAAAAGCATTTTTTTGTTGTTAAGCAATTTAGAAATCTTGGTTCTGTTTCTACGGAACAGCAAATCCCTTTTATAAAACCTACTGATACTGTGCTTAGTGAGGATGGTGTGGGGGAATGTATAACCAAACTAAAAAAAATGAAATTGTAATGAAATTGTAATATAGCAGTAGGCTTTCAATAAGCCTACGCACTATATAATAGGATATAGTGGGACATCTTCCTTAAATCTTAATTAAAAATAAAGCATTGATGCATTTATTTATTCCATTCTATTTAACACCTTGTTTTTGATTTTGCATGATTAATTGATGGGGATGTCCCATTGATTGTCCCATTGATTTCATTGATTTGGGGATGTCCCATTGATTACTCCATTGATTACTATTGATCATTAATTCAGATAATTACTCCATAAGTTTGCAGGCAGTGTGCATACAAGAAAAAGTGTTAATCTTTAGGTGAAAGCAGTTTATTCTTTCAAATAATTTCTAAACCTTTTCCAAAAACCTGCGGATTAATTGCATCATATAAATAGAAATATTTAACAGAGGCTTGTTATGTTTCGCATACATCATTTTGTAAGAACATGGATTTGTATCATGCTGATTTTATTGCCATGGCCAAGCTTCGGAGTAGAAGAAACGAATCAAACATTTTCACAGCAAGAAATAGAGCAGTTGGTTGCTCCGATAGCTCTTTACCCAGATCCCTTACTTGCTCAAATTCTTATGGCTTCAACTTATCCACTTGAAATAGTGTCTGCAGCTCGTTGGATAAAAGATAACCCTCATCTTAAAGATAAAGCGCTTGAAGATGCTTTAAAGCAAGAAAGTTGGGATCCGAGCGTAAAATCATTAACTGCTGTGCCCGATGTACTTAATATGTTGAACGATAAGCTTGATATGACGACAAAATTAGGTGATGCATTTCTTGCTCAACAAAAAACAGTACTTGATGCTGTACAAGCTTTGCGTACAAAAGCTCAAGCTTCAGGTAATTTAAAATCAAGCAAAGAGCAAGTGGTTAAGATAAGTGAGCAAACTTCTTCATCGCCACAAGATGCCACACAAAATTATATTAGTATTGAGCCTGCCAATCCTGAAGTGTTGTATGTACCAGTGTATAATCCGAGTACTGTCTATGGTGAATGGCCCTATCCAGATTTTCCCCCATATTCTTATTATCCTGCAAATTTCTACCCAGCTGGTTCTTTTCTTGCTTTTGGAACAGCGACAGCCGTTGGTAGTGCATTATGGGGACAATTAGATTGGGCTAATCATAATGTTAACATCAATGCTAATCAATTTTATAATTTTAATCATGATAGAATTAATAATGATAGATGGGTCCACAATCCAGAGCATCGTGGCAATGTGCCATATCGCGATCAAATTTCTCGCGATAATTTTGGGAAAAATCAATTAGAAAATGAGAAAGCAAGAGATTCATTTCGAGATCAAGCTGAACAAGGACGTCATGAAATATCTGAAGGGGGTAAGGGCGCATTACAAAATATGGAACGAGAAGGACAATTACGTGAACAACGCACAGATCAAGCCAGAGATTTAGGGCAGAGTGCCAAAATGCCAACTCAAAGTAAAGAGCTGAAAAAAGGGCAATCTCAGCAACGTGATCATCAGCAATCAAGACAACGATCTAAGGCAGCGAACAATAATAATCGACGCGGCCAAGTATCTCAACCAAGACAACGTAGCAATGCTAACCGCGCCAATGGTCGAGGAAGTTTTAATAATGGTGGTCGTCGTTCAGGCGGTGGTCATCATGGTGGTGGACGACATTAAAAAAAGAAACATTATAAAAGTCGTGCGCCATCGTAAAAATAGGGTAACTTTTCTTGTCAACTAATTAGAAATCCCTCTACTAGGGTTAATTACTTTATTGTTATTCTCATTTGTTTGTGCAAATATATCTTCTTTAAGTGCTGGAAGTTGTAACTTAGCTTGATTATTTTTCCAACTGTAGTAGAGTTGGTTTTTGTTTTCCAAATTTAAATTACGAAGCTCTCCATCAATATTAATATTGTCAGTAAACAACTTTTCAACTTCTTGGTGATTCGCTTCTTTCAAAATACTAAATAATATATTAAAAGCACAATTTTTTATTGATGTGGCTATATTATTTTCTAAAGTTGTTGTTAACAATTTCTTATATTGCAAAGGAGAAAGGAAACTTTCTAAAGCAGGTAGAGCTAAAGAATAATCACAGCTAATGATCTTATTAATTGCATTATGTTGCGCTAGAATTGAAATAAGAAATTCAGTTTCAAAATATTCAATAAGTAGACAAAACACGCGATTATTTTTCATCGCGTAAATTAAAGCTATTTGATTTAATATATAATTTTCAGTTAAATAATTATAAATATCAGATTGCTGTAGTCTGTTTAAAAATGCTCTAAGATTTTCGATAATATTTAGTGCGATTGTATGATTGGTGCTTGATTCAAGTTGAACTATCTGAAATATCATTTCACCTATTAAATTTTTTCCAAAAAAAGGCTTGTAACTGTCAAGATGTTCTTTTAATTCATCATTGGATAGTTTATTCAAAATATACTGAAAGCTTTCTTTATTAAAAATATGACCATGTAAAATGGATTGTTTTGCTGATAGACTTAATTTTATTAAAGTTATAAAAAACTCAGTCCCACATACTTTATTCACTAAATGCAACATCTCATAGTCATACTGTCCACTTAATGGGTAAATATCATTCGAGTTACCCTTGCTATAAATTTCAAAGATATCGTGTTGGTTAAGGCCTGCTAAAAATAAATTGAGAATCTCAACGGTGTATAAAAATTGCAAACAGTACCCGGGCACTGATTTTTTTTGATCTTTTGTAAGAGCTTTAAAAATTAAAGTAATGCACTCTAAAATTGTCTTCTTATTTTCACTTTTCTTAGGCCAATTTAGCAATAAAGATTCAAGTTTTACTGCATCATTTTCTTGTACAAAAATTTCATACAATTGATTCGGGGGTAATTGACGCATTAATGTTAACAATAGGTCGAAGTCCTCATTAAATACAATAAATTTGAAATATTTTTTACACAAAATAATAGCGTAGTCTATAGCATTGTAAGCTTCTAAATTTAAATTGATTGATATGGGAACATTTTTCGATGTAGGATTTTTCATATAAAAATGATGCTGGTGTGTCTTTGGTATTTCAGAAAAGGGGGTGTCAATCCCTTTTGCATTAAGATAACTCAAGATCACTTGGGCTTGTGGGGATAATTTTGTAACAAAATCTTCTTGAAGATGTTTCGGAATACCTTTAATAATTTCATATAGTAACTTTAGTTCATTATTTTTTTTATAATCTAAATGTTGGTTGCAAAAATCTGTTAGTGAATCAATAAGCTCAATATCATTATCCTTGTTCTTATCATTACCTACAGATAGTTCATTTAAGGTTTCCAATAGTAGTAGTTCATTAAGTTTGCTAGTCAAACGTTTATATTCATCTTTTGCTGCGTTAAAAAGTTCCGGTGAGATCTGTTGATTAGTTTGAGCTTCGGAGTATATTTTACAGGACATCCCCGGCAAAGTTTAACAGTACATATTTTACAGGACATCCCCGGCAAAGTTTAACAGTATATTTTACGGGACATCCCCGGCAAAGTTTAACGGGAAAAATTTAAAAAGTTTAAGGTTTAACGGGACATCCCCGGGGTTTAGCAACGGTTTTACGGGACATTCTCCTAAGATTCTGAATATCGAGATTGCGGGACATCCCTCCTCGCCTATATTCCCCAGTGTCCTTCATCTCCACTTATGGGGATGCCCTTCATCTCCTTTCAAAAGCAATGGAGATGTCCCCACATATTTCCTTCCCATATACTTCTAAATCTCAAACAAGCAATTGTGTAAGTTTTAAAACTATGTTATCTTGAGTAGCGGTAGGCACCTAAGTGAAATTAAGAGAAGACAGAAGATATGAGAAATTTAGATCTAGCTGAAAATAAATTAGTTCATGGTGGCTTGGGTATATCAACAAAGGCAGTTGAAGGATTACTTAATGGTATGGTTATTCTACTAACTGGTAGTTTGGCGGGAGGTACCGCAGGCTACATGGTAGGTGCTACTTGCGCCTATGGAGCTCCCACTATAATGGGTTATTCTGTTGCGGGTGGATTCGGTCTTGTTATTGGTTTGTCAGTTTTTCAATCTATCGGATCTATTCATCTGGATTAGGCATTCAATTTTTATTAATTACACACTAAAATTGTTAACCTTTGTTATTAATTTGAATTAAGCTTCTTTATTTTAAAGCGCAAAGATGTTCTTTGCGGAATTAATATCACGATCATGGTGCTTACCCTAGCTCCCGCAAGTCCATGCTCTTATTCTAAGCCCTGCGATACCTTTTGGAGTCTCATGCGGTCTTTCTCCACAACAAGAACAGATTTGGGTGGTCTAATTCTCATCTATTTCTTCAAAAACTATGTCTGCTCCAGTGCATTTTTCGTATTTAGTCCAATGTAGTGCCATGTTGTTTGTTATTGGGTTGGATTTTTTAGACCTAGTTTCATAATTGATCCTATTAATTTGGTAAAGGTAAGGTGTTGTCTCGATGGCTAAAGTGAGACTGAAACTTATACTGTCAAAGCTCTAATTACTTTATCAATACTGGTTGGCCAATGTTTTTGGCTATTGCCGCCCAAAACAATCTGGCTTCTATCAATAAAAGAAGTGGCAAATGATTTGAAAGATAGGAGGTCTGCTCTTCATTTTTAAATGGTAAGCTGGATTGTAAATAGTAATACTGTAGACTTACCAGCATTTGTGGAAAAATAGATATCGAAGCTATAAATAGCTCAAACTAGCAAGTTGATGTGTTATCATCGCACAGTACAGCATTTAAGATTACATGAACTATAAGTACAATTATAAATATTTAGGAGAGCTTAAGATGACAACGACAGGTCCTGTTGAAAGTAATTTTCAATATCTCCTTCGAGTATCTAAAATAAATCCAACTGCTGCTGTTTGGTATAATCTTGGACACTGTTATTTTAAAGGGGATGGTTGCAATAAAAATTTGTTATTAGCTTCTTATTGTTTTTTTAATTGTATTGGTTTGAATAAAAACCATGTATATGCTTTGAATAATCTTGGTACCACCTTTTTTATAAGAGGGGCAAACGAAATTCATAGAAAAAAACTTAGTATTTCTAACTATATTGAAGCTAATGATCCTCTTTTGCAAAATGCTTTTAAAAATTACAAAACAGCTGTAGAAATAAACCCGCTTTATGCAAGGGCTTGGTATAATCTTGGAAATTGTTATGAGTTTGGATATGGTACAAGTAAAAATCTTCAACAAGCATTTAGTTGTTATAAACAAGCAACACTATGTGGAATATGTTTCTCCCCAGCTTGGGCAAAGTTATATACATTATCCATTAAAGAGATAACCATGGACCAACATGAGGTTGATTATTTCTTTAAAATGAGTCAAAAAAGAGATCCGGCTATTAAAGATGGCCTTATTAAGTTATCCGAAAAACAAACTGTCTCTATATCTTCAAATAGTCGATCACAACAATGGATGAATGCTAGCAACGGATTGAAGAAAATAAGAATAAGTGGTCTTTCTGATAGTGAATCTTGCGAAAGTGATTTTTTAGATACTGATACCTCAGCAAGCGAAGATTCATTGCAAAATGGATTTGCAAATTTGACAATAAACTACAAAAAAACTAGAAAAAATGCTGCCACATGTCCTACACTTCCTCCTCCTAGGGTTAGATCAGAATTGTCTGGCTCACTTCCCTCGTTTGATATAAAGAATCAAAGAGTTGGCATAGATCTAAATAACATAGCAAATTTTGGTAGAGTTGGCTCAGATGATACAAATGGTTCAGATATAGGAGAAAATAAATGCAAAAGTATATATAAATTGAAACAATGATACTTATATATAGCGGTATATATAGCGGGACATCCCCCTGACGCCTAATAAGTATAGCGAGACATTCTCCTGACACCTAAACCATAATTGAAACAAATGCATTAATGCATTTGTTTCTTCTATCCATTCAAAAAGCTAGTTTTTTGAAAAAAGTGCAAATATCATTATTATATTTAAACAAGTAAACATAGAGTTTTTATTGAGGCACTAAGATGACGGCTCCTCGTTTCACTAAAATTGATTTAAATGCTACCCCTTATTACCACTGCATGACACGTTGCGTACGCAGAAGTTTTTTATGCGGTAAAGATGCAATCACAGGAAAGGATTTCGAACATCGTAAGGGCTGGATTGTGGCACGAATAAAGGAATTGAGTAAAATCTTTGCTGTCAAGATATGTGCGTATGCCGTTATGAGCAATCACTATCATATTGTGATATTTATTAATGAAAAGGAAGCCAAAGCATGGTCTGAAAAAGAAGTGTTTCAACGTTGGTCTGCGTTATTTCCTATCGATGCGTCAAGGCTGGCTAGTCCATTCGTCATACAAGATGAGATAGATTTTAAAATATCTCAATGGCGTGAACGCTTGATGAGCATTAGTTGGTTTATGCGCTGCCTAAATGAAAAAATAGCATTGCTTTCAAATTTAGAGGATAAGTGTAAAGGAAGATTTTGGGAATGCCGTTTTAAATCTCAAGCCCTTTTAGATGAGGGAGCTTTGCTTTCTGCCATGGTTTATGTGGATTTAAATCCTATTCGGTCAAAAGTTGCTTGTACGCCAGAGGAATCTGAATTTACTTCTATTTATGAAAGAATCAAAGAAATGACAAAATCGATTAACAAGGAACCATTTGGCCTCAATAAATTAAAAAATGGATTCTTTTCAAAAGAGACAATTGAACAATGCGATACAATCAAACAACCTGTAAATTTAATGCCATTTGCTAGTGGCGTTTCGGGAGATGTAGTCCCTCACATCAATTTCAAATTTGTTGATTATTTACATCTTATTGATAATACAGGTCGCATCATAAGAGAGAATAAAAAGGGTGCCATCCCCGAAGACCTTTCACCGATACTGACTCGCCTTGGTTTAACTTCATTAGGTTGGTTTGAGATGGTAAGCAAACTTGAACAGCATTTTTTTCAAGCAGTTGGCCATGTCATGATACTGGTTAAATTTGGTAGTCAATTTAGGGAGCGAGGCCCCAGAGGAATTGGAGCAGTAAAACAGTTTTACATTAGTTAAGCCTTTTGTATAAAGAAACAAACCTCGATCCTTTCCGTGCTTGCGCAACTTGGTTTTCGACCAATATTCTTTAAAAATTTTTTGCTTATAATCTACGTTCTCAAGTATAAAATCAACCTAATTGAAACCATGAAGATTAATGCGTATTTTTTGATGGGATGTCCCATGTATTTGGGATGTCCCATGTATTTGATGGGGATGTCCCATATATTCCCTCCCATATATTCCCATGTATTCCCCTTTGATGGGGATGTCCCATGTATTCCTTTGATGGGGATGTCCCATGTATTCCATTCCATGTATTCCATGTATTCCCGGGATGTCCCATGTATTCCCCATGCTATTTAAACCTTTTTCTAGGACCTTTCACTGCATTTGATTTTGATTGCAGAGTAGCTGGTGCAGAGATGGTTGCTGCAGCGGTGGCTGTAGCTGGTGCAGAGATGGTTGTTGCAGCGGTGGCTGTAGCTGCTGCAGAGGGGCTCTGTTGCAGAGGGGGCTCTTCGACTAATTTGAATTGCAACACTGGCACGTGAGCAAAAATTTTTTCAATATCAGCAGAGATGTTTTCTGGGAGCGGCCCATCTAATTTGGTTTCGAGCACATTAAAAAGAGTAGCGTAAGCAGATAAGGGGATTTCGTCTTGGTTTGGTTGAGCATCTTGTCGCTCTATTATTTGGTATCTCAAAGCGTTTTTCAAAAAATATTGTTCACTGTAGTGTTGATCGAATCTAGATCTATGGATATCTGCATGGCTAACAAGAATTCCGGCGTTAGGAAGGTTTGCCCTACTCCAGTTTTGTTCAACTGAGTTAATCTTTAATTGGTGTTCTACTATAAAAGCCATTCCTAAAGAAGCTAATTTTAAATCGGTTTTCAAATTATCTTCGATACCTTTAAGTATTAATTTCGCGCGCAAATAAGTATTTGTGTAAGTATATTCTTCATAAGCTTCAGCAAAAAGATCGCGATTCGTATAGTTTTCTGGAATAGGTACATTCGTCATTGTAATAGTACACAGTTCAACTACATAATTATAAAGTATATCAACGAAATTTCGATCACCGATTAGAATCGTGATTTCTTTTTTTTCATCATCACGAAATACTACGCCACCTTTTAATGTATCATTTGGATCCTGTACAAAGTTAGCAAGACGATAACCTTTTTTGGTGGCTTGCGTGATGAGGTTTTTGAGTTTCGATGTTGTTATGACAGCTCCAAAAGCGGATCGTAATTTTTTGTTCTTGCTCGAACCATTTTCAATATGTAATCGCATTAGTTTGCTCCTAACAATAACTGCTAGTTTAAAAAAAAATTAAGTAATAAGAAAGAATTTCAACTGTATAAGCAATGCATTACAGAGAACTTAATTTTTAACTAAATTTTTTATTTTTTGGCAGTGTTCATTACCTTTTCGAAAGCGGATTTAGTCATTGCTTTATCAGTCATCTCTTTTTGATGAGATTGAGTGAGATGGTAATATTAAGGCTATTTGTATTGTTTATGCAACTCTCTTTTAATAGTTTTTCATCCAGATAGGAAAGGGGACATTAATTGATGGGGATGTCCCCTATAACTTTGAAAAAAATATTTTTTATCAATGTAATGCCCTCAATTTTATCTAAAATAGTCTACGTCATTGGTGTATACTGCTTCCACTTTGAATT
>JAFECR010000016.1:4737-6352 GCA_018242045.1 Pseudomonadota bacterium | reverse complement strand
TAAAGTGGATCGAGTATATATTTATCAAGTATTCAGTTAATACGAGGGAGTATAATACTTTAAATCTCAATCTGTAATTTTCAAAATTACTAATCTCTCATTCTGTAAAATGTATTACTAAGAGTGTTTGCGCAGGTAAAGATATTTGATTGGAAAAATTTGAAAATTCAGAATTTTTAAAGCTGCAATTTTGAATCAGTTTTATGTCTAATTTCAGGATCGTTATTTTGAATGTAATTTTCCTTTAATGCACTTAAGCTACTAAAGTTTGGTGTTAAAGTTATAGAAATGGGTAAACCATGAACCTGTTCTTTATCACTATATTGCGCAAAAGGGAAAGATCTATTGCCAGGTCTCATTTCAAAATAACCATTGAAAATCGTTTTATTATCTATTTTTCTAGCATCAGTTTTAAACTCCTCCCATTTACCATTGCTAAGAATCATAACATCATATAAAGCTATTTTTATTCCTTCTGGTGTTGTTCTTACAATTTCAAACTGTTGTGGCAAGTTTTCTAAAGAAGTTTTAAATGATTTTGTGGTTCTTAACTCTTCAATCTTTTTTTCGTAACTTTCTCTGGTAAGGTGATGTAAATTATAGGTGGTTTGTCTTGAAACATAATGGATATCATAAATGAGGTTAGTGGATAATCGTAACATGGAATAAAAATTTAATTCGCTGAAAAGTGTTAAATTCTGTGCTAAACAAATTAATACTTTTCTTAGGGTGTCATTATCAAGATTGCGTAAATGCTCATATATTAAGCGGGTTAGTATTTTTTCATCTTCTTTAAATAGGCTGCCATCTTTAAAGACTTTTTCAAGCATAATAAAAGGAAATAACAAGCAAAACCTGTTAATGCCAGCCAACCCGCCGTAGAATACAAGATCATTTTTTGATAAAGGTATGCTTATACATTTCCCATTAAATTTAAAATGCATTGTATAAGGTTGTTGTTTTTGAAATAAAACAGAAAGTTGATCGGTTAAAATTATTCCAGTCTTATATTCCGGGCAGCAAAAATCGGTTATTTTAAAAAAAATATTATATTGGCCAGGATTGTCAACTTTACGTAAATCTATTCTTATCCGAATTCTATCTTGTCCTTTCATTGTAATGGGATCTACAAAACCTCCTGGGCAAAAACATATTGCATTCGCATCTAAATTTTTTAAGTCAAAAGAAGATAAAGCATTTTGGTTGAAAGTTATATTTTTTTGTTTAAGAAGTGCATTGCCAAAAAAGGCGCCAAATTTTAAGATGCTCTCAAGATTACTTTCTGTAGTCCAATGATCAATGACGCAGGGAATAATATAAGGCCCTTTTGGGTCTCCACAGATGTCAAAAATAGTATGTCGGATTTTTATATTTTCGTCTTTCATCAATTCATTTGGAGTTAATACATTCCAGATTGTTTGAGGAGTGCCAGTCAGGCCATCTTGTGTGCAATTAAACCGATGTGACAAAAATCTGATGGCACTGCGTTCTTTAGCTGGGGCAATCTCATCCAAAAAATTACTATGGTGGTTCTTATAAGCATTTGCGTCATTTACGAATCGTTTCATCACATTTTCTTAAAATTATCTTGATGTATACTGCTTCCACTTTGAAT
>JAFECR010000016.1:2512-4662 GCA_018242045.1 Pseudomonadota bacterium | reverse complement strand
TTTTAAAGTGGATCGAGTATACATATCATAGTGCATAATTTAGAGCTTTAGTTTTAGCATATCTTGCGCGAGTTGATTTACTTCGTTGATAATTATGACACCACTCGTAACTCGCGCGGCTCGGGGAATGCTTCCTTTATAAAACCCCTCAATACCTTCATCCTTTAATATTTTTTTAGCAAGAGTATACATTGGTAACGAAACCCCTGTTTGTTGCATGGTTTTCATTGTATCCAATGGTTGAGTTAGCACAGCTACACCAAGTCCTGCTGTTACACCACCGACAATTTTAGCTTTATTTTTAGACATATAATAAGAAAAAAGCGTTTGTAAATAAGGGCAAAAGACGCCATAACCTGCGGTGTATATGGTATCTCTTCCTGCTGTGCCAACTAATCCTTTTCTTAATCCCTTGCTCCCTTCTTTTTCATAGATTTTCTGCAAGGTTTCAAAAAAACCTTGCTCTTTAGTTTGATGTGACATTCCAAGTTCTGTTGGACTTCCCACAATCGCTGAGATGGCACCGCCTATACCATTATAAACCACCTCTTGAAAATAAGAGGGAGGGTTACTATTTCTATGAAATGCTGCTTTAAGGGTTTCCACTATAGTAACTTGTATAGCGGTAATTGGCGCCATCGACAGCATTTCAGGTATTGTTCCTCTATATAATATTGTTGGATCTAACGTAAATTTTTGAGATTTTGGAATTATTTCATTTTGATAGCGTGTTTTGAGTGTCCAAAGAGGGTGGTTGAACATTACCTCAAACATTCCTGCAACACTTCCGCCGAATATAGCACGTAAAATTACGACGCCATAGCTTGGTTGTGCGCGATATTGTTCTTCATACTGCGTATCTTTAGGCATAAAAAAATTCTCTTCAAAAACCTAGCAATGAGCCCGCTTAGCTAGGTCTGGATAAGTTTAGGAGAAAGGGCTCATCCTATAATTTAGCTCAGACCATAAGACCTTTCTATTTATGAGACGGTTTTATAGCATGGTGAATAGAAATTCGCTTTATACTCTAAAATTAAACTTCTTTCCATTTTCCACAAGATGTTTAGCTGCAGCATAAGAGGGGTACTCAGTATAGCTTTCCTTTATTAACCAAGCTTTAAAGAATCCTTTATTGGACTGAGCAGCTAGAACGCCGGTTTGAAAAGCGTTCATTTCACTTATCGTCATTTTGTAAATATTTTGTTCTAAGATTTGGGCTTTATTGCAGGCAATTAAATCAATGAAATAGAGGGTTGTCTTGATAATCGCACAGCCTAAAATGGCCCCTAAACACAGGGATGATAAACTAAAATTAAATAGATAAAGTGTCATGCCAGTGGCTATTAAACCAAAAAATGCTTTAGCAAAAGAATTCCAAAATTGAGGAATATGATTATGCCTTATGATATTTTTAGAAGAGTTTGCCAGTTCTTCATGATAATGATGAGCTCGTTGTTCAGTTTGTTTTTGAGATTGAGAGAATGTAGCACCGTTTCTAGGGCTCACATTTGCTACTGGTGAATTGGTGCTCATCGATGGATTGAGTATAGAGGTAAATTTTCTAAAATGTTGATTCGAAGAGATCCCAACTTCTAAGTATCCATCATACACGCGCCTAATATGTTCAGGTAATTCAGAAAATTGTACTTCAAATTTAGGATCTTCAAAAAAAGCGCTAATAATTTTAGTGCCAGGGAAAACAGGAATTTTATTTAATCCTATCTTTTCATCTTCTGTTAAAATTTGATTCTTACATTGATCATCGATTTCTAACTCAATAATGGGAGGACGTTCATTCGACACTTTTAATTGAAATTCGACTGCCGTTTTTGCAAAGTTGATGTTTGTATATCCAAGAAAATAACAAGTAAATTCTTTATGTGCTTTATTTTCTATCGTTAAATTGCCAAAAATATGGGGAATTATTTTCTTTTTGTTATTTCTATCTTCGATAGAAAATTTTTTTGTTCCAATAAGGTAAACTTTCATTATAACCTCAAAACTTAATAATTTTAAGGCAATATTATACTAGAAAGAAGAATAAATAATAATAGGTAGAGAAAATAATTGACAGAGCCTTTTGTCCAACCGTTTTTCTTGATTCGCGACAGATATCTTTTCACTCTCTAAAAGTCGAACAACAAACTTTA
>JAFECR010000016.1:0-2464 GCA_018242045.1 Pseudomonadota bacterium | reverse complement strand
TTGATAGGGATGTCCCCATACCATTAGGATTAAAGAAAAAATTACTGAGATAAAAGCATAAGCTGACTTACTTAAGCACCTAACGGTTAAATTTGATGTAAATGGAGCTATAAAATCTGTAGATGAAATGAGAAACGTTTTGCAAGAAAGATTGGCTAATAATCCTATTGTAATCCCAACGGTAGCGATACCAGAAAGCAAAAATATAGACGCAAGAGCTGAACAGATCTTAAAGCCACAAAAGAAAGCACGCGGGGGTTTTATTTTAGGGCCTGGAACTTCAATGAGTGATTCAATTTTAGCAAGGTTATCACGGGGTGAGTTTGTTTTAAGAGCTTCAGCTGTCAATCATTATGGGCTTGGGCTGCTGAATAAGCTTAATCAGAAGGATTTGCCAAAATTTGCAATGGGAGGTTTAGTGCCGCCCATGCTGCCAGCAATGAGCACTTCAACCCCGTCAAATCAAAGCGTAGCCTCACTGACACTTAATTTAGGATCTGAGACTTTTGCTGTTCGTACACAAGATGTTGATGTTGTTCAAGCGCTAACCAGGGCAGTTGCAAGAGAAGCCCTAAAATCAGGAAAAAGAATGTGAATTTTCAAATAGGCGGCATCACCATACCAATTCTTGCTGGGTTAGAGTTTATTCAAAGCTATATCTGAGTTGATAACCCTTTCATCCGGCAATGATTGTTATATCAACCCCAATATTGTAAGGTAGCAAGGGTTCAAAATATACCCAGGGGCCTACCTAATGAAACGTTTTCGTAATACCCGTGATAATACACAACTTTCTTTATCTACTTGACAAACAGTAAAAAATTTAGCAAATAATGCCGTTGGATGGGTTGCTTCGTGGTTTCGCACAACAACTACTGCCCCTGCAGTAAACCAACAACAACAGAACTTGGCTGCACCGACAACTTTAGTCATTGCAAGTCCGCAACCCCAGCTTCAAACTAATAACGCACAGTTAACAGGATCTGAATTTTTGATGCCTGTTGAATTAATTGAATATTTTATGTCCTATTTAAATCCGGTTTCACAGCATACCTATTTACGAACAGTCAGCAAATCTTTTTATATGGCTTGGGAAAATGTTGCCAGGAACTTCACTCTGGGAAGCATACCAGCCATTAGCCACTTGAACCTTGAAGAGGATTGCGAAGTTTTACTCAATACCCAGCAACAGGAAATTGAGTACTTGACCGAAAACAAGAAAGCTATTTTAGAATCGAATGAAAATTATCCTGCCATCATCAACGCTTTTGATCAATTGGCTGTTATAAATACTACATCCCGGATGCTTGCATACTATGCTAAGGAAAAATGCTTAAATGCGTTAAATGAGGCAATAATTAGGAAAAGAATTGAGTTAGAAGTTGTTGGTAGTGTTGGTCTTGATTATTGGAAGATTGGGATGATATCTTGGCTTCGAAGGGCGAAGGCACTTTGGCTTAATGGTAATTTTCTTACCCGATTTCCAGACAGCCTCTTCCAAGATGAGACTTTAGGTGAATTTTGGGAGAATCTAACCATACTTCATATTAGAAATAATCGCCTTACTTCATTTCCTGAGGGCATCAGAAAATGCAAAGCACTTGAACAAATTCATGTTGAGGACAACAAGCTTACTTCATTCCCCGAGAGCATTGGTCAATGTGTAGCGCTTGAATGGCTTAATGTCAGCCATAACCAGCTTACTACACTCCCTAATACCATTAGCCAATGCGTTAAGCTTAAAACGCTTTTTGCTTACGAAAACCGACTTACCACGCTCCCGAATAACATGAGTGCTACCCTTAAATATCTTGCAGTGCATAGCAATTGGCTTATCTCATTACCTGAGGATATTGTAAATTGCATTGCGCTTAAAAAGCTTTGGCTTACAGATAACTATCTGTGCTCGATACCGGACAACTTACGCGAAGATATCCTAGTAGTTGGCATGGATGGTAACCCTATAACAAAATCAAAGCTCTTAGAAACACAAAAGAAACTACCTTCAAAAGAATCAACTGCAATCACAGACACGCCACCAGCCAAACGTAGAAAGTTAAACTAATAATTTGGGCAAGGAACCTATGCCTTGCTAGGGCCTTAAAATCAGGAACAAGAACGTGAATTTTCAATTAGGTGGTATCACGATACCAATTCTTGCTGGGCTAGAGTTTACTCAAACTTATGAACCAATTGGAGGCAGCGTTTTGCAACGTATGCAGTCAGGTAAGGCTATTAAACAAACCCATTACCGAAAACTTAGAACAACACTATCAGGCCAAGGTTGGGTTCCTGCAGGATTAAGATGGTTTAGATTATTCACAACCTTTAACATTAAAATGTGCAACCCCAAGAAGCGTCTCAAGCCAAAACATTAAGCTTACCATTCCTTCAACTAGAAGAAGTGATCTTGGTTTTGAACCAAAAGGATTTGCTTTAGTAATTGATAGGGATGTCCCCATAC
>JAFECR010000015.1 GCA_018242045.1 Pseudomonadota bacterium | reverse complement strand
AAATTCAAAGTGGAAGCAGTATAGGGCCAAATTTATGACCCTTGCCGCAAATTTTTAGCTGACATTAGAGGTTTTTATTTGCATAAAATCTCATTGCTTCGCCAATAAATTCAATCATTTTGGGATGGTAGACATCAAAAAACTTCTTAAAATCTGGATGTTGCGCATAAAGTTCAGTTAAACCTATATATACTTCTTTAGTAGGGTTATAAAACCGTTCAATCATTTGATAATGGCGCTGAATAATCGCCTGTACTTCATCAGAGTCGGGTTTTAATCCTCGTTCAATAGCATTCGCTAAAGCTTTATGTATGGCATCGCCCTGATTTTTTACATCATCCCATTCGTCTTTATCCCATTTTGCAGTACGTTTTTTGCTCTCAAAAAGCAAATCTTCTGCGGGCATACCGTGATATTTTACAAGATATTGTTCATACTCTTTTTGCCTTGATAGATCAAAGCCATGATATAATTCTTTGTCTGACATAATTTGCTTACCCCTTAAATGTAGAATCGTCTTATCGATCGTAGCAATTAACTTGTTTTTACGACCGATATCTTCTTCCAAAACTTTTCTATGCGCTTGTAATGCTTTGACGTTGTCAAAATCATTTTGCGAAAGTAGTTTTTGGATATCATTTAAGTTGAAGCCTAGCTCTTTGAAGAATAAAATTTGCTGCAATAACAGTAGCTGTTCTTCTTCATAATAACGATAACTATTGGCGCCATGATATGCGGGTTTTAATAAACCGATCTCATCATACCAGTGCAGTGTGCGTACACTTACTCCTGAAATTTTTGCCAATTGTTTTACCGTATAAGCCATAGATTCACTCTCAAATGATGTAATTTAAAGATAAGGGATCACGTAACGTGAGAGTCAAGGTTATTTCTTGGGGGGGACGAGTTTTTCCATAACCTATTTAATTAATCCAACCAATCTTACCGGCGCCTCTAAAGTAGTTCTCTAACTTATATTTTTCTTAGTGTATTTATTATAAGTAACTAAGTTGACTATTTTTTAATGTTTACCCCAATGTCCGCATTTCAAAGAACCTTAGCACGTCATTTCGGACAACACTATATTCTTATCCTGGGCATTATCATATGCTATCTGCAAAGTTTAGAAATCATGAGAGGAAGACATGTTTGCTGTCATTTACCGCTTTAAACTGAAAGCTCACCAAGAAACAATCTATCAGCAGTACTGGCATAAGATAGCGACTTACTTTGCCCAAAAGCGAGGTGCGATTGGTTCTTGCCTCCACAAAGGCAATGATAATCTTTGGGTCGCTTATTCTCGATGGCCAGACAAAGCAACTCGAGATGCCTCATGGCCAGGTGACAATGCGCCTAATGAAGAATTACCAAAAGATATTCGCGATACGATTAAAAAAATGCAAGCGATAAAAGAAGAGAATAAGGATTTAGAAAATTATGATGAAATCTGCTTAGACGTGGTTGAAGATCTTTTATTGAGTAGAGCTAATTAAGAAAAGGTATCAAAGTGATTTCTGCAAAAAAGTATTATCAACCAAAAACCACTGCGGCATCCTCAGTTCAGGAAGAATTAGTTGACTGCGTGGTAACTGAAGCTCAAGTGAGGTGCAATTTTGTTTTTATAAGAAAAAATGTTGATGCGGTTGATGAAATTTTAAATCAGTGTAGAGATTTTTATAAAATCAATAACACCCCATGGAATGTGGTTATTACAGAGCAGTTCATTTCAAGTAAATTAGAACGCTCTTTGAAAAATATCAATTTTAGTTTGGCTGGTAATTCCGAAGCGATGTTTATAGCTTTAAATAATCAAAATAAAAGAGATATTGCGGATAACATAGATATTCGTTCGGTTTCTTTAACAGCTGAACCTAGTATTAGTAGCGATAATTTATGAAAGAATTAGAAAAAAATATCACAAGTATATATGGGCAAAAAGGTAAGCGATTTTTGAAAGAACTGCCGCACTTGATTGCGAAGATTGAAGTAGAATACGGATTATCAGATTTAAAACCGGTTAATAATTTATCCTACAATTATGTACTCTCAGGTTTTCAAGGCGCACAACCTATTATCCTGAAATTAGGGTTGGATACAGATGGCTTAAAACGAGAAGCAATTGCACTTAAATCGTTTGCAGGCTTTGGTGCCGTAAGAGTCCTTGCTGAGAAGGAAGGAGTACTCTTACTTGAGCGTGCTATTTCAGGGATTTCTTTGAGATCTTATTTTTTAGAGAAAGAGCAAGAGGCTATTGATGTCACAGGTAGATGTTTGAAGAAGCTACATCAAGCGCCACTCCCTACTCCTAAGATATTCCCTCATATTAAAGATTGGCTGATGGCGCTTAGTAAAGATTATAACATACCTGTTCACTATTTGCATAAAGCGAGGCAATTACGTGATGATTTGCTTGAGTCTGCCGCACCAGCTGTTTTACTCCATGGTGATCTCCATCACGATAATATTTTGCAACAGGGCTATGATTGGGTTGTCATTGATCCAAAAGGCGTGATAGGTGAACCAGCTTATGAAGTAGCAGCATTCATTCGCAATCCAATACCAGAATTGTTGACGATAAATAATGCAGTGAGAGTCATTAGTGATCGTATCACCCGCTTTGCTGAAATCCTTGAAATCCCGGTACAGCGGATCCTTGATTGGTGCTATGTACAAGCGGTGCTTGCATGGGCTTGGGCGTTGGAAGATGGTGGCGATGATTCTTATTTTAAACAATTAACAGAGATTTTTGATAAGAAAATTAGCACTCCCATCGCTGAGAAATTTCAAATAGATGTGACTCTTGTGCGCAAACTGGTTGCTATGCAGTTTCCGCAATGGGCTGATCTCCCAGTCAAACCAGTTGAATGTAGCGGGTGGGACAACAGGTCATTTCATCTCGGTGAACACATGGTAATCCGGTTACCTAGCGCAGCATGCTACTCTTCGCAGGCTGAGAAGGAGCAGCGCTGGCTGCCTAAATTGGCACCATTCCTACCTCTTCTCATTCCTGCCCCGATCGCGATGGGCATCCCCACTGAAGAGTATCCGTGGCATTGGTCTATTAATCGTTGGTTAGAGGGCCAAACAGCTTCAATTGAGCGCATTAAAGATCTGCGCCAATTCGCCATTTCATTGGCCGAATTCCTGGTAGCACTGCAACAGTGTGACGCCACTGATGGGCCACTAGCTGGTGAACATAGCTTCTATCGTGGCGGAGATCTTGCAATCTATGATGCTGAAACGCGAGAGGCAATAGCTGCCCTTGATGATAAAGTTATCGCTAAAGATATAACAGCAGTGTGGAATAAAGCGCTTGCTTCTACTTGGCAACGTCCACCGGTGTGGATTCATGGTGATATCGCTATTGGTAACCTGCTTGTTCAAAATGGTGAGCTAAGCGCCGTTATTGATTTTGGACAACTAGCTATTGGCGATCCTGCTTGTGATTTAGCGATTGCCTGGACACTATTTACAAAGGAAAGCAGGCAGACGTTTCGTGATGCCCTTAAGCTTGATAAGGATACGTGGGCTCGTGGCCGAGGCTGGGCGTTGTGGAAAGCACTATGCTGGGCATTTCCCGGAAGAAAAGAGATCGATTGGCGTGTTATCAATGAGATTCTTACTGATGAAAAAAATGGCGATGAAGGAACTATGCGTGCTGAACTTACGTTTGTGCCACTAGCCATAAATGATTTAGCAATTTTACATGCCTGGTTTCAAACCTCACATGTTAAAAAATGGTACGCGAAAGGTATTGATTTTTCAAAAAAGGACATTGAAGCAAAGTATAAAAATAGGATCGAAGGGAAAGAAGCTGTGCCAAGTTTCATTGCATATATCGGCCAGCACCCAATGGCATTTATTCAATATTATTCGCTAAGTGATTTTTTGCCAGAGGGGATCACAAATTACAACCATGAATTATTCAATCAATTCCCCCCCTCAGACATTGCTGGTATAGATTTGTTTATTGGCGATGAAAATTATTTAGGAAAAGGGTATGGTGCAAAAATTTTGAATTCATTTCTGAATAAAATAATTTTTCCGAAATTTAAGATTGCGGTGATTGATCCAGATATTGAAAACGAAAGGGCAATTAAAGTCTATAAAAGTGTGGGATTTACCTCTTTTAGTATTGAAAAATCCGAACAATATAATGATACCATTCAATTGATGATCCTTAAAAAGGATAGTATATGAAAAGAACTGAATTAATAAAAGCCACACTTGCAGATTATGAAGTGGTTCAAAATATGGCACGATTTTATGCTTATGATATGTCAAGGGATTGTGGGCAGCAGTTAGAAGGCTGGGAATTTCCTAAAAATGGATTATATGAGTGTAACGATTTTAAGAAATATCTTGAAGGAAATAGTAATCATGCATTCTTAATCAAAATTGATGACGAACTTGCAGGTTTTTTATTTGTTAACAAATTAGAAGTCATGCCGGAGGTTGATTGGAATATAGGGGAATTCTTTATAGTTGCTAAATTTCAACGAAGTGGTATTGGCAGAACGATTGCCAAACGGATTTTTGATCAATTTCCTGGAGAATGGTCAGTTGGCGCAATTCCGCAAAATACTAGAGCACTGAATTTTTGGCGTAAGATTATTGTAGAATATACTCACGGTAAGTTTCATGAAGTAGAAAAAACAAGCGAGCAGCTTAAAACCGCAGAACATCCAGATCCTTATCCGATGATACTATTAAGGTTTAGAACCCCTCAACCTACTAGTGGCAACAGACATGCCACTCATAAATTGATTCTTCGGGAGCCAACGCTGCAAGATGAAACTGCATTTTTAGCGATGACTCAACAAAGCCAAGATTTCCATCATCCGTGGGTTAAAGCGCCTTTAACACATAGCGAGTTTATTGAATACATCCAACGTTGCCAACAACCAAACCAAAAGAGCTTTTTAGTTTATTCTCCAGAAAATGTCATCGTTGGTGTATTTAACATTAGTGAGATCGTATTTGGTTGTTTTCAGAGCGCTTATTTAGGATTTTATGTTTCCAAAGATTATGCGGGTAAAGGATTAATGAGTGACGGTTTAAACTTGCTTTTAAATAAAGCTTTCATAGACTTGTCCCTTCATCGATTAGAAGCCAATATCCAGCCTACAAATAGTTCTTCAATTTGGCTGGTACAACGCAATGGTTTCAGAAAAGAAGGTTTTTCTCCAAGATATTTAAAAATAGATAATGAATGGCGCGATCATGAACGATGGGCGCTTACTATCGAAGATTGGAATGAGAAATGAATATTGAACAACATGATCTTAGACTTGCAAAGATAGTCAATCACCTGAAAGAAAAATACGATTGTCATACCATCATTCTTTATGGTTCTAGAGCCAGAGGGGATGAAACTCTAGCGAGTGATTACGATATTATTGCCATTCGTGATAAAGGGGAAATGGAGCGTGATTGCAGAAAATTTGAAGGTGTATTTCTTGATATCTTTATTTACTCCTTGCAAGAAATCAATCAACCATCAGATTTTTTGAGAATAAAAGATGGTATCGTTATTTATGAGAAAGATAGGGTTGGGAGTGATCTACTTGAAAAAGTGAAAAACTGCTACAAGCAAGGTCCTATTCCTAAACCTGTCTGGGAAAAACAAGTAATAGTCTCTTGGGGGCAAGAATTAACAGAAAAAGTGGGTGATGATCAAACATGCTACACCTGTGCTCATGCTGCTTCAACCGTTCAAATAATAGACTCCTCAGTGGCCGAAAAAATCTGCCGTGAACTTACCGCTGGATTACCTGAATGGTTTGGGATCCCAGAGGCAAATGAGCGTTATGCTAAAGGTTGCGCTGAACGTACATCCTTTGCAGCTATGCTTGATAACAATTATATCGGGATGATAACGTTAGAATTTCCTTTTAAAAATAATGCCAATATTTATTGGATGGCCGTTAATAGAAAATACCATGGTCAAAATATTGGAGTAGAATTATTGCAAGCAGCGGAACATTATTGTGCCGAAAATGCCTATAATTCTATTACTGTCGAAACTTTAAGTCCCAAACAAAACGATCCTAATTATTTAAAAACCTATCGTTTTTATGAGAAAAATGGATTTAAACCTTTATTTGAATCAAGCCCTTACGGGCCAGATATATTAATGTGTTACATGATCAAGTCAATTAACGAGATCGCATATGATTGAAATACGCCTACTAGAAGAAACCGATATCTCAGCGATAGTCAAAGCCTTTGATCAAATTGGGTGGAATAAGCCTGCGACTTTGTTTCAAGCGTATTTGAAAGAGCAAGCGGTAAATGAGCGATATGTGTGGGTGGCTTATAAGCAAAATAATTTTGTAGGTTATATCACTTTAAAAGTGCATTCAGAATATATGCCGTTTGCACAGAGAAATATTCCAGAAATAAAAGATTTGAATGTGCTGCCCGCTTGTCGAAAACAAGGAATCGGCTCTGCATTAATGAAAAAGGCAGAGGGTAAAGTAAGTGCTTATAGCACACGGGTTGGGATCGGCGTGGGGTTGACGTCTGATTATGGGAATGCTCAAAGGTTATATGTGAGAAGCGGATATGTCCCTGATGGTAACGGTGTGACTTATCAGCATGAGAGCGTAAAATGGGGCGTTGACTATAAAGTGGATGATGACTTAGTGCTATGGTTCATTAAAGATTTGTCATCAAAATAGTTCGTAAGAAAACTTTTATATTTGGAAATAAAAATGGGCCTTGTGATTTCTTATCTTGACGATTACCCAGAATGCCTTCCTCAATTAGCGGAATGGGCATTTGAGGCGTGGGGGAGATACAACCCTTCCTCAAGCCTAGAAAGGGCACAGGATAAACTTAAAACGCATTTAAATAAAACAGTATTGCCGTTAACCTACCTTGCTTTAAAAGATGATCTTCCCGTTGGTATGTGCTCACTCAGAATGAATGACGGCATACGCCCTGACTTAGCTCCTTGGCTTGGTTCTTTATATGTTGAACCACATATGCGTGGGCAAGGAATAGGAGAAGAACTCATTCGGGTAACGACAGAAAAAGCATGGTCAATGGGGTATCGTAAGCTTTACTTGCTCGCCTTTGATAAGACCTTGCCTGATTGGTATCAGAAGCTTGGCTGGCACATGATAGGTCTTGATGAACTAAATGGACATTCTGTTAGCGTAATGGAAATAGCACTACGAAAATAAGATTATTAACCGTCGATGATTGGCAATCATTCCCTATTTTTTTATTTACAGCATATACGAAAAATCAAAAAGATAATTTAAGTAGAGCAGAACTTCTGTTTCAGGGACACCCAAAATAATCGAGTCTAATTCAGATAGAATAAAATGGACTTTAAAGCATGGGGTATACCGGGGGATCACAGGACGATGAAGCCAGTTCTCCCCTATAAAAACTTAAAAATTGAGCATGACATCATTTTAGATCCAACTGAAAACCGCAAAGCTCAAGGCGGGGCTAGATAGTGTCGGAGGGAGATCATGGCAAATACAGTAAATGTATATGCTTTTTGAAAAGATGTGGGAATGGCAAAATGAGTTAACAAGCAAAAAAGCCTGTACAAAAGGCTAAAGTGTCACTTAAGATTTTTACGCAAGAAATAAAAAATGGAATTTTTTTCAAATCCGTGCCTTTCAAATTCAACGAAATAACCCAATTTTTTGTAGAAATCCAAGGCTTCCCAATCCATGGTGTTGACTGCTAAAAAGGAACAGCCCTTATCAAGGGCAAATTTCTCTGCCGAATGCATTAATTGTGTGCCATAGCCTTTACCGCGTAACGATTCTGTAACCCATAAACCATCAACATATAGGCAACCATAAAGTGTGTTACCATGGCAGTCACCGAGAATTTGATTGTGTTCATCACGGATAAAGAAGGCAAAAAATTCTAATGGCTTATGTCCCTTGATGGTATAAGCATTTTTCATATAACCATCGCAGATGATTTGAATATCATCATGACTGGGGTTGTTTTCAAAAGAAATCGAATAAGTCATCAATCATTTTCCTGTTAAGTTGGTAGCAGAGATCATGTCTTTTTTCCTACTCTTTTCATAACTTACTTATTTTTAATCAATCCAAGTAATCTTACTGGCGCCTCTGTGCCATCCTTTATTTTAATAGGAAGCACCATAATAAAAGAATTGATTAGTGGCATGTTATCTAAGTTGGTGACATTTTCTATCAATATCTTGCCAGCACCTAAAAATAGCTGGTGTACTTTGAAACCATTTTTAGGGCGATCAGGCGAAAGCGTATCAATACCTAGTGCGCTGATATCTCGCTCAAGTAGAAGTTTTGCTGCTTCAGAAGAAATGTAAGGAAATACATGGTTGTTGTGATATTTTTTAGGTGTATCCCAAAACTTGCTCCAACCAGTTTTAATCATCACACATGAATTTTTATTTATGGTGCCGTGTTTACTTTCAAATTCAGCAATATCTTCCGGGGTTAGGCTATAGTGTTCGTGGCATTTACTTGCAATATCAATCACCACACATGGCATACACAATTCATTGAGATCAAACTCGTGAATACATCGACCTGATGGAAAACAATGACGGGGTGCATCCATGTGGGTTCCGATACCGGCATGCATCTTCATTTTCATCACACGAAATTTATCTTCACCCTCACAATCAGCATAATCGATGTGCAGTTCATGATTAAAACCACAGCCACCATTCCAAGTTGGGATGCTGTTATCAAGCGTGTGGGTTAAATCAATAAGCTTATAGGGAAAATTCATGCTACTCCTTAGAAGTTATTTTCAAAATTATAGTTTTCTGACTGATATCTTCTTTGATACGCTCATTATTAATATTCAAGCTAACTACCTTTTAATGTTTGCCCTAATGACCATATTTTAAGGAACCTTAGCACGCCATTTTGGACAACACTATTCTTATCCTAGGCATTATCATATGCTATCTGCAAAGCTTAGAAATCAAAACAGGGGAAGCCATGTTCGCCGTTATTTATCGTTTTAAACTTAAAGCTCACCAAGAAACAATCTATCAGCAGTACTGGCATAAGATTGCTACTTATTCAACGCAACAGTACGGAAATTATGAGCTTGCTTGGAAGACGCAAGATATGTCTTTTCTAATGATAATAAGAGCTGCACCCTGGATTTCATATGACTGGGCAATGAATTTATGTCAAAAAATGATCGCTGAGGTTTTATGATTGAAGAACTTACACCACCTATCCGAGAAATTATTGAAAAATCCCAGCGCATGATTTCTAGCCATTTTCAAACGACGTTACATGTTGATAATGTTATGCAACTTAGTGAGCCTGATAGGCGAAATCTTATTTTAAGATTGAGTATCAACAACACGAATGAAAAGATCCCTAATAGCCTTATTGTAAAAAAGACCACGCTTGAACTCAAAGGCGAAACTGAACAAGAACAAATGAGCCGTTTTGCGCGTGATTGGGCTGGCATAGAATTTTTGACGCAGATCGGGACACATCATGCACCACGCTTTTATGGGGGCGATTTAGCACATCAATTCATTATTATTGAAGATTTAGGTGAGCCCCATCATAGTTTAGTGGGTCCATTAACGCGTTCATCATCACCAGAAAATATTCAAGAAGCGATTAAAGCACTAGAAAACTATTCGCGTAGAGTAGGGCAAATGCATGCCGATACTTTTGGTCGTACTCAAGAATTTAGCAAAATATTGCAGAGAGTTTACCCCCAAGCATTAAGACTCCATTCTTTGGGGGAGAAGGATCTAACAGATGTTTTAGATTGTATTCAACGTCATACTGGCAATGTTTCACTTGAGCTTCGCCAAGAAGTAGAAGAGATACAAAAAGCCATGGCCTCGAATGATTTTGAAGTTCTGTTGCATGGTGATATTTGCCCTGACAATGTTTATTTTCAAAAATCTGATTTGCAAATTATTGATTTTGAGTATGGTGATATCGGCCACGCTTTAATCGATGGCGTATATTTACGGATGAGCATGCCCAGTTGCTGGTGTTCTAAAATTACACCTAAAGATATTGTGGACCAAATGGAAGCAATATATGGTAACGAGCTTAAAAAGAAGCTTTCCGTAGCTAATGATGAGCCACTTTATAACAAAGCATTAGTATATGCTTGCGCCTTTTGGGTTGTTCGCGTCATTAATTGGCATGTAGATGAACTAGTTGAACACGAGATTATCTGTCCTAGTGGACCCGTTGATCGTGATTCACTGTGGGAGCCAGAAAAAAATGCTTTTCGTCCCAGAGTGTTATCTCGACTAGAAGCATTTATTAATATTGCAAAAAAATATAACCATTTGCCAGCGCTGACGCAAGTCGCATCGGATCTTTTAAGCAAATTGAAATCCCAATGGCCTACCACAACTTTTATGGATTATTATCCTGTCTTTAAAGGATATGACGAAAAATGAATGATCCATTAATTGACTTATTTTATAAAGCTGAAGATTATTTCTTTCGGTCAATAAGTAAAGAATGCTTGGACTTTGATGGTTTAGCTACTGCCTACCTTACAGGTGTTGATACTGAACATGATAATCTTGTTTTTATAAGGAAAAGTGTCGATGCGACTGATGAAATTTTAAATCAGTGTAGAGATTTTTATAAAATCAATAACGCTCCATGGAATGTGGTTATTACAGAGCAGTTCATTTCAAGTAAATTAGAACGCTCTTTGAAAAACATCAATTTTAGTTTTGCTGGTAATTCCGAAGCGATGTTTATAGCTTTAAATAAGCAAAATAAAACAGATATTCCGGATAACATAGATATTCGTTCGGTTGGCGATAAATTAGATCAATGGCTGCAACCGCTTATAGGCGCTTTTGATTTGACATTTAAAGTAATGCGACAGTATGCAGATGTTCACGAAATGGCGTTGAAAAATAAAGCTAATTTCCATCATTTCACGCTGTTTATAGACAAGGCTCCGATATCTTCGCTTACACTTTCACTGCAAACTCATATTGCTCGTATTCATGATGTGGGAACATTGCCTGAGTATCAGAATAAGGGCTATGCAACCGATCTTGTTAAACATGCAATGAATGAAGCTATAAATATGGGAGCCGAGTATTGTTTTTTAGAAGCATCAGAATCGGGGATATCTGTATATCAAAAATTAGATTTTAAACCCTTATTTAAAAATAAGACATATTCTTTGGTGGGGTGAATTACTAGAGTAACACAAATTTAAAAATAAAGCCGTGATGGCAGTAAATAAAAGGATAGATGTTGTGAGTAAGCAAATTGAAATAACAAGCAGCACGAAAGAAGAAACAGATTATATCGATAACGCTATTGGGAAATACAATGCCAAACAAGTGCCTTTTACTCAACAAGTAGCCTTTGAAGGGATTAATTTTATCGCTAAAAATGAAAAAGGTGACATAATTGGCGGAATAAATGCAATGTTATATTGTTGGGGAGTTTTGCATATCGATATTCTATGGGTAGATGATAATTATCGCTCTGTGGGCGTTGGATCTGAATTAATGGAAAAAATCCAAGGAACAGTTAAGCAAAAGGGATGTAGTTTAATTCATTTAGACACCTTTGATTTTCAGGCAAAGGATTTTTATTTGAAACATGGATTTGAAGTATTCGGCACTTTAGATAATTGCCGGTGATATATTATTAAAATTTGCAAATGAATGTTCATCCATAAAAATATTGGTTTTGTGCGGACATACTCATGATGAATGCATTTATCATCCATTGAATAATTTAACTATTCTTGCGGGAAAAGCAGAATATACTCGACCAATTAGCCAGGGGGTTATTGAGACACAAACCTTAGAATTTTGTTATTAGTACGTATCTTTAACGTATGATAATAAATAGCTTTATACTCGATCCACTTTAAAATTAGGAGTTTCAAGTCCGTCAATTGCGAGGAGTCTGGGTAGCGCAACTTTTTTATGGACCTTTATCAGATTGCTTTGGAAGGAAACCTTTATTTTTATTAAGCTTATCAATTTATACAATAGCTTCTGTGATTTGCATATTTTCAACAACGATTCAAGTCTTTATTTTGGGTCGATGTTTACAGGCATTAGGATCTGGGGGGGCTGTATTAGTATTTGCGATTATTCGAGATTTATATGAGGGAAAACAAGCGGCTAAAATAATAGCCTATATGAGTGCAGTCGTTGCTATTTCTCCAATCATTGGGCCGATATTAGGCGGAATTATTCAATCATTATTATCTTGGCAGTATAATTTCGTGGTCTTGGCATTGATAGGGGGCTTTTTATTGCTTCTGAGTAGATTTATTGCTGAAACAAATCAAAAACAGAAATTTTCAGCCGCTTTTTCAAAAGAAATAGGCAGTCATTATCGTTATTTGTTTACCTCGAAGCGATATCTTAGTAATGCATTGAGTGCGGCTTTTGCATTTGGAGCCTTATTTGCTTATGTCAGCGGCGCTCCTTACCTTTTTCTAAATTTAATGGGTTATTCTTCTGCTACATTTGGATGGATATTTGCAATCGCAGCTTTTGGATATGTGGTGGGTGCTTTTGTAAATGGAAAACTCATATCGCGTTTTGGAGTGAATGTGATGAGTAAGATCGGAATGCTTTTTTTAGTTGGTGGTGGTTTGACCATATCATTATTTTGTTATGTTTACCCTTTGAATCCATTTGCGATTATTCTCCCTCAAATTATGTGTGAGTTTGGCATTTCAGTCGTTATTTCAACTTGCATTGCTAAAGCGTTGCAACCTATTCCCCAATGTGCAGGAACGGGAATGGCGTTATTGGGATTTTTACGTTTTCTTGCTGCTTCAGGAAGCAGCGCTGTGGTAATGATATGTGATTGTTCAAGTGCATTACCCCTTGCTGTTACTGTTTTAGGATGTTCTCTACTTTCATTCTTTTGTCGTTTCATCGAGCGAGATAGCGGTGATTACTTAACTACCACTTGCATAGGATAATGGATTGACCAAATCAGCTAAAGAATATCGTTAAGCACAAAATATGACCGCTCATCTACGAGAAATAAATATAAATCGTTCTTTGGAAATTAAAAATGGCATTTTATCAGGATAAACTGGGCTCTCATAAGATAGCCCAGTCTACATCTTCATAGTTACAGCAGGTGACTATTAGCAGCCACTAAATCTCGTAAGCTTTGTAGCCATTCTTTTGCCTTGAAGCTTACTTTTTCATCAGCAAGGGCGAGATCATAAATTTCTTTTTTACGCGAATTATCGATCCCATACATATCGTCAAGGGTTTCTTTCCAAAGTTTGAAAATTGTCTCATCAGAAACACCAGAGCCTACTTGATTCAAAATGCTATAAATGCGATCTCGCCAGTAAGCATCGATCGCTTTGTCCATCCAAGACACAATTTCTGGTGTTAAGCCAACTTCATCAAGACCTTTTCCTTGCGCAAAGCCTTTTTCGAATTTCTTAGTGCGCAAATGAGCATATTTTTTACCATAAACTTGATTGAGCCAATCCATACATTTTTTACCAAGAGCAATGCCAATGGGTGATGTTGGCTCTTTTTCAAGATTACGTTTCATTTCATCGACTAAATTGGCCCAATTTTTTTCGAATGCTTCCTTTTGCTCCTTCGTTGAATTGGTTTTTAATTCAGTTTCAAAAGTTGCATACTGCTTTAATTCCTCAGGGGTAAATATTTCTTTAACCCATGAATGTTCAAGTTGCTGTATCATACGATATACCTCAATTAGTTTAATAATGGTTACCCAAGGAATGGATTTATCATCTACTACATCAGAAATAATGCTTTTTAGGGTATTGCTTGCATCAAGCAAAGTTTTCGCTTTTTGTTCTAGCAATTTGGCTTGAACTGAAAAATGTTCAAGCGTGCCTTTACCACCTGTAAGGAATGCTTTAATTTGCGTAAGATCAAAGCCAAAAAATTTCAAAGCAATAATCTGTTGTAATTGCAATAAATCCTTTTCGGAGTACACGCGATAACCATTGGGTAGCCGTACTGATGGCTTTAACAAATTAATGCGATCATAATGATGCAGCGTTTGCACCGATACACCGATCAATTTGCTTAAATCTTTTACATACCATTGGGTCATCGTTTTACCTCCTATCGTTAAAGGTAAGGTATATAGCAACTATAGGGTCAAGTAGTATCTCACAAAATTATACCAAATTACTTATATAACCATGAAATTAAACCCACTAATTTAACTGGTGTCTTGAATTCATGATCGGAAAATTTGTTGGGAAAGGAGATCAGAGAGGGCAGTGCTAATCAATTTGGAGGTCCTCACGGAGGCCCCCAGAAATAAATCTCAACTTAAAATTTCTTAAGACCGTTTGTGACAAAAATCTAGTGGCGCCTCGGGCAGGAATCGAACATGCGACCTGCCCCTTAGGGGGCGATAAATTATCATTCTAACAAATTCTAATAACGTCCAAAAATTCCTTTAAAATTATGCATTTACGCATTTGTTTTGTCTTTTGCCTTCCGGTAGAATTCTGTAAAATCCAAGTGTTTGGTTATACCCATGGTTATACCCAGATCAATATGACAAATGTAAATACGTGTAGAATCACAATACTGGTAGTCTGATTTTATTGTTAAAACAGGACTGATAGTATATAATTTATTAAAAGGGTCCTGTTATGGCACCTAAAGCAGATTGTATTAAGAACCAAAGAAAGTATGTTTATCTTTTTTATTCTAATGATCATGAACCTCCACATGTTCATGTGATGCGAAGAGGGGAATGGGAAATAAAAGTCAAGTTCTTAAACTGTACTAAAGATTTCCTGGACTATGAGGCGGTAGTTCCTAAGAGAGAAAAATTAAAGAGTGCTGAGGTACAAGAAATTTTAAAAGATATTCTCCCAGTGAAAAGCGAACTGTATGACGAATGGTGTAAGAAAGTATTAACAAAGAAGAGTTAATTATGAATGTAACGAATCAAACTGAAATTATTGCACCTAAAAGTTCGGTATATGCAAACGAGGTTGCAGCATATCCACACTCTAAGCTTTTAGATAAGTCTAAAATTGCCCCCATATTACATAAAAAAAGTATTCGGATAGATTGTATTGTCTTTGCTAAAAAAGCTACAAAAAAACAAAACCTAATTGATCACAAGGTTATGGGTGTTGTTATTGTCGCAGATGATAAATTTAAAGATTATCTGTCAGAAATTGCCAGCTTTTTTTCAATTAAAGAACTTAAAAATAAAATTTTACTTCTTGATGAGTCTTCAGAATCTAAATTAATTTTACGCAGAATTATTAATGCATATAAGATTCAAGCACCAAGTGAGTTAATTGCTAAATTTTCAGTTTATAAAGAAGAGAATGATGAAGTTTTTTTGCAGATCACTGCTGCTGATTTTACTGAATTAACAATTAATCCTAAAACAATCAGCGCCCTTGCTAATATGACGTATGATCAATTACTTCAATTTGAACTAGAAGAATATGGGTTTAATGTTTGCTGGCCCAAGAAAGATATTCATTTGAATTTAGAATCCTTTAAAATAGTCACAGATCAAAAATTCATGAAAAAAAGAATGAAAGAAATAGAGAAAGATAAGAAAGAATTTGGGGCTTTAATGAAAAAATATAGAGAAAGCAGCAGCGAATTTACTCAAAAAGATTTTGGGGGTATAAGTGATAGACAAATTAGAAAGTATGAGAATGGGGAAAACTATCCATCAACGGAATCATTGCAAACAATAAGTGCCACTTATGGTTTAACTATAAATGACTATTTTGAAAAGTTAGCTCAGATGCGAAACAAATGAACTTACGGCAGACCAATAAAAAAAATTTTAAAAAATGTAGTGAAAATAAAATATTTTATGTACAATATTCAATCGTGCTCAATTTTAAATACTATTGAAAAATATACTGGTGCGATTTATGAAGTTTTCCTGGTTGACAGACATCCATCTTAATTTTTTGTATGAAGATAAGCGAAAACAGTATTACGAAGCAATAAATCGTAACTGCGATGCCATAATCATTAGCGGTGATATTGCCGAGGCAAATTCTATTACCAGAATACTTGAAGAAATGGTTTCTTATATTAATAAGCCTATTTATTTTGTCTTGGGTAATCATGATTATTATCATGGACAAATTAATGAAGTCCGTGATGAAATGAGATCTCTAACACTTAGCAACTCATTATTATTCTGGCTAGGGTGTTGTGAACCTATTAAATTGGATGAACATACTATTTTAATTGGAGAAGATGGTTGGGCAGATGGTCGTTATGGCGACTATGCTAATACACCGGTATCACTAAATGATAGTCGACTCATCGCTGATTTGTTTCAGGAAAGAGTTCTTGGGAGATTTCAGTTGTTGGATAAAATGCGTCAATTAGCCGATCAGGATGCCAATAATCTCTATGCCAAGTTAAAGAAGGCTGCTCAAGAAGGGGCGCGTAAAATTATTGTTGTAACACATGTTCCACCTTTTCGTGAAACAGCAATGCACGAAGGTAAAATGAGTAGTGATGACTTTTTACCATTTTTCAGCTCAAAAGTAACAGGTGATATATTATTAAAATTTGCAAATGAATGTTCATCCATAGAAATATTGGTTTTGTGCGGACATACTCATGATGAATGCATTTATCATCCATTGAATAATTTAACTATTCTTGCGGGAAAGGCAGAATATACTCGACCAATTAGCCAGGGGGTTATTGAGACACAAACCTTAGACTTTTGTTATTAGTACGTATCTTTAACGTATGATAATAAATAGCTTTATATAAGTTCTTATTAGCTATGATAGATAGTAACATTGTAAGTTGATGAGATATTACCTCGCTTCAGGCCTGCTACCAGGCAGCTAGAAATTATTAGGAAGTGCAAATAAATAGACTAAAAAAGAGAAAGTTAGTAGTGAGTCGGTTACAAAGTGTCACCGACTGAAATTATGTGAGAGAGAATGAGGCAGTATATGCACACAGTTATTATTCAAATTCCGCACAAACTCTGTGGAATTCGCAAGAATAGAGGTAGAAATGCGTGCTTTACTTATCAGTGATACCCATGGCAACATTGATATTATCAATCAGTTAACAGACAAAACAAAAGCTGACATGGTGATCCATGCAGGTGATTTTGGATTTTATGATGAAACAAGCTACCAGCACTTGAGTTCAAGAGAATTATTCTTGCTGATCACGCATTCGCCTTATAGAAATGATTACGCTATCGATCAGCAGGCGAATAAAAACGAACTGGTTGATATTGTCAAAAGGCACAAGCTGTTAGGTGATTTTTCAGATTATCTGAGTGGCGAAAAGCAATTTAACGTTCCCGTGTACGCGGTATATGGTAACCATGAGGATGTGGGAGTAATCCGAAAAATAAAAACCCAATCTATTTATAATTTACACCTTCTAGATGAAGAAAATATCTTTTTAATTCATGGAAATAATGAGCTAGCCTTTCAGTTGTTCGGTTTGGGTGGGAATTTTTTGGTAAGTCAAAAATTGCTAAGGCAACCTGTTGCTGGCACGGCGGGAAAGGTGTGGGGCACTTTACATCAATTTGGTGTTCTATATCAGAAGCTTAAAAACAAAAATGAATCCTCTATTTTTGTATCCCACGTTAGCCCAGGTAAAGAGCCATTATTAACACGCATAATGATCCACTTTATGCCCAATTTTTGGATAAGCGGTCACATGGGGGCGCCTTATACTTGCGTTTGGAATCAATTTACCATCCATGAAATGGAAGAATCCATTGCATGGTTTGATTCTCAATTGGATAGGTTAGATGTATTGCAACTTGATAATGCAACGCCTGAGGCAAAAATTGCCATTGAATTGATGAAGTGCGAAATTAAGCGAGATGAGTTTTGGTTTAAGAAGATGTGGAATATTAATTTGCCTGATGCGAAATACGGTTATTCAATTTTAACTTATGAAAATAAAAGATTTTATGTGGACTCTCATTCGGGACCAATTGATATAAAGGACAAAACATAAATGGAAGATAAAGTAGTGTACACGATTGTCCCTATCACCCTTGCGCACCTTGATGGTTTTAGAGCGGCTGTTGACAGTGTTGCCAAAGAGAAACAGTATCTATCTTTTTTAGAAGGTCCACCTTATGCCATGTCAAAAGAATTTGTTGAAGAAAACATCAAAGGAAATTGGCCACATGTTATTGCTATTGTAGATGATATTGTTGTAGGTTGGTGCGATATCACTTCGCTGAATCGACCTGTTTATGCACATTGTGGTGAATTGGGTATTGGTGTTATTGCATCTTATCGCGGTCAAGGGATTGGCAAAGCGTTAATTATCGATGCATTGCGCAGGGCAAAAGAGAAAGGCCTAGAAAGAATTGAGCTTACGGTCTTTGAAAAAAATTTACCTGCTATCACACTTTACCAACAGTTAGGTTTTTTTGTTGAGGGTAAAAAGAATGGTGCGGTGAAGATTGATGGTGAATATGACAATTTAATTTGTATGGCTTTGCGATTTGATGGTGTAAAGAACGAGCCCAATGATAAGGAAATACTAAAAGAGCTAAAAAATCGTGAACCCATTTTTCATCATCCCGATAAGTTTGGTAGAACTGAACATGATATTTTGAATCAGATCTGTGATGAATTTTGGGAGGTCGGTGCATCTGGTAATGTTTATACCAAGGAAGTTGTGCTTGCGACCTTGTTAGAGCGTTACAATGATCCAAATTATCAAGATATCTGGGAAGCAAAAGATTTTGCGTTGACGCGAATAGCCCAGGATAATTATTTACTGACTTATACGTTGATACAAGACAAAACAAGGCTTACTAAACGTAGCACTCTTTGGCGTAGAGAAAATGGAGTATGGAAAGTACTGTACCATCAAGGAACGATTGTTAGTTAACACGCTGCTTATACTGGGGGTAATGATGAGGCAGTTGCCCGGAATTTCCGGATAACTGTTTTTAATAGAAGGCTTTAAGATTTAGACTAACTTTTATGTGATATTTACGCCAATATACGAATTTTAATGAAAGAGTCGGGAATGTCTGTGTATCAAAATTAGGTTTCAAACCCTTGTTTAAATATGCTTTATTCTTTGATAAAAATATAAATACATTTAGCTTTTTCTCGACTGCGCTCACAGGCTTGGGTGTAGATGCAGCACCAGATTAAAATGACAAAAACATTGGTAAAATCAGAACATATATCATATAATCCTGGTGTTCTGCTGTTTGGCTCAACTAACTTAGGAGATTTTAATGCATATTATAAATTCTGCATTTTTCACCCAAATTTCAGGTGGTGAAATTCAAATGAAATACGATCAGGGCGTAGGAATTTATCTCTCAAATCGCGAAGATTCTATAGATTTTCTAGGGTTAAATATTTCTACGAGAGGGATAAAATTGAATGGAAAATATTTGACTTCAGATTTCTACAATGGTTATGAAATTAAAGTTGTATATAATAATTTTGGTCGTGCCACTTATTGGTTTAAACAAATATCAAACTAGAGGTGAATATGAGAGATTTAAGTAATAAAGAAGTTACATCAATACATGGAGGCATTGTTAACGTTATTGAAGTACATACCAATGGATTTTCAGCACACCTTGCAAATATGGACAAGTTTAAATTTGGCATTATTGATCAAAAATGCTGGGGGATGGGATGCAATTTAGGGACAATTCAGATATTTGTTAAAAATAATACTGGCGGCTTCAGCGATATTAGTGAAAATTATGTAGGATCACCAAAGCATAATTTTAATGTGATTATGACTCCAGATGAGAACGGCGTTTTATTTAACGTATCATGGTAACTACTTAGGAATAGGCTAAGAGCCATACCTAACTTTCGGATATTTGACCGTTAAGATGTTGGGAAGTTAGGTTGTTTATGAACTATCCCTAGATCGCAACATCTAATGTAGTTAGGTAAAATTTCTTAAAACCGCTTTGAGACCTCTTGATTTAATTGGCGTCGGGCAGGAATCGAACCTGCGGCCTGCCCCTTAGGAAGCGGTAAATTTCCTTTCTAACAAAACCCAATAACTTCCAAAAAACGCTTTAAAATTATGCATTTACGCATTTGTTTTGTCTTTTGGCTTCCGATACAATTTAATAAAATCCTAGGATGTGGTTATACCCATGATTATACCCGAAACAGGGTGCCTCAAAATAAGAAGGTGAATTGTGTCCCAGATAGAAATTTATAAAGCCAAAGATGGCCATGTGCAATTAAACGTAAATTTATCGGATGAAACTGTCTGGTTAACTCAACAGCAAATGGCTGATTTATTTGGTACTAAACGCCAAGCAATTACTAAGCATTTGAAAAATATCTTTAATTCCAATGAGTTACAAGAAGATTCAGTACGTTCCATTTTGGAACATACTGCCGATGATGGTAAAAAATATAAAACTAAGTTTTACAACTTGGACGCAATTGTATCCATTGGTTATCGTGTTAATGCGTGAGCGTGGTCTTCAGAGTATTTTGAACAACATTGAGCAAACATTTGCTGATGAGCCATTATATAAAACGGCTGAAGAAAAAGCTGGTCATTTATTATATTTCATCATTAAAGATCATCCTTTCACTGATGGTAATAAGCGCATTGGCAGTTTCATGTTTTTACTGTATTTAAAATCTCAAAATATCGCAATTAAACTTAATGAAAATGGGCTAGTAGCTTTAGCGTTATTGGTGGCGGAAAGCGATCCTAAACAAAAGGAAATGATAGTTCGACTTATCGTTAATTTACTTATAAATTAATGTCTCGAGTGCTATTATCAATGTAGAAAATTCATCAATGAAGGCTGTTGTTGCTGATGTAATGTATAGGACATAGTTATAAAATGTCAAAGTTGTGTGCAAAATCTAAATGAGTAAACTTAATGTCAAATTAATTCAACACTCAACACCTAAAGATAAAGAATATCGGCTATCAGACGGTAACGGTCTTTTTCTAAGAATACGTCCCAGCGGTGCAAAAAGTTGGCTTTATTGTTTTCGTTTACCAGGTAATCGACAACTACAACAAATGACCTTAGGTTCAATCGAAGATGTTCCATTAAAAGAAGCGCGTATAATCCTTAGAGATCTTCGCAAACAAGTTGCTGAAGGGATTGATCCTCGATGTGCAAGAGCAGCAGTCAAAGCGCAGAATTCTCAGGCTATCACGATGCAAGAATTATTTGATAGCTGGATAGAGCAGGTGAAAATTGCAGGAGAGATAACACCACAATGGATTAAACGTCACGAAGATCGCTGGCGATTACATCTTAAAAAACCGCTTAGCAGCATTCTTGCAAGAGATGTGCATCGAGCGCATTTAGCCCATGCACTTGATACCATGACAAGCAAGGGTACAAGAGAAGAAACTCGCAAAGCGCTCACCACGCTCAACTTAATGATGGATTATGGGTTAACCAGGCATTATCTTGAAACTAATCCCGCTCGTATGCTTAAACCGAAAGATTTTGCTGCCACAGCGAATAGGCCACGAGATCGTGTTTTGTCATTAAAAGAATTAAGCATGTTATGGCATGCATTGGATGCAGCATCAGCGCCTCAAAATCACTTATCCATACAAAGCACAATGTCTATTGTTACGGTAACTGCTATCAAGTTCCTCATTTTAACTGGTGCACGCCGTGGCGAGGTAGCAGCTATGCGCTGGGATGAGCTTAACTTTGAGAATAATACTTGGATATTGCCTGCCGAGCGAACAAAAAATCGCCGAGGACATACGATTTATCTATCAGCATTTGCGGTGGATTTGTTAAAGAAACTTATACCATTATCAGGACAGTCGTTGTTTGTTTTTGATACAGGGCGCCAAGAAGATAATAGTCCCATTCATAGCGATAGCCTTACAAGTATCATTGGGAAGCTTAGGGGAGCAAAAGGAAGTAAAAAATTCTCACCATTAGCAGAGCTAAAACCCTTTACAGCCCATGATTTGCGCCGTACTGCTGCTACCGCTTGGGGTGAATATCTTAAAACACCGCCTCATGTGATTGAACGAATGTTGAATCATCAACCTTTAAATAAATTGGTAGCAACATATCAGCATGCGACCTATGTTCAGGAACAAAAACATGCTTGGCTTAAATGGGGTGAGCTAGTTCAACAGCAAGTAGCAAGCAACGTTGATAATATTATCCCAATGAAATACAGCCACCTCAGATAAACGGATTGCTGAGTTCGCTTTTATAAATCAACTTAACATCGGCACCCATAGAAATCTGCTGGGTGCCAATATTAAGTTAAGATGAATTTGAGAGGTTACAGTTCGGACACCCATCTTCAACCCACATTTTAATAAAAGCCCTCAACGCCTCTTCAGGGATCTCATCATGGGCAATTTCTCTTTTATTACCCTCATCAAGCAGTTTATTTATTACAGTTAGTGGTTCAACATTTAATCCGACACAGCAATGAGCAACAAAAGGGGCGATCTGAGAATTAATACCAACGAAATTTTCCTGAGAACACAGGGAATGGCGGGAACACCCAACAAGATCAATCACCGTCGCGTTCTCTCTCTGTTCTCGATAAGCTTTCGACTGAGAACAGAATTGCTCAATAACCAACTCCAATCTCATTATGATTGCTCCGGTTCAAAGATATGGTATAGATATTTCATGCCAGCAGGGGTGCGAGTCTTTTTAGCCGCGCGATTGATATCGCTTATAAGCCACTTAGCGCGTTGTAAAGCTTCCACAATACGTGAGCGTTCAAATCCACTAGCAGCTTCCTTTAATGCCACGGGAAAGAACATATAGACTCGACCTTCTAGATTATCTAAATACCAGCCAGCGCGATTTGGGATAGATTTTTCCTCCGGTCCATTATGTAATGAAAATCTTGAATCACCGAATTTAGCGATAAATTCACTAATGGCTTGCAGAATTTGTCCATCTTCACTTTGGCTGGCGTCATTAAATACCAAATAACGCTGAAAGGCTGTTAGGGTGGCTTGCAAAGAGCTTTCTGGTTGCAAAGGTAATAATCCATATTCAATGGCTAACTCGCCTGCTAAACCCACCGTTGCAAAGACAGTCGCAGCGCGCTTTTCAAGATTAGTGTTGCTTTTCTTGGTAAAGGCTTGCACTAATTTATCTAAAAGCTTTGAAAAATCACGTTTATCTTCCATTAATTTATGAATAAAGGCAGGTCCCACATGGCCATAATGCTTTAATCTCATTGCTTTAAGATGATCAGCCAATAGACGACCACTCTCAAAACCATGAAGATTGCTAAATGCACCATATTCAAATGAAACAGGCACGTTCAACAATCGCACTAGTTGACCGGCATTTGGCTTTCTGCCAATTTCATTCATAATGCTTTGTAATGTGCGCTCACCAGTTGAGAGCGTAAAAATACGCCAACGTTGGATTTTGCGCGCATTGCCCACTTTTCCGGCACGTTGTTTCCCTTGCCCATTGGCAAGCATGTAGGTAATTTTGCCGATTTCATAAGGAGAGGCTTCATCAATTTCATCTAATATTAAACAAGTATCATTTCGCGTCGCAGCAATACCTTCCAAACCATTTGCTGTCGTGCTCCATGAACGAATAAACTCTGGTGAGCCCCAAATGCTCGCAGCTATTTCTACAGAAGTACTTTTTCCACTTGATGAATCGCCTACCCAATGAATACCGCTGCCTTGTCGGCGATCAATGAATTTTAATAAAGGGCCAGCCAGTGCTGTGGAAATAGAAACGATAAGAGGAATATTACCTTCACATAATTTACCAATTTCTTGTTGCCAACCAGCAAGTGTTCCTTTAGTTTGAAATTCATTTTCAAGGATCGCTTCAGACTGAAATATCACATTATCATCACCTATCACTTGATTAGGTAGAACAAAGGTATCATGATACCAACCGATATGATCCACAGCAGTGATCCGTCGAGCAACATGCTGGCTCATGATATAATCATTGATGCTGTAACGCTTTTTGGGATTAAAAGTAACGCCTTGATTTAAGAGTTCACCTCGAAGCTCATCCCCGTTACTTTTTAAGAGATGCATTGGCATAGCCCATTCATGCCAACGTCCATTGGTATCCAGAAATCGTAAAAGGCGGCCGAAGTTATCATCTTGAGGAGAAGAGGCGATAGCTTCAATATAGAGCGGGGAGCAGATCCATTCATCAATATCTTCTGCTTCCCCATCTTTATGATGTTTAATACCATGCCAATAAACACCAGGCTTCATCAATTTATTATTGATCTTGAACCAATCTGAATGCGAAAGGTAACACGATCTTTTTATGGTTATTTCTGGTGGATAAAGTGGGGGCGTGTGAATTGGGTTGACAATGTCTACAAATAATTTGTTCTCGATGTTCTCAGCTGTAAAATCAGAGCGAGAACAGGGTGAACTATCGTCATGACTGGTTTGCTCTCGAGGTTCTCGTTGTTCTCGATCAACAATATCAACATCAATTTGCTCTTCAGTCATTTTGTCTCCTGATGATTTTGTGCGATCCAATTAATGAGATCATTAAAGTCAGTGAGGGTGGTAGGGGCATCTTTTGGCCAAGGTGGGGCAACATATTTGGCACCAGAAGCAATAGCAGCTGCCCGTGCTTTTGTGATACCCGGGTTGCCGCATACCAGCCTATCATCATCAGCACAGATCAGAATCTGAGCATGAGGCCAAGCTTGGCGGGCTTTCATGGCTACAGGTTTAATGTTGCCTGCATCGATGGCAGCGATAACATGTCTATCTGGATAGGCTGCCTTTAGGGAAGCGCCTGTTGCAAAACCTTCGCAGATAATTAGATTATTGGGAACAATATCAATATGAGTGATGGGAATATAACAACTCTTTTTGATCCCACCGGATAATAGCTTTTTTGAGCCATCTGGACTGATAAACTGTAGGCTTTGCAGTTCATTGCAGGTATTAACGATAGGCAATACTAGAATTTCTCCTCTTTGACGAGCAATGAATGGAGAAATTCGCTTTTTCAAAAGATAAGGATGAATGGGATCGGCAGGTTTTGCGCAATCCCAGATATATTGTGCGCGTCCTTTTGCTAGTTTTTGTTCCTGAGATTGAATGAGAGCACGTTGACGCTTGGCATTTTCAAGTAATTGATGGTGCATTCTCCATTCTTGGGTTGTCATTTGCTCTTTAGATTTAACACACCAAGTGTGAGCACTTCCTGTTCGCCAGTCTCCAAAGCAACCAGCGGAGATCCCAACTTTAAAGAGCACATACCAACCAGCCATATCAAACGATTTATGATTGGTTGAGAAACGATAGATTTTTCCATCATCAATGATCTTTGATGGGGGAGTTAACCCAACATTAACCATGGCTTCTTTAAATTGGGCTATGTAATCTTGCATTAGGCCCCTCGTAATGATTTACTACGGCTACTTTTGATCTGTTGCTCCATCCACGCGTCGATATCTCGTTCTATCCAAGCAACGGCACGCTCGCCAAGCTTTATTGGCCTGGGAAATGTTTTTTCCGCAATCTTCATATAGATGGTGCTACGAGATAATCCTGTTAGATTTTTTACATCTGAAAGTCTTAAGAATTTATATGGCATTGTTGATCTCCTTTAAGGGTTATTGGAATGTCCTGAACATTATAACCCTAAAATAAAAAAATCTTGGTTGAGGGGAGATGGGTTTGAGTAGTGTAAAAGTGCTAGCAATGTATTGCCTGAAAATTTCAGTATTTTTGAGCGCTGTAAATTTTAAGTTTTAATTCTTAGTTGAGCAAAATCAACTTGACAGGATTTTTTGGATTAAGGCTACATTGAGTAAATTCAAGTTACAGATTGTCTTGAAGATGTTTATATTGGTAATGTTAGTTTTTGATACTTAGATTTTAATATAAGTACATTGAGTAGGTTCTTTTTTGATTAAAATTACTGCGGGCCGCTGATGCGCAGAATCGATCTAGTGATTGGGATTTTTAAATTAACAGTTAACAGACTTTCAAAGTTTTTATGCTATAGTCGAGGTTTTTTATGTGCTGAAAGTACTTATAAAATTCAGCCTGCTGCTAGTACGTAATATTTCAAATATTTTGAAATATTCAGGATTTTTGAGATAGTAAGCTATTGGTCACTGGTTAAGAAGAACTAAGTCGCCCGTAGTAGTTCTAAATAGTGCTGATCAGCGTAGTGGCAAATTGACCGCATTAATTGAATCAATAAAATGTATTCTTATTTTACTGCCTTTGCAAGTTATCAAATATTAATTAATATCAAATTGGCTATATAAGCTGTTTATTCGAGAATCTACTCTAGATTTTAAGGAAGTATCTTCTTTAATTAATTCTATGAATTTATTAATTGCAATAGAGAAATCTCTTATAAGCGTCGGTATGCTTATAATGACGAGATCTTTATTAACTTCTGGATTGTATTTATGTCCTTTTCCACCATGATATCCAAATATTTTGGTCTTATTTCTATTGGCATAAGCTGATGTTGCTGCGAATGAATGTAGCTTACCACATCGTGCTGCGTATAGATCCTTCCCCAAATACTGATAAGACTCATTAGGTTCTGTTTTTAGAAATTTATCAACCCAATCGATAAAGTCAGATTTTCCATTTTCTTCTTTTGTTAATGGCATGCTCAAGTATCCCATAGAGTCAATTGCGACGAAGATAAAAATTATAGTTGAACTTATAGAGCTAGATGTATTCCAAACATTTAATATTTCATCATAAATTTTATTAATTACTTCTAAGCTATTAACACTCTCTTTACTCAAAATAGGCATCCTAAATTTGTTAGTGTATGGGATAAAGTATAGATCATGATATCATTTAAATCGTAACCTATATGAATTATTTATTATAAAAAATATTTTATGCTTTCTTTATTCTGATAAAAATATGTTTCAACGTTCAATAATTTATATCAACATTAGTATAATAAATTTTGATTGTTTAGAGTGATTGAAAAAATATTTTGAGAAGAATTTGTAAATTTTAATCCACCATAAATATTATATTCCCAGATTGTTCCATGATTACTATCAATCGACTGAGCGCCTCGATATTTTATAGTCCCATTACCCAAGTCATTAGATATTCTTTTTTTACATTTTACACCAAAATGATGAGAAAGATTGATATCCATAGTCGTATTGACCATTATATTTTCAGGAAGAATAATATTAAAGTGATAATAAACTAAAGCTTTGGTAATATAATTCATTAGCTCTATCAATTTTTCTTGATCAATATTAAATGCTGTTAATGGTCCGATTATTTGTGAATTGCTTACCCAAATTGTTGACATTGAAGCTTGCAGTGAATTAAGTAGTCTTTTATTATTGCTGAGTCTATTTGGAACATTATCTTTTAAATTTTCTAATGCGCTTGAGTGCCTACCTCCAAAGGGCAGTACCGCAGTAAGTTCATGCTCAAGAATTGCTTTTTTACCATTACATGTTGAACAAGAAGGAACTTTTGGTAAGTTTTGACGATGTGAAAGAGTGAAAAACTCTCGGGCAAATACATGATCTCCAGTTGTGGATGTAGAGTTCGAACAGTAAACACATTTTTTGTTTTTGTATTTTTTACTCATTTATACTTTTATTTATAATTAAAATTACTCTCATGATGAGATACAAGACCGCATAGTTATTATTTAATCGGGATCCACAAAATATTATAACGTAATAATAATATCGAGAATAACCAGTCAACGTCATTAATTTTATTTATGTTTGGAATAGATTCAATTTTGCTTACTACATTATTCAAAATAAATTCAGCCTTCCTGATCAATGTCATTTGATCTGTCTGGAAATTAACTGAAAAAACACCTGAAAAAATTGATATTGCCATTGGGACGGAAGAAAGTATCCCGTATGTATTAATTTCTGTGCTATTATGGTTAACGATAGATATTGATTCAATTGCTTTTATTTCTTCAGGTTTATATTCGTAAATTAGTTTGTGATATTCTCCATCATTAGGAAATTCCTCAATAGAGAAAAGAGCTGAATTTCCTTCAATTGATGAACTATTAAAAAAATTTTTTATTTCATCTTCTTTGTGAAATTTTGGTGTGCAGTAATAAACTAAGTTGGCAGGTCTTTTAAGACTTTTTAATAGGCGAAATTGATTATGATTTGTTTCAATTTTAATTTTATATTTTTGTTTGCTCTTAAGGTATTCAGGAATTTTAAATTGTAAAAAAAGGCTTCCGCTAATGTTTTGATTCAAATCGATTTTGACATCATAGCCACCTCCCTCTCTTCCTTCTTGGACAGTATTAGGGAACCAAGGCATTATAAATCTATTAGGGTATTTTCTAATCAACTCCCATACAAAAGAAAAAGCAAATTGAGTTTCTGAAAATTCACACTTCATTAGCCAAATCCTATTCTATTTATAGTGCGACAACAATAATAAGATTAGCCATTAAAATACTGAATGTGTACCTAGCTAGTCATTTGAAGTTAAATTCCAATTCATAAATTATTTTTTACGAAGCTGAGTCTTTTCTGATTAAAAAGACAGTATTCACGCGCTCAAGCCTCGGAAAGATAACTTGCTATATTTTGGAAAAGTAATGTCCTTTAAGAGTTTAATAAAATGGAAAAGATTATTAAATTTTCCAGATGAGCACCGACTGAGTATCAATGTATTTGGTTATACCCATGGTTATACCCAAACCATTTTCTATAAAAATTTACTCATCTGAAAGCACCAGTCCTGCTTCGCTAAAGCTACGCAGGACACAATATTTTGTAGAATTTGCTGCGCAAATTAACAAAATCTAGTGGCGCCCCGGGCAGGAATCGAACCTGCGACCTGCCCCTTAGGAGGGGGCCGCGCTATCCACTGTGCCACCGAGGCTAAATTCTTAGAATATGATTTCGTAAAGTGCGGTTAGAGCCAAGGAAAAAAGTGCTAAGCCAAACAATATGGCAAGTAGTGGGATCCCAAATGGTTGGTAAGGCTTTAAATTAAGTATATTAAGCGAGCTTTGGGGATCAGGTTGTTTATTAAGTGACATACTAAATTACTTCTAACGCAAAAGAATAATTTTATCATGAGCAGTTAGCTTATGCTATTGATAATGTATCACTCACATAACTAAAAAAGAAAGCTAACTAATAAATTTATGTTATTACATATAGGTAGCATTAAGCTTTCTTGAGATTTTTTGTTAGGCTTTGCTCTACATCCAAAAGTTCACTTTCAAGAGAAAGAATTTTTTCTGCTATCCGTTGAGGGTTAAAGCTAAGCTCCAAATTGGTTAATTTTTGCTTAAACTCTTCAACTTTTTGCATGTCAACAATAGGGGTTTCCTTAAGAATTTGTTGCACACCTTGAGCAGGTAAGGCTTGCTCTACAAAGGATTTCTCCAAGGCATTTTTCTCTTCGTGAACCACATTTTTGTGTGCTGCTTTTTTGGTTTCAATAGGATCTTCCAGCGTGATCATTTCTGAAGAAGAACTCATTTTAACTGACATACCTCAAACTCCATTATTAGATAAGGATAACAGTAACATGTTTTAAAAAGCCGCGATATCGCAAGAACTCATTCCAATGAATAAAAATAATCTGTTTAAATACCAAAGCACAATTTATGCCAGTTTATAAGAGCCTTGAAATGTATAGATTGGGCGTCTGTTTTGTTGATCAATTTTATTAATAAATGATTGACAATAATTTGACAGTGTCAGTATTTATACTATTCGTTAATTGAGCACTTTGCAGGTTTTTTCGCATAAAAAGGATAACAGATCATGATGGACACTACCCCCAATGCGGATTTGAGCGAACTCAGTGGTAAGAGTGCTAAAGTAGACCATCTAAAGGAAATTATCAAACAAGTAAGCATTACCGATGTGAATGTGCTGATTACTGGGGAATCAGGTACAGGCAAGGAAATTGTAGGTAGACTGATTCATTCACTTTCCAAAAGAAAGCATCATGCCTTCGTGCCAGTCAATTGTGGCGCTATCCCTTTAGATTTATTAGAAAGCGAATTGTTTGGTCATGAAAAGGGTGCCTTTACCGGGGCTATTACTGCCCGGATAGGACGTTTTGAACTTGCGCAAAGTGGAACTATATTTCTGGATGAAATTGGTGATATGCCACTTTGCATGCAAGTGAAGCTGTTACGTGTAATCCAAGAAAAAGTGATTGAACGCATTGGTAGCAATAAATCTATAAAAACAGATGTTAGAATTATTGCTGCAACACATCGAAACTTAGAAGAAGCGATAAAACAGGGAACTTTTAGAGAAGACTTATTTTATCGTTTAAATGTATTCCCTATTGAAATGCCAAGTTTGCGTGAAAGAGTAGAAGATATTCCGGATATCATCACTGATTTAATTAAAAAATTTAAACAGGAAATGGGTAATGACATTACCCTAAACATGACAGCATTGGATTCACTTAAGCGCTGTCATTGGCAAGGAAACGTGCGTGAATTGTCGAATTTGCTTGAAAGATTAATTGTTTTGTTCCCAAATCAGGAAGTGTCTTTTGAACAGTTACCAATAAAATATCAAATTTATGAAGCACAAAAAAATAATGATTTTAAAAGAAACGAAATGACCCAAATTGTGATTGTGAATAATGGTGATATTCAAAATCAAGACGTAAATCTAAGAGAAATGCTGCACCATCTTGAGCAAAAGTTTATTAAAGAAGCTTTAGACAAAACAAATGGCATTGTCTCTCATGCTGCTGAAAAATTAGGGATGAGACGCACCACGTTGATTGAAAAGATGAAAAAATTCAACATCGTAAAATCAAATTGATATTTAATCTTAATTGCCATCAATATCTTGTTTCAAGACAAAGAGACCATTAGTATACAGCTCGCTTAGGTTATTAAATTTGTCAGTTAAATCATTGAGGTGTTAAAATGATTGAAGGTGTCGACAATGAACAACAACCAACTTGGATTGATGATGTTGAAAGGCTGCAAGATTATGAAGCAGAACTAAATCAATTGACGAGCAAGTTAAATCAAAATCCACTGACCAATGTCGATGTTATTGTTCAAACAGTTTTATCGCAACCCAATACCCATTGCTTAGTAAAGTACACTCCGGAAAATGGCTCGTTTGTAACAAGAAGCAAGAATGAGGATGAGCTTTATTTTGCCCCATCACTTACTTCGTAAGATTAATTTTTCGCTTATGTGCACTGATTTTGTAACGTGTTAAAGGGTTATTTTGTAGTTACCGATAATGATCAAAATATCCTAACCTTGGCAAAAACTGGAGTATGTTATGGCAATTAAATCTGCAATGAGTAATGACGGGCAGGAGCTAGTCATTAGCGTTAAGGGGCGCTTTGATTTTAGTTCATTGCAAGTATTTAAAAATGCTTATGAAAATTTACCTGGCCACCCAAGCTCCTACACAGTGGATTTAAAAGATTCTGATTATTTAGATAGCTCGGCGCTTGGCATGTTATTAGCGCTAAGAGATCATGCTGGTGGAGATAGTGCCAATATTCGGATTATCAATTGCAACCCTGACGTTAAAAAAATACTTATGATTACCAAACTTGATGAATTATTTACAGTTGAATGATCTTTTTTCAACATATCCAGACCATATTCTTGGCTAAAATCTCAGCTTTATAAGCAATTTCAAATGTGGAACAAATTTTGCTCTAATCCTTCCTTCAAGGAATAATTCATATTAAAACCAAGGAGTGGCTGAATGTATGATCCTTTTCAATTTGCAAAAAAAATGCGCCCCATTCGAGTATTGGCTATCACCGGTAAGGGTGGGATAGGAAAAACCAACATTAGTATTAATTTGGGGGCTGCTCTTGCTGCTAGGGGCAAAGCAGTTTATCTTTTTGATGCTGATTTTGGTTTAGCCAATGTGGATGTGCTATTGGGAATGAAGCCAAAATACACGATAGCTCATTTTATGCAGCAAGATTGTTTGCTGGAAGAAGTGGTTTTAGTTGGACCTTTTGGGCTGCGTATTATTCCTGGTTTTTGTGGCTTAAATAAGTTTCATTTTCAGCCCAAAGATTACGGTGCTTTAATTCATTCGTTTAATGCCTTAATTGGAAAAATGGATACCCTCATCATTGATACAGCATCTGGTATCAGCGATTCTTTGTTGAGAATGGCAACAAGTGCTCAAGAAATCCTAGTTATTATTAATGAAGATCCTTCTTCTATTAGCGACGCTGCGACAATCATTGAAATTATGAATCAAAATTATTGCATCCAACGCTTTAGAATTGTTGTGAATATGTCTAGTAGCTTCTATGAAGCAAAAAAAATATTTGCTAAGCTAGCTAATGTAACGGAGAGAAATGTAAATGTGGTGTTGCACTTTATAGGGTGCATACCGGAGGATGAATTGGTACGGGAAGCTATCAAACAACAAGTTGCTGTCGTGGAACTTTTTCCAAGTTGTCAGGCCTCGCAGAGTTTTAAGCAATTAGCCGAGAATATAGATAGGCTGGCTTTGCCAAGGGTTGGTAGCGGTCAAGTGCAATTCTTTATTGAGCAATTAATAAATCCCCAAATTGTCGTTCAATAGAGGTAAATGCATGAATGGAGCTGCGCTTTTTAAATCAACACAAACAGATGCCGATGATAGCTTTATCAAGGAATATGCTCCTCTTGTTAAGCGTATTGCGCATCATCTCTTGGCGAGGCTACCTGCCATTATTCAGGCAGAAGATTTAATCCAAGCAGGCATGATAGGTTTAATTGAGGCCGCGAGAAATTTTGATGAAAATAAAGGTGCCACTTTTATCACCTACGCGGGGATCAGAATTCGCGGTGCGATGCTGGATGAAATTAGAAAAGGAGATTGGGCGCCACGTTCAGTTCATAAAAATTCACGCAAAGTAGCACAAGCAATGCGAGAGGTAGAAAATTTAACAGGTAAGGATGCTCGCGATATCGATGTTGCAAAAACATTGGGTATCAGCTTAGAAGAATATCACCAGATATTACAAGATTCTAATAGCGCTAAAATTTTTGCATTTGAAGATCTTGGGGTTAATGAAGAAGCCTTAGAATCACCTACAACAAACCCTATTACAGGTCCTTTAGAGGGGATCCAAAGAGAAGATTTTAAACAAAAATTAGGGGTCGAAATAGCCAAATTGCCTGAAAGAGAAAAACTGGTTCTTGCACTTTATTATGATGAAGAATTAAACCTAAGGGAAGTGGGTGAAGTTCTTGGTGTGAGTGAATCCAGAATCAGTCAAATCCACAGCCAAGCCATGTTAAGGCTAAAATCCCGTCTTGTTAACTGGAAATGAAAATAGGGGGAACCATGTATTTGGAATTTTTATTGTGGCTTTGCCTCTTATTAAATGTGGTTACTTTGCTAGTTTCATTTACAATTATTAAGCGCTTTAAAAAAATCACCACATTAAGTTCCCTTATTTACGAACAATTAGTAATTGGCAAGCCAAACATGAAGATAAAACCCTTAAAAGAGAATGTAAAAAAAGAAATTTGGCTAACAAAAAATAGCTAACAGCTTTCTTAATAATCACAAATTATAGAGAAGATGAAATACACGTTATAAGCTCCCTCCAGGATCCCATAATTAATAATTTATTTAACTAAGTTTATTAAGCTTGAAAATTGACATGTGCTAGACGTTGAGATTAGAATCACAAGCTATTTCATCGCACTAAGACAACCATGTATGATTGCCAGATTGCTTAGATCATTTATAAACTTGCTGATTTTCAATCTTTATAGTGATTGTGATCTTGTTTATGCTAGGCATTTACCCAGGGATTTTAGCATCTTGCCTGGTGGTTCCAATTTTGTCTATTTGTTTACTCAAAACAATTTGTATTTCTTAGATAAAAATAATAATACCTATATGCTAATCCCAATGAGACCAAACGGGCTAACAGCTTTAAAAGCAAGCTTAAAATGGAATGTAGCTGCTAATGCTGATAATTTTTTGGTCGAAGAAAAAGCCTATGCGAGCAAAGTAAGAGAAATTGTACGCCAAACACGCGTTGCACCGCCAATCAACTATAGTTCAATTTTGAATACATTTTTTACTTTTGCTTTGATGGGGTTTATACCAAAGGCATGGACTTTTGGATTTCCTATATTTATTTTTTATGGATTGTATAAGAAACGAGCATTAGCTCAATTTTTGTATCGCACTTGTAATTTTACTGGATTAAGAAAATTATATAATAACTTTTCACAGACATTGGGAGAAAAACTTGGAGAAGCTGTCAGTAATCACCCGATAAGTCTATTAAAAGGAATTTGGTTGTTTTCAATGCTCTTAATCATGGATTTAAATGCATGGAGTGTGATCGCGATATATGGCGTCTATCGTTTTTCAAATGTCCAATGGCTAAATACCCTGCAAAAATGGTCAGATAGTTTATACAATTTTGCCAATGGTTTATATTCAAAAACTTTAACTCATGTTGGCTTTTACCCAAGAATAGGGATCTGTTTTGGCTTGGGGGCATTTCTTGCTTGGCATGTAATGCCTTTGGGCTCTTTTGGTTTTATTTTGCTTCCTTTGAGTATTTTACAATTTGCTTTTATTGCCATTGGTTTAAGTGCTTTATTTAATGATTTATCTTATGCGCTCAAACATCCACTTAAATTGCTTTTGAATAGCTCTGGCAGAATACTTGGATCTCTTTGGGGAAGATGGATATCTCATCGGATCTTTTCAGGGACACTTTCAGGTAATTTAGGACCTGCCATGGGACATGTTGTCACGCCAGGTCTTTTTTCTGGATTTTTTTCATCATTTTTGACACCCAGTACATCATTTACAGTGGGATCGGATTTTACTAACATTTTAGTGGCGAGAGTTAAAAATCTTTTTAATAACCTGCTTACCAGTATCTTTTTTACTTCCGAAATGCAAATTCAAGGTAATTTTCATGGGACAGTAGGGCCTACTTCATTGCAGATCTTTATGTTTATGTTGGCAGGTTATATCGCAGGATATCTGGTGGAGCGCATTGTCAATAAAATGATGAATAATGTGGTTAATGATGTGGCTCAGTTGCCGCAAGTGGCTGTTAGCGCATCACGAAATCTGACGCCAGTAACGCCAGAGCCTCGAGTTAAATGGCAAATCGCTTACTTTGGTCTTGCAACTTCAATTTTAATGTGTTCTCCTGCTGGCGCAAGCTTGGTTGTGTTTGCTGGCGGTAGTTTACTAAAGGGGACATTGCTGGGCGCAGGCGGTATGGTTTTAACTTGGCAAGCACTTGAAACGGTGCGCTTTAGCTTTAATTATTTAAGGGAATTAAGTCGCCGACCGCCAGCACCAGCGCAAAGATCACTGCCGCGACCCAATCACATGCCAAGACAAGTTGGCATGCCAGGAAACGCGCCAGCGATAACGCCGGGTTTTAATATTCAAAGAAATATCGCAGGACAGCAACCTCAGGTAGGCCCAGCGCCAGCGCCCAGAGAGGTGCCGCTTCGACCATCAGCTTAAAATACTTTGCGTTTTACTAAACCATTTTAAAAATTGCGTTTGGCAAGCTTGTAAAATACCACTGGTTAATTTTTCGCTTAATTTCTGTTTGATTTCATATTCTACTTCAAACACTTGCATTTCTTTAGCCTTGGCTAAAATAAAATCATCTGAAGTTTGAAGCTCATCGACCAAATGAAGGGAAATGGCTTGCGTTGCATGCCAATGTTCGCCGGTAGCAACTTGTTGAATATTGATAGCACTGCGATTTTGGGAAATATAATCTTTAAACAAATCATGCGTTTCTTCAATTTCAGCTTGGAATTTTGCTCTTGCTTTATCGGTATTTTCACCAAACATCGTTAAGGTGCGTTTGTATTCACCAGCGGTATGTAATTCATAATCAATATTATTTTTTTCCAATAATCGATGAAAATTAGGTAATTGTGCAACCACGCCGATTGAGCCTACGATAGCAAAGGGCGCTGCGATAATTTTATTTGCCACACAAGCCATCAAGTAACCACCGCTTGCGGCCACTTTGTCAATGGCAACGGTAAGATGTAAGTTTTTTTGGCGAATTCTTGAAAGTTGAGAAGCGGCAAGACCATAACTGTGAACAAAGCCGCCAGCACTTTCTAGCACAACCAGTACTTCATCTTTTTCGGTGGCAACGCTTAAGATAGCTGAAATTTCTTCGCGCAGCGTATTGACGTCACTGGCTCGTACATCGCCATCAAAGTTAATGACAAATAAACGTTTTTGGCTATCTTCTTTGGATTGCTTTTTGCAATTTTCTTTCTCTTGTTTTTTTTTGCTTTTGAGCCAGTGTTTGAGCATGTTTTTGGGTAAGGTTTCAGATTGCAGATAATCTCGATACTCATCCAATTTTTTATTAATATGAGTCAAGGAGAGTGTTCCATCTTCTGACTTTAGTTTGGATTTAAATATGACAGAAAGTATTGCCACTAAGGTAACAATTATCCCAATCACCAAAGTTAGTGTTTTGGCTAAAAATAAACCATATTGATATAAAAATTCCATTATCGACCTTCACCTTATAAATTTAGGCTAGTAAAATAGCAATCATTATGAGTAGATGTTTGCTTATATTAAAGTAAAGTGACAGTATTCATCCATCTTTAGCCATTAAGATTCAGAGTAATGAGTTTAGAAGTCAAAAATATCAGCTATATGGCAGAGAATAAATACTTGTTTAGAAATCTAAATTTTAATATATTACCCGGCCAGATATTGATGGTGCAAGGGCAAAATGGTGCAGGAAAAACAACTTTATTGAAAGTCCTTTCAGGCCTCATTTTACCAAAAAAAGGGGAAGTAAATTGGGACAAGGAAAGGATTAAGCAGTCAATGAACTTTCATCATAATTTATCCTATGTGGGGCATCAGGATGGCCTTAACCTTGAACTCACGTTGCTTGAAAATATCCAACTTCAACTTGCGTTAAGTCAATCTCCATTAGATAAGCATCGCTTGCAAAGCATCTTGAGCCATTTTTCTTTACAGAACATGCAGAACAAGAGCTGTCATCAATTATCAGCAGGGGAAAGACGAAAAGTCGCCTTAAGTGCGCTGCTGTTGAAAAATAAACCTTTATGGATTTTGGATGAGCCTTATACTGCCTTGGATCAGCAGAGCATAACGACGCTTAATCTTTATTTTAACAACCATCTTAAAAATGCTGGGATGGTAGTGATGGCGAGCCATGTGCCTTTCTCTCAACCGACACAAGTGATTAATCTATGTTAAGCATATTCTATCATTGTGTGTGTCATGATTTAAAAATAGTGTTGCGCAAGCCTGCTGCGTGGGTACACCCCATTTTATTTTTTATTCTCTTTATTTCGTTGTTTGGGATAGCATTGGGGTTTGAGAAAGAAACCCTCATTAAAATCTCACCAGCTATTATATGGATAGCTTTTTTATTAACCTCTTTGTTTACCATTGAAACAGTTTTAAGACGTGAAATGGCCAGCGGTGCGTTGGAACAATTGCTATTAAGCCCTTATCCTTTATGGTGGTTGATGTTAGCAAAATCGACAGCGATTTGGATAGTATCTTGTTTGGCATTGATTTTTTTCGTTCCCGTCCTTGGTCTTTTTATGCATTTATCATGGTATGAAAATAGCATTTTATTTTTTAGTCTATTAATAGGGAGCCCTGCTATAACCCTCATTGGCATGATAGGAGCTGCTTTAACCTTAGCGTTGCCAAGTTCAGGATTATTCTTAGGACTGTTATTGCTGCCGCTTTATGTCCCTATTTTAATATTAGGGGAAAGTACGTTAGCCGCGATGCTATCATCATCGCTACCTTCGTTCCAGCTTGCATTATTGGGAGCAATTTCGATGTTAACCTTAAGTTTAGCGCCACATGGTGTCGCTGCTGCTTTAAGAGTTGCAATGGATTAATCAAGATATGATAAAAATGTTGGTCAGTTTAGGTTCGTTACGCCGATGTTACCATTTTTTGGGAAGCATCGCGCCTTGGAGCATGCTATTGGGATTAGTAGCCATTGCATATGGCACTTTGCAAGGGTTATTTGTCGCTCCTAGTGACTATCTGCAAGGCCATGGTTTTAGGATCATCTATGTTCATGTTCCTTGTGCATTTTTTTCGATGGCTATCTATATTGGCATGTCAATTTGTTCTATGGTTTATTTAATTTGGCGAATTAAATTAGCCGATATTATAGCCTTTAGTTTAGCGCCGGTCGGTGCTTTTTTTACTTTTGCTGCTCTTGTTACTGGCGCTATTTGGGGAAAGCCCATGTGGGGCACGTGGTGGATTTGGGATGCTAGATTAACTTCTGAACTTATTTTATTGTTTCTTTATCTTGGCTATATCGGTCTTTACAATGCTATTGGGCAAAAACGCCAGGCTGCGAAAGCCTGCGCCATTTTATCACTTATTGGTATTGTCGATATTCCCATTATTCATTACTCAGTTTATTGGTGGAATACCTTACATCAAGGTGCGACTATCTCAAAATTTTCAGCCCCTTCGATAGAAAAAAGCATGTTGATACCGCTTTTATGGATGCTAGGAGGCTTTGCCTTATATTTAGTAGCACTTCTTAGTGTGCGTATTAGAACTGAAATTTTAAAAAGAGAACAAGCCAATCAGTGGGTAAGTGCTTTATTTAAAAAAATAAATAGTTAAGGAAACATAAAATGGGAAATTATGGCATTTATATTTGGCCTGCTTACGGACTTGTTTTGATAGGAATGATAGGCCTATGGTTTAGTAGCGTGTTGCAAAATTGTAAAATAAAACGCCACCTTAAATTATCTTTGAAAGACAAATAAGACAAGTCGATGTCTCCAGTACAAAAAAGAAGAATGTTGGTGGTGATGATGCTCGTGATAGGTGCTGGAGGAGCATTGGCATTAGTGTTATATGCGCTTAAGCAGAATATTAACTTATTTTATTCGCCATCCCAATTAGCTTCTTTGACTTTGCCTGAAAACAAAACGTTTCGCCTTGGCGGTATGGTTGTTAAAAATAGTTTAATACGCCATGACGATCTGCATGTGGAATTTCTTATCACCGATTATAAAAAGCAAATTAAAGTACATTACAGCGGCATCTTACCCGATCTATTCAAAGAAAATCAGGGCATTGTTGCTTTGGGGGTGTTAAAACAAGGTGAATTTGAAGCAAAAGAAGTGCTGGCGAAACATGATGAAAAGTATATGCCACCTGAAGTGGCACAAGCGCTAAAAGGATAAGGTACATGATCCCAGAGCTTGGTTTATTTTGTTTGATTTTAGCTTTAATGATGGCCTTCACGCAGTCATGTTTTCCTTTGATGGGCTTAATACATCAAAGATCTGCATTTTTACAAAAATGGTCACAACCGGCCGCCATTGGACAATGCCTTTTTGTCACTTTAAGTTTTATCACCTTGATGTATTGTTTTGCCGAGGACGACTTTAGCATTGCTTATATTGCACAAAATTCTCATACTACCTTACCTCTGGGTTATAAAGTCTGTGCGCTTTGGGGAGCACATGAAGGTTCGCTTTTGTTATGGGCTTTTATATTATCTTTATGGACGTTCGCATTAAGTATTTATGTTAAAAAATTGCCTGCCAAAGTTGGTGTTTTGGTATTGGCTGTCATGGGTGCAATCAGTAGTGGTTTTTTGTTATTACTACTATGTACCTCTAATCCATTTGAGCGTTTTTTGCCACTTGCCCCACCAGAAGGCTCGGATTTAAACCCTTTGCTTCAAGATCCCGGTTTCGTACTTCACCCGCCTTTTTTGTATATGGGATATGTTGGACTTGCTGTCCCATTTGCTTTTGCAGTGAGTGCACTTCTTTTGCAAGATAAAACATTGCCTTGGGCAACATGGGCACGACCTTGGGCATTATTAGCCTGGGCTTTGTTAACAATTGGTATTACCTTGGGCAGTTGGTGGGCCTATTATGAGTTGGGATGGGGCGGCTGGTGGTTCTGGGATCCAGTCGAAAATGCTTCATTTATGCCTTGGCTTATTGGCGCTGCACTCGTGCACGCTTTGTATTTATTCTCAGATCAACAACTGTTTGGATCTTGGTGTCTGTTATTGGCACTAAGTGCGTTTATATTAAGCCTGATTGGTACATTCTTGGTGCGTTCGGGCGTCATATCCTCAGTTCATGCCTTTGCGAGCGATCCTGCGCGTGGTGCTTTTATTTTAAGTTTTCTAGGGATTGTGATTGTCTTTTCTTGTATGCTTTATTTATGGCGAGGTTTAAACACAAAATCTGATCCGCAAGTCAAAAGTCTCTTATCCAAAGAGGCGCTTATTTTGTTAGGAAATATGTTATTGTTTGTGGCTACTTTGACAGTATTGCTAGGCACGTTATATCCCATCATTGTCGAGGTGATAGCAAAAGAGCGGCTTTCTGTCGGCCCTCCTTATTTTAATAGTGTGTTTGTTCCAATGATGATGCCTGTTTTAATATTAATGGGCATTGCGCCACATCTTAAACGTCAACGTAGTATTAATATAAAGGCTTTGCTGAAAGTCATAGGCTTATTTTTTATCGCGCTTTGTCTTCATGTACTGTGGTTACCAAAAGAGTTCTCTGCGTTTGCGCTTTTGGGGTTATTATTAGGGGAATGGGTTGTTATCGTTACGTTATATCTATTCCTCAAAATGCTGATAAGTCGTCAAAGCATATCGTTGTTAAAAATGGGTATGATACTGGCGCATCTTGGGATCGGGATCTCGGTATTAGGTATTTGTTTAACCACTTCCTTAGAAATTGAAAAAGATCTTAGGCTTGCACCTCACGATTCAGTTATCATCCAAGATTTTGAATTTGTTTTTCAGGAAATCAAAGAAATCGTTGGCCCTAACTATGCGGGTGTTCAAGCCACTTTCTTAATTAAAAAAGATAATAGCGTATTAAAAACGCTTTTACCTGAGAAACGGTTTTTTATACCAAGAAATTTACCAATGAGTGAAACAGCCATTTCACCAGGATTTTTTCGTGATTTTTATATTGCACTCGGTGAACCATTACAAGGAGATAATTGGTCCGTGCGCATCTACATTAAACCATTTATCCGTTTAATTTGGCTTGGTGGGCTTATGATTGCAGCAGGGGCATTGCTTGCAAGTTTTTTAGCATTTCAGAAAATGAGGAAATAGAGCATGATTAAACTCCGCTATTTATGGCGCTTTATACCCGTTATGGTATTGGGTATTGTTTTATTGATACTTTATAAATCACTCACCCTACAAAAAAGTGCTGTTGCGCAAGAAAAACCTTTTCCCACATTTTCTTTAGCTGATCTTCGCATGCCAGAGAAAATAGTCACCTTGCCTGATTTAAAAAAAGGGCCTTGCATTGTTCATGTTTGGGCGACATGGTGTGGCATTTGTGTTAAAGAGCATAATGAATGGTTGAAAATTAAGAAAAAATGGTCTTATGATTTAGTGGGGGTTGTGTATCGTGATGAAGTAAATCAAGTCAAACGCTTATTGCAAGCAAAAGGCGATCCCTATCAATATTTACTTCATGATGCTTCTGGGACATTGGGGCTTAACTTAGGCTTAATTGGAACCCCTGAAACCTTTGTAATTGATAAAAAAGGTATCATTCGCTACCACCAATATGGTCCTGTTTCCTTAAGTAAATTTGAAAAAGACTTAGTGCCGTTGCTTGAAAAGATTAGCCGAGAAAATGGGTAAGATTTATTCTGTTTTGTTATTATTCATAGCATGTTCAGTGCTTTTCGTTGCATCACGCAACGTTGTTCAAGATGACGAGCAGCAAGTTGAAATGTTGTTAAGAGAATTGCGTTGTGTAACTTGCCCCAATCAAAACATTGCTGATTCAACGGCGCCTATCGCCAGCGCGATGCGAGAAGAAATTTTGCAACGTTATCAAAAAGGTGAGTCTACTCAAGCGATCCGGGAATATTTACTAAATCAATATGGTGATTATCTTTCTTATCGACCTTTGGTGAAACCACAGACTTGGTTGCTTTGGTTTGGTCCATTGCTGATGTTGCTGCTTGGCATAATATTATGGTTTAGTTTTTTAAAGAACAAGAAATGAGCTACATAACATTAGGTGGCGTATGTCTATTTTCTGGATACTATTGCTAGCTATCAGTGCGAGTGCTTCTCTTATTTTATATAACCCTTTAAAAGCAGCGCCAAGATGGTTTCGCTTTTGTTTTGTCTTTTCGTTTATAGGGGCGGCATTGGGGTTATATCTTATTTTAGGAGCCAGTATAGCATTACAAGAGAAACATAAGATTGAAGGCTTGCTTGATGAAATAACGGCAATGATGACAGCTCCTAATATGACTCAAGCCAAAATTGTTGCTAAATTGGATGAAATAGCCGCTGTGGTTGAAAAGGCGCCATTTGCATTGGCAAAACTGTCGACGCTTTATCAGGAATTGGGGCTTTATGATAAAGCAATAACACTTTTATCGCAGGCAATATATTTAGCACCTGGTGATCCTGGGTTTCAAATACAATGGGTTTATAATCATTCTTTAAAAGATCAAGGCAAACTCACCAAAGAAGTTAGAAAAGTTGCTGAAGAGTTAATTGCTAATGATGATACCCTTTTTATGTTAGTTAATCTTTTGGCAATAGATGATTATTTTCATGCTAGGTACCCTCAAGCTATCCAAGCTTGGCAACGTATGTTAATACAAGATCAAAGCTTAACAACAGCGCAAAAAACCATGATTGAAAAAGCCATGGCCAAAGCAACGCAATTAACCCCCGCAAAAAATGATCTCCCTTCGCAAGGACAATTGCAAATTTCTATCAAATTAGATCCTAAGTTTCAAACCCTAGCAGCACCGCAAGATGTGTTATTTATTTTTGTTAAATCAAGCCAAGGGGGCGCTCCTTTAGCGGTTGTTAAGAAAAAAGCCAGTGATTTGCCACTAGAAATTAAGTTAGATGAAAAGCATGCGATGATGCCAGGACAACATCTCAAGGTTGGGATGGAAGTGATGGTAGTTGCTAAGATAACAAAATCAGAAAATGCATTGGATAAAAAGGGCGAATTACGGGGAACTAGTGAATTAATCGTGATAAAATCTGAAAATAAACCGATTAATGTTACGATTAACAGATATGCAGGGTAAATAGATAACTAAGGAGAATCTATGGGATCCGAAAAACGAAAAGGATTATCTGATGAAGCCTTCGATGCAATAACAGCAGTGCTTATCATAGCTGTAGCTGTGGCCGGCGTTGTTTTTTGGTTACAAGGCATGCCTTCTTAATGAGATGAAGGTGTGCTTTTTGTAATTGCTTTCTTCTCTGATTTTGACATAAGAGGTTCAATCAGTTGTCGTATGTTATTAATCTGATCTGAATCCAGCTTTTTACTTTTATCGCAGATTTTGAATAATGTCGCAAAATCAGTCGCGCTATTAATTTCATTAATACGATCTGATTTCTCTTTTCCCTTCATTAAGGGTGTGATAGCTTTTCTCGACTTTGATTCTTGTAGCGTGTTTACCATATTGTGTTTCAGTTTTGATAAAAGTGAATTTTCGATTGCTTTATTCAAATCTGGATCGTTCATCGCGAGCATTTTTTGTATAAGCGCAGGATTATTAATGCTAGCACCTTTTTCTAAAAGAAGTTTGCACTCAGGTGAATGTTCATTTTCTGCCGCAATGCTTAGGGCGGTATTATTATTATTGTCTACCTCATCAACATTAACCCCTTTAGCCAGTAAATCATTAATCATGGTTGTCCATCCTTGTCTTGCTGCGGCCATTAAAACAGTTT
>JAFECR010000014.1:7448-170849 GCA_018242045.1 Pseudomonadota bacterium | reverse complement strand
ATATACAAAATCGAACTGAAAGTATTAATTAAGTTGGTTTGATATTTGCAGCGTTAAAAGCTCTAAGAAAAAGTTCTGAGCGAAGATAAGGAAGCTTGCAGAGAAGCCAAAGCCACTCAAAAGCGCCAAAAGATATGCGAAATTTATTCTTTTTTAAAGAAAGGTTTAACTTATGTAAAACTTTTTTACCGTTCTAATCCTTCTAGGTGCACGCCTTCTAAATTGACTACCAAATTTAACCAATATCATGACATGGCCAACTGCGTGGAAAAAATGTTGTTCAAGTTTATTTACCATTTCAAACCAACCTGATGGCGTTAAGCCAAGGCGAAATGTCAGCACAAAGCACAACAAAGCATAACTCACTCGGGCAAAAGTCGGGCACGGGTTTGCAGACTGTAATTTATTCATTTGCATCTTAAAATTGGCCTGCCTATCTTTGGATTAGTTAAAATACCAATTATTGTGTATAGTACTAGACGACAGTGATGGTACCTTGCATGATTTATTTGCTGTATCACGGCCAAGCTTCGATCTTATTCGTCCAGATCAATACGTCGCTTATCGAGGTATCGGATTAAGAGAAGAAAATAGGTCGGTTATCACTTTGCGGCAAGGATATCGACTGCCTCAACATGAGGAGGCTCTTTAAATAAATCTGGTGCTTTTTCAAACAATGCTTTTGCGACTTTACCAGTCAGATGGGCTTCTTTGCCTGAATCATCATTAAAAGTGTCAAAAATACCATAGGTGGTAGCACCTATTTTAATCCCATACCAATTAACAGTTTTTGGCTCCTCTTCCACCAGCGCTAAACCCGCTTGGATAAATTCTTCAACTTCTTGCTCTTTTCCAGGTTTAGCTTCAAGGCGCACTAACAACCCTACTTTAACCATTTTTTATCTCCTTAAGGCATATTTGCATAATATCGGACAAGCTGCGATATTCTTTAGATAAAAACTCGTAACTAGAGATTACTTCAGCTATCCATTGTCCTTCTCTTATCATTTTGGCTTGACCATGTGAAATCATCTGCTTGCAATGTTCACATTCATAATAAGCTGTCTCAGATCTATGTTTACCGCATTCATCTTTATCCTACTATAAACAAGCCCATTTTAACCATTGCAACTTGTGACAAATTCGGGCAAGAAACATGATAACCTCGTTTATCAGAGACTTCCCATGCTTGATCAATACGCCTAATATCCTTAACTGTTGGGTTGCTCGTCAACACTAATTTTCTATCTCTAAAAGAGTTGGCACGTTTCCACAATAAATTAATCGGATCTCCTTCAGTAGTCGTCATATACGCGTCCACTTCATCGCACAAGATAATTGGTGAAGAACGCACTCGTAATTCGGATGTGGAATTTGATCCAAAAATCATTAAGTAGCCACCAGGATATTCTTTACGTAAGGTGGTGTTGGTTTTATCTCTGGCTCGAGGTTTAGCTACTCTATCTTTTAGCGCAGGCGTACTTGCTACCATTGGCGCCAATTTGAATGTAGACCAATCTTTGGCGTCTTTTAACGTTGGGTGCATCACAATAATTGATTTAGGACTTTGATGGATATAATAGCCAATTGCATTATTCAGTATGCTAGTCTTACCCACCTGAGCGCTTGTCATAATAGTCACTTTTTCTATTTTACGATCGCTAATCGCATCCATAATTCCCTTTTGATAAGGCGCCCTGGATGTTCGCCAACAGGTACGCATAAAACTTCCTTGTGACTTTTAGAAGGGAACTTCATCCGAAGTATTATTAAAACTCATTTTTTTAAATCGTTGAATCTTATTTCTTGAACTGTAACCTGCCTTCCCTTCTTCAATGGCAATAACTGCAGTACAAAGTTTGTTCAAATGACGATAGATGAGTGATAAATTTAATCTCTCTAGTTCAGATCCACCACAAGCGATGAGCCAACTTTTCAAAAATTGACATCCAATGCGCTTTGCTTCAATACTTTGATGCTCAACAATGACGTTTTGAAATATTTTTCGGTTAGCATAAGCACCTTCTTGGATCAAAAATTCAAAATTGAGATATTTACCATCACCAACTTTGGTATTTTTAAGTGCTACCGACTCTGCTACCACACTATATTCACCTGGGGGTATAGGTGTTAAGAGATCTTGATCAGGAATTTCAGATAAACTAACCCCAAAATCATAGTCTTGATGAAACATAGAAATTGAGTTTATTTTACGTTGCTGACAGATGTTTTCAATACACAATCGCTCTGCCCAGTCGAGCGAATCAATCACCAAAGTTTTAAATTCGTGAGTCTCTTTTAATAAGAGCCCCATTTGGCTCAATAACATGTTCCAATCAGTTGCGAGAGGAAAACGGGTAACATCTAATTGGCTAGTGCCATCCTCTGTTGCTAGAAAGATGGGGTTAGGGCATTCGCGGCAAACGTTGACTTTCCTACTCCCTCAACCCCATATAGCACTACCCGTACTGGTCGTGATAATTTTCCATTAATCAATTCAGGTAGCGCCATGTTACTATCCTTTTTCAGGTGCAAAAAAATAAGGTTTGGCAGGATATTCAAGCAGTGCTGGCATTAGCTTTTGCCAGATATGCGGTTCTTTGACTGCTAAATAATCGCTTTGCGTTTTTACTTCTTTATATTCAGTTATGAATGGGAATTGAGTAGCACAAAGATGATGTTGGGCTTTAATTAGTGCTATTTGCTTTTGATCCCATTTACGATTCATCTTCAAACGTATTCTCAAATTATCAAAACTGATAGTTCCCTTATCTTTCCATTGCTCAGGATCTTGTAGGTATTGTTGAATAGCTTGCTCTGTGTTGATGCGCTCACTATAGTAATAATTTTGCATATCTTTGAGGTTATGCCATTGTGTAATCATTTGACTGAGATAACTCTCCATGCTCTCGTCTCCTTGGTTGATACGTTAATTGATCAGCTTTGAACTTACCTTCGGTAAGTACTTCAATTTGATATGCTCTACCTTTGGGAAAATAATCCTTCCATTTAGAAACCGCCGTCAGTGTCACACCCAATGCCCTTGCTAAATTTGCTTTACCGCCAAAATACAACGTTACTTCTTTGACGCAATCCATTTACGCCCCCTCATTTAATCCTTCCATAAAAATTAAATTAGATTTAAACTTAAATCAATGTTGAATTTACTCAACGTAGTTAGCTTGTTATCGCAAACAATGACGAACAGGGAAAGTGATCCATGAGCCTCGGCGAGCGCCTCAGACAGGCAAGAATAAAAAAAGATATGACGCAAGATGAACTAGGCGAAGCTTTAGGTGGACTTACAGGTCCTGCTATTTCAGCAATTGAAAAAGGTATTGCAAAAACATTTAGAGATCCTGAAATACTACTGCAAGCATCTAAAATCCTTGAAGTCTCTCCTATTTGGCTGCAGTTTGGCTTAGGCGAAGCAGAACTTATTACCGAAACTGTACCGCTCATTGAATGGTGTGACGTGCTAAAGCTTCCTGTAAAACCATCAATGGTGAAACGCCGCCTAGGGACTACGATTGCTGTTTCTCCGCAAAGCTATGCGCTTAAAATTGAAGGCAATAGCATGGAAGCTGTAACGGGTAGTGAAGTTACTTTTCCCGAGGGCGCCATTGTGATTGTTGATCCAGAAGTCACCCCCAAAGCTAATAATTACGTGATTGCAATGAACGATAGTCCTATCTTGAGAAAGCTTGTGCAAGAAGCTGGTAAGCAGTATTTACAACCTCTCAATCGTTTATTTCAGCAACAGTTGGTAACAACAAAAACTAAGTTTTTTGGCGTGGTTCGCGCCTTACTACAAGAAGAGTTTGCGTAAATGTATGTAAAAATTACTACCATATTTTAGGAGAGATTTAATGATATCTAGCTCATTAAAATTTTTAATAATTTTCTCTGTCTTTTCAGTATTTGGAGCTGAAAATATCACTTTTGAGATTTTAAAAGGCCACCCTAAAGAATTATCAACAACGATACAAAAATTACGAAAATCCTACTATAGCTATCCTTACTTATATGACTTCACAGATAATCCCGCAGAGGAAGATATTGCCTTATATAATAATGATAATACAATCATAGTTACTGCCAGAAAAGATGAATCAGTCGTTGGCATGTTGTTAGGCATACCATTAATTAATTTTTCTTATGATGACTACAATGCTGTAAATCACTTTAAACCATTTTTGAAATCTGAAATAAATAATTACTATTATATATGCGAACTACAATTTGAAAACGACTTAAGCATGCAAAAAAGGTACGAGATAGGACTTAAATTACTAGACCATCTTGAGAAAGCCCTTAAAAATTCTTCATATAAATATGTTTCTATGCTAATTGTTGAACGAGAAAAAGATCACCCACTACGTACTGAAAACTATTTTGATGAAGTAAAGCTATTAAAAGAAGCAAATTATTCTGTCACTGATAAATTGATCCCTGTTCCGTGGACAACCAGAGTTTCTAAAGACAAAAAACAGTATCAAGATAACCCAATGAGGTTCTGGGTAAAAAATCTATAAAACATTCTAATATGTTTGCCATTTTTTTAGTGAATCATGCAGTAATTTCAACACGTTGTAACGCTCAAATCCTTTGATATATTTTAGCGCAATGGTTGAAGAGGGAAACATATTTTGGTTTTGATTTTCTGGGGAATAGTAATGAGATAATAAATTATCCTTCATGTTGTACAAGATAATCTAGATGTTTGGAGCTAGTACCACAGCACCCACCAAGTACTTTTATTTTGTACTTTTTATTAAGCTCTAACATTGCACTTGCCCAATCAGCCTCATTCTCTGATTTAATTTCCATGGAATTATCAAGATCACAATGATTAAGCAAAGATGCATTACCCAGAAAACCGATTAATCTATTGAACAAATTTTTGGGTTGAATTTCTGCGCATAAAAACGAAGGATAAGAACAATTAACCATATAACCAAGCGGATTTCTTTTGGTTATACCATCTATACTCTCAATAGCATCCATTAAACTGGTTTTATCTAACAAGCACCCTTCACGATTAATCACAAAGCTAATAATATAAGGAATGGTTGTTTCTTCTAAAGCCATTGCTATACCTTTAGCCTCTTCAAGACATGGCAATGTTTCAGCAATGATAAAATCTGGTGAAGCTTTAGCTAATTGATTTATTTGCCAAGAATGAAAATTTCGCGCTTCTACGCTGTCTAATCCTTGTTCTACCTTGTACCCATCTCCTTTGCAGCTCAACAGGCCACCAACCATTATTGGAGATTTTGCATCGTGATATTCACTTTTTATTTCTTGCATAAATTTAATAGCATCAAAATTTATATTTTGGTTTATGTCTGAATTTTTTACTTTTTCAAGATTTGCAAGCCAAGTTGGACTACACATTAAAAAAGGAAGGCCCGCTTTTAATGCAATGTCGAGATAACTTTTGTATAGTGCAGCAAGATCTTCCCGTCCTTGAATATCATAAATTAAAGGAGCATGAATTAATGTTGGGTGCAGACTAAGCGATGTATAATGCTGCAACTGTGTAACAATTGCTCCTTCCATTAAAATTTTATCGTGTGAGTCAAATAAATCTTTCATTCAAAAGGCTCCTAAAACGAACTCCAAAAGCTTACTTTTCAGATGATTCATTATGGTTTAGTAATCACTATTCAGTTTCTTTTTTTTAGGTTTATCTAAAAATTTTTACTGGCAAATACAGCACCAGCATGCTCACCAACATCGTTGATATCTAATAAATCAAAATTAGCACTGGTAACAAATAGTGTTTTCAAATCATGTCCGCCAAAACAACAGCTGGTTAAGTTTTTTGTAGGATCCCATTTAGATCTTTCAGCTACAATTGATTTAACGCTGTCTAAAATTTGATAAAAAATACCCATTGATACAATCTTTCCTTCATATTGCATTTAATGAAAATGAGGTGGTAATTAAGAATTTTTATACCCTTTTACTATAAATATTCGTCAATTTACCCCATCCACAGTGATATATTTAAAATCATTAGCACATTTAATATTGAATTAATAATGACGTCTTATGAATTGTATTTTCAAAACCACTCATTAAAGTTCAAATTAAAACTTAGTTGAGTAAATTCAACTAGACTCAAGTTCAACCAACGTTTAATTTTTTACCAAGTTTTTCAAATTAGAATTGAGAACATGGTTACTTACACTCTACAGGATGCAGCCACTTTTCTTAACATCCATTTTCAAACTCTACGCGAAAAAGCCATAAAAGGAATCATCCCAGGAGCCAAAATTGGCAAATCCTGGGTTTTCATTGAAGAAGATCTTGTCACTTACCTAAGAAGTCAGTATGCTTCACCAGCAATTGGAGAGCGGCAAGGCCTCAATGAAATGAAGGAGGTAGCATGTCACTCTATAAACGTGGAAAAATCTACTGGATTAAATTTGTTACGCCAAAGGGGGAAACAATACGCCGCTCTACTGGGACTTCCGAGAAAACGTTAGCTCAGGAATACCACGATCAGCTCAAAGCTGAATATTGGCGAGTCAGTAGATTAAAAGTAAAACCAAAACGCTCATGGCAAGATGCCGTGGAACGATGGTTGATTGAAGTAAAAGATAAAGCCAGCATTGACACAGATATTATGCATTTGCGTTATCTAGATACTTTTCTAGGCAACAAAATGCTCAGCGACATTAATGCCGACATCTTAAATGAGATTTCTTTTGCACGTCAAAAGGACGGTGTTTCAAATAGCACGATTAATCGCGCTTTTGAAATTATTCGAGCAATACTTCGAAAGGCAAGAGATGAGTGGGAATGGATTGATTGCATTCCTAAAATCAAATTGCTAAGTGTAAAGCAAAAAAGGATCCGCTGGATTACTGTCGAAGAAGCTCAACGGTTAGTTAATGCAAGTCCAAGCCATCAAAAGGCGTTAATTAGGTTTAGCCTTGCGACGGGATTAAGAATGTCGAATGTCACTCAACTAGAATGGTCTCAGGTTGATCTCAATCGCAGGATTGCATGGATACACCCTGACCAAGCTAAAGCAAGAAAAGCTATTGCTGTGCCTTTAAATACAGATGCGATGGAAGTACTCACTGAAGCAAAAGGGAAGCATGAGAGGTATGTTTTTACTTTTTCAGGAAAGCCAATTAAGGAAGCGAACACCAAAGCATTTAAGAAGGCACTCACAAAAGCGGATATAGCGGATTTTCGTTGGCATGACCTTCGCCACACTTGGGCGTCATGGCATGCACAAAATGGAACACCATTATATGTGTTGAAGGAGTTGGGTGGATGGGAAAGTATGGAGATGGTTCAACGGTATGCACACCTCGCCAGTGAGCACACCGCGTCCTACGCTAACAACGTTGAGTTATATAACGAGTCGGGCACAAAAAAGGCACAGTCGCATGTTGTGCCATTTAGAAGCAAAACTCAAAGAGCTTGTTAATTACTTGATTTTATTACGATTTCTTGGCGCGCCCGGACCGATTCGAACGGCCGACCGCCTGGTTCGTAGCCAGCATTGTTAATTTTAAGTTATTGATTTTATTAACAATTTTGGTGGCGCCTCGTTGCAAAAAAGCAGGACTAAGCATAACACAGCAGGACTGATCCCGGCAAAACTTCGGCAAGGATTTTACCATTATAGGTTTGTTAGATGTAAAACTATATACACCCGTCATCAATTCTGATATAAATCAATTTTCCCGTTAAAAACGTTAACTGAATGAATCTCACTAAAACATTGTTTTTGCTAGGCGCCTCGAATTTGTTTATGACTTTTGCCTGGTACGCTCATTTAAAAAACCTAAATAATAAAGTCCTTTGGGTAGCCATTTTAGTCAGCTGGGGAATTGCTTTTTTCGAGTATATTTTTCAAGTGCCCGCTAATCGAATAGGTTTTAACGATGCTGGACTTACCCTATCCCAACTCAAAATCTTGCAAGAAGTTATCACTTTATCAATTTTTATACCTTTTGCTATTTTTTATATGCGGCAACCACTTTCTTTAAATTTCTTATGGGCGAGCTTATGTATGATCGGTGCTGTTTACTTCATCTTTCGATAATTTGAAAGAGGTATATGGTAATTTCATCTAATGGTTAGACCATACACTGTTAAGCAAACCCAACCATCAGTCGTGACTCTTTTGTCAATTTACAACAGCTTCATATTAATCCCAAGATAGGCTTTAACTTAAATAAAAATTATTAAGCATGCTTGCACATTATTCTTGCACCAGCACCACCTGGTTTATTTTTCTAACTATTACTATTGTGATTCTAATAAATAACCCTTTACAATTACGAGCATGATCAAAAATAATTTACATAAGCGACTTTTTTTGTAATACGTAATTTTATTGGGTAACCTGCGATGGAAGTTCTAGACGAGAAGAAAGCCGGTGATGTTAAGGGAGGTATCATTTTACCCCCATTTTTTTGGGGAGCTACTCTTGGGACTGTAGGCTATACCGTCAGTAATAGGAATAATTTTTATTTATCAGGGTTTATAACTGCCGGCATTGGTGGCGGATTAACTGCTTTGTTTGAAGGTTATGGTGTATTACAGATTCTGAATGTGGCTATATTTGCTGAAATGGTGAACTGCATTCAAAACAACAGCCTATCAATTATATAGATGATTAATTCTAGTTAATTCATAAGGTATTTATTAGATAAGTGTAGAAATAATGAAAACAAAACTGTTTAGACTATATGAAAATTATATGATTGTTGTAGGTTCACTTAGCTCAATGGTGTTTTATCTGCAAGCTTATAAAATCTACATTTATCAAAGTGCAAATGATGTTTCATTGTTAGCTTTTTCATTCGGACTAATTTCGGTGATGAGTTGGTTGTTTTATGGAATCACACTAAAAAACAAAGCACTAATTGCTTCTAACATATTAGCTGTCATTGGTGCTTTATTGGCTGTAAGTTGTATTCTTATTTACTCTTAAGTTTCAAATATGCTCAGAAAAATACAAGCTAAGATATAAATTCGATCAACATAGTTATTTTGAGTTACTTTTTAAAATAAAATAACCCAAAAGTGCTGACGCAATCGATCCTGCAAATATCCCCATTCTGCTCAATAGCGTAAAATCCCTGCCGTATTGTTCAAAGGCAAGGGCCAATTTGTTTTATTGGGGAGAGATGCAGCTTTGAGCTTTATCAAAAGAAATGTCGTACCAAAAATTCCAATTTGTTTTCCAAAAAATAGTCCTAATGCGATCCCTAAGGTGAGTGGGTTTAAGAAATCTCCTAAACTAACCTCATGGAAGGTAATGCCGGAATTTGTGAATGCAAATAAGGGTATTATAAAAAATGCAACCCAAGGTTGTAAATTATGTTCAATCGCTTTTAGAGGAGAAATCAACTTTCCTTTAATAGTATTTGGTATAGTGAAAGCCAATACCACACCAGCGAGCGTGGCATGAACTCCGGATTTAAGCACAAAGAACCAAAGTAACACCCCAACAAAAAAGTAAATAGAGAGCGCTTTTACGTTAAACCGATTTAATAAAGTGAGGAAAGCAATAGCGACGCTCGCAAGAATAAGAGATAATGTTGATAAATTTCCTGTGTAAAATATCGCAATAATCAATATGGCTATGAAATCATCAAAAATTGCAATTGTCATTAAAAATATTTTTAAAGAGCTTGGAATACGGTTTCCTAGCAAAGCTAAAATTCCAAGAGAAAATGCGATGTCAGTAGCTGTGGGAATGGCCAGCCAGTTAATGCTAGATAGTGATCATGGTTAAACCCATAAAAGATGAGTGCTGGGATAATAATACCGCCCAACGCTGCAGATCCAGGAAGGATGATTTGAGAAAGTGTTGATAAATGCCCCTCTAGTACCTCTCTTTTTAATTCCAACCCAATCAATAAAAAGTAAATTGCCATCAAGCCATCATTAACCCATAAAAGTATAGGTTTGGATAATTTGTAATCGTTAATTCCAATGAAAAGATTTGACTCAATTAATGCTTGATATATATGTTGCCATGGGGAGTTTGCAACTATAAATGCACAACCACTAACTAAGACAAGTAATATACCCGCGAAGGACTCGCTTCTAATAAATTGAATTACCTTTTTGGAGGGCTGGGAAGAGTTATCTTTTATCAAGCGAGGTAGGGCAGTAAACAATATTTACAACCGCTTAATCGATTATTTCAGCAACAATTGGTTACTGCAAAAACGAAGTTTTTAGGTGTTGTTCGGGCTCTGCTTCAAGAAGAATTTGCGTAAATTTCAATTACAAAATCATGTTAGAAATACTTACAATTCAACAATTTGATGAAGAAAACAATCATGGTAACCTTTGAACAAGCATCCTATCTATCGAAAGTCAAAAGGTTAAGGGCATTGGCAGAAATTGCTTTAGGTGATTATCCAATTAAAGTTAGATCGATCGAATTTATCAAACTTAGCGCCAATGCGATTTTTAGAGTTACTGATAATAAAAATAAGCAATTTCAGTTAAGAATTAATCCTAAAATATTTCACAATGAACCGGCAATATATGAAGAGATAAAATGGTTAAACCATATTAAAAATAAGACAAATATTTTAGTCCCTACGCCGATAAAAAATAACTATGGTAAATTCGCAATTGAATGTTTTCACCCAATGATGTCTTCTCCTCGATTTTGTACACTATTTGAATGGTTACCTGGCAAAACAAAATGGAAAACCATTAACGAAAGTTATGCATTAAACCTTGGCAAACTCATTTCTCAACTTCAAGAAAGTGGAAGGCATTTAAACATCAAACATCGCATCTATTGGAATGCTGATAGCCTAGTAGGTACTTCTAAAGCAAAATTTTATAACATAGAAAAGCTTCACGATGTAACACCGAATCAGCAAAAGCTGATCACTCAGGCTAGAAAGGTAACCCATCATAAACTAAAACAATATGAAAAATTACATAAAGAAAAATATGGCCTGATTCATGGTGATATGCAGCCTAACAACATTCTAGTCAATAAAGGCAAGTATGCTGTAATCGATTTTGATGATTGTGGAATGGGACTGTATGGAGTTGATTTAGGAACTGCATTATGCGCTTTTGAACATGTCGCTGAGGGTAACGAAAGAAAGAATTTTCAAAGCTTACAAGATTCTTTGCTACACGGCTACGCAGAACACATGCCGCTAACCCAACAAGACATTAATTTACTTCCCTATTTCATGCTTAGCATCAAATTAATGACGATTGCTTGGCTTGAAATACGAAGAGATAACCCGCAAGTAAGGGGTTATTATCAAATTGCCGTCAACAGAGCAATAGAGTTTTATAAAAAAATCTGATTTAATCCTGAAGATAAAAACTTTCCACTATTACTACAAATTTGATTTCCAACAATAAACTTTAAAATGATTTATAACTTTAAATCCTAGATTATAATAGAGCCGAAGAGCTCCTTCATTTTGAGTTGCTACAGTCAAATGGCAGTTAATCAATCCATTTATTTTAAGATAGCTGAGCCCATAAGATAGTAGTTTGTTCCCAATACCGTGCTTGCGGTAATTAGGTAACACCCCTATTGTTCTGATCTCGCCCTCTTTGTGTTCAACATTAATATCTAAATTTAAAAAGCCAATAATTTTATTAGATTCTTTATACACCCATGTTAGAGTATTATTCGATTCTTTAGCTGATTTCCAATCGTCAAAGTTTGGAATTGCCATTTCTGGATTATCTTTGAAAGCTTCTATCATTACTTGATAGCATTCCAATAAATCTTGATTTAACAGAGTAGACATCCCAGTGCTTTGAACCCAGACAGCATTATTAAGTTTACACTCCATTTCATAAATATCGTAATATGAAGCAAATCCATCTTTCAACAACAAACTTCTTATTTCATCTAAAGATTCTTCAACAGTAATCTCAATTCCTGCTCGCGTTTGAGGTAGATTTTGCTTAGCAGATTGAACAAGGTAATTATATATTTGAGAAACTTCATAATTTTGGTTTAAGCCCAAAATTTCCAAACATGCATTATTTCCTTTATTTTTGATCTTATCAATTAAAATTGCTACTGCAATACGTTCGCTTTGAACATGCAAGTCAAAAATTAAATCATGAGATGATGTAAAAAAATGGATAAATTCATTAATCTGCTCTAATGACCAAGTCGGTTTCCAAGGATGAGAAACCACAAACTCTAAAAGCTTATCTTTAGCTAATTTATTATATGGTTTAATAATCATTATTCAGTTTCTCGTTTTTGTAGACTTCCCATTCCTTCTTAGTGATTTTATAAAGAGATTGTACCGCATTGTAACGGTCAAAATCTTTAATATGTCTTAGGCGTAATTTTTCAAGTAGCGAGCATGATTTAATATTAGCTTTCTGCGTGATAGCAATAAGTGATTCTATATTTAATTTATCGAAACAATAGTCTATAGTAGTCTTAACAGCCTCAGTAGCAAAACCCTTCCCCCAAAATTTTGCAAAAAACATATAGGAAATTTCTATGCCATCATTAGAATAATGCGGACCACATAATCCTGTCACTTCATGAGTTCCTTTTTCACAAATAACCCATAAACCAAATTTATAACGTTGCCAATGAAGCAATAAATTATTTATTTTTTCTAAAACCTGCTCATTTTCAATAGTGCCTCCAAGAAAAGCACGAACTATTTCATTTAGCCATAGATAGCCAAGAATTACAGCGTCTTCTTTTAAAGGTTCTCGAAGCACTAAACGAGCTGTTTCAATAAACATCTAAGGAATTCCTGGATTTTACAAATTTATTTGTCTTCACCTATAGAGGTAAGCCTATCAGCTTTATTAATAATACAGCTTGGCGACGTGCTCGTCGATCGGTGGGATTACAGGATGTGAGAGTACACGATCTCAAACATACATTTGGTCGCAGACTTCGTGCAGCAGGCGTTCCTTTAGAAACGCGTAAAGTATTATTGGGTCATCGTAATGGTGACATTACGACTCATTATTCTGCACCAGAAGTTGAAGAATTGATTGAGGCAACTGAGCGGCTGTGTGCAACTCAGAACGGCAAAACTTCGGCACTGGTAATTTTACATCGTAAAGCAGGATAGAGGTTTTTGTTAAAAATGCTGGTTTTATCAGGACTTTTTTGGCGCGCCCGGAGAGATTCGAACTCCCGACCGCCTGGTTCGTAGTTATCCTTTTTAAAATTAACCTGTTGAAATATATAACAATTAGGGTGCGGCGTCCGTTGCAAAATGCCGTACTTTGCATAACTGTGCAGGACTGAATCCGGCAAAAGTTCGGCAAGGATTTCAAGATCAATATTTGCCATCCAGATCAAAATGTTAAAACACCCACATCACTACTGCTTGCGGAGCAGTCTGATCAAGATCCTTGATACCATATTTGTTTTTCATATAGCCCCATTCGACCCCAACAAGTAATTTGTCAGGCTTGTTACTGAAAGTGCCTCCAAGGTCGAGCTTAATCGTCGGTTGCGCCACTACTTGACTTGAACATTCAGCATGTCTGCCTATGAAATCGACAAAGCCATCGAACCTAAAACGTGCACAGCCAATTTTAAAAGGTAATGACCACGAAGGGGTGATTTGGTAAGTTGTTTTGTTACAGCCATTATCCTCTCCATCAAAACGTCCATCATCGATATATGCATAAACACCAAGCGAAAAAAATTGAAAACCCGGGATTTGAAAATCAAATGTGAGCCCAGGTAGAAAAACGAATGGCTGAGCACCCGTGCTCTTTGTTCCTGCGTTGAATCCTAATGTGATTAAAATATCTTTCAGCGGTCTGCCAGGAAAGAGATCCTCAATCCCAAGAATCTTCCCAATGCTAGCAGAAGGATACCACTCGCTATAGAACTCAGTTGCATGATTTTCGGCAGAATTGGATCGGAGGTAATCGACAAAAAAATAGCTACTGCCCCATCTCCAGCCTGAAGAGTTCTCAAAAGTTACTGTAAATTTCCCGATGTCTCTATCAAAACCTGGTTCTTTGAACGCGCTACCATAGAGAAATTGCACGTCCGAAGTCGAGAATCCTTTGGCTGATGTCTGCTGACGAGAACGCTCAGGAGGTGATGTTTCCTTATCACTGGGTTTGGATGATGCTTCTTGCTTAGCACGCTTAGTGGGTGCTGTTTCTGTCGCTTTTTCAGCAAATGCGTTTGGTGCAAATAAGAGAACCAATAACAAAGATCTGATTGCGGTTCGATGCAATTGGATCATCATGGCTCGCTCCTTGCTGGATAGGTTTCACGCATTAGGATAGATATCACGAAAGCAAGAATCACTGCTGCAGTGATCGGTAAACTTGCGTATTGGGCCAGATCTAACGATTTCGCTTCTATACCAGCATCAACACCCCAACCAATACGAACACCAGGACGGCTCATTAAAATGCCACCTACAATAAACATAATGCCATTGACTATAGCGGCTGAAGTGCCGATCTGAAATGGGCGCACAACATCTGCTGAGGTACTGAATGCTAGCATATGGGCGGCGTTGAAAAACCCGAAAATAAAGCAAAGCGCCATTCCGACAGTAGAGCTAAGTTCGGGGATATATAATAACGCCAATATCGCGGCAACCTGAATAGCATTGCTGATAACAATTGGCATTTTGCGCTTACGTATCGCATCGGACCAATAAGGAATCAATGCACTACCAACGGCAAGTCCAAGCCACAACATCGAAGCGCCTAAATGCGCTGTGTGTTCGCTCAAGCCATGTACCATTAAAATCTTTGGCATCCAAACTACACCCAATGCCAGCATAGCGCCAAATGACAATGCACCAATGAGAGATGCAATCCAGATGTGTCCAATCTTTAAGACCTCAACCATACCTTTTACAACCGAGGCAAAAAACTCTCCGATGCTCCCTTTATGATCGCTAACAACAGGTTTGGGATCTCGGATGAACATGAAACCAAGCACCATTAGCACTACACCAAATACCGCTGTTAGGTTAAAAAGCTTTCGCCATGTCACCGCATCAAGTGCTAAACCGATTAGATTTTGCGAAAATGCTGAGGTCAACGCCGCTATCATTTGAACAAGACCAAACATGAAACTGAACTTCGCCATGCCAAACCACTGACCGCCCACATAACCTGCGCCAACGAAACCTGTGCATGAACCAATTGCAACAACAACCTGCGATAGCAGCAACATCTCAAAGCTTTTGGCATTTGCGAAAAGGAAAATACCTAAGGTGACCAGCGTAATTGAGATCGGCAAAACTAGACGAACACCTAGCCGATCCAGCACTGCGCCACTGAAGAATTGAAAAATAGCAAATGCCCATGTATAAAACGCGGCAATGGTAGCAATTTGAGCAACAGAAAGACTCAATTCGCCTTGTACCTTTGGATTAACGATGGCATAACCTGTCTGGAAACTAAATAAAAATACAACGAAAGTGACGGCAAGTATCCAAACCCACCATGCCTTTAAGCCGCCAAGTTGATCATCACTCATTGTCTTGTCTCCCTGTGAAAATTTTTTGGCTTTGTAAACCTCTATAGACTTACAGACCTTCATTACTATAGCGTAGCTCTCCCGCTACATAGGTTGATCTTACTGCGCGGTCATCACCCATGATCATTTGAATAAACAGAGCCTCCTCGATGTTTTTGGCGAACTGCATACGATATTCAATGACGGGCGTTGATTTCATGTTTAAAACAACCATATCAGCTTCCATACCTGGTGCAATACTACCCACTTTATCTTCAATATACATTGCATGTGCCGTGCCACGTGTTGATAAATAAAAGGCATGCGCGGCATCAAGCTTGTTATTATTAAGCTGCGCCGCTTTGTATGCTTCGTTCAATGTTTGTAGTATTGAAAAAGAGGTCCCAGCGCCAAGATCGGTTCCAAGGCCAACACGCACAGGGCGATTTTTCTGCATTGCGCGATGAAGATTGAAAAAACCACTGCCAAGGAAGAAGTTGGATGTTGGGCAGTGTGAAATTGCAGATCCAGTGCGATGCATACATTGCATTTCTTCATCATCTAAGTGAATACCATGACCAAAAACTGCACGAGGGCGACATAATTTGTGATAATCGTATACATCAAGATACCCTTTACGTTCAGGAAAAAGCTCCTTTACCCATGCAACTTCACCTTTGTTTTCGGAGACATGTGTTTGCATGTAGCAATCAGGGTATTCAGTCCAAAGTTCACCTGCAGATTCAAGTTGATCTGGCGTGCTAGTGGGAGCAAAACGAGGCGTGATTGCGTACATGAGCCGGTTACGGCCATGCCATTTATTAATAAGCATCTTTGAATCATCATAGCCAGTCTTGGTAGTATCAAGTAAATAATCAGGCGCATTTCGGTTCATTAACACTTTGCCGGCGGCAATGCGCATACCTAAGCGTTCAGCTTCTTCAAATAATGCATCAACGGATTGTGGGAAAACAGTGCAGTAAACGCAATTCGTAGTGATGCCATTTTTTAGACATTCATCCAAAAATTCCCTGGCCACCGAGGTTGCAATCGCTTTGTCGGCATATTTGCGCTCAGTGGGAAATGTATATTTGTTAAGCCAGTCTAATAATTGCTCACCATATGCACCAATCATAGGCGTTTGCGGAAAATGAACGTGGCTGTCGAGAAAACCTGCAGAAATCAGCGAGTCTGGTCCATAATTCTTTATAGTAATGCCCGCTGGTAACTGTGGCTTAATCTTATCAGCAGGGCCGAAGTGGGTAATGTAACCTTCGCCAAATGCAACGATAGCATCAGACTCGTAAACCATTGTATTTTCTATTCCGTCCTTAAAAGCATCACCTTTGAAAGTGAGCACAGGACCGCGAATAGCGTGACGAGGTATTTTTTGGCTCTGTGAAGTCATGCTTATTTCCTATTTAAAATTGATCTAATATTTTTAGTTTTATTCCCATCAAAAAAAGATGGCAAAACTATAGCACTGTACGTAAATCAGCTAATTATATTTATGAAGTATAGTGAAAATTTCCTTATCTGATGCATAAGCCTCAAACTGGAAAAGTTAAATAATTTAATTTCAAAAAATGTAGTTATCTTTTTAAAATAACCTTTTGATATTTATAACAATTCTGGCAAGACGGCTCGGTAGGGATAATGCTATCAATTCCCATCAATAGTTTGATTGTAAGCTCACTTGTAATTTGTCACAAACTTGTATATATTTTGTGACATTGGAGGTTTAATAATCATGCGTGTAGCGCAACATATTCGTCACAAGCTAGAAGGGATCCCTTTAGGGCAACCCTTTACCTCTAAAGAACTTATTGGGCTTGGGGAGGAAAGTAATATCCGTAAAGTGCTTGAACGATTGGTAAAAGAGGAAGAAATCATCCGCGTAACGCGCGGTATTTACGTTCGCCCTAAAATCAGCCGCTATGTAGGACGCGTTCCTCCTTCCCTAGAGGCTGTTCTAGAGACTATCTCTACTTCGACAGGGGAAGTATTTCAAGTACATGGGGCTGAGGCAGTGCGTCAACTCGGCTTAAGCACTCAGGTTCCTGTAAAGCCACTGTTTTTAACGAATGGTCGCTCTCGTATACTTTCTATTGGGAACATTGAAGTTAAATTAAGAAAAGTAAGTCAGCGTAAATTGATATTAGCTGGCACACTTGCGGGGATTGCTGTTTCTGCTTTGTGGTACCTGACTAAAGAAGAAATTTCTTTAAAAACGATAGAGAGAATTGAACAAGTGTTACCCGCTGAAGAATTTGAAAAATTAACGGCAGTAAAAGCGAGCCTACCCTCTTGGGTAACATTATTGATTACAAACTACCAACAGCAAATGAAGAATAAGAATACAAATGAAAAACCAAGCAACAAATTATTTTAACCTCTCGCCAAATGATCAAAATGAAATCTTGCAAACCTCTTTTCAGGCATTAAATAAGTTTCCTCAGGTTTTAGAAAAGGATATCTGGATCTGCTGGACCTTAGAAAAACTATTTTCAATGCCAAATGCACACCCAATGGCTTTTAAAGGTGGTACTTCATTATCTAAGGTATCTAACCTCATTGAGCGGTTTTCCGAAGACGTGGACATCACCATTGATTACAAAAGCTTCAATACCGATGATCCCTTTGATCCAAGCACCTCTAATACCAAACGAAAAAAGATCAGCGATCAACTAAAACTATTTCTAAAGGATTATGTCACGAATGAAATTGCGCCCTATCTGAAATCATGTATTGAAAATGAATTCGCACAACCTATTCAGATTGAAGTCAGTGATGATGGTGAAAAACTCCATGTTCACTATCCTTCCGTTTGCGAACTTAGAATGCCCTACATTAAATCTTATGTTTTTATTGAATTTGGTGCACGCAACGTCACTGAGCCTAACACAGTACACACCGTACAACCCGATATAGCACCCCATGTTAAAGAACTAAATCTCTCTTGCGCACAGGTAAATGTTTTAAACCCTGAACGCACATTTTGGGAAAAAGCCACTTTGATTCATGTGGAATGCAATCGAGGTAAATTCAAGGAAAACGCTCAACGCTTATCAAGACATTGGTATGATTTAGCCATGTTGCATCAATCCCAATTCGGCCATACCGCGATACAAAACAAAGCGCTTTTGACCGCAGTTGTAAACCATAAAAAGGCGTTTTTCAATGAAAGCAATGCCAATTATGATCACTGTTTGCAAGGAAAGTTTAATTTAATCCCTACCGACGAACAGCTTACACAGTTACAACTCGATTATGAAAGAATGACGAATTCAAATATGTTTTATGGAAAACTAAAGCCGTTTAATGAGATTATCTTAACAACAAAGTCGCTGTTAGAAACGGTTAATAATCAACAATAGAGATAATTTGTCTTTGTTAAATTAAACATTTCCAAAACAAGGCGCACGCATTTTTTACATTTTCCAAGGCTCCGGAAATTCATCAAAATCAGGTGAAGAATGAAACCTTTCTGGCCTAGGGTAATTTACACCTAAATAGCAGTATATGTATTTCAAAAGCTCACCAGCAGACCTTATCAGCTTGAGTGACCATAATTTATTTTCATCATGAGGATTCTGCAAATGTTCATTCTGTATGTGAACTCTATTTCTGATATTAGCCAAATTATACAATTCTGAATATATCTTCGAATTGGCGCCAAGAAGAGCGTGCTTTTCATATATATTGATTATTCTCTGTAGCTTATTTATAAGTTGTTTATCTTTGATGATTTTAATATCAGATTTATTCAGTTTTACAATTTTTTCACTACGATGCTCTTTAATTCTTTTGAGAAAATCATAAAGAATACATTCAATGATTGACGCCAAGAGTATGTAAATTGGCTTATAAAATAACTTTTTGTTCTTTTGGCTTTTGCTAGCAAACAATAATAACTGCACCACTTCAAAGTTGTAGACAGCATTATTTTTTCTCATAAAATTCCAAAAGATAACTTCAGAATATTTATCAAGTTTTTCCATTGCAATTTCCTCAGATTGGTAATCAGATAGATTAACAGACAAGCACCTTTAAATACGCCGCCGCTGAACCTTTATTACTTTTGATTCCAATTTCCGTTCCTATCATAAAATAAATTATCTTTTATACCGAAAAGATTGAAAAATAATTCAAATAGCGGCCTTAAGATTTTTGGTGCTTTTTGAGTTTCAGGTATTCCATTTTCATGCAGAATACTAAAAAAGATATGATTTCTTTTTATTTCCCTTTTTTCATCTTCGTAAGCATCATCAGGCAACCCTAATTGATAATCTTTTGCATCTAACATGGCAATACTGATATATAAAGGTGGAGTAATATTTAGTAATTCATAAGCTTTTAAATAGCACTCAACGGCGATTCTTATATTTTCACCAATCTTTAGAGGTATTTTATTAGAAGAATTGTTGATTAAATCACAAGCTTCGATAGCTCCATTGCGGAAAAACTGCATATAAGAATAAATAGTCTTTATGTTTGTAGTAACAAGTCCATCAAGATTTATAAAGTTATTAAATGTGCCACCGTGACTAAGCGGCGGGACATATTGATGATTGTTGTAAAATCTTAAAATGTCTATTTTTTCATCCCTACCAAACGGATTGGTGGGAATTATATGCAAAACAATTTTTGGCCCTTTTGATATATTAACAGGATCATTTCCTTGAGATATGGATTGTATTCTATCATCAATGAAAACTTTGATTTTTTCATGCAGATATGCGTTCGACAAAAAGCTATTTTTGATTTGATAAACATCCATAAGTGCATTTTTTCCAGATTGTCTAAAATAAAAGTCAGAATCTCGATAAGTCACTCTATGAGGTGAATTCCAACTCTTGGGAATTCTGATGATCAAAATAAAGTAATTATCTTTTACAAGTATTTGTTTAAAATCGCAATTTGTAATAGAAGGTTCAACTCTACTAACAAGCAAACTTTGCAGTTGGCGTTTAAGTTGATCAAAATTATTTATTTCAATTCCATTTATAACTGTTGGACAAGCACCTTGTTCTTCAATCCCATATATTAGAAATCCTCCGTCAGTGTTTGAAAATGCTGCCACATCATTAATCAAATCATTTTTAGAAGATTCATCCTTCAAATTTAAAACTCTTTTATAGTCTAACCATAGATTTTCTTCAATTTTTGTCTCGATCAATGCTTCTATGTCATGCAAATCAACATTTTTCAAAGGTTTATTAAATATATTCATAATATTACTCAAGTAACTAATCTTCTTTGTAAGATATCTCTAGCATATCAGCTGACATAAATTCATGTTTTACTTCTAATTCTGATTTCTTAGCATGGATTTAATAATTTCAAACCACCCTAATACCTCTTTGTTTGGGTCAACTTCAATCAACATAGTTTTTGACATTTTCTTTACCGCTTTATTATTAAGAAATATTTTACAATTCCTTTCCTTACCCCATTTAGAGCTTTGAGGTAATTGAGGATCTACTTTACTAAGCAAAAGTTGAGGAACATCATCAAAATCTCCAAATTTATCTATTTTTATTTTTACTCCTACGTCATTAAGAGCTTGTTCAATTGCTAGATTATGAATATAGTTTTCCATTTCACGTTTGTTAGTTGAAACTGCCTTACACTCATGGCGAGTATTAATTTTATCAATTTCGTCGTGATGAATTGGCAAAGAAGGTGGAGGATTGTCTCGATCAAACAAATGGAATTCTGGTCTGTTCAATCCTTCTAAACGATTGGTCCACTGCGCTAAATTAGCTCCGCCTAAAGGGATAAAAATGATTTCTCCGTCTAATTCTAATTTTTCAAGATCAGGGATATCTTCACCTTCATCCACAAGGATCCGCGATATGTTTTTTAAAAAAGCTATATCATATTTCCCCTCAACACCAATAAATAATTTCACATTATGATCAGGTAAGACTCCTAAATTTTTAACTATTTGTTGATTTGTTTCATCGCTGCCACCATTAACAATTTCCCGATCTCCTACATCATTTATATTAATAAAACGTAGAGATTCATCAACGATAGAACGGGCGAGCATCGGTGTGTGTGTTGTAAAGATCACTTGTTCCTTAATCGATAATTCTTGCAGAGATCTTATTAAGAGCCGCTGGTTATGCGGGTGCTGGCTAGTTTCGGGTTCTTCTACACCATATATAACATTTTGCACTCCATTTTTATTCATTATCAACTCAGCTTTTGCCCTAAAAAAATTAAGCAAAATGAGTCTGCGGACTCCACTCCCTCTTTTATTAATTGGAATCTCATTATCTCCTGTGATATTTGCTTTAAATAGTTTTTCCCATTTAGGCACTGGGAACTCAGGTGTCAAAGTAGTAGCCAAAGAAGAATCCATTTCTTGTAATTTTTTTAAAGTTAAATCTGCTATTAGCTTTACTTCATCTTGAATGTATTGAGTTATTTCTTGAAGTTGAGATTCTTTCTTTTTAACGGCTTCTTTTATAGCAATATTTAACGGATCTTGTGCCTCCGCATCTTGATCAGTACTAGTTCTATCAGATTTAAATAACGCAAATAATGGTAATTCTTTTTGGATTCCATTCCATACTTTTTTCCCATTTCCTTCCATTAACAGCACAGATCTCTTTTGCATATCTAATTTATTAACTTTCTCTCTAATTACGCTCCGCAATTGGACATTATTTTTTTTATCTATTTTAGATACTTCTGCACCAATCTCTTTTGCTCTTTTCTTCAAGTCACTATTTCCCAACATAATTAAATCTTTCACATTTTCTGCCATGGGATGAGTCGCAATTATTTTTAGAGATAGTTTGGGCTTTTCCGAGGTGCAATTAAAAATTTTATGAATTTCTAATTGATTATTTTCATTTAACAAATATTCATTTTGAAGAGAAGTGGTTTCAGATGTATCAATTATTACCTCATCTGGTAATTCATTAAAAACACCAATTATAGCAACATCTTCATGGTCACCATTTTTTGCTGCATCATTCTTGTTTATAGGTCCATCATTAAAAAAAATATTAAGACCATCCATTATTGAAGATTTACCAGCATCATTCCTACCAATAATTGCTGTTATATCATCAAAATTTATTGATATCTCGTTATTGAAACAACGAAAATTTCTAAGCCTAAGCTGTACAAGCTTCAAGTTACTATCTCTTTTTCCACTTAATAGGATCTTTATCGGAAATCAAATGGTTTTATTAAGTGTCAATGGAAGAGTAATCAAAAACTTGTAATTAATAACAGATAAGGATAAGAAAAGTCTGGGACAAAAGCACACTCATAATACTTAATTATTATTAACTTGAAATCTAATCAGATTAGCATTAAATGTATTTAATTCTTTTCTGAGAAGTGAGATTTCTGTTTTAAAAGATCGGCTTCTACCCCCTTGTTTTAATGCATTCATGCTTGAACGCGCTTTTCCTTCAATCGTTCTAGGCCCTGTAGATTTGCTTGAAGGATTCCAAGCATGAATCATTATGGATTGCCTTTTTCTTCGCTCAGGAGTCCAACCCTTAGTCATACTGACATCCAATAGTTCGTTTGAGATTTTTTTCTGATCCTAGGGGTTTAAAACTGAAGCGCCGTTATTTACTTGCTGGTTGTACCCTATGTTAGCTTGTTTCACGACAGTGCTAGATAAGGGATTCTTTATATTCGCAAGCGTTTCAGCAGTTACTCTACATTGGCTCTGAGCTTTAAGCGCCAAACGCATGAAAGGCTCTAACAGTTTCATATGTTCCTGCTTTAATGCGCGTACAGCGAGCTTGTTAAACATATTATTTAAAATATGTATCTGAGCAGTTAGCACCCCTTCTATTGCTTTTAGATCACCAGCATTTACATTTTTTACCTGATTGTCGAGAGCTAGAATTAGTTCCCAATAATCATTTTCATCGCCCCCACCAAATTTTTGTAGTGCTGATGCGCTAGCAAAGCTCGGGTTAATAACACAATTTGCTGCTATGCCTTGTAATTCGACATATAGTTTTTGGCGAAGCTCCTCTGAGATCCCATTCTTCAAATTTTTCTTTGTACTTGAGTTTAATATTTTACCGTTCACATTATCCTCTCCTTAGTCGATAATATTTATAATACTAACATAAATATAAACAAGTAATCACTCCTTCTCCGATTTACTTGAATCAAAGAATTCGAACCTGTATCTTTCTGTGCCAACTAAAACTTTTATTCTGATGTTACTAGAGATATGAATTTAATTGTTAGTGATCTCACCAATATATGTATTGATGAACGTAAGATCTTACCTATTCGTCTTATTCCTTTTTTGATCTACAAAGAAATTGGAGCCGATATTTTAGTTCGATGGTTTAAAACTAATGACGATATTACCCAAACTTACATCGCTTCATATCAGTTGACACCAACCTCATATCAACAAACAGATGATAATTACTGGGCTTTCTTTGAACGAGAAATACAATCAATAAAAATAAAATCGCCCCAATCTTGGCAAAACGAAGCTATTTGGGTTTTGCCAACAGCAACTTTTGTATGGCTTGATGAATTTATAAGTTGTTACAAGAAAAGTTGGTGTTTTTTAAATTTTGAAGATGTTTTTGCAGATCGAGAAATAAATCTAAAACCAGTTATTCCTCATGAGCTCACACAGCGCATTCTTAGTGGTTTTGAGTCAACAACTTATTCTCAATCTAAAACTACACAGGGTCCAAAAAAGATATCAACCAAAATCACACACCAAGCATTTCAAAGCGAATATAAAAAGCTCTTAAGCAAGAAACCTGGGTTAACTGATGTTGAGTATTCGCAAATAATTGCAAAAAAATTCAAAAATTATTCTCCTGAAACCATTCGAAAAAACATGAAATAAAATCGCCCATTCTTTCCAATATATCTTATTGATATTCATAAAATTTTCTTAGATGTCATTTTAAAAATCGCCCAAACTCGTACAAAAATCGCACAATTCCACATTTTAACTTATTGATTTAGAAGCTGATTTTAGAAATCTCTAGGTCATTGCATCGCTCAATCGCACATTTATCTTGAGAAATGTGGTGAAAACAATTGAGGAGATTCAATATGAAAGATGAAAATAACAGCGACAAACTAAAGACTGAGAGTTCCTTTGGTTTAGATATATCTCGGCTTCGATTATCCCAAGACTTTTCAGATATTGGTGTCAAGAAAGTCATCAATACAATTCCCATTCGCAGGCCCAACAAGCAAGAGTTTGTACGTGTTCATCCCAATGAAGAGTACCGACTTGCAACTGCTGTTCTTGAACTTAAGGAAGAGGGCGAAACATATGTTGTTGACAGCGAGATCATAGGAGAGATCCACTTAGAGATCACCCCCAAAATATTATTAACAACAATCAATCGCCAAGGTGTCCTAAGTCTTTGGCCAATTACCCTTCCTGGTGAAGATGGTCGCTCCAATGAATGGAACCGATCGGCTCTAAGCGCAGCATCGAGAGCAGAAAGTCGTTGGGTGCGTGTGAGGGCCAATATGAGCTTGGGGGCATATGAAATATATGAAGCTCCCAGTGGTATTTCTGAGCCTGAATGGCCTGAACTATCATTCCAAGAAATTTTAAATATCGCCTTTAAAGATCGATTAATCAACAGTCTGCAGCACCCAGTCCTTCGTCGTTTAAGAGGTGAAATATGATCCCCATAGGTAAAAGGGTATTTCGTGAAGTTTGGTTAGTTGATTTTGAATTTTCGGCGCCACCAGGTGAGCAACCCTCTGTCGTTTGTATGGTTGCTCATGAAATTGGATCAGGAAAAAGAATTCGTGTTTGGCAGGATGAGCTAATTAAATTGAAGTGGCCACCTTATGCCATCTGCAATGACACTTTGTTTGTAGCTTATTACGCAAGTGCTGAAATGGGGTGCCATTTAAAATTGAATTGGCCCCTGCCAGTTAACGTTTTAGATCTTTATGTAGAATTCCGCAATCACACGAATGGGCTGACTTTACCCTGTGGAACATCCCTATTAGGCGCTCTCGTTTCATTTGGGTTAAGTGGGATTGAATCCAGCGAAAAAGAGACTATGCGACAGTTAGCGATGCGTGGAGGGCCCTATACGCAAAAAGAGAAGGAAGATCTGCTTAATTATTGCGAATCAGATGTCATAGCCCTTGAAAAGTTATTGTTAAAGATAAATCCATTCTTAGACATTCCTAGAGCACTAATAAGAGGTAGGTATATGAAAACAGCAGCACAAATTGAGCACAACGGTATTCCTATTGATGTTAATAAATTAGCACTTTTACGTAAGCATTGGATAGAAATACAAGATAAACTGATCGCTGAAATTGATTCAGAGTATGGCGTATTTGACCAACGCACTTTCAAATATTCTCTATTCGCTGCGTGGTTGCAGAAAAATGAAATCCCATGGCCGCGCTTATTATCAGGAAAATTAGATCTTAGTGATGAAGTTTTTAAAGAGATGGCTCGTAGTTATCCCAAAGTAGCACCGCTGCGTGAGTTAAGAGTGACTTTATCTCAAATGCGCTTAGCTGAATTATCAGTTGGCCAAGATAATCGCAATCGCTGCCTATTGTCTGCATTTAGATCACGCACTGGTCGTAATCAACCAAGCAACAATCAATTCATTTTTGGACCTGCGGTATGGTTAAGAAGCTTGATTAAACCTTCTTCTGGTTATGGCCTAGCATACATTGATTGGTCACAACAAGAATTCGGTATTGCTGCAGCACTATCAGGTGATTCTTTAATGATAAAAGCTTACCAATCAGGTGATCCTTATTTAGAATTTGCGAAACAAGCAAACGCTATTCCCATCAATGCTACTAAAACCTCACATAAATCTGAACGAGAACAATTTAAAGCCTGTGTATTGGCGGTTCAATATGGGATGGGTGCTGATTCATTAGCGCAACGTATAAACCAACCTGTCGCAAAAGCAAGGGAGTTGCTTCGATTGCATAAGGAAACATATAAACAATTCTGGGAATGGATTGAAGCTGTTGTGAATTATGCAATGCTAATCGGACGTCTGCACACTGTATTTGGGTGGAACGTGTACACAGAGGGATCCCCCAATCCTCGATTTTTGCAAAATTTCCCCATGCAAGCCAATGGCGCTGAAATGCTTCGCCTTGCCTGCTGTTTTGTTATTGAAGCGGGCATAAAGCTCTGTGCACCTGTCCACGATGCCATTTTGATAGAAGCGCCGCTAAATGAGCTTGAGCAGGCAGTACAAACTACTCAACAGCTGATGGCTGAAGCAAGTGCAATTGTGTTGAACGGATTTCGTTTGCGTACTGATGCAACCTACATTCGATACCCTGATCACTATGAGGATGAACGTGGTAAAAAAATGCGAGAGGCTATAGATAAAATCCTATTAAAGTTTAGCGGTAAATCTTCTCACCCAGATCCCCCAGGGGTGGGCGCATATGAAACATTACCTGCGCATCTGCGCACACCCGTACAGTCTTATTATCTCTCTATATAGAAGGATCTTAAAATGAGTGATGAAATTGATCCCCAAAAGCTTGCTCTAACATCTTCCATAAGCATGCAAAATATAAATTCAAAAAAGCCGCCACGTCATAAACCGGGAGAACGATTCCTTAAGGGCCCTATCCCCTTAAAATGGTTAAGCAAAGCGGCACGATTGCCCGGTAAAGCATTCCATTGTTCTATTGCCATTTACGTTCTTGCTGGTATTAGGGAGGCACGGATTTTTCCGCTAGAACGCACCGTCATAAATGAACTAGGCATTAATAGACACTCCGTTTACCGAGGATTATCAGCCTTAGAAAAACACAAGCTTATAAATGTCGAACGCCACCCTGGAAGATTTCCAATAGTAACTATCTTGGAAGCGGAATAAGCATAAATGAGTCTCAAAGCTAACCATGTAGCAATTTTACCGCGGTTAATACGCTTTCGCGACGCTCCTGCTTATCTTGGTATGGATCGCAACCGCTTTAACACAGAAGTACGGCCCTACATTACGGAAATTCCTATGGGCACACAAGGAATAGCTTTCGATAGACTTGATTTGGACGCTTGGGCCGACCATTATAAGGCCCGCAACGGGCGTCCCACCTCAGAAAGAGGAGAAGCATTATGGGACGCAACAGAAACGTTCCAGGACTTAGAAAACGCGCGGGGATCTGGCATATCGAAAAACAGATCCTCGGCCAAAAAATTTGCGAAAGTACTGGAACAGGCGATCTCGAAGCAGCGCAATTAATTTTAGCGCGACGAATTGAAGAAATTCGTCAATCAAAATTATTTGGTGTTCGGCCTAAGCGACTATTTCGAGATGCCGCAACGCATTTTCTATTAGAGAATATGCATTTAGCAAGCATCGGTGATTATGCGATGCATTTGAAAAAATTGGATCCTTACATTGGCGATCTGCCCCTTGAAAGCATTCATATGGGCACGTTGCAAACTTTCATCAAGGATAGAAAAAAGGAAGGGATCAAAAGTAAGAGTATTAATCTTGCGTTAAGTGTTGTCAGACGTATTTTAAATTTGGCGGCAAGACTTTGGCGTGATGATCATGGTTTTACCTGGCTGGAAACGCCCCCATTAATTCAAATGCTACCACTCACCGATGCAAGAAAGCCTTACCCACTTTCATGGGAAGAGCAATCGACGCTTTTTCGCGCATTGCCTGATCACTTAGCACGGATGTGCTTGTTCAAAGTGAATACAGGATGCCGAGAGCTAGAGGTGTGTCAGATGAAATGGGAATGGGAGATCAGAGTACCGGAGCTTAATACGTCTGTTTTTATTATTCCTGGGAACCAAGTGAAAAATAGGGAAGATAGGTTAGTTGTATTGAATCGTGTGGCAAGATCGGTTGTGGAGCAAGTTCGTGGGTCGCACCCGGAGTTTGTGTTTACGTATCGAGGTAAGCCGTTACAAAACATCAACAGTAGTGCCTGGAGGCGTGGGCGTAAGCAGGTGGGATTGAAGCATGTGAGAGTGCATGATCTCAAACACACTTTTGGACGTAGGTTGCGAGCTGCAGGTGTGCCAGTAGAAACAAGGAAGGTATTATTAGGTCATCGTAATGGAGATATCACGACTCATTATTCAGCTCCCGAACTTGAAGAAGTGTTGGAAGCAGCGAATAAGGTATGTATAGGACAGTCCGGCAAAACTCCGGCATTGGTTATTTTAAATAGTAAAACGGGAACGAGATAATTTGTTATAAGTGCTGAATTTATCAGCACATTTCTTGGCGCGCCCGGAGAGATTCGAACTCCCGACCGCCTGGTTCGTAGCCAGGTACTCTATCCAACTGAGCTACGGGCGCGTTGCTATTAGAAGCTAAAGCTATTTAAGGTTGTTAGATACTTAAAGAAGCTTCAGCAAAGGGGGTGATTATCGCGATATTACACTAGGGTGTCAATACAAATGCCCAACAATTAAGTTTCGGTGGCGGAGAGAGAGGGATTCGAACCCTCGATGGGATTTAAGGCCCCATACTCCCTTAGCAGGGGAGCGCCTTCGACCACTCGGCCATCTCTCCTTGTGGGCAGGGCGCCATGATACCATCACCTAGGGTTAAAATTAAACATCAGATTGAAATTACTTAAGACTCATCAGACGACTCAGAAGATCCAGCCGCCCCAGACTGGCTACCGCCCGCCTTCTCTTGTTGGATCCGCTGATAGATTTCTTCTCGGTGAACTGAGACTTCCTTAGGAGCATTGACACCAATACGAACCTGGTTTCCTTTAACACCTAAAACCGTAACGGTGACATCATCACCAATCATTAAAGTCTCACCTACTCTTCGAGTTAATATGAGCATGTGGTCAATCTCCTTTAGATAAAACAAGATGCTACTGTCTTGTTTTTTTTGTTATGGTACTGAGTACGCTATGCGCACAAACAAGTACTAGGCTCTTAGCCGATGTTCATAATCCTCTTCGTGAGGCTCTTCATGAAGTCTAAAAGCTTCATGGATCGTTCTCACGCCCAGCTCTAAATATTTTTCGTCCACAACCACCGATACTTTAATTTCGGAAGTTGAGATAAGCTGGATATTAATCCCCTCTTTGCCAAGTACTTCAAACATTGTGCTTGCAATGCCAGCATGCGATCGTATACCAACGCCGACGATGGACAATTTGGCAATTTTTGCATCGCTTAAAATCCCACCAGCATTCAACTCTAAATTTATTTTTTCTAAAATTGCACGCGCACGATCAAAATCACGCCGATGCACTGTAAAGGTAAAATCCGTATTACCATCATCTCCCAAATTCTTGATTATCATGTCCACTTCAATATTTGCTTCACTGATTGGACCTAAAATTCGCCCAGCAATACCGGGTTTATCCGGCACACTCCTGATAATCAATCTTGCTTCTTCACGACAATAAGTCACCCCAGAAACAATGGGTTGCTCCATTCCTTTTTCTTCAAAAGTAACCAAAGTGCCAGCACCTTCCTTGAAGGTCGATAGCACTCTCAAAGGCACACGGTATTTTCCTGCAAATTCTACTGCGCGAATTTGTAAGACCTGAGCTCCTTGACTTGCTACCTCGAGCATTTCGTCAAAAGTCACACGAGGCAAACATCGCGCTTGTGACACAATGCGTGGATCAGCTGTATAAACACCATCCACATCCGTATATATTTGGCATTCATCTGCTTTTAAAGCGGCAGCCAAAGCAACTGCTGTTGTATCAGAACCACCTCGGCCTAGCGTTGTGATGTTGCCATTTGCATCCATTCCCTGAAACCCAGCCACTACTACCACATATCCTTGAGCAAGATCAGCTCGAATATTGTTTTCATCGATATGCTCAATCCTAGCTTTGGTATGCGCTGAATCCGTATGTATACCTACTTGGAATCCTGTATAGGATTTCGCTGCACAGCCTAAACTTTGCAAAGCCATGCTTAACAAGGCAATGGATACTTGCTCCCCTGTTGAAAGAAGAACATCCATTTCACGTTCTGTAGGGCTATCCGTAATTTGATAAGCTAAGCTTTCCAATCGATCGGTTTCATCACCCATCGCGGAAACCACAACCACCACATCATGTCCTGCAGTTTGCGTAGCTTTAATTTTTCTCGCTACATGCATCATGCACGGAATGCTAGCTACCGATGTCCCACCGTATTTTTGAACAATTAAGCTCATTAACTAATCCATTTAAACCCAGAATTCTAACATCTTTCCGGTAATAACATCAAAAATAAGAAACACTAAAGCCTCTTATTAACCCAATCGGCAATGGAAGCCAATGCTTTATCCAGCGCATCGATGTTCGTACCACCTGCCTGTGCAAGATCAGGTCTTCCGCCGCCTTTGCCCCCTAATTGAATTGCCACAAAGTTAGCTAATTCTCCAGCTGTAATTTTATCGATACAGTTTTTGGTGATCCCCACTACAATTTGAGCCTTCCCTTCATTAACAACAGCTAATACAACCACAGCCGTATGTAATTTATTCTTCAGATCATCAACCAAATCTCGCATCATTTTAGGATCGGCATCAACAAGTTTTTTGACTAACAACTTAATACCTTTAATTTCTATTGCTTCTGTAGTGAGATCACTACCAGCACCGCTTGCCAACTTACTCTTTAAACGTTGCGTTTCTTTTTCTAAATCCCTTATCCTTTCTTGTAAGTGGATAACTTTACTTTCTACCGTCTCCCTGTCGCCTTTTAATAGCTGACTTAAATGGGTAACGGTGTTGTCTGCTGAGCTTAACCACTTCAAAGCGCCTTTTCCTGTGAGCGCTTCAATGCGACGCACACCCGCTGCGATCCCAGATTCACTGATAATTTTAAATAACCCAATATCGCCAGTTCGAGCAGTATGTGTACCGCCACAAAGCTCAACTGAAAAGCCATGCCCCATATTTAAAACTCGCACCGTTTTACCATACTTTTCACCAAACAAGGCCATCGCCCCTTGCTTAATCGCTTCCTCTGGCGTAGTTTCCGTGATGGTTGCTTCGGTATTTTCTAATATTTTATCATTGACACAATCTTCGAGTTGCTGGATCTGCTCACGATTCAAGGGTTCAAAATGTGTAAAGTCAAAACGCAAGCGATCTGGTGCGACTAAAGATCCTTTCTGCGTCACATGCTTACCAATGATTTCTCTTAATGCCGCATGTAATAAATGCGTGGCGGAATGATTTAATTTAGTTGCTTGACGTTTTTGGGCATCTACTTTAGCTGTTAATCGGTCTTTGACTTGAATTTGCCCTTCTATCATTTCACCTACATGAATGATTGCCTCACCCATCTTTTGCGTATCATCGACTCTAAAAATATTTTTGTTATTAATGAGGATTCCTTTATCACCGACTTGCCCACCAGATTCAGCATAAAATGGCGTATGCTTCAAGATCAAATATCCCTTGTCGCCCGCTGCAAAATTTAAAACCTGCTGATCGCCTTTAAACAAAGCAACCACTTCAGCTGTTTCTTCTAAAGATTCGTAACCTGTAAATTCTGTTTTAATACCGATATTGGCGTTCTTGTTATAATCCACACCAAACTGACTTGCTGCACGTGCTCTATCTCGTTGGGATTCCATTTCACGTTCAAACCCAGCGATATCAACTTGTAACCCTCGCTCGCGCGCAATATCTGCGGTCAGATCAACCGGAAATCCGTAAGTGTCGTAAAGTTTAAATAAGATCTCCCCCCCCAAAATATTGCCATGAATCCGTCCGGGAAGTTGTTTGATTTCTTGCTCTAAAATTTTTAAACCTTGATCTAAAGTGCGTGCAAACTGCTCTTCTTCTTTTAAGATAATTTTTTCGATATAAGATTGCTGCGACTTTAAAGTGGGGTATGCTTCCCCCATTTCTATCACTAAAGGCTTTACCAACTGAAAAAAGAAAGGCTCATTTGCACCTAATTGATTACCATGGCGCAAAGCTCTTCGCATAATACGCCTTAAAACATATCCTCGACCTTCATTCGATGGCACCACCCCATCTGCAATTAAAAAAGCAGTTGATCGTATATGATCAGCCAAAACGCGTAACGATTTTTGTGCTAAATCTTCTAATTTTAAAATGCTGGCAGCTGCTTTAATAAGGTTAACAAATAAATCGATATCATAATTGCTACGTACACCTTGCATCACTGCCGCCAGTCTTTCCATCCCCATCCCTGTATCTACAGAAGGTCTAGGTAAAGGCAGCAACTTACCATCGCTGGTACGATTATATTGCATGAACACCAAGTTCCAGATTTCGATAAAACGATCACCTTCCTCATCAGGTTCTCGCTGATTGGGATCTGCTTCTACACCATGATCGTAATAAATTTCAGTACAAGGCCCACAAGGACCTGTATCCCCCATCGACCAAAAATTATCTTTCTCTGAACATTGCTTAAAACGTGTCGGTGAAATTTTAATTTCATTCAGCCAAATGTCTTTAGCTTCTTTGTCCTCTTTGAAAACAGTGATATAGAGCTTGTCTTCGGGTAATTTAAGTACTTGGGTTAAGTATTCCCAGGCCATCTGAATGGCTTCTCGTTTAAAATAATCACCAAAGCTAAAATTACCTAACATTTCAAAAAAAGTGTGATGGCGAATAGTGTAACCAACATTTTCTAAATCATTATGTTTACCACCCGCACGAACGCAACGCTGCACGGTTGCTGCTCTGGTGTAAGCTCGTTGCTCCCTATCTAAAAAGACATCTTTAAATTGCACCATCCCTGCATTGGTGAATAATAAGGTTTCATCGTTAGGCACTAAGGAACTACTTGAGACGATGGTATGATCCTTTTTCTCAAAAAAGATCAAAAAACTATTTCGAAGTTCAGCGACTTTCATACTTCACCAATAGAATAAGTAAGGTAAGCTGTACAGCCTTAGCGTTTCAAAGCGTAACGGATCTGATCATGGGTGAAACCTCGTTGTTGCAAAAACTTCGCCTGTTGAACTCTTTGCATGGGCTCTACAGGAATGGCTTCACCAAATCGTTTTATTCTGGCTGAAATTGCGCCTTCCTGCCACTTAATTTCTTGCCATTCATCGCTTAAATTGATCCGGTCGTGATTAATACCATGCTTAGTTAGTTCTGCACAAATTTTTAATGGTCCAAAACCTTTTGCTCGACGTGAACGGATCACGCTAGCGATAAAACGATCTTCATTCAGTAAGCCATCGTCCTCAAGCATGTCTAATGTTTTGTTAATCTCGATGGCAGAAAAGCTTTTCAACACAAGTTTTTGAAATAACTCTCGACGAGAATGATCTCGTCGAGCAAGTAAATACAACGCCTTATTGCGGATGGTATCCATAACGAAAAGGCACTGGCTTAAACTTCTTCCTCAGCAAAATCACCAGCTTCAACCACATTTTTGGCTTTAGCAATTTTCGCTTTGATTTCTTCTTTAGGTAAAGCCGACCCCGCTTGCGGATTGGTTCGCGCCTGCGGCGTGAGCAATTTCTCGCGGATCCTGGCTTCTAGATCTGCTGCTATTTTAGGATTGTCGCTTAAGTATTGGCGTGTATTTTCTTTACCTTGACCAATACGATTACCCTCATAGCTATACCAAGCGCCAGATTTCTCAATAAATCCTAATTTGACGCCCAGTTCAACAACTTCACCTAAGCGAGAAATACCTTCACCATATAGGATTTCAAATTCAGCTTGTTTGAAGGGTGGCGCCACTTTATTTTTCACCACTTTGACACGGGTTTCACTTCCCATGACTTCTTCACCTTTCTTAATGGAGCCCGTGCGACGAATATCCAACCGTACCGAAGAATAAAACTTGAGAGCATTCCCGCCGGTGGTTGTTTCAGGGCTGCCAAACATCACGCCTATTTTCATACGGATCTGGTTAATAAAAATAGCCAAGGTATTAGCTCGTTTTAAATTACCGGTAAGTTTTCTGAGTGCTTGCGACATCAGACGTGCTTGCAATCCAACATGATGATCGCCCATTTCACCTTCAATTTCGGCTTTAGGAGTCAGTGCCGCGACCGAATCGATAATAAGAAGATCGACTGCGCCAGAACGAACCAATGTATCAGCAATTTCTAGTGCCTGCTCACCTGTGTCCGGTTGAGAAATTAATAACTCATCTAACTTTACACCCAGCTTTTCTGCATAAATAGGATCAAGGGCATGCTCCGCATCAATAAAAGCCGCAACGCCTCCCATGCGCTGACACTCTGCCACCACTTGCAGTGTTAAGGTGGTTTTACCTGAAGATTCCGGCCCGTAAATCTCAACAATTCGTCCCCGTGGTAAACCCCCGATCCCAAGTGCGATATCAAGCCCCAACGAACCTGTGGAAATAGCTTCAATATCGGCTATGGCGCCTTTATCGCCCAGCCACATAACTGAACCTTTTCCAAACTGACGATCAATTTGTGATAATGCTGCATTTAATACTTGCTTTTTATTATCATCCATGGTGTTTGCCCCTAAACCAAATTTAAGATTAAGATAATTAACCAAAACTATTGAAAATGTGACTTATTATCGCACACTACCGTCTGCAAGTGATAATTTTTGTTACCATAATCAATCTAGCTTTGCTTTTGATACTTTGCAACCAATTTGCAAGCATAAAAATGAATTTTGAAAATTAACTAAAATTAGAAGACCCTATGACAAAAAATCAAAAAGAAACAGCCACGGCATCAGCACACACTCCCATGATGCAACAATATCTCTCTATCAAAGCCCAACATCCACACCATTTATTATTTTATCGCATGGGAGATTTTTACGAACTCTTCTTTGATGATGCCAAAAAAGCTGCTGCCCTTTTAGATATTACACTCACAGCTCGTGGACAATCGCAAGGTAAAGCAATTCCGATGGCAGGCGTTCCTTTTCATGCTGCTGACAATTACCTAGCTAAGTTATTACAAGCAGGGCAATCGGTGGTTATTTGCGAACAAATTGGTGAGCCTAATGGTAAAGGACCCGTAGAAAGGCAAGTGGTGCGCATTTTAACGCCAGGTACCGTAACCGATGAGGCTTTACTAGAAGCAAAAACGGCTGTTTTGCTGGTGGCCATTTGCTATGCGAAACCTACTTTTGGCATAGCCAGTTTAGAGCTCGGCAGTGGACGATTTGTGGTGCAAGAAGTGGATTCATTTAGTGCTTTACAAACCGAATTAGCACGCCTTAATCCTGCAGAACTTTTGGTGGATGAGCAATTTCCCTTTATAGTAGAATTAAATCAACAAAGCTTAATTCATAAACGCCCAAAATGGGATTTCGACACAGTTACGGCAACAAGACAACTTTGCTTACAATTTAATACCAAAAACTTAAAAGCTTTTGAATGTGAAAATCTTAAAGTTGCAATCAGTGCTGCAGGCTGTTTATTACGATATGCTAACGAAACACAACGCACCCAGTTACCTCACATTCATCAAATCAGCGTTGAAAAAACAGAAGATTATCTGCAGGTTGATCAACATACTTTGCGAAATTTAGAAATAACCCAAAATTTGCAAGGCAGTAAAGAAAATACCTTATTTGCGATTTTAGATCAAAACGCCACCCCCATGGGCAGCCGTTTATTGGCAAGATGGCTGCATCGACCACTCAGTGATACCGTTGAACTGCAAGCGCGTTATAACGCTATTGGTGCTTTAATTGAATCAAAAACAATAGAAGCACTCCAAAATTTGCTTAAACAAGTTGGAGATATAGAGCGCGTTTTAGCGCGAGTTGCCTTGCAAAGCGCAAGACCAAGAGATCTGGTTAAATTGCAAAAAAGCCTGGAGCAGATCCCTAAAATTAAAACCTTGCTTAAAAAAAATAATGCTTTCAAACAAGAAATGTTGGATGATCTAAAACCCCACGCTCAAATTTGCGCGTTGCTTAAAAAAGCCATTATAGACAATCCGCCAATGGTAATCAGAGAAGGTGGTGTTATTGCCAATGGCTATGATGAAACCTTAGATGAATTAAGAGCTTTAAGTCAAAATGCCGATAGTTTTTTGCAAAAACTAGAAAAGAAAGAACAAGCACGCACAAAACTCAATACACTCAAAGTTGGTTATAATCGTATTCATGGGTTTTACATCGAATTAAGCCGCCAACAATCTTTGCATGCCCCCAAAGAATATTTGCGAAGACAAACGCTTAAGAATGTTGAGCGCTATATCACACCAGAACTCAAAATTTTTGAAGAAAAGGTATTATCAAGCAATGAAAAAGCGCTTGCGCGTGAGAAAATGCTTTATGAAGAATTGCTTAAAACCTTACTCACCGATCTTAAAGACATGCAACAAAGTGCGCATATTTTAGCAAACATCGATGTCCTAAATGCCCTCGCATACTGTGCCAATAGCAATGATTATCATTGTCCAAAATTAAGTAAAGAAGAAAAAATCAGCATTATCAATGGCCGTCATCCCATTGTGGAAAAAGTTTTGGAAGAACCTTTTATTCCCAATGATGTTTCTTTAGATCAAGCAACATCCACTTTATTGATAACAGGACCCAATATGGGGGGGAAATCCACCTATATGCGTCAAACAGCACTGATTACACTGATGGCATATATCGGGAGTTATGTAAGTGCTCAATCTGCAACACTTGGCCCCATCGATAGAATTTTTACCAGAATTGGTGCTAGTGATAATTTGGCCAAAGGTCAATCTACTTTTATGGTAGAAATGGTTGAGGCGGCCAATATTTTACATTATGCCACGTCTAAAAGTTTGGTGATTATGGATGAAATCGGCCGCGGTACCAGTACCTTTGATGGGTTAGCACTAGCTTGGGCATGTGCCTATGATTTAAGCGCACGCATCCGTGCTTTTACTTTATTTTCTACTCATTATTTTGAAATGGTCGATTTATGCAAAGAATTATCAAATTGCCAAAATGTCCATCTCGATGCCAAAGAATATGAAGATAATTTGATATTTTTACATAAGGTAGAAACGGGTCCTGCCAACAAAAGTTATGGTTTACAAGTTGCCAAATTGGCCGGCATGCCAAAACCTGTGCTGCAAATTGCACAAAAAATGTTACACAGTTTTGAAAAACATCCCCTCACCTTACCAGAAAAGATAAAACCCACTAAAACACCCTCGCAAAATTGGCAAAAATTAATGGATAATATAAAGGCAATGAATCCAGATGAATTCAGCCCCAAAGCAGCATTAGAAAAATTATATGAAATTAAGGCGCTGTGCGATCTGTCTGCTTAAACATATTTAACAGACTAAGTTTTAAAGTTAGCAGCCATTATGATAAACTTACCAACTATATATTATTTAGCAACCAGAGATCAAAATGCTAAACGTTCTTGCCCCAGATCATGTACAAAAAATCTTTAGTTTTCTCTCACAAGAAGAAGCTTTTGCTTTGCGTCTTACCTGTCAAGCATTTAATATTGCAGCTACATCAAACGAAATAATGATGCCTTTTCTTAATCGCTTAAAAGCATTGGATCTGCAAATCTCAACGCTTCCTCCTCAAGAAACAAATCTGAACTGGGCTTATGAACGCTTTATCGCAGAATTTACACGGCTTGCCAAAGAACAAGAAGAAGAAATAATTTCTTTATTAAAAGAAAAGGAACATTTGATCGAATTCGAAATAGCCAAAGATCAAAGGATTAAACTTCTAGAAATTTATAATCAGACTAAGAGCAATCAAATCACACTAGAAGTCTTAGAAAAAAGACATCAGGCCATTGAAAGTTTCAATATCGGTTTGATTAGCTCTTGTATCAATGTCAATAGCACAACACTTTATTTCTCTTATCTACCAATTTCACGATTTCCAGAAGCTCTATTTAGTGATGCAAAGTATCAAGATTATTGGAAAGAGGTACAAACTATCATTTGTCAAACTGGTCTTTTAAAATCATTACCTTTTTCTCTTGGTCATTGTTCTGCTTTGCAAACGCTCAAATGCGCTGGTAATCAATTAAAAACTTTACCTGAAACACTTGGTCATTGTTTAGCGTTAGTAGAGCTTAATTGCAATAGTAATCAATTAAAAGCCTTACCCGAAACACTTGGCAACTGCGCTGCTCTAGAAATTTTAGACTGCGCAAGAAATCAAATTCAATCTTTACCTGAATCACTTTGCAAGTGTTCGGCATTAAAAAAGCTATTTTGTTACAAAAACCGACTGAAAACATTACCAACCGCGCTTGGCGATTGTACATTATTAGAGGCCTTATATTGTGACAAAAATCAACTGGAATTATTACCGGAATCACTTAGTGAGTGCCAAAAAATTCACACGTTAGATTGCAGCAAAAATAAGCTAACATCGCTGCCTTCGTTAAAAAAATGTGAAAATTTAGCATGGCTACATTGCGAAAGTAATCAACTAACGAATTTAACCCCCACCATTGGCGAGTGCCAAAACTTAAACTCGCTATATTGTCAAGACAATCTGCTAGAAGTCTTACCAGAATCTTTGGGTGATATCCCAACATTAGCACATATATTATGCGGGCATAATAAGCTTAAAACTTTGCCTGATACTCTCGGTAATTGCCAACTGTTATTTTCAATAAGATGTGACAATAATGAGATAACCGCCTTACCAACCCCGTTAAGCAATTGCACAAGTTTAGTAGAAATTCAGTTTCAACAAAATTATATAACGGCGGTGCCTTCAGAAATAATCCGAACCGTAACTAACAACTGTATCAATAAAGGATTTCCAGGTTTTATCAAATTCAACGAAATGCTAGGGCAACAAAAAGCAAAACTACCTTCACCTCCTGCTCTTCCTCCTCAACCTTTAAAACCCCTCCCTTCACCAACGAAACCTCATAATAAAAATGGGTTTATTTTTCTTATGTTGAGTAGTTTTATCTTAACAAGTTTATTGGTTGCCTTTGGTGGTGGCTTTACCTATATTACAGCCTTATTATTAAAGATAGGGCTTGAAATAAGCATCACCAAAACTGTGCTATTTATGCTCTCTATTGCTGCCGGCTTAACTGTTTCTTTCGTTATCTCGGGGCTGTATTGCTTAGGAAGGGTAACTAGAACTACCTTTAACCATGTCCAGCATAAAACTTGCGATGAACAATTAAGCGCTCTCGCAAAACAATTCTCCACATCAACCGGACAAGCTTTTATCCATCATCTCAAATCTTTTGAAAACCTTGCGCCTCAAGCTCAACGGCTTCAATTCAAACAATTTGAAATTAATGCCTGTAAAAAAGTGGCCCCTCTTAAAGACATCGCGCGCAATAGCGCAAAAGATGCGGTTTTTCAAGAAGCAAAAACTAAGTTCAGCTGGATCGCCTAAAATGGCACCTTAGAAAGCGCTTGACCATTGACGAGGAACTTACCTTGGTTAACTTCAATGTTGGTAAAATAGTATTGATCTTTTTCTAGCCAGATCTTTTGATTTAACCATGTAGCCAATGTGGTATTAACGCTATTTTCTACTTGCTGACTTAACTCTGCATCCGTTAATACTTTTGGTAAATTAGCACTATTTATGCCAGATTTTTCCGCCTCAGCAAGCGTATTTTTAGCTTTTTCATTAGCAATAACTGCATCACTTGTATAAACATACGTTAATAATTCTCGTAAAATCAATTTTGGCAATGTTATTGATGCTTTTGCTGCAAGCGATTGTAAAATTTCAGAGGTTGTATTAGCAACATGAGGCCCACCCACTGCAATCCTTAACTGCCCTGTAATCTGCCCTTTAGGTGTTTCAATTTGCAAATTGTCAATACTAAACTCAGGCCGCGTCCTAAGCAGATCTGGCAACGTGCCAATCAAAAATTGCAGTGTGGAAGTTTGAAGTGACTCTTGAGTCAGTATTTTACGGTGCAAGCCTAAAAAAGATTTAACAACACTAGCATCAATACGCTTTAGTGTGTTTGAGTAAACGATTGGCCCATATTCTTTATCATTAAGCACTAATTTTTCGATGTTTAACAAGCCGATCAAATAAGCTTGTGACTCATGAAATTCCATCCCCCCACGCAGATTGGTGTTATTGATGTTAAATTTAAAGTTTTGCTGCGAGTCTTCATATACAAGATTATCGAAAGTTACAGCAAATTTTCCAGGCCACAAACCTGGCGCCACTTTAGTAAACTCAGTGTCATAAGTAACGTTGTTGAGCAGAATGTGTTTATGATTAAGATCAAAATCAAGGCCTGGCAAGACTACCTTACCAACGAGACGCTTCATATCTGCACTCAATACCCAATCTCCCTGCAATCCCTTCCAAGCTGTTCTCTGGGTATTGGCTTGCTCTTTTAATTGCAAAGTTGGGCTATCGATATGAATTTTAACAATGCCTTCAATCGTCATTTCACTATTAATGTTGAAAAGTTCTGTTTGACCAACTTCCGTCAGTAAGATTTTTTTAGCTTCTTCATTAATTAATAATTTAGAATGAATCAAGGCTCTTGCAAAATGCCAATCTTTATAATCATTGTCTTTTTGTTGCACAAAAGGCCCATGTCGGATTTCATGCTCCAACATGAGTATATAGGGAGGGGCTTTTTTGTTGCGATTATTATAAATCGTTATTTTGGTTGTTGCATGGGATTTACGCCACCCTCTTTTATAATCAACCAATTTAATTGTTGCGGGTACTGAATCAATTTCTTCAAGTACGTTAATGACTTCTTTAAATTTTACCTCAACCAATATACCCGTCACAAAAGGAAGTCCACAAATAATAACCGCTATTAATACACCATATAGAGCTAGTTTGCGTTTCATCAATTCAACTCTCTTTTTGCTTAGTTATTTTGGAAACTAATTTTAAGGCTTTGGTTAACTGAAATCATTATGACTTAAATATTTTTAAATTGCATTTGGAGCGTAAGCACGTAGGTTTTGGGAGCCCTTGACGTTTAATGTGTCTTTGCGAGATAGTTTACTTATCAATCAGCACATCATTTAGGGAGAAGAAATGAGCACCGTGCTTTGGTTAATTTGTTGGCTAGGTGGCTTGACCACGTTGGCGTTTGTACGCGCATCTCGCGTTGTAGCTACCATTGTCATTGGTGTGGGGTTAGTCATTACGACCTTTCTTTCCCAACTTTCTTGGTTTGGCCTCTTTATCCTATGGGCTGCTTATGCCGCTATGGCATTTTATCTTAACCACCCTGAGTATCGTAAACGTTATCTTCTCAATCCAGCCTTTAATTTTATGAAAAAATCACTCCCCACAATGTCTGAAACGGAAAGGGTCGCATTAGAAGCGGGTACCGTGGGCTGGGAAGCAGAGCTTTTCTCTGGTGATCCTCAATGGGAAAAACTATTAACCATTCCTACGCCGAAACTAAGCGAAGAAGAACAGGCCTTTATGGATGGCCCTGTCGATCAATTGTGTGAGATGATCAAAGATTGGGAAATTACGCATCAAGATTTTGATTTACCTCAAGCTGCATGGCAATTCCTCAAAGAGGCGGGCTTTTTTGCTCTCATTATTCCTAAAAAGTATGGCGGTAAAGGTTTTAGTGCGTTTGCGCATTCAGAAATATTAGCCAAACTCGCAGGACGCAGCCTTACCTTAGCTTCTACTGTTGCTGTCCCTAATTCCTTGGGGCCTGCTGAACTCTTGCTTCATTATGGCACCGATCAACAACGCGACTATTACTTACCCCGCCTTGCTAGCGGCGAAGAAATTCCCTGCTTTGCACTCACCGGGCCAGAAGCAGGATCGGACGCAGGCAGCATCTCCGATAGCGGCATCATTTGCATGGGGCGTTTTGAAGGCAAGGAAATCATCGGCATTAAGCTAAACTGGAATAAGCGTTACATCACACTCGCACCCATTGCAACTTTGCTTGGATTGGCTTTTAAATTATACGATCCTGAGTCATTGATTGGAGACAAAAAAGAGCTGGGGATCACTTGTGCCTTAATCCCAACACAATTATCTGGCATTACTATTGGCAGACGCCATTTGCCTGCAGCAACGCCTTTTCAAAATGGACCAACACAAGGAAAAGATGTTTTTATTCCACTTGATTGGATAATTGGTGGCCCTGCAATGGCAGGACAAGGTTGGCGCATGCTTGTTGAATGTCTTTCTGCTGGCCGCGCTATCTCCCTACCCTCTTCAAGCGCAGGGTGCGCCAGAGCAGCTGCTTTGGCGGCGGGCGCTTACTGCCTTATTCGTCGCCAGTTTAAAAATCCGCTCTCTTCTTTTGAAGGTATACAAGAAGTACTAGGAAGAGTTGGTGGTTTTACCTATATGTCTGAAGCTGTGCGCTGTTTAACCGTGGCCATTATCGATGCAGGTGAAAAGCCTTCCGTTCCTGGGGCAATTTCTAAGTACCATGTCACTGAACTTGGTCGTAAAATTGCAAATGATGTGATGGATATCCATGGCGGCAAAGGCGTGATGATGGGGCCGCTGAATTATCTTGCAAGCGCTTTTCATGGCGTACCTATTGGGATAACAGTGGAAGGGGCCAATATTCTGACAAGAAACATGATTATTTTCGGCCAAGGCGCTATTCGTTGTCATCCTTTTATTTTAAAAGAAATGCAAGCCGTTCGATATGATAATCATCAAGATTTTGAGCATTTCTTAAGCCAACATCTAAGCTATACCTTTTCAAATGCAGCAAGATCCTTTGTTCACGGGATCACCTTCGCAAAATTAGCAAAAAGCCCAGCGCTACCAACAAAATCTTATTTTCAACAATTGGCTAGGGCCAGTAGTGCTTTTGCTTTAACCGCAGACGTAGTGATGGCCATTTTTGGCGGAAAATTAAAATTTAAGGAATCCTTATCTGCACGTCTTGGCGATCTACTCTCGATGATGTATCTCATGTCAAGCGTATTAAAGCACCATCAAGATCAAGGAGAGCACCAAAGCGATTTGCCGCTTGTTAAATGGTGCTTAGATTATTGTTTAGCAAGGTTTTGGCAAACGATGGATGAATTACTTGACAATTTACCACAACGTATGTTGAGTTTTGCTTTAAGGTTTTTGATCATGCCTTTTGGCAAGCCTGCGCATTTTCCTAAGGATCACTTAAACAAAGCTATCTCCGAAATTCTAGTTAATGTAAATGCAGCAAGAACCCGACTTGGCGGCAACATTTTTATTTCTGTTCAAAAAAATGATGCTTATGCAATGCTTAATAATGCGTTTCAAGAAACAGTGCGTTTAGAGCCTTTGCTAAAACGACTCTTTAACGCTATTAAGTCAAATGAGTTATCAGAGTCTCCTTTTAAACAAGCTATCGCGAGTGCATTACAAGCAAAATTAATAAATTCGGAAGAAGCAGCAGATCTTAATCATCTCGATGCTTTAATTCAGGATATCATTGCTGTTGATGATTTCTCTAATGATGAGTTAACACACAAACTGTTACAACCTAAAGATTCCGTTGTTTTTAAAAAAAAACAGACGGATGAAAACTTAGGACAAGATCATTTATTAAATTAAGCTATACCAAATAACACTACGAGTGTGTTAGGGTGGAAATAGCAAAGGATAACTTTGGCGAACTATGAGTACGCAAGCTACATTAAGCAAAAGTAATACTGTTATGACTTTAAAAGGTGGCATGTTTACCCTGACTACCATTCAGCTGACATCTTTAGATCTTGAATCTTTATCTTTCGCTATAGATGAGAAAATTAAACAAGCCCCGAATTTCTTTCTTTTTGCCCCCATTATTGTTGACTTACAGAAATTAAAAACTCCTTTTGAAGCAATGGATCTTTCATTATTAATTCATGCATTAAAAGCCAAAAAATTGATCCCCATTGGGGTAAGAGGCTCAAACCCAGGACTAAGGGAGGCAGCAATAAAAGAAGGGATGGCTGTTTTTCCTGAAGAAAAAATTTTTACAAAAAAGAACAAAACAGATCGCAAAGATACAACGTCGACCCAAGAGCAAGAAACAAAAGAAGAGCAGGAAACACAAAGCGAATCAAATGGAACAAACACTCGACTGATTACGCAACCAGTTCGATCTGGTCAACAAATTTATGCCCAAGGAGGAGATCTTGTCGTATTAGCTTCAGTAAGCCACGGGGCAGAATTGCTTGCTGATGGCCACATCCATGTCTATGGCACTTTACGAGGTAGGGCACTTGCAGGTGTTATGGGCGATAAAGATGCCATGATATTTTGCAAAAGTTTAGAGGCCGAACTTGTTTCAATTGCAGGTCAATACAGACTCAGCGAGGATCTTAAAGAAACTTGTTGGAAACAACCTGCTTGCATTCAATTGCAAGATGAACGCTTAAATATTAAATCGGTTTAGTCTTAAAGAGGATATTACCTTGAACAACCCGCAATCAAAAGTTATCGTTGTCACTTCGGGCAAAGGGGGTGTAGGCAAAACCACCACCAGTGCTGCTATTAGTACTGGGCTTGCTCAATTAGGTCATAAAACCGCTGTCATCGACTTTGACATTGGGCTTCGTAACCTCGATTTAATTATGGGGTGTGAAAGAAGAGTCATTTACGATTTTGTTAATGTTATCAATGGAGATGCCAATCTTGCCCAAGCCTTAATTAAGGATAAACGCCTTGAGAACTTGTATATCCTCCCTGCTTCACAAACCAGAGATAAAGATGCCCTCACCAAAGAAGGCGTTGCCAAGGTTATCGAAGAACTAAAGAAAGAATTTAAATTTATTGTCTGTGATTCACCTGCTGGCATTGAACGCGGAGCGCTGATGGCACTTTATTTTGCCGATGAAGCGATTGTTGTAACCAATCCTGAAGTATCTTCCGTTCGTGATTCTGATCGTATTTTAGGTGTACTCGCAAGTAAATCTCATCGTGCTGAAAATAAATCAGAACCTGTCAAAGAGCACTTATTATTAACACGCTATTCTGAGGCGCGCGTCAAACGCGGAGAAATGCTTGCCATTGATGACGTATTGGAAATTTTATCTATCCCACTTATCGGTGTGATCCCTGAATCCCCTGCTGTCTTAAATGCTTCTAATAGAGGGATCCCAGTAACACTCGACACACCAAGCGATGCTCGTAATGCTTATGAACATGCTGTGCGACGATTGCTGGGTGAAACTATTCCCTTTGAATCCTCATCTAATTGGACTCGTAAGCTCTTAAGTAAACTTTCGCTATTTCGGAGCCCAGCATGAAGCTACTCGATTTATTCCGTTTTTTCCAACAAAGACGCACACCTGCAGAAGTAGCAAAGGAGCGATTGCAAATTATTGTGTCTCATGAAAGCGCTCGCAAATGTAGCAATGATTTTATCAAGGAGTTACAAGCTGAATTAATTGAGGTTATTAGCAAGTATATCAAAGTTGATCAAGAGCTTATCAAAGTACAGCTTGAGCGCAATGGCGATCACTCTGTTTTAGAATTAAATGTCACCTTACCTGAAGGCAATGCGCTGATGAAAGAGCAAGAAATGACGTCTTAATTTTTATCATGGTGACATTGATATCTTGATCGTAGGGTTAAAAAGTTAATCAACTAATTTAATTCTGCATTTATTTCTTCTAGGTTATGTGTACGGCTTCTCGACATGTTTACAGTAGCTTATACGGATGCTATTATTCTAGCTTAATTAAACTGCTTAAACATTTTGAGAGAAGAATATGGATAATCAAGAACCAAGAGAAAAATCACAAGCACCGTTAGACCAACAACAAACAGACGCAAATACTTATAGAAAAATCAGCCTAAAACAGCAAATAACCGTCACTAATCGTGCAGCACAACGACGCAAAATGGCAATTTATCTCTTCGTCTTTCTTGGGGCGACTCTTGCTGGATTTTTAAGTGGCTTTGGAAGCCTTATTGCTATTAATCTTATGTTAAAGGCAGGGTTCATAATACCAATGATTTCTGCAAAGATAGTAAGTTCTATTGGCTTTGGTTTACTTTGTTCAAGCACCACATTTGCTTTTCTTAAGTCATTTTCTCATAAGTTTAAATCTTTAAAGGAAGTGTCTTTTGAAACTGCTTGGGCACAATATGAACAATATAGTCAAGAACTGAATGCATTCGAGGAAAAGAACTTTTCAGAAAAAGATAAAGTTGATTTCATGCATTCTTTGTATAGAGCAATGGTGCTGGGGACACAAACGAATGAAGATAATGTACCCAATCTTCTAGAAAGAACTCAATTTGTATTACACGCAGTAAAAACCGTTGCCCCTTTGAAAGGTGAATTACGTGAAAAAGCTCAAAAAGATTTTATAGCGCAGACAGAAAAAATGTTTCCCGCTAAACCTTCAAAGTTAAAAGTAACCTACTGCTGAAACGACTATTGCAGAGATCTATGCTGCCACTTGATGCTTCTTATCCTCTTCTTCTCTTAAAGCGCGCCGCAACACTTTCCCGACATTGGTTTTAGGCAGCTCAGTTCTAAATTCAACTTGTCTTGGTACTTTATATCCTGTCAATTGAGTATGGCAATACTTAATCACTTGCTCTGCTGTTAAAGCAGGATCTTTACGAACGATAAATGCCTTTACAATTTCACCATGCATTTCATCTTTAACGCCAATAACAGCCACTTCTCGTACTTCCTTCATTTGAGCAATAACATCTTCCACTTCATTTGGATAAACATTAAAGCCTGACACAATGATGATGTCTTTTTTACGATCAACAATTCTCACATAACCTTCACTATCGATAGTAGCCAGATCGCCTGTATGTAACCAACCGTCCTCTGTTAGGGCTTGTGCGGTTAAATCTGGTTTATTCCAGTAACCTTTCATCACTTGAGGGCCTTTAACCATTAACTCTCCCGGGCTGTCTAAAGGCAGTTCATTGCCTTCATCATCGCAAATTTTGACTTCAGTTGAAGAAATAGGAAGCCCTATCGCACCATTGTATCCTTTCAGCGAAATAGGGTTAATGGTCACGGCAGGACAAGTTTCCGTTAAACCATAAGCTTCAATTAAAGGGGTCTTAGTGACAGTTTGCCAACGCAAAGCAACTGCCTTTTGTACTGCCATCCCCCCACCAAGTGCAAATTTTAAATTAGAAAAATCTAAAGTGCTAAAATCCTCATTATTTAATAGTGCATTAAACAAGGTATTTACGCCGGTGATGACACAAAATCGTTGTTTTTTTAGTATTCTGATAAAACCAGGAATATCTCTTGGGTTGGTAATTAAGATATTAGGAAGTCCTACTTTTAAAAATAATAAACAATTCGCTGTTAAAGAAAAAATATGATAAAGCGGTAATGCAGTTATGATCCCACCCCGTAAATCTTGCTGCAAAAGCCCTTCTACCCAAGCATAAGCTTGCAGAATATTGGCAATCATATTGCGATGTGTCAGCATCGCCCCTTTCATCGTTCCCGTGGTACCACCTGTATATTGTATAAAAGCGATATCATCAGGTTGAGTATGATCATCATCAAATAGCACAAAGGCACCACGCATGACTTGTTTAAAATCATACGCATTGGGGATTTGCCATGGGGGAACCATTTTTTTAACATGTTTAATCACAAAATTTACAAAATGGCCCTTAAAGATCCCTAATAAATCGCCTATTTCAGTTACAATAATATGTTGCACCATAGTCTGGGGCAGGGCTTGTTCTAACACATGGGCAAAATTGGCTAAGATAATCACCCCTTTTGCACCCGAATCGCTAAGAATTTGCTTTAATTCTCGCGGTGTATAAAGTGGGTTAATATTAACGACCGTTAAACCAGCCCTTAGGATCCCAAACAGTGCCACGGGGTATTGCAAAATATTTGGTAATACAATAGCAAATCTATCGCCCTTAACCAATTTACAAGTATTTTGCAAAAAATGGGCAAAACGTTGACTTAATTCATCTATTTGACGATAAGAAAGCATCGAGCCCATATGATAATAACAAGGCTTATCTGCATATTTGTCAAAACTTTCTTTGATTAAATGGACCAAAGAACGATATTGGGTCGGATCAATCGTTTCTGGAACATTTTTATCATAATTTTTAAGCCAAATTTTATCCACAAAACCCCCTAAGGAGAAATTTCGAATTTTATTCCTTGTGCTAAAGGTAATGTTTTACCCCAATTGATGGTATTGGTTTGTCTGCGCATATACGCTTTCCAAGCATCTGAGCCTGCTTCTCTGCCGCCACCTGTCAGCTTTTCACCGCCAAAAGCACCTCCAATTTCAGCACCTGAAGTACCAACATTCACATTGGCAATACCACAATCGCTACCCAACACTGATAAAAAATACTCACTTACTACTAGAGAATTGGTAAAAATTGCAGAAGATAATCCTTGTTCTGTTGCATTGTGCATTAACATCGCATCATTCAGTTTATCATAAGACATCACATATAGAATCGGCGCGAAGGTTTCTCGCTGGACAATAGGCCAATGATGATGCGCCTTCACAAGCGTCGGTTGCACATAAAAACCCGCGCCAGGAATAGTATTACCACCAAAAAGAATTTCTCCTTTTTGTGCCTTTATTTCATTTATAGCATCCATAAACGCTTGTACAGCTAAATCATCAATAAGCGGACCCATAAGATTTTTATCATCCAAAGGATCGCCGATGGTTATCTGTTTGTAAGCATGAATAAGGCGTTCACAAACATCATCAAAGCAAGATTCATGCACAAAAAGTCTTCGCGTTGAGGTGCAGCGTTGACCTGCCGTACCTACTGCCCCGAATACAATTGCCCGAATAGCTAAATTTAAATCTGCTGTTTCATCGATAATGACGGCATTATTTCCACCTAACTCTAATATGACGCGGCCCATTCTTTTTGCAATCATTTCATTCACATGCTGTCCAACGCGACAAGAGCCGGTAAAGGAAATTAAAGGAACTCGTTTATCATTAATAAATTGCTCAGCAACCGCATGATCCTCAGGAATAAACAAGGTAAAAATACCTTCCACCCCAAAATCTTTCATCACAGCATTACACAGTTTTTGTACGGCAATGGCGCATAATGGTGTTTTTGAAGAAGGTTTCCATACCACCGTATTACCACAAATCGCAGCAATAAAGGCATTCCATGCCCAAACAGCAACTGGAAAATTGAATGACGTTATCACGCCTGTAATACCATAAGGATGCCATTGTTCATAGAGACGATGCTGTTGCCTTTCCGAATGCATGGTTAAACCATATAACATTCTTGATTGGCCAACTGCGAAATCTGCCATATCTATCATTTCTTGAACTTCACCATCCCCTTCCCGTTTGCTCTTTCCCATCTCATAAGCAACTAAACTCCCTAAGGGATCTTTGTTTTGACGTAATTTTTCACTAAGGCGTCTGATGAGTTCTCCACGTTGTGGCGCTGGCACTTGCCGCCATTGCTGAAAAGCACTCATGGATTTGGTAATCACCGCTTCATATTGTTTTTCACCACATCCAATGATCCTGGCTATTTCTTCTCCTGTTGCAGGATTAGAGGAAATGATAGTTTTACCTTGGCAAGGCAACCAATCATCATTACCACAGCTTGCACCTAAATTTTCTTTTTCAATCTCAAGTGCTGTTAAAAAGTCCATTCTAAGCCCTCAACTGTAAAACTTGGCAAAACGGTTATTCATAAAATCTGTAAAAGAAATGGATTCTTGCACGATTAAACCTTGTGGTTTATCTTGCATTTGCAATATCAAATCAACAACAACACAAGCACTGGCAGCCGTGGCTACTTGAATGGCTGACCACGATTTTTGTGCAATGGTTTGACTCAAAATTTTCTTAACGAACACTTTTTCGACATAATCACCATCTTGTTTGCCGTTGACGGCAACATAAATAATTACAACATCCTGATTGGTTTTTGGTAAAGAATTCTCAAGGATGGCTTGTAACTTCTTTCTGTCGGTATTTAACTTGAAATCCTGCAACAAAAGTCGCATTTTTTTGCAATGCCCTAAGTAGCGGAGTGTTTTATAATTCAGCGTTTCTACTTTACCTTTAAAAATCTGAACAAGATTGCCGACACCTCCTGAAGTATTGAATGCTTCATAAGCAACCCCATCAATGATAACTGATTCAAGATCCCCTAAAGGTTGTAAGATAGTTGGTTTTGACTCAACAAGTCCTTCGCAAAGATTCAAATATTGATTAATCAGGCCTTCTGTTGACCAAGTCAATGCATATTTCAAAGCATTGTGTGGATATAAGGGAAGCGCCCCCACACGCAGCAAAACTTCTTTGATTTCATGAAATTGCTTCATCAGGTGACTTGCCACGATATTGACAAATCCAGGGGCCACCCCACATTGAGGTACAAAAACAGTCGCAGCATTGTTTGATAATGATTTAATGGCATTGAAAGTTTCAGTATCTTCCGTAAGATCAAAATAATGTAATTGGCTTTCTTTAGCGAGTGTTGCAAGCGCGACATTACAAAAATAAGGTAAACAAGAAATCACGGCTTTGATGTCATGTTGCTTTATGTAAGCACTCATTTGTTTTTTATCATGGACATCTATCACAGTGTAATGAATAGCAGCATTAACGGTTGCAGCCAAAGTCTGCGTTTTTTCTATGTCTATCAAATGAACTTGATAGTCATTTGTTTCACTAAGAAGTGTTGCTATCAATGATCCAATCTTTCCTGCGCCGGCAACCAAAATCTCTTGTTCTGCCACTGTCAGTCCCTTATTCCCGCTTAACATTCTAAAAAACGATGCTACTATACCCCCGTCTTACCACAACAAAGGAAGCATGTTAAGTGACAGATCTCTCTAATAGCACTAAACCCAATCGTGTCCTTGGTATTTTTACCCTTTCTATGATTAGTGTTTCTGCCATTATCGCTTTAAGAAATTTACCAACCCTTGCCAAAAACGGCCTATCGGTTATTTTTATCCTATCCTTAGCAGCCTTATTATTCTTTATCCCTTTGGCGCTTGCTTGTGCAGAGCTGGCATCTGCTTGGCCAAAAAAAGGGGGGGTTTATGCTTGGGTTAAAGAAGCATTTGGTGTTCGTTCTGGTGCTTTAGCTGTCTGGCTTGAATGGATAGAAAGTGTGGTATGGTTACCAACTGTACTTTCCTTTATTGCTTCAAGTATTGCTTATATTTTTCAGCCTCATTTAGTTGAGAATCGTTATTTCATGCTTTGCATTATGTTACTTGTTCTTTGGTCTGGCACCTTGCTCAATTTTATGGGAACCAAGACCTCTGGTTGGATAAGTACTATTGGTATCATTGCCGGAAGCATCATCCCTGGTTTTGCCATTATCGTATTAGGAGGCTATTGGTTAGCAAGCGGCCAACCAATGCAGATCCAATTTACGAGCGATGCTTTTTTTCCAAATTTTTCTTGGTCTCAAATGGCTTACTTCACAGCAATTGCCCTGGGATTTGCAGGAATTGAAGTGGCAGCTTTTTATGTACAAGACACAAAAAATCCTCAACGGACTTTTCCAAAAGCAACTTTTATTGCAGCCCTTATCATTATCATCATCTATATGTTAGGCGCTTTAGCGATTGCCATCGTTATTCCTAAAGAAGATTTAAATCTTTCTGCTGGCATGATGCAAGCCATGACTGAATTCTTTGCCTTTTTACAAATCCCCTGGGCAACTCGTTTATTTGCCATTTTCACTGTTATGGGAGGGCTCGCGCTACTCAATACATGGATCTTAGGTCCAAGCAAAGGGTTGCTTATTAGTGCACAAAATAATGACTTGCCTGCATTTACCCAAAAAACAAATCAAAATGGCTCACCCATTGCAATATTATTAATGCAAGCTATTGTCGGTACCTGCCTTATTAGTATGAATTTATTTATTCCTACCATTAATCAATTTTATTGGATATTTCAAACTCAAGCAGCACAGCTTATTTTAATGATGTACTTTCTGATTTTTATCAGCGTTATTAAGTTACGTTATTCTCAACCGGATACTGAAAGGCTTTATAAAATTCCCGGCGGGAAGATTGGCTTATGGTTAATTGCTGGCAGCGGCGCTTTATTTTGCGTAATTGCGTTTTGCTTAGGGTTTGTTCCCCCTGAAGAATACAAATTTATCGATAGTAAGGGATATTTTTTCACACTGATGAGCGGGATAGTTTTGTTTAGCATTCCCCCCTTTATATGGCATAAATGGAATAAGAAAAAATCAAATATCCCTTGATCCTTCCCTAACGGTAGGTTTTATCACCATCGTAATTTCTAAGATAGGAATTTTGCCAATTATCATTTAACTGACTTTTCAGCTTCATAACAGAAAGTTATTTACTTAATCAGTGAAATTCCTGATAATATCAATATCGTTACCTTTGAGTGAAAAATGATGTCTGGTATCTCGCCTCGCATTGATATTGCCTTTAAAAAGATTTTTGGTGTTGAAGAAAATAAGGATTTATTGATTTCCTTAATTAATTCCATCGTGTCTGAGAATGATCAAGTCTCTGATATTGTGTTATTAAACCCTTACAATCCACAAAATTTTAAAGACGATAAAATGTCTATATTAGATATCAAGGCAAGGGGGGTGGATGGTAAAAGATTTAATATTGAAATCCAAGTTGCCGACGAAGCAGATTATGATAAAAGGGCGCTCTATTATTGGGCTAAGTTGTATACAGAACAACTAAAGACTGGTGATGACTATGGTTCATTATCAAAAGCCATTGGTATCCATATACTTAATTTCACCAGTATCTTAGAGAGCGATAAATATCATAATGTATTTCATCTTACTGAAAAAGAAACGAAAATCCCGTACTTTAAAGATTTAGAACTGCATACGATTGAACTTAAGAAGTTTTCAGGCAGTACCAGTGTCGAGCTTTCTGAACTCTTAGCTAAAATAAAATCTTCTTTGGATATTTGGGTGGCATTTTTAACGCGCCATGACTTACTCAATGAAAAAAATTTGCCTGAAGAACTTAATCAAGGTCACTTGCAAAAAGCATTAAACGTCATAAATGTCATGAATTTTACCCCGGAGGAAAGAGAAGCCTATGAAGCCAATTTAAAGTGGTATCAAGTTGAAGCCAATACGCTAAAGAAAGCAGAGGCGCGCGGCGAAGCACGAGGTGAGGCACGAGGTGAGGCACGAGGTGAAGCACGTGGCATTGAAATTGGTAAAGCTCAAGGAATTAGTATTGGAGAAAAATTGGCAATAGAAAAGATGGCACTCAGTATGTTAAGTAAAGGATGTAACCTGGAATTAATTTGCCATATCAGCGGCTTAACCAAAGCTGAACTAAATAAACTCATCAGTGCAGCTCAAAAAGAGCAAATAACAAGTTAAATGCTCGCCTAATCCAAGGAAAAATCTTTACTATCTATATGAGAAGATCTTTTCAAAATACAGATTATTAAATATGTAAAAGGTAACGAAATGAGACTCAGTGAACACTTTACAGAAGCCAAAGATAACATTTTCCAAAGCGCCATATATCTATCTGCTGATAAATAATACAAAACAGGTAAAAGCATCGCGCTATCAATAAAACAACCCGCCGTTAAACCTAGCATTACTCGCAGTAATAACCAGTCTTGGCCAAACAATATCTTCACCAAATTTGACACAAGCACCATAACAACAGCAGAACAAACATAAGCCAGTGTTAAAGTTAGAACAACTTGCGGGAGACGTCCTGCGTCTTGTGCATGATTCATCCAAAACGCAGGCAAAGGTAAATTTAACCACCAATAAGCAATTAAGGCGACTAATACATTGATTAATGCCGTTTGGCATATAATCCATATTGTTCTTTTTAAACCAAACAATTCACAAAATACAACAATACAGCAAAAAACAAGCTGCATAACAAAAGTGCCAGCTGAATAAGAAAAGTGAAATATTTGAAGTGAATAATCACCAACAAAATTAGCTGACAACAAAAGTAAACTGAAAAGCATCACCACGACATGGTGATACTTTTCCATTCTATAGCGCATCTCCTTGCCCATTTCCTTTTGTTGCAACATGAAGCAATAATTCATTCAATTTCTTTACAAAAGTCGCAGGATCATCTAACTGACCACCTTCGGCAAGAATTGCTTGATCTAATAAAATGTGGCTTAAGTCATTAAAGTTAATTTCATCTTTTTCCTGCATTAAGCGGGTAACAAGTAAATGATGCGGATTTAATTCTAATATTGGCTTACTACTAACCATTTGTCCGGCTGATCGCATTAAGCGTTGCATTTGGCTGGTCATTTGACCTTCCTGTGCAACAATACAAGAAGGAGAGCTTGTCAGCCTTGCAGTCAACCTAACATCACTCACTGTATCGCCCAGTGCTTTCTTAACCTTTTCCAAAGTTTCTTTGAAGGTTTCCGTTTCTTGTGCCAAAGTTGGTTTGGATTCTTGATCCTTACTTTCCTTGCTGTTAGCAAACTCAAGTTCTTCCAATGTTCCAATGGCAACAGATTGAAATTTCTTTTTATCATATTCATGCAAATGAGACATTAACCATTCATCGATGCGATCATACATGAGAAGCACTTCAATGCCTTTTTCTTTAAAGATCTCAAGATGTGGGCTATGACGCGCCGCATTAAAAGTTTCAGCGGCAATATAGTAAATTTTATCCTGTCCTTCTTTCATTCGCGAAATATAATCATCCAAAGAAACATCCTGCTTTTCATTATTTGTGTGTGTAGAGGAAAAACGCAGCAGTTTAGCGATTGCTTCTTTGTTGGCAAAATCTTCAGCTGGCCCCTCTTTGAGTGCCAAACCAAATTCATGCCAGAATTTTGAATATTTCTCGCTGTTTTCATTGGCTAAATCGCTTAACATCGTGAGCACGCGTTTAACCACAAATGTTCGAATGGAATCAACAGTTCTATTGCTTTGTAATATTTCTCGTGAAATATTGAGGGGTAAATCATTGCTATCGATAATCCCGCGCACAAACCGCAAATAGTTTGGCAAAAACTGTTCAGCATTATCCATAATAAACACACGTTTGACATATAATTTTAAACCACGTGGTTTATTGGCTTGCCACAAATCAAAAGGCGCTCGTGAGGGAACATAAAGCAAGGTAATATATTCAAGCTTTCCTTCCACCTTATTGTGCGCCCAAATGAGGGGATCTTCAAAATCATGAGCGATATGTTTATAAAATTCAGTATAAGCTTCATCTTCAATTTCACTTTTAGGCACTGTCCATAGAGCACTTGCCCGATTGACAATTTCTTCCTTTTCTTCAGTATTTTCCTTTTTTTGTTCTTCCTCGTTAAGCATGCTGCTATAGTCTTCACTTTTCATGTAGACAGGAAGATTAATATGATCAGAATATTTTGTCACAATATGACGCAAGCGAAGCCCATTTAAAAAATCTTCTTCGGTTGATTTTAGGTGTAAAATGATATCTGTGCCACGCGTTGCTTTGTCAACAGTTTCAACTGTGTAATTACCTTCCCCAGTGGATTCCCAACGAACGCCTTCTTCTCTACTCAAACCTGCTCGGCGAGTGATGACGGTAACTTTGTCTGCAACAACAAAGACTGAATAAAACCCAACCCCAAATTGACCAATTAAATGCCTATCTTTGGCTTGATCTCCTGTTAAGGAATTTAAAAATTCTTGTGTGCCTGATTTTGCAATGGTGCCCAAGTTGGCGATCACTTCTGCCTTGGACATACCAATGCCATTATCACGGATAGTGATGGTTTTTGCCTCTTTATCATATTCTATATGGATAGCTAATTCGCTATCTCCTTCATAAAGATCTGAATTTGAAATAGCTTCAAATCTTAATTTATCTGCTGCATCGGCAGCATTTGAAATGAGTTCTCGCAAAAATATTTCTTTGTTGCTGTATAACGCATGAATCATCAAATGCAAAAGCTGTTTAACTTCTGCTTGAAAACCATGTGTCTCTTTTTCTACAACATCATCGGACATTACTTTTTTCTCCAATTAAACTAAAGTTCTATCTATTAAAGCTTTCGCTAATGTTCCACCATCGATGTAATCCAGTTCACCGCCCATAGGCACACCATGAGCAATCCTTGTCACTTTAATGCCATGGGATTTGACTAAGTCGGCAAGATAATACGCAGTTGCTTCTCCTTCAACGGTAGAATTTGTGGCCAACACGACTTCCTTGACCGTACCCAAACTCAGACGACGCGTAAAAGTATCTACCCCGATTTCTTGTGGACCAATGCCATCAATCGGAGATAAATGCCCTGATAATACAAAGTACAAACCAAAGTAACCACCAGTTTGTTCAATTGCCGCCACATGCGCAGGCCCACCAACTACACAAAGTACACTGTGATCACGTTGTAAATCAGCACAAATCAAGCATATTGGTTTCTCACAAAGCGTTCGACAAGTTTCACAATGACCTACTTGCTTGAGTGCTTGTCCCAATACCTGAGCAAGCGCCTTCCCGCCTTCTCTATCACGCTCTAGTAAATAAAAAGCCATGCGCTGTGCGCTTTTGGGACCAACTCCTGGTAGCACACGAAAAGCTTCGATTAATTGTTTTAATAAGGGACTAAATGACAATGAAGCCTCACTTAAATGCAGACAACATTTCTGGGGGCAAACCAATTTGCTTTGCTTTTTGAGCTAGCTCCTGTTGCAGAGCTGCTTTTGCAAGCGCCAATCCTTGGTTAACCGCAGCCACAACCAATTCTGCAATCACCTCTTTTGGTTCATCAAAAAGCGATGGTGCCAAATCAAGACGTTCAACCTGCATACTTAAGCCCACATGGGCCACAACCAGCTCACCGCCAGCTTTTCCTTGTACGGTTACATTCTTATTTTCAACAAGTGCTGAATAAGCACTTCGCATATTCTCATCCATTTTTTTTGCATTTTGCATAAATGATGCAATCATTGCTTGTAGATCTTTATTATTACCTTCCACAACTCCCCCTTATGAATCGTCATTAACGGTTATTTTCTCAACTGTGGCACCAAATGTAGAAATAATGTTTTTCACCACGGGATCTTGCTCAATTGCTACTTTAGCTTGATTTTCTCGTTGCAAGATTTTTTGTTGCTCAATTTGCAATGGTGAAGCACCTTTTAACTCACCAACCGTAATCGAAAGCTTGATAGATTTAGCAAAGTATTGACTCAGAACTTCTTGAATTTGCGCTTGACGCTGAGCATTAAGACATGCTTTTTGTGAAGCATCTAACATTAATGTTAAAGTCTTACCATCAAAGCGAAGGACTTCGCAATTTTTAACCAACATCAACGTTAATCCCGACAAGGGTAGCTTATTTGTAATTTCAACCCAATCTAAATCTAATGGCATTGTTTCCTTAACACTACACTCTACTGGAGGATTTTGACTTGAACTTGAACTTGAACTTGGACTTGGACTGGGTTGTGTTACTGCCACAACTTGCTTTGGTTTTAATATCGCTTGTTGCGGCTCATCATTATTTGTTAAAGACGTTGTTGGATTGAAAACCATCATTCGCACTAAAGTCATCTCAAAACCCGTACGCGGGCTAGGTGCAAATGGCAGATCTTTTTGTCCTAACAAACCAATTTGGTAAAAAAGTTGCACTTCTTCTGGAGCAAACTTATCTTTTAAGTCAAAGAGCTCGGGTGGTATATCAGCGAAAATCTCAAGCCCTTCATCTGCATCAACCGCTTGTGCTATTGCAAAAGCATGGAATATTTGTAAAAGAGATCCCAAACTTTGGGCAAAATCTGCTCCCATTGCCGCCATCTCTTCTACCAACTGCAAGCACCGTTTCACATCCGTTTGGGAAAGCGCACTTATCAAGGCTGGGATATAACGTTGATAACTTAAACCCAACATTTCTTCAATTAAATCGGTCTTCAGTGCACCATTACAATAAGCAATCCCTTGTTCTAACACACTCAAAGCATCTCGCATGCTACCAGTTGCCGCTTTTGCTATGATATTGAGCGCACGTTCCTCATAAGAGATATTTTCTACTTGTAAAATTTGCGCCAATTGCGCTGACATTTCGGCTTGAGACAGTGTTTTAAGCACGAACCTTAAGCAACGAGATAATACCGTCACTGGGATACGTTCTGGATCCGTGGTTGCTAAAATGAATTTCACATGGGGGGGTGGTTCTTCGAGCGTTTTCAATAGTGCATTAAAGCTGTGACCAGACAACATATGGACTTCATCAATAAGATATATTTTAAAGCGTCCTAGCGCAGGGGCGTACTGCACATTGTCTAGAAGCTCTCGTGTATCCTCAACGCGGGTACGAGATGCAGCATCTACTTCTATTAGATCAGCAAAATGTCCTGCATCGATGCTGGTGCAAGCAGCGCACTTACCACAAGGCTCTGCGCACACGCCCTGCTCACAATTTAAGCATTTAGCTAGTATTCTTGCTATGCTTGTTTTTCCAACACCACGCGTACCCGTAAAAAGATAGGCATGATGAAGCTCACCACGAGCCAAAGCATTCATTAACGCTCGTGTCACGTGTCCTTGCCCCTTAAGACTTGCGAATGATTTAGGGCGCCACTTACGTGCTAAAACTTGGTAAGCCACTTGTCGTCCCTACCAAAAATGGCAAATTTGATAATTTAAGATTGGCGGCAGCCCTGCTAGCCACACCCCGGCACATGAATCCACTACTACCGTTGCTCCCTTCCGGGCCTGGCGGGGTTCATAATGTATCATTGCGAGGGGACCAGCAAGGCCACCATATAAGCAACCGCGGATGTTATCAAGAAAACCCCTTAAATGCTAGGCGAAGGTCTTTTTAAGTTAGTAAAAAACCTTTTTGCGCAGTGGCTCATAAATCGCAAAACCAAGCTGCCATAATGTAATCCTTTTAAGAAGATGCTTGTATTGGCACTGACATGTTTTTTATAGAAATGATATCGCCCACACAATGCCTGCCATTCCATCATGATATGATCCCTTAAGGAATGTTCAAGCTGTGGCGGTGTCGTCAAATCGACTTCTTTAGCGCGATAGACACCCCCACCTGCAAAGTGTACTCTCAAGCACAAATCAACGTGAAAGGTGCTATGAAAACATTTGCGATCTAAGCCCTTTAGCTCTAAAAAAGATTGGGCTGATAGAAACAAACATTCAGGCCCCAAACTCGATGTATGAAAACCGCCCCCTGGCAAGGAAACTTCTGGCAAAAAGGCATTATCATTTTTTTCATACTTCAGTACGTCCAACGCATTGAATAATTTTGTTAATCGTCCCCATGCAGGTTTATCCTGAATTTGCTGCGCGCCACCAACAACCCACGGTGTGGGCTTGCGGATCCCTGTGGCTAAAAGCGTGTTAACCGCATGTTTAGGTAAAATACAATTTCCATTAACGAAAAGAAGAAATTGCCCAGATGCGTGTGAAGCGCCTAAATTAAAAGCTGCCGCAAGTCCTGCTTTTTTGTCTGCTGTTACAACATGACATTTGGGATAGAGTCTGGTAAAGGCTGCCAAGTTTACTTCTAAAGAAGGTGCTTCTTCTCCATTAACAATAATAACTTCTCGAATATATTGCTGCGCTAGCACAGACTGCAAAACCTGCAATAATAACTTTTCATTGGCAATACAAACCACAATAACAGATACCACATTTTTTTTTCGTGCCTCACTAGTTTGCACCGAATTAGTACTTGTGTTTGTTTCCCAAAGCCGCTGTAAATCGAGGATATAAGTCAATTTAGTAACCTATAATAATTATTGGTTCAATCGCATTACATGCCATTATAAGGGAACCACCGTCAAAGAACCATTATACTCGCGTCAGTTTGAAATTAGGATCCGTCTGTGACCCAGGACGTAGCGAAGGGGAAGCAATCCAGAAAAAAGACTGGATTGCCACGTCGCTTCGCTCCTCGCAAAGACGGATCATAGTAGGCTGTTCCTAAATTCAAAACTGGTTCGAGTATAACTCATATGGTTTTTGCACTTGGACTTGTTTCCGTCGTATATTTTTCAATGGCTTGTTCAACTGTAAAAGGGGGTTGCCAATTTAATAAGCGCATCGACTTTTCAATATTGACTTGCAAAGAATCTACCAATCGTATCATTTCACGGCGTTTTCCAAGTAAGCATGCAACCAACTTTAAAAGATTGACTGGAAAAGGGAATAGGCGACTTTTTTTGCCAAATCCATGTCGCATTAAACTCACCATTTGAGCAGTAGAGAGATCTTGGTTATCAGACACTAAAAATATTTCTCGTTTGGCATTAGGATGATTAATGGCACATTCAATAAAACTACAAAGATTATAAACACTGACTAAACTACGTCGGTTACGCACCGCCCCCAAGGGTAAAGGCAAGGCTGATTGGGCAAGACGACTTAAACGCGCAAAGTTTCCCTTAACTCCTGGGCCATAGACAAGCGGCGGGCGAATAATAACCCATTCCATTCCGCTTCTTTTAGCTTCTTCTTGCAAAATTTGCTCGGCTTGTAATTTTGACAAACTATAAGCATCCAGCGCCCTTGGTTGATCTTCTGCTCTAAGCGCCATTTCTATTGTTTTCTCACCAATGACTTTGATGGTACTAATTAAGATAAATCGTTTGACCTCATTTTGTATTGCAACACGTGCTAAGTGCTGCGTGCCTTTGACGTTTATTTCTTGATAATGTGTAAGCCCAGACAATCCTTTATCCTGCAAATGATGAACTTTAGCAGCAAGATGAATCACCACATTAACACCTTTAAGGTAATGCCGCCAATCGGTATTATTGTCGATATTTTCAATACAATGGTATTGCAAATTCTGATGCATGAGCAAAGGTTGCGCTTTCCTACCAATGGCAACGACCTGATAACCTTTAGCTAACAAATGCCGACAAAGATGTATCCCTATAAATCCTGTTGCCCCAGTAACCAGTACTTTGACAAGTTTATTTAACATAAAGTGAACCTCTCGATGGCTTTTGTATAAATTGCATAGCTCTATTGAAAAATTTATAAAATACATAAGTTAAAGGCGATAGGGGTATATTTAAAGAACGAGCTGCACGTAAAATATTTTTGTTTTGAATAAAGATATTTTTAAGACCCGCATTAGATACACCACCTAATTGCATTTTCACTAAAACTTCAGGTATATAACAGCTCTTAATTTGATGTTTTTCTAAAAAACGCATCATCAATTCCACATCATTCCCCATTGAGTAATTGGTATTAAATAAACCATACTGTGAATAAATATGACGTTTAACAAAAAAAGTGGGATGGGGTGGAGACCATCCTTTTGCAAAGGCACCTTGCTTAAACTCAGATGAACGCCAATATCGCACGACGTTATTTGGATCTTTATCCTTGAAATAAATTAAATCGCCGTAACAAGCATCATAAGGCATGATGGCTTTTGCCACTTTTGAGATAACAAAAGGATGGGCATAAATATCATCGGCATTGAGCAAACCAATCACTTCTCCCCTTGCACTTCTTATCCCTTTGTTCATGGCATCATAAATCCCTTCATCTGGCTCGCAAATAAATAGTGCAAGTTTATTTTGGTATTTTTTGATGATAGCGGATGTTTGATCGCTTGAAGCACCATCGACAATAATATATTCAATCGGTGTATAATCCTGAGACAGCACAGATTGTATTGTTCTTTCAATGGTGTTTTGACTATTGAAGCTTACAGTAATGATTGAAATAAGCGGTTTTTTCATTTATTTGGCACTTAAAATTTGCAGATAGAGTGCTACTTGCTTGGCAAGCACATTTTCAGCATAAAAGGGTTTTGCACTTTCAAATGCTTGTTGACTCATGACTTCATAATCAGCATAGTCATAAGCCTTTAAAATCATATCTTTTAACTCATGGGGTTCACCTAAAAAGCCATTTTTATCAGATTGAATGTATTCAGCGCGGGGTCCTCGATTAATGGCAATGACTGGCGTTCCAACAGAAAGTGCTTCAAGCGCCGTTAAGCCAAAGGTTTCAAAGGCCAGTGAGCTATGAATAAAGTACTTTGCATGCATCATATGCGTTAATACTTGGTCATGTGGTAATTTTCCTAGAAATTGAATATTATCGCTTTTATAACGCTGCTCAAGCAGATTATTTCCTGTGCCGATGACTTTTAATTTAAAGCCTTTAGGAAGCTTTTCCCAAGTAGATAACAATAACTCAATCCCTTTTGCTTCTTCAAGTCGACCAACAAAAAGAAAATCTCGTTTGTGTTGTTTTGCAATAGAATTATTCGGTTTACTGATAACATTTGGTTTCAAAAACAGCTTTTTTGCAGGTAATAATTGACTTAATTTTTGCTGTTGAAATTGGCTTAAAACAAAATAAGCATCAATATTATCACCATATTTTTTAATTTTATACCAAAAAAACGCCAAATTTGCTGCTAAACTTTGCATCTTTGAACCACGATAGCAGCCATGCACCACTGCAGGCCAGCCAAATTTCTTATTGATGCATTGTTCACAAATGCCCTTTTCTTTTCGATATAGAATACCTGAACTACACCACCATCTAAAGTTATGTAAAGTATGAACAACTTTTGCACCAGCTGCTTTTGCGCCCGCAAAAACACTTGGAGTTAAAAGCGGAAAAAAGTTATGAACATGCACTATCTCAATGTTGTGCTTTTTTACCAAATTAAAAATTTGCTGATAGTGATTTTTATCGCCCCATATATTTTTCAATAAAGGACCAAAACGAATATCATCATTGCCTATACTATATTGAAATACTTTATCTTCACCTAAAATATCAGTTAAACCAGCAAATTCTTGCTTCACAATAATATCTTCACCGCCAAGCTGATGCGACTGATAAGCATTATGAACAACAAGGATTTTCATAACAACACCTCGATGTATTGTTGTATCTGCTTTTCATCGCGCACTTTAAAATCAATCACAGCAGCATTGTCTTTAAGATCTTCAAAATGATTTTGTGCAAAAGTTAGCGCATTTTGCAAAGAGCGTTCATCGGTGGGTACAAATAAAACTCCTGCATGGGTGTTTTCAACTAAATCCTTAGCACAACCGACTTGATTTGAAGCAACAACAGGCAAACCATGAAATAGCGCTTCCTCAACCACTAAACCCCAAGGTTCCCGCAAGGAGGGTAAAATGAAAACATCATGAGTCAAATAGGCCTCACTCAGTAACTCATTTGGAATATGGCCTTTGATAGTGACATTATTTGTTTTAATTTTCTCAAGGGCCGCTTGCTCGGGGCCCATACCTATTAAAGTTAAGGTATATTGGGGCAACTTTGCAAAAACCTGCAAAAGAAATATCAAATTTTTTTCAGGCGCAAATCTACCGACATATAAAAATTTGCCAGAAAAAGATTTTGGCTTGTCATTTTTGATATGATAATTAAATTGCCCAACCCCTAAAGTGGTTTTAATGACACCGGCATATCTTAAAGCATCGAGTAAGGCTTTGTGCGCTTGTCCTGAAGAAAAAACGAAGCCGACTCGAGATAAAAATAACCTTTTTATCCAATAACGCCAACCATCAATCACGCTTTCATAAATGGAAGATTCTAGCGCCAAACAATTGCGTGTTTTCTGATGTGCCATTATCAAATACCAAAATTCTGGCAGATCCCACCCGCCTACCACGAGTTTGCGAAAATGTATATTTTTTAAACAGTGACTCAATTTTATTAAGCTTTTCCATCTTGTTCTCTTTTCAAGCATTCCTTTATTTAAAATACAGTAAGAGAATTCAAATTGCTCCTGCGTAAAATCTTTTGTTCTAATAGTGGAGCCATCTGCAATAAAGATGACGAATAACGCACAGTGTTTGGCAAGCTGATTATAAAGGTTAACTTTATAAAATGCCGGCAAATGAGTCACAAACAAATAATCATAGCGTTTCATATATGTTATTTTTTACTAACAAAAAGCGGATAAGCACCGATTCTGCCCATTAATTTGGGGAAGCGCTCTTCCATCGCATAAATAAAGCGTAACAACCAACGCCCTGGTAAGCCATGAATATATAACTTGAGAAATGGCACATTGACACTGCGCCAAGGGTAAAGTTGTGTTTGATATTTCGGTTGGATCTCTTGACAAAACCATTGAAAACTATGAGTGTAAAAATATAAAGAATTTGCTTTAGTCATCTTTATTGTCCTTTTAAGCTTTGATGCAGCTTTGAAAGGTAACATGAGTAAATTCATTAAAAGGGAGCGTGCGCCCCAACTATAAACAACAACAGAAGCACCACCTGGTTTTAAAACCCGATAAAGTTCAGAAAAAGCCATTGCTTGTTCTAAGGCTGGCACATGGTAAATGGTATGTAATGAAACCTGAGCATCAATGGTATTATCCTTAATGGGTAAATTCGTTACATCACATAATAGGTAACGCCCTTTTTTACCTAATTTTGTTTTTGCTTCCAATAATGCTTGCCAAGAAATATCGGCACAAATTCGATATTCAAAATTTTCAGAGTAAGTAAGGTAGGCTGGATATTGAATGGGACCGGATGCAATATCAAGCAAATATTCACCAGATTTAGGAATAAACTTATTTAGTCGTTGATGGCAGCGCTGAATATATTCATCAGAAATAGTTCTGAGATCTTCTGAATCTTTTGCATCTTGATACACGCCATTATTTTGTTGCCAACCGATATCGTCATAAAATTGCTTGACTTGCGATTTTGTAGCGTCGATTACCTCATTATTAACAGCAAACTTACCAAAAATGGCATTTTGCTTGAGTAAGCAATAAATACCTTCTTGCACAGGATAGTAAAGATCATGGTATTGTACTTTTAAAGCGCCTTGTAAGGGTCGTTGAAATATTTCTTTGTTATATTGCGTCATCTCTCCTTGTTGAATACGCAAATTAATGGCCTTTAATTCATTTTCGGTTAAGATCCTTAACTCTGCATGCGTGAGCGGGCATTTAAGTATTCTTTCAAACTTATTGCTATACATTATCTTCTTGTTTCACGGATCTAAAATTGAGGGTATTTTGCCGTAATGGTTAAGCTGGCGCAAACATGGCAATTTAGATACACTCCTTTTCCAAAAAGGGAACTAAGGATTTAAGTTTGAATAAGGCAATTCTAGGCTTGTCAGCCTTTTATCACGATAGCGCAGCAGCATTAGTGCTTAATGGAAAAGTAGTCAGCGCAGCACAAGAAGAACGCTTTACCCGCAAAAAACATGATCCGCGCTTTCCAGAACATGCCATTCAATACTGCTTAAAAGCAGCTAATCTCTCTTTAAAAGATATTCAATTTATTGTGTTTTATGATAAACCCTTTATAAAATTCGAGCGCCTTTTAGAAACCTACCTAGCTTTTGCCCCTAAAGGGTTTTCATCCTTCGTGCAATCCATGCCCATCTGGCTAAAAGAAAAATTCTTTTTAAAAGATTTATTAAAAAAATCTTTTATCAAACTCAACCTTGGCTGCAAAAAAATCCCATCCATCCTTTTTAGTGAACATCATCAAGCCCATGCCGGATCCGCTTTTTTCCCAAGTCCATTTGAAAAAGCAGCCGTGCTTTGTCTGGATGGTGTGGGTGAATGGGCCACCAGCTCACTTTGGTTAGGTGAAAAAAACCAACTTATTCCACAATGGGAACTCGATTTCCCCCATTCCTTGGGATTACTTTATTCCGCTTTTACCTATTACACAGGTTTTAAAGTTAATTCAGGGGAATATAAGTTAATGGGTCTTGCTCCTTATGGCCAACCTAAATACGTTGATATCATTTATGATCATTTGCTTGATCTCAAAGCGGATGGGACCTTTAGGCTTGATCTATCTTACTTTAATTATCCAACTGGTCTTACAATGACACATTCGCGATTTGAAAAGCTTTTTGGTGGTCCCCCCAGAAAACCAGAAAGCCCTATCACCCAGCGCGAGATGGATATTGCCAGTTCAATTCAAGTGGTAACTCAAGATATCGTACTTAAGCTTGCTAAAACTGCTCAAAAAGAACTACAAACGGACAATCTCTGCCTTGCTGGTGGGGTAGCACTCAATTGTGTTGCCAACGGTAAAATACAGCAAGCCAAAATATTTAAAGAGATCTGGGTGCAACCTGCTGCAGGAGATGCAGGTGGGGCACTTGGTGCTGCTCTTTGTGCTTGGCATGAATATCTTGGTGAAAAAAGAACTCCCCAAAACCATGATGCGATGTCCGGTAGTTATTTAGGTCCTCACTATACCTCAAGCCAAGTTCAAACTTATTTAGACAGTGTCAAGGCAAAATACCGTGTGCTTGATGATGAGGCCTTAATGCCGCTTGTTGCCGAATTGATTGCCAATGAAAATGTGATTGGTTGGTTTCAAGGTCGAATGGAATTTGGTCCAAGAGCTTTAGGTGGCCGATCTATCCTTGGCGACCCGCGCAGCCCCAAAATGCAATCGATTATGAACTTAAAAATCAAATATCGAGAATCCTTTAGGCCATTTGCCCCTGTTGTTAAAGCTGAGAAAGTGGCACAATGGTTTGATTTTACTGGTGTTAGCCCTTATATGTTGATGGTTGCCCCCATTGCAGTACAACATCGGCTTATTGCCAATGATCAAGCGCTCTTTGGCATTGAAAAATTAAATGTCGCTCGCTCAACCTTGCCTGCCATTACTCATGTTGACTATTCTGCACGCATTCAAACAGTACACGCAGAAACAAATCCGCGTTTTTATCACCTACTCGATGCTTTTGAGACACTCACCCAATGCCCGGTGCTAATTAATACCTCCTTTAATGTTCGAGGCGAGCCAATCGTTTGTTCTTTGGAAGATGCATTGCGTTGTTTTATGCGCACTGAAATGGATTACCTTGTTATTGAAAATTGTATTCTCAAAAAATCTGAACAGCCTGCTTGGCAAGAAAAAGTGAACTGGCGTGAAGAATTTGCGCTTGATTAGGAAAAAAAATGCAAGAAAACGTTGATAAGACACAATTACGAAAATTTGGTTTAATCTTGAGTCTGGGTTTAGTGGCTTTTTTTGGTTTACTCCTACCTTATCTAAAAGAAACACATATCCCCCTTTGGCCTTATCTTGCTGCTTTTTTTCTATTCATTCCTACCCTCATTGCCCCCCATTGGTTGAACCTCATTTATACCCCCTGGATGAAGCTGGGTGGTTTGCTAGGTTGGATAAATACGCGCATTATTTTAGGCATTATCTTTTATGGCTTAATTACGCCAATGGGAATAGTGATGCGTTTACTCGGAAAAGATCTGCTTAATCTTAAGTTCGATGACTCGATAGATTCTTATCGAACAAACGTCAGTCATCGATCGGCTAATCATATGGAGAGACCTTATTAATGTTGGAAATATTAGTTGATTTATGGCATTTCATGCGAACCCGAAAAAAATTCTGGTTAGCACCTATCATTATCCTTTTACTATTGCTTGGTGCATTAATTGTGTTAACACAAGGTTCCGTTGTCGCACCCTTTATCTACACCTTGTTTTAAAGCAATATGAAAAAGAGCCTATTTGAACGTTACCCTAAAGTCACGTTAACCATGATAAGTGCCCTATTGTTAATAGTGACTTTTTTTATATTAAATAAATTAGCAGGTTCACTGTTTGGCTTAGGCAAAGTCATCGTCTATGAGGCAAGCCCCATTTTTGGTTATCGCCCCTTACCAAATCAACATGTAGCAAGGCATCCTCATCAAGTTGTTAAAACCAATAATTTGGGATTAAGGGCCAATCATGACTGGGAAATGACGGACTTTCATCACAAGATCCTTTTCCTTGGTGATTCTGTTACCTATGGTGGTAGTTATATTTCTAATGAAAAATTGTTTTCTCAATTAGTCGTGAACTATTTTCCCCAATACCACAGTGCTAATGCGGGTGTTAATGGTTGGGGTGTCAACAATGTTCATGCTTTTATTAAAGAAATGGCTTTCTTACCCGCGCAAGTTTATGTCAGTGTTTTTCCTGAAGGAGACTTTTATCGAGGACTTAATCGTATTGGCGGTCAACCTTATTGGACAAGAAAACCTACTTACCCGCTGGAAGAGTTCTATCAATTTATTATTTATCAATTAAATTTGAAAAAAACTCCGACTACTCATTTTGTATCCGCCAACGATAAATCAAAAGTTGTGAATATTGCGCTTAGAAATTTAAAAGATCTTGACACTTTTCTTAAACAAAATGATAGAGATCATCTTATTTTCATTACCCCGACTCGTTCACAATTGCTGGGGTTTGAAAAGAAAGATGATATTATTAAAAATGGGTTGATAAAGTACGGCCTAAAGGCTATTTATATACAAGATATTTTGCCTAAACTGAGTAAAAGTGACATCGAAAAAATTTATCATGATGAAATTCATTTGTCTGAAATTGGTCATCAGCAATGGGCTAAATTATTCGCTTATGAATTAAATGAAGTGATCCAACAACGCGAATCAACGACACTTTTTGTGCAAAAGCCAAGTATTAAAGTGGCAAATAACTCATGTTGAAGTTAAAAGACAAGTGCGTCAATTTAATATTATCTCAGAACTTTATACCTTCTTGGTGGGGCCTTTTTGTCAATCCTTACTTCATAGCAAGAAAAGGTTTATACCAAGCAATTGCAGGTTTAGGCAGCTACATTCAAGGTAAAACTTTAGATATAGGCTGTGGTCAAAAACCTTATCAAAATTTATGTAAGGCCAGTGAGTATATCGGTCTTGAACTAGATACCCCAGAAAATCGTCAATTTAAAAAAGCCGATTATTACTATGATGGGCAACATTTTCCTTTTAAAGAAGCTTCCATGGACAGTGTGGTAGCACATCAAGTGTTTGAACATGTGTTTCATCCCAATTTATTCTTACGAGAAATTCATCGGGTACTCAAGCTTAATGGCACTCTTATGCTTAGTGTCCCTTTTGTTTGGGATGAACATGAACAACCTTATGATTTTGCGAGATATTCTTCTTTTGCTTTAATTACCTTATTAAAAGAGCATGGCTTTGAAATCATTGCTTTTAAAAAATCCGTTGATAACTTAGCCATTATTTTTCAGCTCATCAACGCTTATCTTTATAAAAAACTATTTACACACAATGGTTATTGGAACCAACTTGTTTGCTTGCTGCTGATGGCGCCAATTACCTTTATTGGGATCCTTGCAGGTAAATTGCTACCATCTAACCCAGACTTGTACTTAGATAATATCGTGGTAGCAAAGAAAAAAAACTAACTTGTTCTGCTATACTCACGCCATTTTGATTTTAGGCTAGGCGGCAAGAGAACGAATCCCCAGCCGTGTAACTTTAGGTTGTACATGACTGGGGTGAATGAGCGTCAAAAGAGTATAAACTTTATTGTTTTTTTAAACTCTTATTCATTCCTCCTAACATAGCAGCCCTATAGGATAACTTTTCTTCTTTGGCGTCATTTAAAGAAAGGGCTTTCATCTGAAAAATCAAAGGGGTACATTTCTCAAGATTTTCGACTGCTTTAATTTGATTCGCTAAGGATATTTTAGTTTTATTACCCACGTATCCTTCAATGGTGGATATTTTCCCTTCAATTTCTGTGATATTTTGCTCATTCAGCTCTCTTAGTTTCGTTAAAACCTCTTCAATTAGGAATTGAACATACCCTGGATGAGCCTTAGCTGTTAACGCTTGCACTCTGGCTTGCAATAATTGTTTGTGTTCAATAATGAAGTTTTCTTTGTCATTTTTCTTAAATACTAATTTTTGCGAATAAGAAAAACAAGAAGCTGTGCTTTTGGTATTTTTTGAGTCTTGAAAAGTTTTCAATTTGTTTTCAAGCGCTTCTAGGACTTGAAGCACTTTTTGCTTTTTATCTTCAAATTTTTCCAACTCTTTCTTGTATGGAAACTTTTGTTCTAAATATTTTTCAATATTTGTCATTTTATCGTGAATGGAATGAAACTCTAAATTAACTGCATCATAGTTTGCAGTGGCAATATCCAAATCATATTGAAGTGAGTCAAGTGAGGCCTTCGAGGATTCAAAACATGCCATTTCATGTTTTTTTAGCGCGATCATTTCCTCAAGCGGATTTGGCGATGCATTTAAAACTTTTTCTAAATGTCCTATCGCATTTTTGATTTGAGCTCGACTCAACCCTTTCTTTATCATTTCAGTAAGTGTAGGATCTTTTAAAACTAAATTTATTTCCCTAATATCATCCGAATTTAGATTATAAATGTTTTTGCTTGCTATTACGCTTAGTGTCTTTAGAATTTCCTTAATAGCCTTATCAAATACTTTAATCATTTTATCAATTTTGGCATTATTTAAATTAGCTTTAGCCAATTCCTCAAGCTTAACCTCTTTATTTTCTTGCGCCTTTCTCAAGCTAATATTTAAAGTCTTTTTTTGCTCATACAATTGCTGATAATTCGCATGACGATTATTGTTTATTTTTTGCTCTAAATACTCAAGGTTTTCATCTAATTCAGTTAAGGTAGGTTTTAAGGCAGATAATTCTTTTAAGAGATCATCATAATTTATAGAAGAACTATTCAAAAGTTGGCGTTTTTGCTCATTGATATTTTGAAATAGCATATTATTTCTTTTTTCAAGTTCAGCTTTTTGTTCTTTAAGCGAATCCAATTTATTTCTTTGTAACGCCGAATGTACAGGAAAAACAATTTTATCTATTAGCTTAGGAATATTGTGTTCAATTCCGCGTTTGGTAATACGAACTGTTTCATAGCCAGCATTGTGAAAGCAATAATCTCGAAACTGTGTTTGCTTATTCAAAGTTTCATTGGCTTTATCATGAACATTAAAATTATGATACTCTTCGCCATCGACTTGAATCGCAATTTTAGTTTTTGTTTGCGGATGTGTGAATAAAATGTCTGTTTCAAAACCAATTTCGTCTATGATCTGATTTGAAAAATTCAAGTTTTCTTGCCATGAAATATAATTGTATTTTTGAAATGCAGGAAAGATCCCATTCCATGACTTAAAATCCAATTTCTCTACATCCATTTCAAAACCTGAACTTTTAGTTGTATTTTTAAATTCAGGTAAGAAAGTTTTCATTTTTTTCAGTAAGGTTGGAGGAAAACTATCTCTTTTATTGTAGTAATCTGCTGCATACGTTTGATACAACTGTGTCACTAAGCTAAGCGTTAAAACCAGTTTCCCTGCAGTAACTTCCTTGTCGATGAAATAAAGAAGGTGATCCAGCTGTTCATATTTTAAAGCGCTATGATAAGTTCCATCATTTTGAATACTAAGCACAGCGTTACTACGTAATAATACAATACAACGCTCGGCATTATATTTAGGATTATCCTGATTTTGTGCAATGATACTATCACTAGCATTTTTTAAGCAGGAAAAAATAAGTTTCTGAGCATTTTCGCGCAATGCTGCAGATGAATCGATATTAACATGCTCAAGCGCTAACAAAATTGCAACGTACGTAGAAGGATCAACTGCTTTAGGATCATTGATTATTGTTATTGCTGCTTTTTTACAAATTTCAGACAAAATGCTATCTAGCTGTATGGTTTTATCATTCATTGTCAGTGGAAAATCCATTGGAATTTTCAACAAACTAATAGCTTGAATTACTTCAAATACTAAGTGCGGACACTTTTTGCTGGTGTTTAAAGCCAAAACTTCATTTAACTTTAAAGCAATGAGCTTTAAATTTTCATTTGCCGGGTGGGTTCTAAAATCAACGGGGTATCTTTTTTCCCAAACAATTTTGTGTACATCCGTTCGTGCGACACAAAAAGCGCTGTCAAGCTGGCGTAAGCTGTTAACATTGTTGTTAATTTGAATGTTCTTTAACGTTTCAGCAAGTTTGTTTAAAATCCCAATCATAGTACCACCAAAATTAAGTTAATTAACCACATTTTTGGGCAAATACACTAATTAACGCCCATAAAAACAATTCTTAACTATATCACTTACAAATTTAGATCGAGATTTTTTAGTCTGAATAATCTATCCATTTATCTGAAGCAGGGGTAAACCTGACACAGGAAAGCTGAAATGGGGCACCTTAGGATGATTTAAGTTGAATACTTCTATAGCTAGAAAATTGTCTAACAAAGTAATAAGCAAGACTGAACAAGGTAAATAGCTCAGTCAACACGATTCGCTGCGACATTCCCCAAGTGAAGTAGATAGCCGAACAATAAATGAGGACACCATACTCAAATTTTTTAGGCCACTGACGTGAAACACTCACAAGTCCAACAATGAAGTAAACCAGCCAAATTCCTTGCAACGCAAGTCTTTGAAAATTGTTTCCAGTTAAATGATAAGCAATAAGCGGTTGGCAAATAATGACACCCATATAAAAGCCCACATGCCAAGAACGCAATAAAAACATAAAGGTTTGTTTTGCGTACACTACTAAAAAAGGCAGCAAGGGAATAAACAATTCAATCAGTCTTGAATCGTTTAAAATCCACCCTAAGTGAGACGCTGAAAAAAAAGTTGATTCTGGAATAAGATGATGGCTTACAATAGAAAAAGCATGATAATAATCTTGCAATAATAAATAAGTACCAGCCAAAACACCGATATACACAATAATTTCAATGCGCTTGGTCTTATAAAAGCAATAAAGCAAAGATAGTCCACCAAGACCAAACAAGGTTTGTTTCGTAAAAAGCGCAACGATAGCAAGTAAAAATACCACCCGCTGCTGGCACTTGAGAGAAAAATGTAATAAAAGCAATGCTAAGGGATATGTCAGAATATCGCATAACTGATAAACATTTTGCAAAGGAATTCGCATCGCATGATGCGGTGCTAAACAAAGCATTGTAAAGCTTAAAGCAATAAGGTATTTAACGCCGTTTTGACGCAATGACCAAAATGCGAGGCAACCAAAAAGGATATAGGTACTATCACTCAAAACCCTAAATGCCATTGGCAGCGAAAATCCAAGCAGTGTTAAAAGATGGGCAGCATAGGAAGGAAAAATTCGCATTGCATGATGCGGCAAAATGTCAGGATCATATCCCAGATGATTTGCCATCTGTATATAAGAATTACAATCAAAATCAGCTGGGCACGCGATCACTTTGGTTGTTAATACCCGCAATAACGTTAACATAAAAATTAAACCGTAACTTATCAAATCTGCATGCTTAATTGCTAAAGTTCTTATTTTCATAATGCTTTTACTGCTAACATATTATTGTTGCCTATAGGCTTAACTTCAAAGCCAAATTCACCCAACATTTTAATAATTTCATTATTTTTACTTGAAAACTTTTCGAAAATGATCCCCTTCACAAAATAATCTCTTAATAAAATTTGTGCCCCTTTAAATACTTCGGCCTCATAGCCTTCAACATCGATTTTAATAATAAATGATAAAGGTTTAAAATTTTGCAATTGAATAAATTGATCTAAACTGATTGCCGCTACTTTAATTGAATTATTCTGGCTAGATACGACTTGATTTGTTGGGCAACCTTGCGCCTTGTTTGAAAAAAACTTATCTTCATTATTATCACTTACAGCAACTTCAAGCACTTGCGTTTCATTTAGTTGATTTAAAAGAAAATTCATTTTGCAATATTTTGCAGTGGTTGGGTGAGCTTCAAATGCATAAACTGTTTTTACTTTATCTAATAATAGCAAAGAATAAGCTCCCACATTGGCACCCACATCAAGAAAAATAGTATTGTTATCACATAAAGATCTTAGGGCTATAATTTCTTGCTTATCTGGAATTTTGGTATAAACAAAGCTTGAACAAACAGGATTACCTGGAAATAAAAATATCTTTGTTCCATTAAACAATGTTTTAACGCAGATTTTTCGCAATAATCGCTTTTGACATTGATACCATATTGCCTGACAAACTCGAAAAGGAAACTCATACCATGCATTATTTTGATAAATGTAACGTAATAAATTTATGATAGCTTTCATCTAATATGCCAATCCAAGCTTATTTTTAATCATATATTTTGTGCGGCTAAACTTATCTATTAGTTTTAATGTCAAGGGGGAAGCAATCTGATTGTTTGCTTTAATACGATGATATTCATCGAAAATATCGAAAATTTTATTTTTTCCAACACCACCTGCTCGCCATTTTGAAATAAAAATATCCTTAACCATTGTTTTAGGAAACTGATAAAAGGCCCGAAGGAGCAAATCATAATCCATTGCAAATTTCAAAGTGGTATCAAATTGACCAAAGCGTTCAAAAAAAGAGCGATGCGTAAATAAACCTTGATGAGGTAAACTCATTTTAAACAACAGCGAACGCGCATTAAATGGTTTAAACGTTTTTGGTGCAGCCCAAATGGGAGTAATGCCATCTTCATCAACGCGTAACACTTTCCCACAAACAAGGGTAACACTTGCATCAATGCCCTTAAACAATTGAGAAATGCAATTTGAGGCATATAAAATATCGCCTGCGCCTTGAAAATTAATATAGTCACCGCTTGCATGTTGAAGGCCTTTGTTAAACGCATCTGAAATGCCATTATCGGCTTCGCTCAAACCAACCTTAATCACATCTTTGTTTTCATTTATCACATCCTGCGTTCCATCGGTTGATTTTCCGTCAATCACAATCACTTCTAAAAAAGGATATTGCTGCATGCGAATGCTTTGAAGAGTTTCTTGCAATAACACTTTTGCATTTTTAACAGCAATAATAATTGAGACAGTGGGTTGAAAGTCCATTGGCTATTCGTTACTCTTATTTGATGAAAAAAATGATCCTAACGTTAATATGTGATCCTAAACTTTACCAATATATGATGGTTGGTGCTGTCGCTGCCATCGTTGATATCAGCTTATTTTTTTTATTTGCACAATTCCTCAGCTACCATTACTTAATCCTTGCTACGATGAGTTTTTTTATAGCAACATTAGTTAACTATCTCTTGTGTCATTTCGTCGTATTCACATTTGCACAAGCTCGAGCTGCAAAAACTCAAATATTGCTCACTTACTTCGTCAGTGGGATAGGTTTATCTATCCACCATGCGAGCCTATTTGTAGCCATTGAATTTCTTGGGTTAACGGTCATACTTGGCAAAATCCTAGCAATGGGTATTGCTTTTGGATGGAATTTTTTATCCCGAAAGCACTTAGTCTTTAAACCTGCTCACTAACCACATTGCCTCTGCCAATACCATAATATCTAAAACCCAGCTGCGCCAAATATTTTGGATCGTAAATATTTCTGCCATCGAAGATCACCGGCTGCAATAAAATATTTTTCATTCTAGTAAAATCTGGTTTTTTGAAAAGTTGCCATTCTGTCAGTACCACTAAGGCATCTGCTCCTTCCAAAGCTTCAAACAAGGTAGTGCAATAAGCAATACCTTGCTTATTCCCAAAAATTTTTTGTGCTTCATGCATCGCTTTTGGATCATAAACCTGCACCGATGCACCAACTTCCCACAAAGCATTTAACAACACTTGGCTTGGAGCATCACGCATATCATCGGTCTCTGGCTTAAACGCAAGTCCCCAAATCGCAAATGTTTTGTTGGTAAAATCCCCTTGAAAATGAGTCTTCATCTTTTCAAAAATAGCGCGTTTTTGAACCGCATTGGTGCGCTCAACGGCTTCAATAATTGCTGAAGAACTCTGATATGACTTTGCAGTGTGAATGAGTGCCTGAATATCTTTGCCAAAACAAGATCCACCATAGCCACACCCAGCATGAATAAAATGTTCACCAATGCGCGGATCAGCACCTATACCCTCGCGGATCATTTCAATATCTGCCCCAACTCTCTCTGCTAGATTGGCCATTTCATTCATAAAGCTAATTTTGGTAGCAAGCATCGCATTAGCAGCATATTTGGTTAGCTCAGCAGAAGTAATATCCATCACCATTAAACGTTTATCTTCATGCCCAAAAGGCGCATATAACTTTCTTAATTTTTCTTCGGCTTGTTTGCTATCGATACCCAATATCACACGATCGGGGTTTCTAAAATCACTTAATGCTGCGCCTTCCTTTAAAAATTCTGGGTTTGATGCCACATCAAAAGGGATCTGTACTTTTCGCTCGCTTAACCCTTTCAATATCACTTCTTTAACTTTATTTGCAGTACCAATGGGAACGGTTGATTTATTAATAATCACCGTATACGCCGTCATGTGATTTGAAATGGATTTGGCAACATCAATCACATACGATAAATCAGCTTGACCTTCTGAATCAGGTGGGGTGCCAACTGCAATAAATTGACATTCTCCGTGCCTGACTGCAGTAAAGGCATCGGTTGTGAAATAAAGTAGGTTTTTGTCTAAAGCGTTTTGTACAACAGTTTCTAATCCAGGCTCATAAATGGGTATGATACCTTGCTTAAGCTTGGCAATTTTGGCTTCATCTACATCCATACAAATGATCTTATGTCCGACTTCCGCGAAACAAGCTGCAATAACTAATCCTACATAACCAGAGCCATAAACTGTTATATTCATGTTAATTAAATAACCACCTTCCTTGATCAAAATATGGCAGCACAATAAAGGCTAAAGTGGATGCTGTCAAAGATACGCAGCATCAACAATTCCTGCTAAGCTTGTTGATTTCAAGCGATGGGGGATTATCAAGGGAGAGAATCGACATTTTCCCCCTTGATTGCAAGTAAAAGCGATGCTTTTGCGCCGCATATAAACAAGGAAGCCATTCCTAGCGGGAATGGCTGACACAACATAGATTTAATTCAAGCGTGCGTGCTAAACTTCCTTTCCTTAAATGGATGTCCTTTTAGTGATAGGTGGTGCCATGAAAGAAACTATTAAAGTATTGGTCACGGGTGGGGCTGGCTTTTTAGGATCAAACCTTTGTCAGCGTTTATTGGAACAAGGGAAACAAGTTACCTGTCTTGATAATTTCTACACAGGTAAAAAAGAAAATCTCAGTGCGCTACTAAGATATCCTACCTTTAAAGTAATCCAACATGATGTGTGCCAAGCAATCAACCTAGACGTAGATGCTATTTATCATCTTGCTTGTCCTGCAAGCCCGCCGCATTATCAACGTGATCCAATACAAACAACGAAAACAAATATTCTAGGCGCTTTAAATATGCTTGAACTTGCAAAAAATTTGCAAGTGCCAATTTTGCTCACCTCTACCAGTGAGGTATACGGCGATCCCCATGTGCATCCCCAAAAAGAAGAATATTGGGGTAATGTTAACTGTATTGGACCTCGCGCTTGTTATGATGAGGGTAAACGTTGCGCTGAAACTTTATTTATGGATTATCATCGCATGCATCAGGTAGATATTCGTATTGCACGTATTTTTAATACCTACGGTCCCAAAATGTGCAAAGATGATGGACGAGTTGTGAGCAATTTTATTGTGCAAGCATTACAAAATAAACCACTGACTATTTATGGCAGCGGTGAGCAAAGCCGTTCTTTTTGCTATGTGGACGATCAAATTTCGGGCTTAATCAGTTTAATGGAAAAACCTAATTTACATACGCCAGTGAATATTGGAAATCCTATTGAAAAATCAATGAATGAAATAGCCCAGCTTGTCTTAACTTTAACTCCAAGCAATTCTCGTCTTGTTTATCACCCTTTACCAGTCGATGATCCTAAACAACGCTGCCCCGATATTAGCAAAGCTAAAGCACAATTAGGGTGGGAACCCAAAGTTGATCTTACTACGGGTTTACAGCGAACCATTAGTTATTTTAGTGCACTATTAGAAAGAACTGAAAGTGTTGTTGCGCAATGAGTTTTGTACTTTCAGTTATTATTCCTTGCTATAACGAAAAAAATACGATTGCACAATTGTTAGAAGCCGTTCGCCAGTCTCCGATTGAAGGGAAACTGCAAATCATTGTGGTTAATGATGGCTCATCAGATGGGGTTGAAACCCTGCTTGAAACCACCCTCAAACCTCAGATTGATATCCTTATCCACCATCCTCACAACAAAGGAAAAGGAGCAGCGCTTCATACCGGCATTTTGCACGCCACTGGCGATTATGTCATCATTCAAGATTCAGATCTGGAATATTCACCGCAAGAATACCCTAAGTTGCTCGCGCCCCTGCTTAATGGCAAAGCCGATGTGGTTTATGGCAGCAGATTTATAGGTGGAGATTCTCATCGAGTATTGTATTTTTGGCATTCAATGGGAAATAAATTTTTAACCTTATTAAGCAATATGTTTACCAATCTTAATTTGACGGACATGGAAACCTGTTACAAAGCCTTTAAACGCCATATTATCCAAAGCTTACCTTTACAAGAACAGCGTTTCGGTTTTGAGCCAGAAGTCACTGCCCACATTGCGCGTTTACCTGATATTCGTATTTATGAAGTGGGGATATCATACTATGGACGCACTTACAAAGAAGGGAAAAAAATAGGTTGGAAAGATGGTTTTAGAGCCATTTATTGTATTTTAAAGTATGGGCCCTTGTATCGCACCTTCTTAAAGATACAATCTCTTTTACTAAAAGCATAATTTATTAAATTGAAAATTTAATTATTATTCTATTTTTTCACTTACTTTTTCAGCTGCATTGACGAGTTTATTAAGTTCCATTTTTGTTAATCCACTGATATGACGAATCAATTCTAGATTGCATCCTTTCTCAAGCATACTGAGTACCATCTTTTCTATTGCCAACTTTTCTCCAATACTAATTCCTTGAGCTTTACCAATTTCAATGCCACGTGCTTCACCACGTGCTTCACCGCGTGCCTCTGCTTTCTTTAGCGTATTGGCTTCAACTTGATACCACTTTAAATGGGCTTCATAGGCCTCTCTCTCTTCGGGAGTAAAGTTCATAACATTTATGACGTTTAATGCTTTTTGCAAGTGACTTTGATTAAGTTCTTTTGGCAAATTTTTATCATTGAGTAAGTCAAAGCGCGTTAAAAACGCCAACCAAAGATCCAAAGAGGATCTTATTTTAGTTAAGAGTTCAGAAAGCTCGGTACTGGTACTGCCTGAAAATTTTTTAAGTTCAATCGTATGCAATTCTAGATCTTTAAAGTAAGGAATTCTGGTTTCTTTTTCGGTAAGATGAAATACATTATGATATTTATTAGTTTCTAAGATACTGGTAAAGTTAAGTATATGGATGCCAATGGCTTTTGATAACGAACTATAGTCATCACCCTTCTTTAGTTGTTCTGTATATAGTTTAGCCCAATAATAAAGCGCTCTTTTATCATAATCTGCTTCGTCAGCAACTTGGATTTCAATATTAAATCTTTTACCCTCCACCCCCTTCGCCTTTATATCTAGTATAGACATTTTATCATCTCTAAAATTTTGTGGATTGTAAGGGTTTAATAACACAATATCAGAGACTTGATCATCCTCAGACACGATTGAATTAATTAAGGAAATCAATAAATCTTTATTTTCTTCAACACCAAAAATCTTTTTAAAGGCAATATCAATGCGAGGCGAAATATCAGACATCTTTTTCATTTGCAATTAAGGTTACGATATTCATATTATCTTTTGTTTTAGCGGCAAGAGCAACTGTTAAATTACAAATGAGTTAATTAAGTTAACGCACAATAGAAATTTAAAGTTTGATTCAACCCTGAAATAAAATCCGTTAATGCATGCCAGCCTAACTGTTGTTGTATTTTTTGACTATTAATTGCATATCTAAAGTCATGCCCTGGCCTATCCGAAACAAATTGTAATAACGAGCAATAATCTTTACCCTTTGCAAGTGGTCTAAACTCATTCAACAGCTTACAGATAAGGGTCGCAAGTTCAATGTTAGAAAGTTCTTGATTGCCACCAATATTAAATTGTTCCCCGGTTTTCGCGTGGTGAAAAACTTTATCGATGGCTAAGCAGTGATCTTTCACAAACAACCAATCCCTCACATTCTTACCATTACCATAAATGGGGATAGGTAAGTTGTTTAAAGCATTTCTAATGATGGTCGGGATCAGCTTTTCTTTATGTTGATGAGGGCCATAATTGTTTGAACAATTGGTTATCACTACATTTAAGCCATAAGTTTTAAAATAACTTCTCACTAAATGATCTGCACTTGCCTTGCTTGCACTATAAGGTGAATTTGGGGCATAGGGACTATCTTCGCTAAAAAAACCATCCATACCCAAGCTGCCATACACTTCATCCGTAGAAATATGATGAAACCGATTTGTGGTGTTATTTTTCCAGTATTTACGCGCAGCTTCTAATAACGTAAACGTTCCTACTATATTTGTTTTAACAAAGATATCTGGTTGATGGATGGAATTGTCAACATGAGATTCTGCAGCAAAATGAATAACGCCGCTAATATCATAATCTACAAATAATTTATCTATTAAAGCCGAGTCACTAATATCACCTTTGACAAAAATATAACGTGGATGGCTTGCAAAAGTAGCCATATTCTCAATTGAAGCAGCATAGCTTAGTTTGTCTAAATTAATAATGGTATAATCTGAGTAATGGGTTAGAAAATGTGCAACAGCGTGGCTTCCAATAAACCCGGCACCGCCTGTGATTAAAATATTTCTCATGCAAACTCTCTCATTAATATGCTCTCAAGATAGGAACGATATTGGCTTTGAGGATATTCTTCAATCAATTCAATAAATGCGTCACGTGAAATGTAATTTAATAAAAAGGCAATTTCTTCGACACAAGCAATTTTCAACCCTTGGCGCGATTCAATCACCTCAACAAATTTACTGGCATCATGTAAACTTTCATGAGTTCCTGTATCAAGCCAAGCGATACCTCTTCCCATCACTTCTAAGCGTAATTGTGCTTTTTCAAGGTAAAGACAATTGAGATCAGAAATTTCTAGTTCGCCTCTTTTAGATGGTTTGAGTGTTTTGGCAAGCGATACAACTTGATTATCATAAAAATAAAGACCTGTTACTGCATAATGTGATTTTGGCTTTTGCGGTTTTTCTTCAATGCTTTTCACTTTGCCAGCGCTATCCAGCTCTGCGACACCATAGCGAGAAGGATCTTTAACGTAATATCCGAATAAACAGGCACCTTCTTTGAGGGTTGCAATATTTTGTAAGTAAAGCGGTAATCCTTCACCATAAAATATATTATCGCCCAAAATCAAACAAACAGGAGAGCCAGCAATAAACTTTTCACCAATAATAAATGCTTCTGGGATCCCCTTTGGACTTTCTTGAACTTCATATTGAATGTTTAAGCCAAGCTGAGAACCATCTTTAAAAAGCGAGGCAAAGGCAGCTTTATCGCGCGAAGTGGTAATAATTAAAATATCCCGAATACCCGCTAACATTAAGACTGATAAGGGGTAATATACTAAGGGTTTATCAAATACGGGTAATAACTGTTTGCAAACAACATTAGTCAATGGCGCAAGTCTTGAACCTGTGCCGCCTGCTAAAATAATGCCTTTCATCCCTCACCTTCCCTAAATTGGTTCATCATTTCACATACATATAAAATATCCTCTTGGGTATGAAAATAGGATATGGGTAAACTTAATGTCGTGGCATGAAATTTATCGCTGAGGGGATAATCCTCATTAAACATGCCAAGCAAAGCCTTTTGCTTGTAAGGCGCAACAGGGTAATGTATTTCAGTACTGATCCCTTTTTCTTTTAAGAAGGCTTTGAGCTTATCTCTTTGTGGGTGGCGAATAGCGTAAATGTGATACACACTGTCAAGACCTACTGCTTTTTTTGGCTTGATAAAGCGTTCATCAAGCGCGCTATCATAAATTGTCGCTAATTGTTTTTTATGGGCATTGATTTTATCTAAATAAGGTAATTTAATATTTAAGAATGCGGCTTGTATTTCATCTAATCTAGAATTTACCCCAAGATAGTCATTGTAATATTTAACATGAGATCCGTAATTGCGCAGTGCCCTTATTTTATCAGCAAAAAGAGGGTTATCGGTTAGCACAGCGCCACCATCTCCCAAAGCCCCTAAATTTTTTGTTGGATAAAAACTAAACGCCGAAATCGTGCTAAAAGTGCCAACCTTGCGGCCTAAATATTCAGCACCATGTGCTTGAGCACAATCTTCGATAATATGAAGATGATGTTTTTTTGCCAAATCCATGATGGTTTGCATTTCACAAGGATATCCATATAAATGCAATGGCATAATGACTTTCGTTTTAGCACTCAGATGTGCTGGTATTTTACTAACATCGATATTGCCATCATCTCTTGGTTCAATCAGCACCGGCACATGACCTGCATTGATAACACTTAAAATACAAGCCACATAAGCATTTGCCCCGATGATAACTTCAGATTTTGGAGGCAAATCTAACGCAATGAGCGCAAGCGTGAGTGCATCTAATCCATTGGCCAAACCAATGCAATATTTTGTGCCAATATATTCTGCAAAGGCTTGTTCAAATTGACTGACTTCTTGACCAAGAATATACCAACCCTTTTGCATCACCTTTTCAAATTTTTGTTGGTATGCTGCAAAAAAGGGGCTATTCGCTTTTGCTAAATTTTCATATTCGACCATTTTAATCATAAAGGCTCACTTAGATAATCTTTTGAGTCATATTCATGAGAAGCAAGTACGAGTAAGATTGGATTTTCTTCAAATTTTCTCATTTCATGCCAATCCTCAGGCGCTAAGATTAAAAGTTCGTTAGGCTTATTTAAAAAGAAAATTTCTTCTTGTTGATTTTTCTTTATTAGTACCTCACATTTGCCTTGCAAACAGATCATCGCTTGCCAATTAAGCTTATGCCGATGTTGCCCTCTTGGTTGGGTATTCAAATCGTATATCCAAAAAACGCGTTGAATCGTAAATGGCAAAGTGTTTTGAAGAAAAGTGAGAGAGCCTCGAGAATCTGTATGTGTTGGCAACTCAAGAATGTGTGCCATGTTTTGTCCTAAACTCAGCAAGTGAGCATAAATTATATGTCCCTAAAAGACGGTTTTTAATATTTTGCAAGCGCTGGCGCCATGAAAAAGAGAGCTTGCTTTGACAATGTAAATTAACCCCTTTCATTAACTCAAGATTGAGCCTATTTTCTTTTAAATTTTTTTCAACTTCCAGTAATGCCTTCACATAAGTACGGTATAGCGTATTTTTAATAAAAGGAGGTAAGCGATACCCACCAAAATCTACTTGATCGTTAATAAATTTTACACCATGAAAGTGATAAAAAACGAGCAAAAATTGCTGGCCGCTTGCTCTTTCTTTCAAAAGCATTTGATTTTCATCAACCAAATCATATTGTTGAACATTCCAAGGCGCAACGCCACCACCAAGGTGAGCAAGCACTTTCACATGATTAAATCTTTCTAACCAATCATCTAAGTATTTTTGATCGCCAAACCGACCAGGTTCAACACGGTTATAACACCACTCAAGACAAGCTGCTTGCCACCACTTGAGCGCCTCAAGCCCATGAAAATCATTTTTAAAATACATAAACTGAACACAATATTTACCAGATAATTCAGAATTATCATACATTTTTGTATAGCGGTGCTCTGTTAGTAAAATAGAAGCACTTTGCGCTTCATCTAATAGAATTTGTGGATCTTGCCAAAAATACAAATCTGCATCTAAATAGCAAATTTGGGGCAAATGCAATTTTTCTAAACAATGTAGAATTACGGCTGAAGTACATGTCCAGCAATACTCCGCAATGGTTCTTGTGGTTTTAACTTCAAGCAATGCCCCCGTTTCAAATTCCTTTAAGGAAATAACGGTGGCATTTGATAAATTCATTATTCTTAAAAGATCAAAAGTAGCTTCATCAAAAGCAAAAATATAAAGATGAAAATTTGATTTGGTTTGACACAAAGAATAATATAAGGCAAGGCCTCGCGACAAATAGTTGCTATTAAATAGCGTGCAATAATTCATAGGCTGGTCATCAACTTTTTTACACGCCTTAAAAGTTTACGATGAAAAGGTTCTTGCAAGCTTTTAAAAAAGCGTACATAAACATCAAACACGTTTTCGTTATGTAAAAGCGGGATCCGTTCAAGCTGAAAAGGCGCTTCATTAACTTGTACATCATACATATTTGTATTAACGCAATTTTCACCAGAATTATCTAAACCAATATTACGTACTAAACTCTTGCCAGGATAAAGCGTTAACATATTATTTAAAAACGCACTCGCCAACCAACGAATGGCCCAAGAATTATTTTTTCCAACAATTTGATCTTTAAGCATTTGAATATTTGGTTGTGTATTTTGAAAATCAAACAACTTCAAAAGTTTTTGTTGCTGTAATTTTTGCAGCAACAAGGTGCCATTACTTTCGAATTTGCCCCATGCTCTTTTCCAGGTTGCCCACCCCCAGCAATCTGCACCTCGTAAAAAATAAGTGGATGGCAAAGGTTCCTTAATCGGAAAAGTATAGCCATGAATGGAAGCAACATTTTCATCGTTTTGATACAAATTTAGACCTTGGTTCATGTAATCTAAAAAATGCGGTGAAACAACCAAATCATCTTCAACCACAATAACACGTCCAAATTTGTTAGTAAGCTCAGTCACTCCGCTGATAATAGATTTAGCTAATCCAAAATTATTTGGGCGCTCAATCAATTGAACGCTTTGAAAACCAGACACTTTGCGTAAGTATTTTCTTAGTTCCGCTACACTAGCAACATGATTGTCGTTCTTAGGGCCATCTGAATAAATAATAAGATGGCTTTCTTTTGCCAATCGATTGCACTGCAAAGAGGCGATGGTGCATTGTGTGTGCCATAAACGGTTATAAGTAAAAAGACATATCGGTGCATATTGCATGGCTTGTGACACCATTTTTTACAATCAAGTTACATGACAAATTACTTTATTCGCTTTGAGCCATCTTAACATGAGAAAAAAATTTAACGCAGCTTATCCCTGTAAATGCTCTCTTTATCTCTTGAATGCCCGTTGAGATCCCTATTTTGTCTCCTCTTAGTTGAAATCTAGTTTTCTAAGATGTAAAATCAACTTCTTAGTTATCTATCTAGGATATAAATATGAAACGCGGCATTGAATCTACAGATGACAATTCATCCTTTGCAGTAAAAAAGCAACGAACAGAAGATCACCTACCTTTAAATACGCTATCTTTAAATCATCTACCTGTCGACATTTTACGGCATATATTTAAATTTTTTTCACCGTATAAGCAGATAAATATAATTAGCCAAGTTAGCAAATTATGGAGAAATTTAAACTGGTCTTTTTCTCAAGAATTAATGCAGAAATATTTTCCTTATTTAGAAAGACTACATCCTACAATATTTAATGATTCGCCTATTATGCTTCTTTCTAAAATCAGCCATTACCATAAACAAAGATATAGCAAAGGCAAAACGACTATTCCTTTTAATATTGTGCTAGAAGCACTGAGTGGAAATAGTAAAATTATTACTGTGGATGAGAATGTAAAGAATCAAGAAAAGCTGTGGGCGTTATATCTTGTAAATGGGCATCCTCTTCCTGAACTTCAAGATAACTATTTTTATAACCGAATATATTTGAAGGCATTTCTAATCGCTGCTGAAAACGGCTGTTTGCAAACAGTGCTATGTCTAAAAGAAAAATATGATAATGATGAGAATGCTAATTTTGAAGAAGAGGACCAGGAGAAGTTACTTACCAAGATTGCAGCGTATGGAAAAACAAATATAGTAAAGGCGATGTGTTCATGGCCAAAAATTGAAGATGAAAAATTGTTAAGCTTTGATGATTGTGATAAAGCTGAGGCATTTACTGCCGCACTTATCGGTAACCATTTAAAAGTGGCAATGTATTTAATTAATCATTTCTATTTTGATCTTGAAAAAGTTGGAAACATTTTAGAATATGATAATATTAATCTGACTGATAATGAACAATTAAAATCTTTTTTTCAAGGATTGCGAAAAAAAACTAAATTACTTTTGCTTGGAAATGCTTGTCACAATGATGTTAAGTGGATACAGCCATACCTATTTGATGAAAAACTGCCCGAAACACATTTAATTTCTGTTGCTAATGCAAAAGATCCCATATCGGAACTCAAAAAATGTCTTGAAAAATACCAAACCCCTGAAATATATATTTTCAATCTCATTCAAGACCAAAGGTTAACAGAAGAAATACTTGATGTTTATTTATCTAAACTTTCATGGCCATACAAAACAGTATTACTTCTTACTGGCCATGCTAGCATAGGAAAGAAACTGATTGATAACCCTGAAATTTCCTGGCAATGTAAAAGAGAAGCTTTTGCTTATGCACTAATACAAGGAAATGCAGAAGAATTTATCGATTTGATGAAGAACAATAATCAATTGTGGAACGAGGAATTGCAACTGCTAGAACTTGTCGCATTAGGCACGCTTAAAGAAATTCAAACATTCATGCTTCGTCATAAACTTTCTCAAGATGCCTTAGAATGTGCAAATTTTGTTGCAAACTGCAGAAATGATAGGGAAATTATAAATCATTTGTTAGATTCTCTTGAAAATAAAGTAGATGAATTAAATCTAACATCTAATTTTGAAAAGATAATTATTCGTTTAATAAAAAAAGGGCTCATGCCACGTAATGTTGCGACCAATTTTCTATCCACCTCCATTATTAATCTAGAGATGATACCTTATCTACCAGATTTTTATCCTGAAATTTTAACCGTAGCAGCAAAATCAGCTGACCATAATTTATTAAACGCTATCATCCACCATCCCAGCATTAGCGCTCAACATAAGTCTAAAGCGCTATTTGATGCTATAGAATATAATTTTGCAAATTCTCACCTTAATATTGTTGAAGATTTGTTAGCAACTAAGCAGATATCTCTTAATGATGTGAAAAATGCTAGAGATATCGCTAAAAGCAATTGCCTTGATAGACTTGTAACAACACTAGAAAATCATTTGAAGAATGAAAGCTTGCAAATAAGTGCCGCCTCCCTCACTTTTACACCCGCAATGCAAGCAATAAATGCTTCTCAAACTGAAAAGGAAAGTACTGAAGTAAATGATAAAGCAAAAGTTGAAATCAATAAGTCTTCTACTTGATAAGCGCAAAGCTCTGCGCTTTTTCTAAAATGTTCTGGGCAAGTTGGTGGGGCGAAATAAATGGTTCGCTATTCTCAATAACCATGTCTGCGCTGGGCTCATTAAAAGGAAGATCAAGCCCAGCAACATTCACAATTTTTTTCTCTAAAAAACCACTGTAAATCCCTTTTTGATCTCTGTTGCATAACTCGGAAATAGGAACTTTAACATATACCTCAAAATACGAAGAATATTTTTGACGGTTCCATGCTCTTTGCTCTGGAAAAAGCGAAACCACACTACAAACAACGTTTAAACCTTCGTTATCTAGATGTTCGCACAATCGACATACCCGCCAACCATTGCGTTCCCTATCTGCTAAGGTGTGACCTAAATTATCGCCAATAATATATCGGATCATATCACCATCCAAAAAAACCGTATTTGGACTGGTTTTCTTCCAAAGTGTGGCGAGCGCTTTACCGATGGTTGTTTTGCCGGCGCCTGATAACCCAATTACCCATATCACCATAATATACTTTCCATTTTGCTGTGTTCGCAACTGGTCAAACTATAACAAATCATGGATACAACGTGGAAGCTTAACTTTTTGGTTTTCAGAAGAAGTGATATCAAGCTGGTCAGCTAAAGATTCTGATAATTCGCATGGCAATCAAAAATACGCTGACATGGTTATTCTTTGTGCTTTAACACTGAGGTAATTATTTAGATTACCGCTTAGAGCTACTGCTGGTTTAATTGAATAATCAACAAACCGATTTATGAATGCGCTGTTAGGCTATGAATAAAATTAATTCATTAGGTTTGTCCAAGAGTGAAATAATTTAACTGGATACCGCGCATGCGCGCGATAAGTAGGCACAAGGAAGAAATCTGTAACAAAGCCGGACAAGCCGCGGTAAGTAAGCAGTGCGTTGGACTGCAAAACGTCAACAGGCCCTACTTTTGCCGATTTTCACAGTTTTTGAAGATTACCATTAATGGTGAGGAAGGTATTGTTACTTGGCATTCTATAGGTTATTATTCTTACTTCAGGGTTAACCTCAAGGTTAGATGATGTGAAGATAATTTCGACGCAAGAATTACAATATATTACCGGTGGCAGGTGCACGTATGCTATTGCGCCTGATGCAGATTTACTTGCAACCATTGGTGGTATGACAAATCATAACATTCTTTCGATGCACGGCGTTGATATAACCGGTGATAATTTATTTTATAACCAAATATTAGGTACAATAGCACTTGTAAGCATGGCAGTACCTCTTAGTGTAGCGATTTTTGTTGCAACACCCGGGTTCGGTCTTGGGATGACTTTTGGAGCAATAGGACTCTGCTGGTACTCTTATTCTAGCTGCCCGGTTCGTTAAGACTTCCTGTACAAGCACCTACAAACTAATTCTGTTTATGTTGGCTCTCCGAATTGGACGATTTTCGAACTTTTCGGGTTGAAGTTCAAGAGCCTGCCTTTTAGGATCTCAGATACGTCTATTTTTCTAAACTAATAAATAGACTATACCCCGAAAAAGTCGGACATATTCGGAGTTACGTCTATGAAATTCATAGAAAGATTGTTGCAATTACCCCTATCTAGGAGTCTTTTTTTATTTGGCGCTTCATACTGGATACCGCGCAGGCAGGAAGAAATCTGCAACAAAGCCGGACAAGCCGCGATAAGTAGGCAGTGAGTTCGGCAGCAAAACGTCAACAGGCCCTATCTAAGTCTATAATCTAAAAAAACAAGCATGTTGACTTCCATTCTAAGCTAACATTTGTGCAAGCCTAGCCGCCATTGGAGAGTATTTTACAAAAGAATGCGCTTTGTCGACCAATAAAATATTCCCTGCTTTAATACTAAAAAGAATGTGGGGGGTGTGATTGGTTGCAAATTGTGCTTCATAATATTGTTTGGCTAGCGATATATCCATTTCCTCATTATTAAACAACACAAATTGATAATCTGATTCCAATACGCAACCTGTCAAGATAAAAAATAAAGATTTTCGCATTTGCGCTTTAAGCATATGCTCTTCTTGCTCAGCCAAATTAGATTTTTGCATAGACATATTTGTCTCAAATAATGATTTATTTTGAGTAAATACTTCGACAATTTTATCAGCATGTGCTGGCATCTTAAATTCAGGTAGCGTATTAAAATCATGATAGGGAGCCATATCTTGAATATCAACACTTGCCCCAAGGCGTTGGATATAAAACCATCGATAAGCATAAAGAATAGTGCTTAAGGAAGTTGCTTGATATTGGGTCAATTTTTCAATTTCATTAAAATAAGCATCTTTTGTTGCCTGCCAATGAATAAATTCACCAAAGGGATATGCGGTATATCTAAAGGCAGCTAAAACTGGCACGCCAAGTCTTGCAACTTCAAGCCCCAATGAAGTCCAAGCAACAACCACTAAATCAGCAATTTCTGCTAAATCATAGCTTGAAATTTTATCACAAGGCCAAATAATGTGAACATGTTGATATTGCTTATCAGCAAATGCTTGGCGTAAAGCCATTAAATGTTCCGACTCGATAACTTGGTATCCATCAAAACCTTCACGAGGATGGATCCGAATTAGCAGTTGATATTCATCATGATGTTCCACATATTCGCTTAAATGTTTTAACCAATCAATTTGATTTTTAAAGGGACCAGTATCTGAAAAAGCTTCCACATTCAAGCCCACGCCCTCATACTGAAGCCTAACAGCAAAAACTTCATCTAAGCTACTTGTAAAAGCCACTATTGTCTTGCGAGATGGATTCAACTTAAATTGGGCCAATAAATCTTGCGCAAATTGTGTTTTATTAGGAGAAAATACCGTGAACAAATTGCTATAAAAGCGCTCAAAAAGATCTTTACTGATATCAATAACCTGGCCAGGCGTCAGAGGATACTGTTTCATTTCCTCCCAGTGTTTTAGCCTTAAAAAATAGTCATGAGCACTATAGGCGCTCATCAGCACTACCTGGCTTCTTTTAACATTGCCAATAGACGCATTGGCAATATTCGTGACAGGAATTTTATTTTGATGTGCCAAATAAGCAACCGGAATGATGGGCGCATAATCACCATAAAAAGCAACATGCCCTACTTTCACAATACTGCTCAATTTTTTAAATGCCAGATAATTGGTTAATGCGCTTAATATATATTGTCTCAAAGCAGCGCATTCCTCGGGATTGACAAAATCAAGTGCATTTTTTTTACGTGTTCTTATGACTTCTCCTGCGCAAATTTTCCCAATATGAAGGCCCTCATAGCTGAAATTAACCAACGCATCAATATCTTGAGGTAAACACTTTTCAAGATCAGTCATACTTACTTCTAATAAATCTTCTAAATCAAGCATTGGCAATTGATATTGTGTGGCCATATGCTGCATATTTTTTTGGCATTGATTACAAATCAATTGTTTTTGCGTTAACGTTTTTTTATCTTTGTTCGATGACAAAGAAACGCTTTCCATAACAATACAACGTGAATAATTTTGCTTGCAACGGATAAGAATAACGGGAAAATGATTTTCTTTTAATGTTTTAGCTAAGATGCATTGTGAAACAAAATGTGGCGCAAGTCCTGCATCTGTGGCCCAAAAGACTGTCACCCCTGTAACCAATTCATCTAATTTTATTCCTGCTTTAAAGTTGCTAATTTGATAGTTTTCAAGCATATTCATGATGCTTGGAAAATACTTTCTGAGTGCGTTTAATCCTCTTTGCCCTATCCGTTTAACCGTCGCCATTTAAAACTCCATAATTAGTTGCCTAGCTTTCGCGCTGGCTTTAAATTTTCCATAAACCTTGTACAATGACGTTCATCTTTTTAAACAACAATACCAACGATGATTAAAAGCTGTGTGCTCAGTGACGCTCGTCAACAATTTAAGTACAGTTATGGGCTACAAAACCCTGATTTAAGTCTTAAAAACCAAATGGAATCAAGGTACCAGCCAATAAGCCATTGTCAAGCGCCTTTTGAAAAAGATCTTGAAAGCATTGCAAATACTTGCCGATTTATTGCTGAACATTATTTATATCCATTAGGGAAACAATGTCTTAGTAACAGCACTATTTCACAAAGTGATCATCAATTCCTATTAACACTCAATGCCTCATTTTCTATTAATAAAACAATTAAAAGTGATTTTTTTGCCAAAGCCTGTCACATTGATGCCGCTTGCGAACTTAGCGTTGATGAGCAATGTATGACATTGTCCTTACTTTCTCTGATTCTAGCATCACAAGGATTTTGTCATTTAAATTTTCTTAATACCGCACTTAAAATAAATGACTTATTAATGCACCCTGCTATTTCTTTAACTGCAAGTGCAAACAAGCTATTTGAAATAGCCTTAACACAAGAAAAATTCATTATTTATCAAATTTATGAAAAAAACTGAGATAATCGACATCGGATTTTTATTTTATCCTTCCATGCGAGCATTAGCTTATCTTAATGCATTCCTCAATAATCACTGCTTACCCAAAGAAATTATCATTTTATCGAATAATATCTCCAATGACAGTGTGCCTTTTGAACAAATTCAAGCCGAAGCCACCCGCTATGGTTATGACCAACAATTTTTCAATACCCAAATTTTGCTGCAAGAATTAATCCAAAATAAGAATATAAAATCATTTATATTAGACACTCATGATATTAACCACGATTCGGTGCAAAACACCTTAATGCAATGTGACAGTCCTTATTTTGTTTTTAGTGGTGGCGGTATTTTGCAAAAAGATATTTTAAGCCTAAATAAAAAATTCATTCACATTCATCCTGGCAAAATTCCAGAATTTAGAGGCAGCACTTGTTTTTATTATAGCCTGCTTGATAATTTTTCACTTGGTACAACTTCGTTTATCATGGCAGAAAAATTAGATAAAGGGGATGTTATCTATCAATACGAACATACCATTAATTATCCTTTACAAAAGCAACAGTTATGCTTTATGGATTATATTCTCGATCCCTACATCCGCGCTTTTAATTTAAGTGCTATTCTTGCTAATTATAAAAAATATAAAAAAATTGAATCCAGATCTCAAACAACAGATCAGCGGCAAAATTATTTTGTTATTCATCCTTTATTGCGAAAACTTGCGGCAAATAAAATTAGTTTAAAATATGACCCCTTGCTTCCCATTGGCATCCACTTAAAAGGACAATCATGCTAGTTACCAAAGAAGATAATGTTGTTAAAGAATCTCATAAAAAAACAACCGCTAACACTTCGCTTACTTCTTATCTTGAATTTGGCTCTATTGATATCCAAAACTCAAAAAAACAAATTTATGATTTTAAAACCCAACAAAAAGCTTATGATTGGTTTATGCTTGGACGCTATGCTAATGACTTGCTTGCCTATCAAAATATGATCAAAATGATTGATCAAGTGCCTTTAACAGATATTTTTAACTACTATCAGCATCAAGTACATCACGGGCGTGATTTATCACAAAATTTAGAAAAGCTCATTGGAATTTGTTCATTAGCTGAACATCATCAAACATTAAAGTTTTATGAAATAGGCCAAACCATTTTTGGCTGTATACCAGCCATTGAGTTTTGCCAACGCTTGTTACAAGCACTTAATATAACCTTTGCTCAAGTTGATACCAAAGAAATATTATGGCTTGGCAAAGATATTTCAGAATATTTTAACCAACTGGCCGTGTTGCTACACCAAGGTTATCAGGTGCGTACCAGCCAGTATGATCCTAGCTTTAATGTGAGTGATGCCTTATCTTATGCCAAAGGCATAACCCTGCTTTATGCTTTTGATTCCGTAGAAAAACTTTTTTCCTTCATATCCAATTGTTCCTTAGCCATATTCGATTATTCATTTAATTTAAATTCAGAAGAAGTCACCAGCGTGGGAACAGGAATACCAACTCATTACCTAAATTATAATGCTTTTGCAAAATTACTTCATAATGCAGATGTTCAGGTATATGTGAAAAAAAACAAATCATTTTTTAACCGACTGACCAATCGACTCTATGTTGAAGCTATCTGCGCTAAACAAGATCTATGTCAACGCTTTATTCACAATGACATACAAATTAGAAAAAAAATTGTTCAATTAAGCAATACTAACCCTTATCTTAAAATTTTATCTGATTTAAATGAGGGTGAAGATTACGAATGGGTAAATATTTTGGAGTTAGTATTTGGCTGAAATAAAATACCCACAATAACTAGAGATTTTAATTAATTAAAATAAATGCTTCGCCCATTTGTCTATTAACGCTTGCATTTATCGTTATATCCTGTAGGATTGCCCTCCTTTTATAGGTTGCTTTCTTACATAGGTAAATCATGACAATCCAAACCTTGCATAATAAAATTGATACAAATGACTTAAAAGGGATTAAAAAATCGGGTAAAAATCAAGGATTGTTATCAACCCACATATTAACCGGAATCTATCGATATTTACGCAACCATCCCCATTTTCTGGGCTATATTCCTGCAAATACGTCCTTTTCACACTCTGAATCGGAAAAATCAGAATATCCCATCCTGATTACTGAACACAAAACTCATTTTTTTGTTGGCTTTGTGATTTATAAAGAGTTACAAAAAGGAGCTTATGGCCAAGTCCATTTAGGTCAAAACATCTCTACTAATGAGTGGGTTGCTATTAAAATACAAACTCTCAATTCCCAAGAACAAAACAAAATTATTGATATTGAGCAAGAAAATAATACCCTGCAGGAACTTGGTGAACTAAAAGCTAAGTACACTCAAACAAAATCAAACAATCAATCTATTTTTTATTCTGTGATGGAACTTGGGCTTGGTAGATCTGGCACTGAAGTGCTTTTTGATGAAAGTTGTTTTAAAAAAGATAAATACAATATCGCCGAGCCTGCTCTTGATCTTACGCAGCGGATGGAACGTATATGTTTATTAACTGATTTTAGTCATGAAGTCCTAAGAGAAGCATTAGAACTTCATCTTAAAGGTTATATTAATCGCGACATAAAGTTAGTTAATTTTCTCTTTGAGGAAAAAACCAGAACGGCAAAAATGATAGACCAAGGTTTTGCTCTGAAAATTAATGAGCTCCCTCAAATTTATGCTGACTATAAACAATCCAAAATAGCAGCTAATTTTATCAAGGATTTTTTAGCACATGTTGCTTTAAATATGCCTTATGACCAAGACTTAACATCCAAACAGCTTAATGCGCTAGATGAGAACTATATTGAGATAGGTCTAGCCCAACTTGAATCAAAAAAGTTAACCGCCTCTTTAACGGAAGATGAAGAATCAGTATTAAACCAATCTGCAAGCACTTTACAAGAATATCATCGGTTAAGATCTTTGCTCTCCAAAGGCACCTTCCCTTATATGGCTCCCGAAAGCTGGAATTCAAATAGCTTTTCTGTTCCCTCAGATGTCTATGCTACAGGTGTTACCTTAGCTGAAATTTTCAATGCCCGCAGTCTTAGCCCTGATGGTTTTTATGCTTATGATTTAGAAAGAGGTAAAGAAGCTAAAACCCAAGGAGAAGATACCGAATTAACTACATTTCTCTCTTTTGGTGTCTATAGTCCCGAAATTTCTAGCTATGCCCCAGAGCTATCTTCTATTTTTAACATAATCACAAAAATGCTAAACCCTGATCCTCGTCCTCGCCCAGCACTTTTGGAATGCATGAATTTAATTTCAACAATACGCGCTCAACTTTATGTAAAACAAGGGTTACATGCTCAAGCCAAACTTGTGGAAACAAGCCAAAGCTTGTGTCAAGTTTTTTATGCTTTACATCAATCAATATCTCAAGTAACTGACGATAAGAAAAAACAAGTTATCATAGAAAGCATCAAAATGATAAAGAACTTCCAAAGACAAATCCACATGCTTTCTTTAGAACATCCCCTTACCTCAGAGAAAATCATGCAAATCACGCAATATACTGATGATTTGCTTTCTAAGGATCTCTCTTTAGAAGCTCACAAAGCTATCAAGGAATTTCAAATATCCCTTCCCAGTATTTATCAATTTTCAAGCAAGACAACTAGCACCTTAGTATCTAGACACGGCATTACTTTAAAGCAAAAAAAAGAAAACAAATTTTCAACTGGCTTTCAACAACGTCCAATACCCGACCCAGCTGGCTTTACAACCACATTGCCTTCATCGGATAAAAAAGCACTTTCACCAAATAATAAATCACCCAATTTAACGCCTCAGACATCTCCAACGAAAAAGACACGCACGAGCCAAGATCGTTCACGTCCTACATCACCGTTGAAAAATACTGTCGCCAGGCAACTCACATTTGCTTTTTCACAGTTGCGTCTAGATTCGCTGAACTCTACACCGATAAATCAAAATTCACCCACAGAGGTTAAAACACGTAATAGACGTAAAACTTAATGAAAAAGGCACGACTATTTATCGTGCCTCCCACAAACTTCTAAAAAATATTTTTAAAAAATTGCTTTCTAAAAATGTAATCGCCTAAGATAATTCTTGTGTAAAAATAAAAAGGAAGAAAAGTAAGTGCATAAAATACGCGATTCCAACATTCTTTCAAAGAATCTTGGGATCCTCTTACTATCCATCCGAATGTTGGTAATTCCCCTTCAAAAGGCAGCAAGGCAGAACATAAATAATTTTTCAAATCAGACTCATTTTCTTTATCATACATGATTGGGTATTGATAAAATTTTAATTCTTCTTTAAATAATCTTTCTAGCAATCTGATTTCTCTTTTATTTAGACGTTGTTGCCATCTTTGTGTCACATACGCGTTTGGACCAGCAATTTGATTTGAAACCTCTTGCGTTTCATTCATTAGTCTGCCATTGGTCACGGTCTGATAACGATTATTATAAGCACCTGTACCCAGCCAAGGTTTACCAAGAATCGTTGGGGCGTAATTAGGTTCATCCCATCTTTTATCAAACGAAATATCTAACCACTTACAAATTTTGTGCAAAGTATTTTGAAAATCAAGATTGAGATCTTCATTGCGTACACTGATAAAATGATTTTGATATTGCTGGATTTTGTAGCTCATCGTGCGAGCACTTTGGGCTAAATACAACAACCAAAATAGAAAAACACAAGCGTTATCCATGGTTAATTTTCTTGCCCACAGTGTTTTCATTCGAGCTATTAAATTACCAGGCTTAAGGGCATACATATTTCCCAGCCAATTGACAAATTGATGTCGAGGGGATGCAAAGGTAGCACGTGGATCACGCACTAAACTGATAAGCTTTGCTTGCGGAAAATCCTCTAAAATAACATCAATCACTTTACCGCTGTAACCAGTATCAACGCTTTCAGTTCTTAAGCTAATAGCATCACTGACTAAAACATATTTTATTTGATCTAAATTCCTATGATGAGCCATGGCATAGAAAATAAAGGGTAATAAAGCCAAGTCTTTTCGAGTTACCGTTTTACGTGATTGAAAAAAAAGATCGCAACATGTTCTAATCGATGCCGAATTTACTTTCGCAGAGTCACTCATACCCATTCTATGGGCTAATTTAAGGTTTTGAGGATCATCTGCGTGATACAGTAGCCTAAAATAGCTTTTGTTAAGTAAAAAATCACGTGCCATATCACAAGGGATTTCTTTGTCTTCAAATGCGGAAATAATATAGGAATAGGTATAATGCATTAGCGGACAAGACAACACCGTTGGATGTTGATCAAATACTGTTAAAAAAAAGCCATTACCCGCGCGACCTGAATGATCGATGACACATACCAAATTAACTGTATTTAAAAGTGAAGCTATCGTTTCAAGATTGTGTGACATATCAATCTTACTCTTGATCAATAAATGAGGCTTGCATTAAGCGCTGAGCTAATGCTAAATCATGCAAACTGTCTATTTCATACCAACCTCGCTTGATACACAAACTATGAATATTAATGCCTTGGTTGATCATTTCTTGCAGCAAATCAGTCATATATAAATTTTTTGCGCGCTGATTATCTTTTATACAAATTTGTTCATAAGTTTGAATAAGCCTTTGCATACCTGATTGTTTGTAAAAACAAAGGCCAATATATTGTGCCTTAATACCCTCCAGATTTTGAGCTTTGCGCCCTATTTCTTTAATACAACCATTTGCATAAAAATCGAGCGTTTCAGCATCACTGAGTGGGTCGTCAAAACGCATTTCCCAGTAGGCACGCCAAAGTGAATCAACCACTACCGTGATATCATTATTCGTATGAATTAATTTTTCAAGAATCGCAGCTTCATAAACTATATCTCCATAGGAGACAATAATATCATCGTTCAAATAAGCTTTAGCACAGTGTAATGAATAAACCATATTGGTCGAGTGAAATGCTTTATTATTAACTAAGGTAACAGGATAAGGTTGAAGCTGTTCAATATGATAACCGCCAACAACAATGATCTCTTTAATGCCCACCGCTAGCGCGGCATCAATTTGCCATTGCAGTAAAGGGATATCAAGCAAGGGTGCTAAACACTTTGGTTTATTATTTGTCAGCGGTTTTAAACGTGTTCCTTGGCCTGCAGCTAAGATAACTAATTTCATTTGCCAAATCCAAATCTTTCTTTAAATATGAGCTCATCAAGCATTAACGCTTCTTTATTTTCTCTTTCTGGGTGCCAATGAATAGCACTGATTGGTAAATCACGATGTTCAACAAATTCTATCCCCCCATCGCGTGATTTTGCAATAATTTTAAATTCATTGGCTAATTGTCCCTCATAAATACCGTCTTGATGAAAGCTATTTACGTTTACATGCTCGCCTGCAACATAGTGATATTTGTTTTGTTCAAATACAATCGCGTGATTTTTCACATGAAAAGGGATGTTTCTTGTCAAAACACCACCAAAAAAGATATTCAAAATCTGCATTCCTCGGCAGATCCCAATGATAGGTAATTTTCGTTTTATGGCTTTTTCAATTAGCCCTAATTCACAGAGATCTCTTTTAGTAAATTCAGCGCTTGCATCTTTTGAGTGCGCACCAACACTATCTCCTCCCGTTAATAATAATGCTTCAGGGTTAAAATCAAAAAAAGCTTCGTAGTTCGAAAATCCAGTCGGTACTAAGATAGGAGTGTATTTTAAGCGTTGAAATAAAACCACCCAATCATCGCTAATCGCTTGTCTTGGTTCAACATAGGCTTTGGCATCGGCTTGTCTCATCGTCACCAATATTTTCACTCGATCACCTTTACACTTTGTTCCTCACAATTTAAGGCAATTCGTGCTGCCATTTTTAAGTGATTGAACTTATTAATGCCACAACCAATAGCGGCTGGAATATTAAATTCTGCTGCTCGTATTGCCATATGAGAAGCCACGCCTCCAAAAGCAGTAATCAGGCCAAGAATGCGATGACTGAAAATCCAATCATAACCCGGATCGGCCGCTTCAATACAGACAATTTTATTGTCCAAGTTTAAAGCGCCTTCACCCTCTTTAAGAAAAATAACCTCACCGATGACTTTGTTCAGTGTAATAAAATTGGGTTTCCAATCACCCATTTTAAACCCAAGCACATCTTGCGCAGAGGTTATTAGCTCTGGCAGCATATAACTGCAAAGTAGCGCATGTTTTTTCTGATTAAAGGAAACGGATTTGAATAAATGACGTTGCGTTGCTTTAGACAGCATGTCTGTTTCAAATCGTAATAGATCATCAATATGCAAAAAAGACAACTGATCTTTTGTCAAGCCGACATGCTTTCCCAAATTTTCAATTAGCAATAAAATTTGATTTACAATTTTCATAAATTGAAACTTGGCGTATTCTCGCAAAGAAATACTTTGGCAGATAAATTTGACCAATTGTGAAAATGATATATCAAGTTTCAAATCTGCTAAAATGGCCGAGATTGTCTGCTCATAGGGCAATAAAATATCTATTGGTGATTGTTCTTGTGTCTTTGAGATATTTTCTTTTGCCTGAAAATATTGTTTGGGACAAGTGGCATAATTTAAGGCCGTTATCTCATAGGAATTTGGTCTTAAATGACCATATTCAGAAATAAGTTCCTCTAACGATACTTTATTTTTCTGATATAAACACATATCGTCATGATATTTTGTGGCAATGGTAGGAATAGCATTTAAAAATTGATGTTTCGTTGTTTCACTCATAACCCCCATATCAACAAAATCACGCAAATAAGCCATGCTTATGAATGCCATGCGCGCTAAAACAGCAAAAGGGATAACGCCATTTGCTATAACTTCTTCTATTAACTTTCTAATGCCGCGACAAGTCTGAGATAAGGTTAAAGGTAGTAAATATTGCTGAGTTTGTGCCAGCAAAAATAGTTTTTCTTGTTGCTTGGCAATGATATTTTCAAAATCACTAAAAATATGGCTTGTTAATAAATGGATAGTCTGATAAAAATGCGAAACTTCTGCATCATCTTGCAACGCTGTATGCAATCTTGCTTTGTATTTTTCCCAATACGGCGATAAACAGGTCACATATATTTCAAATTCAACCTTATCATGTAAATAAGGCTTTTGCTTTAATTGTGCAACACACCAGTTGCTCCATTTGTTAGCAACAGATGCTGATAATTTACAGCCTAAAAGCGAGTTAATGCTCGTTCTGACATCGACATAAGGCGCCCCTGCAATGGAGAATACCAGCGGTTCAATGGTTTCTTTATATCCTAAATCACTTCTCGCCTTTGCCCATGCTTTATTACAAACAAGGGCTTGATACAAAGATAAAGCTAACGGTTTTGGTGCAAGACCAATAATTTCGGCAGGGTTCCAATCCGGCATCACGCCAAGCACTGTCTCATTTCCTGACAAATAAGCAGGATTTGTACTCAATCTTTCCTTTAACTGTAAAGACAATTCCTGTAAGGCGTTTAAAATTTCTTCATCTTTGAATTTCGAAGTTAAACTCAGAATAAGCGGGCGCACCTGTAATAGGTAAACCTTATCATGAATATCGATGCAAAACTCAATGTCCAAACAATCTATGGGCGCAATACTGAGTAATTCACGTGCCACTTCAATGGTTTTGGCAACATTACTTTCAAATGAAGTATTACTATGCCAAGCAATATAATAATTATCAATTTTCTCACTTGTACCGGCAGTTACTTTATCACTTCGCCCGCTTGTTGAATCAAGTGATAATACAAAATATGGTGAGCCTGTTCTTGGTTCTCTGGTGAATAACACACCACTTGCTTTGATATTCTCAACTTGCGCTTGAATCAGGATCTCATCATTATCTAAACAAACTCTGTTTTTACTATAACTTGCAATAACCTCTGCTATTGCTTCCTTTAAGCAAGTTCTATCGTTGGCATTAATATCTAACAACGAAAGAAAAGCGCCTGCCAAAGAAGCACTCGTGCTATCTTCTAATCGGGTATTACTTCTTACAACAACTTTGCCGGTATATTTTGCTTGAATTTTGTTTAAGATATTTTCTTGTGCTAAACACCATTCTTTATAACTGAAACGGATCTGATCTAATACAATTGCTTTTTTTAATAGAGGGGCTATATTTTCTAATGTTCTTCCTTTGCCTTGAAAAATAACACGTGACATTAAATGAGGCTTTGAGATAGAAGCCGCTTGCATTTCTATTGCTTTTTGCATAACCAAAAGATCAGCTATCTCGGCAATTTCATGGAAATTTTGCAACTTTTTCTCTTTGGTTAACCAAAATAATCTATCGCAAACCGCTTTGGGGACAAACATAAATGCTAAATCTTCGGCTTTATGTTTGTCGGTTGTATAAAATAGGCAAAGATTAGCTGCATCGAATTGTAAAGCACTCGGCAATATCACTGTATCCGCACGAATGACGATTAAATCATCTTGATCTTGCTGTTGATGTTTATAAAGCTGTAGTGCTTCAACCTCATTACTGGCTTCTTGTGGACTGTAATAAAGAAAATTTAACAAAGGAAATTGCTTGATAACTTTTTCTATATGGTAACTACCAATGTAAATAATTTCATTAATTTGCAAATGACTCAAGGAAGAAATAATCCATTCAAGAACCATTTTGTTTGAATTTTTCTCGATATCAAGTGCCTTGGGCTGACTTGCGCTTGTATCTAATGATCGAGTATGCTGGCCTGCTTCGACAATTATCGCTTTCATATCCCTTCTCAAACTTTTGACATTCTTATATTCATTTTTTGATGATGAAGCCCTTTTTTAAGCTGCAAATAACTCAGCTCTTTGAAAAGAAAAATATTAGCGCCAGCAGCACCTGATACATCCGTTGTTAGAACTTCTGTAAAATCTTCAACTGTGCTTGCCCCACTGCAAGCAATCACGGGGATCTGGGTCGCTTGCACAATCTCATTTATCAAAGTCAGATCAAACCCCAGGCCAGAACCATCTCTATCAATAGATTGAATAAAAATTTCTCCAGCACCTCTTGCTTGTATTTCCTTGGCCCAGTGCACAGGACAAAAACCTGTACTTTTCTTACCATGATGCGAAAGAACTTCATAGCGATTATTTTCTTGTTTAACATCCATACTGACCACTATCGCTTGCTGACCAAATTCAAGTGCCGCTTGAGTAATAAAATCAGGTTGTAAAATTGCTTGTGTATTGATTGTCACTTTATCAGCACCATCATTTAAGCGTTGTTCGATATCTTTAAGGGTTTTAATACCCCCGCCAAACGTTAGCGGCATAAAGCATTGTTTAGCGATATATTTTAAGATTGCAATTGTTTTGGCTGTTACATGAGAACTAATATCAATATAGACAAGCTCATCAAGATCCCATTGATTGTAACGTTCTAATTGTAGAAAAGGATCACCAATAAATTGATGAAAATTAAAATGCAGGCTTCTAACGAGATACCCATCTTTAAGCAATAATACTGGTATAATTCTTTTAGTTAACATATGTTTACAAAGTTCTTGAGAAGCTCAAGCCCATATTGCTGACTTTTTTCAGGATGAAATTGCACACCAAATAAATTATTTTTTTCGACACTTGCAATAATTTTCTTTTCATAATATCGCGTCGTTGAAGTGACATTGCTTGAAGCATCGCTAAAGGCATAGGAATGAGTGAAATAAAAAAATGCCTTATCGGGGATCCCTTTAAATAAAAGCGATGGCGCTTCATGAAAAATAGCATTCCAACCAACATGTGGTAATTTTGCTGTTTTGTCTTCACTTTGTAATTTTTTAACCATGTGCGCAAACAATTTTAACCCCTCATGTTGCCCAAACTCTTCGCTTTGTTGTGCAAACAGTTGCATCCCAAGACAAATCCCCAGAATGGGCGTACCACGCAAAAATGCTTGCCTTATCGCTTCAATTAAATCATGCTTTTGTAAGTGTTGCATACCAGAATAAAAGCTACCAACACCTGGCAAAATTAAATGGGAGCAATGTTTTAGCTGAGATTTTTGATTAATTAGCAAGACTTCAAGGCCCAAAAAATCAAGCGCATGAGACACAGAACCTAAATTGCTTGTCACCCCTCCAATAAGACCTATTTTTCTCATTATTTTTCCTTGATGCAAATAAGGTGTCTTGAATCACAAAACTGGGCATAATCAATGTGAGATTGAAGCGAGTCTTGCATTGCACTCAGCTTTGCTTGCATCATCTTTTCTAGGTAAGGCGGATATCGATTGTTTAATTGAACCGTCAATAATCGCTGTAAGTCGCTCATATCCTGACCAAACAGCCATTGGTTTATTATTGAAAAACCGGCCATATTTAAAGCATAAGCAATTGAATCATCTGTATAAAGCTGCACATGAAAGGCATTGTCAAGATTTCGGCCTGCATGAAATTCAAACGCACTTTCCAATAATGTCGCAAAACTAAAAACCGGTACAGAAAAAACCAAAATCGTGCCTTTTTTTGCTAAACTTAGTTTTTTAAAAAAGTCTTTAACATCTTGTATATGTTCTAATACAAAAAAAGCAATGTAGATTTGCGCTTCATGACACACTATAGCGCTCGAAAGTGTCTCTTGGTGATGTTGAATATAATTACCACCCAAATGCGCATTACCGATATTACATAAAAAATTATTTTGCTCTATCCCTTTAAAATGCTTTATGCCTGCATCTTTTAAAGTTGCTAAAAAATAGCCAGCGCCAGCGCCTAGCTCTAGGAAACTTTTTTGTTGTATTTCTTTTTCATTGATCCCAAATTCAATCAGTGATTCTCTTATCCAATCATATTTTGGCTTATAAATCCTATTTTGCCTAAATACAAATTGTTCAGTATTTAACTTTGGATAGACATCTAAAAAACTTAACCCTGCTGGTGTATCTGTTGGATACGCTTCTGAGGGAATATGCTGCGATTGTATATGATGACAACGACAACACAAATAATAAGCTAATTGACGATGGGTAAATAAAGCGGCTTGTTCAAGAGAGTCATGGCAAAGTATACAGCAATTTCGCAAAGGTTGTTTTTTTAAATGACTAATTGCTGTCATTTGGCCATGTAATAACGCTTTATCCTGTTTTGTGCGCTCTAAAGTTTCTGGAATAATGTCTATGCCGGGCTTGGAATATTTGAATCGCATACGCTTCCCAGTTTAAATCCCGTATCAAGTACGGGACATGTTTATGCTTTGTTGCCTGCGACGCTCACTGACCTCAGTCATGTACCAAAGCGTACCCCTCTGTGGATCCGCTTGCTCGTCGTGTCTCGCCTAAGTTTGTCGTACTCAATACGGGATTCAAACTGGCGCGAGCATGTCATTATTGATTAAATCACGGACACTAAAATTAGGATCTTTAAAATCCTTGGTAAGGAGAATAGCTTTTTTATAATCTTCCTCGGTGTCGATTGTAAAAGAGGTAGTTGTGTTTTTCCAGTCTTGTGGCGGATAGATCCTTTTAATGGGATAAATTGAATTTTGATAATAATGTAATGTTAAATGCTCTCTTTCTTGCACCGTCAAATGCGTTTCATGCAGATGTTGCATCGATTTTGTGGTAAAAAGCTCAAAATCAATACCCACCGGAAAACACCCCTTGGTCGTGGCAAGCGAAAAAACCTCATTGTTAAGCGCTGCTTTAAGAAAGAAGTCTAAGGTTGGTCCATCGACAAAAGGACAATCGCCCGTAACACGCACCACATAATCCATATTGTAAAAATTTGCACAATCAACATAACGCGCAACCAAATCATTTTCATCACCTTGAAAACTGTCATATCCCATCTCATTGGCAATCGAACATAATTGTTTATCTTCATTTCTTTTTGTAGTTGCTAATACAATTTTTACCGAGGATGTCGTGCTTTTTAAACGATGTAGCAACAAACCCAACATGGGCAGGCCGAACATAGGTAACAATGCTTTACCAGGAAGTCGTTTTGAAGCCAAGCGTGCAGCAACGATAACACCTATATTAAAATGATTCATCATGCTCTTTTTCTTCCAACATATTCGCAATCATTAGATCTCTTTCTGTGGAAATGAAAAAGCATTCAGCCGTTGTCACTTCAAAAAAAGCAATTGAAGGTCCGGTTAAAGTTCCCTTAGCTAAATTTGCGTTTTTGGTGGTTAAACACGTTTTTGAATCTTTATAAATAATATCAAAATCAGAATAAATGTCTTTTCTTTCATTTAAAGGAATTAGGCCATATTGACTTCTTTTAAACAGATCGCTCTCAATCACCTGAACACCACAAGCACTATCGGCTTGAGAATATGCAAGATGATAGATAGCCTCGTCTAGTGTATTGGTTGAAACAAATGGGCTTTGAATATATCTTAGCACCGTTAACCCAGCCAATTTTGGATCAAATTGTTTGGCAATTTTTTCTAAAGTAGGAACAATACTTGCTGTTCTTAAAGTGCTGGCATGTTCTCTTTGCACAAACTTAAGCCTGGGATCATCAAATTCTCTTAATGTTTCTAAGGGCGCAGCCGTATCGCAAGTAACCACTACATAATCTATATTGGATGAGCCAAGACAAACTTCAATGTCTCGATATAATAAGCTTTTCCCATTTATCTCTTCTTTCCATAAATTAGATCTAAAATCATAATGTTCGCGAATAGGGATCACGGCTATCACCGGCTTTAAGGCCTTTGCTTTTTCCAGTGCAGCATCCTTGCGAATTTGATGTCTTGCATTAAAAATCCGTTTGGTATTGGTGGTTAAATTGGTTTCATGACGACGATAATAAAACAACGGCAAATTAACGTTTGCACATTTATAAGCAGTTGAAATCTTCGTCCATAAATCAAAGCCATCTTGCATACCTAAATCTTCACGATAACCATTAACATTTTCTATACAGTCCTTTCGAACCAACGTGCAAGCCCCATTCGGTGGCATATCGACCAGATGGTTCGTCTTGTAGATTTTTTTACGTTGTTCATGGGCATAAATATCCCCATTTTGATCGAATAAATAATAATCTGGAAAAACAAGTGCAATTTCAGGATGAATATCAAGGTAGTTAGAAAGAATTAATAAAATGTTCTCTTCAAAAATATCATCAGCATCTAAACGAATGACATACTTGCCCATGGCCTCTTTGACTGCCAAATTACAAACCCCAGGTAGCCCAATACCTGGGGTACGAAAAGATCGAATTTTAGGATGATTAGCATAATGTTTCATTACTTCTTGAGTGTTATCAGTCGAGTTATCATCTATCAAAAGTATTTCCCAATCCTGCATGGTTTGTTTTAAAACACTTTCTATAGATTCAGAAAGATAACGACCATAATTATGAGAAGGAATATAAACGGTTACTTTAGGATTAGTCATTCGCAAATTACCTTATAAGCATTTTAATACATCATCTCTAAATTGACAGATTTTTTTAAGATCATTGCTATCCATGCTACACAAATGATCCGGGCCATACATTGATTTATCTAAAGTGAAATGTTTTTCAATAATACGTGCTCCTCTTGCAATCGCAATTTGAGTTGCATGAACACCAATCGTATGATCACTAAAACCACTATAACGCGAAAAATCGACAGCGCTTAATTTCAGATCTTCAAATTCAGTGGGGTATTTGGAAATGCAATATAAATAATCAATTTTAGAGGCGTTGATAACAGGAAATTGATTTTCTTTCCAAAATCCAAGAGAGGCTATAATCGGTTTTTTCGTTTTTATAAGACTGTCGATCAATTGATTATCAAAAATACTTCTTGATGCAATTTTATAACGTTTCACCTGCGCTTCTTCTAGCCAAGCAATGCGTTCTTCATCAAAAACCGAAGCCATAAACTCAATCTTAGCTTTATCACAACATTCTACCAACCGATTAAGATCATCTTTAGATAATTCTGTTGCTAAATTATACTCATACCAGGGATTATTTTCTTTAGGGAAGAGTTTTTTTGCGTCATAAAGCTGAAATTTAGCAACATCAGCGCCCGCTTTTTTAACATCATGGATCATTTTTTCGGCCAAAGCCATATCACCATTATGATTTTGACCAATTTCAGCAATAATTTCGATTGTATTCATTCTCTAACCACATATTTAACATGATAAAACAAAATAAAGTATGACCGTGTAACTTGTGCTTTTCATTTAACATCTTCAGTGCCTGCTGGCTTGAGCTTTTATCAATATAACCACGCTTAAAAAGTGCAGATTGCTCTGAGAAAGTATGTTGTAAAAGATCAAACCATGAATGGCGTAACCAATGATCTATGGGTACATTAAAACCATGCTTTGGTCTTGTTAGCACTTCTTGAGGCAGTAAATCTTTAAAACCTTCTCGCAATGGCACTTTAAGTATGCCTTGTTGCATTAAAGCACTATAAGGCAAACTTCGCCCCCAATCAGTAACTGCTTTACTCGCAAATGGAACTCTCGATTCAATAGAATGAGCCATGCACATTCTATCTACTTTGGTAAGCATTTCATTGGGAAAGTAGAATATCCTATCATGTTCAAGAAAAGCCAACGGAAATTTATCATCATTTAAGGTATTCAAAGAGCCAAAATAACGATTTGAACTTAACTTATCCACATACCAATTTTTGTTAAATAATCGCCCTTTTTCATTTTCATGAGCATAATAGTGCCACGCCAATGCCTGGTCTTGACGTGTCAACTGTGAAATTGCTTTGGCCCTATCCTGTAAAGATAAGCCAATCGACGCAAATGAGATCTCATGAATAGTATGAAGTGTGTTGCGAGATATTTGTTGATAAGGATACCAAGAATATCCGCCAAAAAATTCGTCCGCGCCATCGCCACTTAATAGAACCTTAACCCCAACTTCCTTGGCCTTTTGCGCTATTTTTAAGATGCCAAGCCCTGATGAAACTGCAAAGGGTTGATCGCCAAAATGGCAAAATTGCGGCAATAAATCTTTAAAATCTTGCGCATTGACATGAATGGCATGATGAAAAGTACCAAGTTTATCGGCAAGAAATTTAGCCTGCTGTGATTCATCACTGTTGCCATGATAAGGGTCAATTAAATTCTCAAAACCAATACTAAAAGTATGGATCCCATTTTGAGCTTGCGAACTTAAAGCAGTAACAATGGAACTATCAAGACCACCACTTAAGAAACACCCTACTGGCACTTCAGCCATCAGTCTTGATTTGACAGCTTGTGTCACAATTTCTGACGTATACCTTGCTATATCCTGTGCCGTAAAATCGCTTGGGACTAGAGCAGTTGCAGATGAGATGTAAGACTGTATATAAATACCTGCATCATCGCAAATTAAAAAATGACCAGGCTCTAGCGCTTGGATTTCTTTATAAATGGTATTTGGCTCAGGGACCCATAAAAAACTTGGAAAGTCCCATATCACTTGTTCATTAAGTGTCAAGGATAAGGAGCTTGCTTGAAAAGCCTTAATTTCTGAGGCAAAAATCAGCTCTTTGGCATAAGGCTTTGCATAGTATAGGGGCTTTTCTCCAATGTGATCTCTTGCAAGGATGAGCTTTCTTTGCTGTTTATCCCATAAAGCAATAGCGAACATGCCATCTAACTCAGCAAAAAGACCTAACCCTTTTTCTTCATATAAATGACAAATCACTTCGCCATCGGAACTGGTAGAAAAAATGTGCCCTTTTTGAATAAGTGAACGTTTTAGTGAAGCTGAGTTATAAATTTCACCATTATAAAGCAAGACAATGTTTTTGTTTTCATTGTATAACGGTTGATTACCATCCATCAGGCCATTAATTGCTAAGCGTGTCATTCCTGCTGAGTAAGGCGAATCAACATACAAAGCAACATCATCAGGCCCACGATGTGAAAGTGATTTCAACATCGATAGAAGATCTATGGATAAAGTTTGGCTATAGAATCCGGCTATACCGCACAAGCTAATTAAACAACTATGTTTTACAATAATCTAGTATTTTAACCCACCCTTATCTTCATTGCGAGCAGATGTATTCTGATCAATTCTATCTCGCGCCCTTGTATTTTCAGTAAGTCACTCACGCTAGTCTTTCGCTTGCCTTAAAAAGTGGAATCTGTATGATTAGCGGCTTAGATTTGAGCGCATCATACATTGGGGAAGTTGTGAGCATAAATCCTAAAATTGCCGTCATTGGCTTAGGGTATGTCGGATTACCGGTTGCCATTGCCTTTGCCAAACGCAATGCTGTTATTGGCTACGATATTTCTAAAGAGCGAGTTGAAAAACTAAAATCTGGTATTGATTACGCAAATGAAGTTCCTAGCAGTGAATTACGTCATGCCGATATCTTATTTACATACGACCCAAAGGATCTTCATGCTGCAAACTTTTTCATTGTTGCAGTCCCCACACCCATTGATAAAGCAAATAAACCTGATTTAAGCCAGCTTAAACATGCAACACAAACTGTTGCCACCTATTTAAAGCCAAACGACATGGTTGTCTTTGAATCTACAGTCTATCCTGGCACAACCGAAGAAGAATGTGTGCCCATCTTGGAATCCATTTCTGGGCTTCGTTTTGGTAAGGATTTCTCCGTAGGTTACTCACCAGAAAGAATTAGCCCTGGCGATTTTGAACATACCTTTGAGAAAGTAACTAAGGTGGTTTCTGCCAATAGCCCCGAGGCCTTGGAAATTATTTTTAATGTTTACAACAGCGTCGTCAAAGCAGGTGTCTATAAAGCTTCCTCCATTAAAATAGCAGAAGCTGCCAAAATCATTGAAAATACGCAGCGCGATTTAAATGTTGCATTAATGAATGAACTTTCCATTATATTTGATCGTATGGGTATAGATACGCTTGAAGTATTAGAAGCTGCGAAAACCAAATGGAATTTCCATGCTTTTACCCCAGGATTAGTGGGTGGACATTGTATAGGGGTAGATCCTTACTATCTTACCTACAAAGCGCAAATCTTAGGTTATCAACCTGAAGTTATCTTAGCTGGACGAAGAATTAATGACGCCATGGGCAAGTACATCGCTACTCAAACTATCAAGAAATTACTTTGTTCAAAAAGTTACTGTCCTGCAGCTAATATTGCAGTTTTAGGCATCACCTTTAAAGAAGACTGCTGCGATGTTCGTAATTCAAAAGTATTCGATATCATTAAAGAAATTAATGCTTATGGCATACCCGTCTTAGCGCACGATCCCATCGCAAATATTAAAGAAAATCAAACTATCAAATTAGTACCATGGCAAGATATCAACCAAGTACAGGCCTTGATCATTGCCGTTGGCCATCGATTTTACCGTGAAATGACAGTCGACGATTTTGCTCAAAAATTAAAACCTGGCGGAATTATCATTGATGTTAAAGGCATTCTAGATAAAAAGTCTTTGCAACATGTGGGTATTGAGGTTTGGAGATTATAGTGAAAGTATTGATCACGGGTGTTGCAGGTTTTATTGGCGGGGCATTAGCTAAATTATTACTCAATTTCGATTATACAATTGTCGGCATTGATAATTTGAATGATTATTATGATGTTTCTTTAAAAAAAGCAAGAATAAAACTTTTAGAAAAAGAAAGGAATTTTAAATTTCAACTGTTAGATCTGATTGATTATTCTGGATTAATCGAATTGTTTGAAACACATCAATTCGATATGGTTATTAATCTTGCGGCTCAGGCTGGGGTAAGGCATTCCTTTAAAGATCCGCGCTCATACATAAATTCAAATATTACTGGTTTTTTTAATATACTTGAAAGCTGTCGGCAAATCCCGCCACAGCATTTAGTGTATGCTTCTTCAAGTTCTGTTTATGGTGGTACAACCGAAAAACCATCAAAAGAAACCATGAAGCTCGATAAGCCTTTAACACTTTATGCAGTCACCAAGCAAAGTAATGAATTGATGGCATACAGTTATGCAAACTTATTTAAAATACCCTCAACTGGTTTAAGATTTTTTTCTGTCTATGGTCCTTGGGGCAGGCCAGATATGGCTTTGTTCAAATTTGTAAAAAACATTTATGAAGGTAAAACCATTGAACTCTATAATAATGGAGATATGGTAAGAGATTTCACTTATATTGACGATATTACTCATGGCATTCATAAAATCATGTTAACGCCACCCACTCTTGAGCATTGTGAAGATAATGTTTTGGCTAAGGTTTACAATATTGGCAGAGGAAACCCCGTTACTTTACTCAGCTTTGTTGAAGCGATTGAAAACGAAATCGGCAAAAAAGCAATTATCAAACACTTGCCCATGCAACAGGGTGATGTTGCCTTAAGTCATGCAGATATAACTGCGCTAAAAGCCTTGGGTTATTCACCTAAAACACAGGTGAAAGAAGGAATTCATCATTTTGTTAACTGGTATAAGCAGTATTATGGCTTAATCCAACCCCATGCCATAGCGACCTAACGCTGTATCCTTTATATTTAAGGAGTTGACTGTGACTTTATTGTTAAAACAAATCATTAGCATCTTTGCAGTTAACGAAAGAAAAAAAATTATTTTTTTAATGGCTGGCATCTTGCTCATGGCAGCTATCGAAGTTGTGGCCGTTGCTTCCATTATGCCTTTTATGATGCTCGTAATGAACCCTCAGCTTATTCAGGATAATTCATTGCTCAATACCGTTTTTAATTGGTTTGCGTTTAGCAGCAGCCAAACTTTTTTACTTTGCCTTGGTGCTTGTGTGTTTTTAACCATTGTTTTAGGCAATGCCTTCTCTGCTTTTATGTCATGGAAAACCATTCGTTTTTCCTATCAGCAAGGTCAAATTCTTTCCTTAAAGTTATTTGAGCATTATTTAAATAAACCTTTTGAATTTTTTATAGCAAATAATTCAAGTGAATTAGCTAAAAATATTTTATATGAAGTTAATCGTTTTGTAACAGGCCTTTTGTTACCTTTGATGCAAATGCTGGTTAAGGGAATGGTCTCATTATTCATTTTGGCGATGTTATTTTACATTGATCCCTTACTGGCAAGCGTTTTAACGGTTTTACTTGGCGGCACCTATACCATTATTTATTTGATGATAAAAAAACGTTTAGGTGTCTGGGGAACACACGCTTCAGCGCTGAATGCAAAAAGGTTCAAATTAATTTCCGAGGCATTTGAAGCTATAAAAGAACTCAAAATTAACCGCAAAGAAAATTATTATTTAAAAAATTTCGATGTCGCATCCAAAGGGCTAAGTAACATCGAAGCAAAACAGCAAAATGCACCTCAATTAACACGTTATTTGTTAGAAGCTGCTGCATTTGGCGGTATTTTGCTTGTGGTTATGTATTTGACTGGTTTTAAGAAAGAGATCAGTCAAACCATTCCTTTACTTGCCTTATATGCCTTCTCAGGATATCGCTTAATGCCTGCATTACAACAAATTTTCTCGGGCATGTCCTTAGCGCGTTATAATTATGTCGCACTTGAAATTCTAATCAAAGAGTTCAATACGCCTGCTTACTTGCAAGTTAAAAGCAATCAAAAATTAAATATTGAAAATACCATCTACCTTAATAACATTAGCTACTTTTATCCAGGTAGCCCTACCCCCTCTCTTGATGAAATCAATATGAACATTCACATGAATACCTTAATTGGGTTTGTGGGAAAGACTGGTTCAGGTAAAAGCACTTTAGCTCATATTTTAACCGGTCTTTTACTGCCAACACAGGGTGACATGCGTGTCGATACAACCCCAATCGATAATAATTTAATTGTGCAATTACAAAAAAGTATCGGTTATGTTCCTCAAACCATTTTTATTACAGATAATACCATTATGCACAATATTGCTTTTGGCTTAGAAGATAATGAAATTGATTTTTATGCTGTTCAAGAAGCGGCCGTGTTAGCCAATATCCATGAATTTATCATGACACTGCCTGAAGGTTATCAAACCATTGTCGGCGAAAGAGGCATACGTTTAAGTGGTGGCCAACGCCAAAGAATAGGTATAGCCAGAAGTTTATACCATAAGCCTCAGCTCTTGATTTTTGACGAGGCTACCAGCGCCTTAGACGCTATTACCGAACAAAATGTCATTAGCGAAATAGTGAAGTTAAGAAAAAAAATGACCATTGTTATTATTGCGCACCGGATGTCAACCGTTAAAGCATGTGACAATATTTATCTTTTTGATAATGGCAAAGTAATTGCGCAAGGCACTTATGATGAATTGTCATCACTCAGCGTTTTTCAGAAAATGAGTAATGCCTAAAAGGAAAGTTTTTAAAAGGAATAAAGGATGATAAACAAAGCAAAAATCAGAACTATGATAAATTGGGTTGATCTTATCCAAGGTATGTACGTATTCAATCGAACTGGCAAAACCCCCAATAAAGCATATCAAGCCATGATAAGACTACATGGCCAAACTGGCGGATTTTCAACCAACTGGATAACCAATCGCTATCGAGATTTAAGCCAAGAACAAGCTATTGCTGCTTGTTCAGGCATTCTTGGTAATTTGACCGTTAGTGAGATGAATCGCATTAATAATCAACTTAAAAGCGATGGCTATTATGTGCTTGAGCAAGTTGTGCCAGAAAAGATCTGCGATCAAATTACGACCTTTGCCTTGACAGTGCCTGCTTTAATTGAAACAAATGATCATAAAAATAACGAAGGTTATGCCATTTTTGATCCTGATAACCCAATTTCAAAAACCTATAAAGTGCCAGAAAATGAACTGATAAATAATGTAACCATTCAAGAATTAATGGCTGATCCATCTTTATACGCAATTGCAAAAGCTTACCTTCGAGCAGAACCCGTGCTCACGAGTGTGAATACTTGGTTTAGCCCTGTATTCAAGCCTGATGTCACTGGAGAAGCCTCTGCGCAATCTTATCATTTTGATATGCCAAATTGTCGGTGGATTAAATTTTTCCTCTATCTTAATGATGTTGAAAAACATAATGGTCCGCACTGCTTTATAAAAAAATCCCATCATCAATTTAAAAAAGCCAAGAGGCTTTTAAAAAGAGGCTATGTTCGCATCCCTGATGAAGACATTTACAATACCTTTGGCAAAGAAAATGAAGTTGAGTTTATCGCTAAAAAAGGCACAGTCATTATTGAAGACACTATGGGTTTTCACAAGGGCATGATCCCGCGTCAAGGATATCGCAGTATTTTTGAAATGTCTTTTGCTATCAATTTATTTGGTAATGAATATCAGCAATATCCTATTAAGCTTCATTCACCCCAACTTCGGGAAGCGATTAAGCATAAAGCGCCAACCTATCAACGATATCAGTGTGAAACTTAAAAAAATGCAATACTGCCAAAAATGTATTATGCCAACGACAAGGCCTGGTTTAAAGTTAAATCAAGAAGGGATCTGCGGTGCTTGTTTATGGCATGAACAAAAAAAACATATTGATTGGCAAGAGCGTGCTCAAGCATTTAGGGAAATTGCCACATGGGCAAAAAAGAACTCGCAGTCACCGTGGGATTGCATTTTAGGGGTTAGTGGTGGCAAAGACAGCACCTGGCAAGCAATCATATTGCGAGAGCAATTTAATCTAAATCCACTATTGGTTCAATTTGCAAGTTCCGATGGCACAGAGCTTGGAAGAGAAAATATGGAAAATCTTGTCAAGTTGAATTTTGATTTAATCAGTGTGCAACCTAATCCTCAAATTGCACAAAAATTGTCAAAACGTTCTTTTATCGACTATGGCAATATTAATAAGTATGCTGAACTTGCCCTATTTTCCACCCCTTTTAGAGCGGGTATCGATTATCAAATTCCCTTAGTCTTATTTGGAGAAAACCCTGCACTTGAAGCAGGAGATCAAAACAGTGGACAAGGGTATGATGCGACTAAAATAATTCATAATAATACACTGGGTGGTCATAGCCATCGCATATGGCTTGATAAGGATGTACAAGAAAAGGATCTTATCCTCTATCGATTTCCCACTGAAGATGAATTTCTAACGTGGCAGGGTAAAGGTATTTTTATGGGATTTTATTTAAATTGGTCTGGCTGGATGAATGGAGCTTTTGCTATAAAACAAGGTATGAAGTGCATTCAGGCTGAACATAAAGATATTGGCATTCACTATAAACACAATTCTCTTGACAGTGATAATGCCGGTATTGTCAATGCCATGTTAAAACATATCAAACTTGGATTTGGCAATGCCACCGAGTTTGCTTGTTACGATATTCGATCGCAACGAATAACCCGCGAGGAAGGGGCTTTATTAGCAAAATGTTTGGATGGTCAGTGCCATTCACGATATATCCAAGCCTACTGCGATTGGGTTGGGATATCACAAGATTTCTTTTGGCATCAAGCAAACCAATACCGGGGACCAATGTGGCGAAATCAAAATAATCATTGGCAATTAGAAAATCCTATCTGGGAACAGCTCAACTGCCCTGACGACAGTTATCTTGATGAAATCATACTCAAACTTGACACAGAAAAATTAGTAAACAACCAAAGGCAGTCTTGCCATGTTGCAGCATATTGATAAAAAAATTATTTATTGTAAAAAATGTTTATATCCGTCCAATCACCCGCTTAACCTGAGCTTTAACGCAAAGGGGATCTGCTCTGGTTGTGTTGTGCATGAAGAAAAAGATAATTATGATTGGATCAAAGCGCTTGGTGAATTAAAAAAAATAGTGGCAAGCTATCAGAACCAAGGGTCACATGATTGTATTGTGCCTGTTTGTGGTGCAAGAGATTCTTATTATATTGTTCATTTTGTAAAACATGTTTTAAATTTAAACCCATTATTGGTTTCTTATAATCGACACTATAATACCGCCTTAGGGATCCAACTTTTAGAGCGTTTGCGAACCCGACTTGGCTGTGACATTGTCACTTCCACTATCGCGCCAAGTAAGCTAAAGCTAATTATCCAACAAACCTTGTCTCTAAAGGGTAGTATCCATTGGGCCTATCTTGCTGGTAGCACTGTTTTTCCTGTACAAGTGGCAGTAAAGCGAAAAATTCCGCTTATCATCTGGGGTGCACATCAAGGGATTGATCAAGTGGGTATGTTTTTCCATAAAGATCAAGTTGAAATGACACGACGTTATCGAAAGGAACATGATTTGCTTGGCTTAGAACCTGAGGATCTTGTTAACAAGACAGCGGAATTAACTGAAAAATTGCTCTCTCCTTTATTTTATCCTTCTGATAAAGCATTAAATAACATTGGCGTTCGAGGAATTTATCTTAATAATTTTATCTACTGGGACAGTAAACAACAGCATGAAAAGATGATAGCGTTATATGGCTATCAGCCCTATTCTCTTAGCAGGACTTTTGACAGTTATAATGACATTGATTGTCAATATTATATGGATGTTCATGATGAGATTAAATACCTTAAATTTGGTTTTTCAAAAATTGCCGATCAAGTTGCCAGAGAAATTAGATTAGGCCGTTTAACCAAAATTGAAGGTGCTAAATTAATACACTACTTTCAAAAGCAAGCTATTATCAACCGCAATAAATTAATGCAGTGGTTGGAAATCTCTTTAAACGATTTCTATGCCTATATTGAACCATTTCGCGATCCCCTTGTTTGGGAAAAACAAAATAATCAATGGTTTAAAAAAACCAATTTTGATTATGAAAAATATACTGATGACGAAATTAAAACACTTTTAAGGAGGTTAAATTTTCAATCTCACCAAGAAAAAACAACCCTACTTTTCAACAAATCACAATTGCTGATGCGAGGCTGGGCAAACTAGTTGCATGCACCTCCCCATAAACGCTTTAAGGATGCCAAACAAGTAATGAAGTAGGGTTAAAAGCATTAATGCCAAAAATCCTTTTTTCAAAACGTTTAATTTTAATTTTTCCTTGAGCATCATAATTTTGCAAAGTGGATAATAGATCTTGGTTATATCCATTAATGGTTGAATATTTAATCGCTAAAGCAGAATGCAAATGCACATCATCATGATCAAGCACAGGTTCTAAATGAACAACCAATTTAGGAGGGTTTTTTAACCTTAGAATGTTATCGATAAAATGAGAGTCGTTAAGTGATACTTGCTCAATAGAGTGACAAGTAAAAAGAATATAATTTCCTTCTAATAAGGCACAAGCACTTATCAGATCTTTTTCATTATGATAGTCAAATGCCTGGAACTGAACGGCCATATTACATTTCGTTGCAATTTTGTTACCCAGTGCGACAGCATTAGGAGAAATTTCACCGCCAATCGCTAATTTTAAATTAACACGTTCTAAAAGATAAAATAAATTAATGCCATTACCACAGCCTGGTTCAAAAACTTGGTCAATGTTATTTTCTTCAAGGATATCACTTAAAATATTAGCAATCGTCAGATAATGAAGGGTGCACGCTGTTTTATAATCTGTAATAAATAAGTCTTCTTTGATAGATATCAGCTGGGCGTTCTCTGCTGCGCCGTAGATCTGCTTATTTTCTAATATTTGTTTCGCTTTGAGTTTATCTAATTGATGATAAAATTGCAGCGGTCTAACTGTGTCACGCTTGCCAAAATGCTCTTCCCATAAATTCAATGCTAATTTATAAGTGTCATTGTCATATTCTGTTAAAATTTTGCTTTTATCTCGTACTGGAACTTGCCACTTTTCTAATCCTAGAATGCGTCGTGGCCAGGGTGAATAATTTTCTAGATTTAAAAATGAAATGGGATGAATGTACATAATAACCTCAAAAATTAGAAGAAATTTTCCGAAATAAACGCCTAAAAACAAAATGGCGTGAGTATATACTGCTTCCACTTTGAATTTAGGAGTTCCGTCATTGCGACCCAGAGCGAAGCGAAGGGGAAGCAATCCAGAAAATATCAAGATGTAATCTGGATTGCTTCGTCGCAGACTCCTCGCAATGACGGACTTGAAACTCCTAATTTTAAAGTGGTTCGAGTATATTTCATGTTTTTCATTGAAATTGATGGTTTTTTTTGATGTTAAGGTTTTTTTCTAATATCTCCAATAATTTGCAAACTCGCTTTCTAAATACGCCTTATAAAAGAGATCGCACCGCAATAATTGCTGGCTTATTTGCCTTCACACTGCTTTGTTACTTTTGGCCGTTGATATCATTTAACCTTTTGGCAATTGTTGTGCCAGCACTGATTATTAATAATTTGGTGGCATTTTATCTTAGGGGGGTAAATCTATGGAAATGCTTTAAGGATAGTTTTACACGAGACGCTTCTTATAAATTAATGAAACTTGCTGAAGACAATACCCTCACGGTTGATAAGGCCGAGTGGCTATTACAACAAGGGATTTTTAGAGATAAAGCTGATTTTAATGGGGGTGTAACTCCACAGCCTCCTTTCTCTCCCACAGTGTTACATTGGGCAGCTCATCATGGTAGAAAGGACTTAGTACAATTATTCCTTGCCAAAGGCGCCGATCCATTAGCACAAGCTAGTTTAATTGGCACCCCCTTTCATGTGGCAGTGACAAGAAATCATCTACAGCTACTGCCCTTTCTTTTTATAGATAGGCAGCAATTGTCTGACGCAAAATGTGGTAATTTGGGTTGCAAGCCCATTGCTTATGCAGCCTTAAAAGGAAATACACAACTATTTCAATATCTAGATAAGCAATTAAACGCTTTTGAGAGTGAGGAAGACACACTTTCGGTTCTTGCTGGTGCCGTTAGAGGGGATCATGTTGATATTTTAAAATCGTATGTTCAGAATCATGGGAATGTATTTAAGGATGCTGGGTTGTTTGATATGAATAAAAATGGAAATAACCTAATTCATGTTGCAGCAAGATTTAACAGCCCTCTATGTTTAATTTATTTGTTGGAAAATGCAAACCCTGTGGATTACAACCTTCTAAACAATGAGGGTGCAACGCCACGAGATGAGGCTTTTATTAATTCAAGTAATGCTGCATTGGCAATTTTTAATACGATGCCCCATCGCTACGGTAATGCAATGTGTTTAACTAAGTTATACGAACAAAGAGATGTCATCAAAGAAAGCAAACAGCACGCGGCTACATTGCTAAAAAATCTAAAACCCACAACAAAGGGTACAGATTTTAAAGGTGCTTCAAAACCTTATTGTGGAGAAGAAGCGCAGAGCTCGTTTCAGCGACCCAGTCCAAATTAAGTTTGCGCGAAGCCCTACTTTGTAGGGCCTGGCAATGAATTTTCTAGGCTAATACCACCACTTCCGGTGACATTTCAGGTAAAACAGCAGGCAAGATAGGGGCGGCAACTAGGTGATGGCTATTAGTGCTGTGGCTTGCCTCATTCAGAAAAGAACTGTCGATATGAAGAACATCCGCTATCTTCAAAGTTACTTTCTTTAAAGCGTTGTTCAGCGAAAAATCACTAAATCTATCCAAGATATTAATGCTATTTTGATCTGCTTTATGTTCAGGATGGTATTGAGTCAACATAATCGGCGTACCGTCCTTAGATTGTGTTGCTTTAATCACATCTTTATATTTTGCTACTACTTCTAAAGAATCTGCCACTCTATTAACTGCTTGATGATGGTAACTTGGTGCAAGTACAGAACCATTTTTATCAAGCGCTGAGCCGATTGGTCCTTTATAGGTGAGAATATCTAAATCGGGCGAAATGCCAGAATTACCATCCACATTCTGGTGCAAGCTGCCACCTAAAAACACATTGACAAGCTGTGAGCCATGACAAATGCCAAGAATGGGTTTTTGCAAGGCCACCGCAGCATCAGTTAATGAAAATTCAAGGATTTCTCGATAATAGGAAAAAGGAGGGTAGCTTGAAATATTTTCTTCGCCATAGAATTCAGGATGTAAATCAGGACCACCAGGGATCCATAATGCATCTGTTTTTTCCATAATGGAGTAAGCATAATCTTTAATTTTTTTGATAATGGGTTGATCTGAATGCACCACATGTTGAGCAATACTAATGCCATTTAAACCTTGAGTATTGATACTATCTATTGCAGTTTTCACTTCCTTGGCAAGTAAATAATCATCGACTCTATGATCAAAGTCAGGAATAGATATGGGCGAGTAATTGTATTCATTAATCACTGCAACGGGCGTTGAATACCAAGTTGTATCTTGACTGATAGCAATTTTTGGCGTGACTTCATGAAAGTAGGCATTATTAAAAGAATATTCACTACTCGCTTTTTGGTTAAATATAAAATGTACGTCATGTATTTTATTTAAAATATCGACTGTATTTTCAAAGTTAGATTTGGTGAAGATAGTATCTTTTATCTTATTAGCATAAAAAGAACTGTCTGAAAAATCGCTGCCCCAGAATATTCCTTTGTTAATCTTGCTGAATCCATAAGTACTTTTTATAAAGGAAGAATCTGTGAAATCGCAATGATCAAAGGTAGCTTTTTTGAAAGTCGAATTAGCAAAATTAGCTTTGGTAAAATGAGAATCCTGAAAAGTGGAATTTACAAACGTTTTGTTGTGAAAATCACCCGAGAAAGTAACGTCAGTAAATTTGCAGTTTGAAAAATCAAATTTATTGTTTTCTTTCATGTGAATTGAGACGTGGCTAATATCTGTTGAGTAACCTTGATCTTGTAAAAGACTCGCAAGTGAAAGAGAATTGTTATTGTTAGATGCGTTTGCAAAAATTTGATTTAAACTTGCTTGATCAACTTTTTTGTGAGTATGGTTATGGGCATTGATATTATGATGGTTATTGTTATTCAAGGGGTTGGTATTGGCTGGCATCATTTCTCCAGATAGTTTGCAAACTAATTGACAAAGTGGTGATTTTAGCAAGAATTTTAACTTTTACAAGCATTTGTTAAAATATATTAAGCTCAATAACTAAATTGTGTTATATGAAAGACTCATTATATCAGTTATGAAATGAATTGTTTTTAGATGAAATGGACATGCGTGAAACACAAGAAATTGCCTTGGTTCTAAAAAAATATTCCGATCATTTGGGCATATTTTTCACTGATGAAGGACTATTAGTGAACATTAACCCCTTTACGCCTTTTTTATCGATTGCTCAAACGCTATCCCAACTTGATTTGGTGATGTTGTCCTGCCATGTTAATAAAGATATTGTTGGTATTCACTGTAAAGTTTCAGCAATGAATACACTTCAATATCACAAAGTGATGAATATTAGGGCGTGTTTAGCAGAAGTTGATTTAAAGGCACAAAGCCAAATTTTATGCGCTTATCAATGGTTTAATTGGGATAATCGTTCGCAATTTTGTGGCAGATGTGGTGCTAAGTTCCAAGCGGTATTTGAATCAACGCCAAAACAATGCCAGCAGTGCCAATTAATCCTTTTTCCTAAAATGTCACCGGCGGTGATGGTGTTGATTTATCGTGAAAAAGAAATATTATTGGCTAGATCGCCACATTTTAACCCTGGGGTTTACAGTGCCATTGCCGGCTTCATCGATATAGGTGAATCTGCCGAATTAGCGGCCCATCGAGAAGTGCAAGAAGAAATCGGCATTCAAATTACACAATTAGAATATTTCACAACGCAAACCTGGCCATTTCCTGATAGTTTTATGATTGCCTATAAAGCAAAATATCTTCAGGGAGAAATTCAAATTGATAACAACGAAATAGAAGATGCGAAATGGTTTAACAAAAATAATTTACCGCTTCTTCCAAATAAAATGAGTATTTCAAGAAAACTGATAGAAAGTGTGTTGTTAACACTTTGAGGTACATGTGCGCTTTGGTGGTGCCTAAAAGCAAAGTGGAAAAGAGTATACTACTCGCTATCAATATGTGTCATTTTGGCATTCACCATGAGCACGGCGATGATACAAGATAAAATCCGCGATCGAACACCATCGGAACGACTGGTCAAGACGATAGGCACTTTTGCACCGAGGATGAGTCCGGCTGATAGTGCATTGGTTAAAAAAGCCAATTGTTTTGCAAGCATATTGCCTGCTTCCAAATTTGGAACTAAATAGATGTCAACATCTCCTATCACTTTTGATTTAATTTTCTTTGTTTCAGCAGCGCGTGCACTGATGACATTATCATATGCAAATGGGCCATCAACAATGCCACCGGTGATCTGACCTCTGTCGGCCATTTTACATAAACAAGCCGCATCAATGGTGGATTGAATATCGGGATTAATGGTTTCAACTGCAGATAAAATTCCCACTTTAGGCACCAAGTCTTTATTAAAAACATGCATTAAATCAATGGCATTTTGGACAATATCTCGTTTAGTCATCAGATCAGGGTTAATGTTGATAGCAGCATCGGTAATGATAAATGGTTTATGATAAGTTTCTCTGGCCATAATAAAGACATGACTAATACGCCTTCCTGTTCTTAGTCCTTTATCACGTTTCACAACTTCTTTCATTAATTCATCTGTATGAAGACTCCCTTTCATGATAGCTTTTGCTAATCCTTCATGAACTAAGGATACCGCTGTTTCTGCAGCAGCTTCGCTGTGGGGTACATTAATAATTTTATAGCTTGTCAAATCAATTTTATTTTCCTTGGCGATGGCAAGCAATTTTTTTTCTGGCGCAATCAGAATGGGGTCGATAAGCCCTTCTTTAACAGCATTGACCACACCATTTAATGAATCTGCGCTGCAAGGGTGCACGATGGCCATGGTGATTTTAGGTACGGCTTTTCCTTTTGCAAGTAAGTCCTTTTCTAATTCAACAAGATCGAGCAATTTTTTGTGCATGATAACCTTTAATGTACTGATTTTTGATGATGCTTGGTAAAATCTCGTATTTCGGGCAATATGATTTTTCTGAATTTACTGCCATTGAATAGGCCATAATGACCAACCCCTTGTGCTAATATATATTTTTTCATATCTTCTGGCAGATTTTTACATAAAGTTAAAACTGATTTAGTTTGACCGATACCAGTGATATCATCGTTTTCGCCCTCAATTGCCATAATGGCTGTTTTAGTGATATTTTTAAGTTGAACAAATTTACCCCCCCATTTTAGTCGCCCGTCAACCAATAACTTTTGCTGAAACACTGTATCCATAGTTTGCATATAAAATTCTGCAGTTAAGTCCATCGATGCCAAGTATTCAGTATAAAATTCAATTGTTTTAAATGCATTTTGTTCATCGCCTTGGGCAAATTGCTCTATCGCTTGTTTTAATGATTGGATGTGTCTGTCAAGATTCATGCTCATAAAGCCTGATAATTGCAAAAATCCTGGATAGACTAATCGCATATATCCAGGATAACGGTTGGGTACCAACGTGATAGCATTTCTGCTAAACCAATCTTTGCCGCGGTTTGTTGCTAATTTGTTAACCTCAGTTGGCGCTTCACCGGTATCAATGGGGCCACCTAACATGATAACAGAGTTTGGCAGAGCAGGATCATCCATGGTGGACATCATGGCAAGTGCAATTAACACAGGAACCGTTGATTGACAAACTGCCATGACATGGCAATCAGCGCCTAAATGTTGCAAAAATGAAATCATATATTTAACATAATCATTAAAATCGAATGAGCCACAAGTTAATGGTACATCTCTGGCATTTTTCCAATCGGTAATGTAAACATCATAAAAAGGTAATAGATCTTTGACGGTATTGCGCAATAAAGTAGCATAATGTCCAGAAAGAGGGGCAACTAATAAGATTTGAGGTAATTCTTTAGAGTGGTTTAATTTTTTAAAATGAAGTAAGTTGCAAAAATTTCTTTTTTTTACGACTTCTTCAACAACTTCATAAAAAATATCACCTATTTTAACTTCTTCAATGCCAAACTCGGGTTTGTGATACGTATCGATAAGCATATGCCACACATATAATGTACCAGCAAGAGAACGTAAATAGTAGCGAGGATATTTCACCATTTCTTGCTGTTGTTCTAGCGACATGTTTGGTAAATTAATGGGTAAATTCATACTGTTGGAAATGCTAATTAATTGCTTGGAATAGTCATGATAATATTGAGAGACTGGATGTAATGCTCTGAGTGTATTATCAACCATGTTATATAACCAGCGATTGTCAACTTGATTAAATAGCATCTGTCCTCCAAGCCCAAGAACAACACAAATTCGTATATAATCTTAACATATATCATTAGTCGATTGTTCTTAACTTAAAAAAGTTCAAACATTTGCTGGATAGTTTTAAACTGAGAAGAATATATGGCTAAACAATTAATTGTTATTAATGCAGGATCATCAAGTATTAAATTTGCTGCCTTTGATTTTGATCAGCATCTTAATAGAAATACATATGGTTCAATTGAAAATATTACTTCAGCACCTGTTTTAAAGATTATTGATAATGCTGGAAATATAGCTGAAAAAAAAGAATATAAAAAACCGGAAGAATATAATTTTTTTTATGATTTTCTATTTTCTTATTTTGCCTCAACAGGCGCGCCCATTCATGCTGTTGGTCATCGTGTTGTTCATGGTGCAAATAAATATCAACAACCTGTTGTCGTTAATGAAGAAGTTGTAAAATACCTTAAGACACTTATCCCTTTTGCGCCATTACATCAGCCTTATAATATTGAAGCAATAGAAGTTATCACAAAGCTTCATCCTGAAGTAACACAAGTAGCTTGTTTTGATACGGCGTTTCACTGCACGCACTATCCAGTTGCGGATAGATTTGGTATTCCACGAGAACTGCATGATGTGGGTATTCGCCGTTATGGCTTTCACGGCCTTTCTTATGAATACATTATGACCCAATTAAGAGAAATCGCGCCAAATAAAGCCCTCGGCCGTATCATTGTGGCTCATTTAGGTAATGGTGCAAGCATGTGCGCAATCAACAATGGTCAAAGTATAGACAGTTCGATGGGGTTTACAGCCTTAGATGGTCTTTTAATGGGAACGCGGTGTGGATCAATTGATCCTGGCGTTTTGCTATTTTTGCTACAGGCAAGAAAAATGTCTGATGAAGCACTGGTAAAGCTGCTTTATCATCAATCTGGTTTGTTTGGTGTGTCAGGAATAAGCAGTAATATGCAAGTGTTACTTAATGATGCAAGTCCAACGGCTAAAGAAGCCGTTGATTTATTTGTTTTTCGAGCACAAAGAGAACTCGGTGCACTATCGGCAGTATTAAAAGGGTTGGATATGCTGATATTTACTGGTGGTATTGGTGAAAATGCACCTGCTATTCGTGAAAAAATTTGCCAAGACATGAATTGGATTGGTTTAAAAATCGATCGCGAAAAAAACTCATCTAACAAACCCATTATTAGCCCTGAAGGGGCTTCTATTCAAATCTGTGTAATTCCAACCAATGAAGAGAAAATAATTGCTAACCATACCTATCGTCTTGTTCATCAATAGATGCTTGCGATGTTTTCCATATATTTGACTTCACTACTTATATATGAGATTTTCTCTTTTCAAAATTTCTAACTGATCGAATCGTTATGTATAAAAAAAATTTAAACAAATATCTTATTAACTATTGCTTGGAACAATGTCAGGATGAATTGGATGATTGGGTTGTCTTAGCGCAAGATTTAGAAAAGTTAGTTAAAGCTTTGAAAAATGAAAATGAGGGTGAAGACAAAGAGGCCCTTAAACTATATCAAGAACTAGAACAAATTGGATATCAACATAATATCCTTTTTTATAGATTAGCCTATTTTTTTGGTTTTGGACTAGGTGGATTAGTAGTAGATTGTGCACGAGCGCGTTTGTATTTTGAAAAAGCAGCAGTAAATGGTTTTGCACCTGCTTGCCTCCAAATATGTAAAATTCTTGAACAAGAAGAAATGACAGATGAAGCTGCGAAATGCTATCAAAAATATTTTAACGAGGCAGTTAATCAACAATTCGCACCGGCGCTTTTGAGCGCTGCACTTAACCAAATTCAAGATCCTTTAGCGCAAGAATACCTTAAAAGAGCAAGTGACACTTTTTTCCCGGCCAAATATCACTATGCTGAGTTTTTGCGACTTGCTCGAAATGGGGAGACGTATAATCAATATGAACTTCTTTTAGTCAAAGATGGCGCCGCTAAAGGATGTAAACTAGCGATAGAAGCGTTAGCTAAAGTTTCGCTAGGTCAAAATGGAACCACAGTTCAACATCAAAATGAATTACTGCTCTCAAGCGTCCAAAATCAAGAATACACTAATATAAATTCAAATAATTTAAGTAATTTTAGCGCAACGACGCCGAGTGTTTCAGAGAATTTAGATTATCAACGGAATGCTAAAAATTCTAGCAGCTTGACTAATGATCCTATTTTAAGTAGTTCTAATAATTCGAGTGATACTGGCAACTATGCCGTTAATTCTAGCGCTTCAAATGTTATTCCTAAGGGATTTACTAAAGTAAATGGTCGTCTCAAGATTACAATTCCTGGAAATGGAAAGGTCATACCCTTGGCTTCAACTAGCAATACTAATTTTCAACCGTTGTCAGGTATTTCGTTAAACGCACCAATAAAGTTCACAAAACAATGGGCTGGGTATTTAGTTGATGGTGTCTATCATTGGAACTCATCCAAATCTGACAAAAAAGTCGAAAAAAAATTAAGCATGGTTTCGGCATTTGACCATTTTAAGCGCAATTTAATTTCGCTAACTAATTCTATTCCACCAATTAATTCAAGTGTATCAGTAAATAATAATATGCCGGTTGTAAATAATAATATGCCGGTTGTAAATAATAATATGCCGGTTGTAAATAATAATATGCCGGTTGTAAATAATAATATGCCGGTTGTAAATAAAAATGTGCCGGTTGTAAATAAAAATGTGCCGGTTGTGAATACAAATGTGCCTGTAAATTTAATTGTCATTCAAACGATGGATTATATGTATCTACTACAAAATTCAAGACCATTTTTCAAATTTAAAATTGTTGGAAATAAAGCTATTTTTTATCCAGAAGTTGAGTACGCCGACAAAGATATCCAAGGATTTATCGCTTGCATTATAAAACAGCAAAACACAATAAATAATTTTAAACATTTCTTTGAGGTAGAGCAAAATCTTTTTCAAGGGGTAGTATGTTTGAAAATTGGGAAAGCATTAAAAAATATAAAAATAGATTTGCTATTTGTTTTTTATGAATTAATGCGTTCAACAAATTCAAAACCGTTTAATTTACCAGCACAAGTGCTAACGCAGACCAGCCAACTCAATACTACACAACTATATTTAGATCGAAAGCAACGAGATAAACGCCAGTCAGTAGCTAATAATATTGATGCTAGCCAACCTGAAACATTGAGTGAAAAAGGATCTGAATTAAACAACTATCGGAAGAAAAAAAAGTTGACCTAAAATTATAATTAGAAACTTTACAAGTACCTATATTTTATGTTTACATGCGTTCAAATTTTAGGATGCATTGTAGAATTATTAACCAATTTGGAATCATCATGTACGAAAAAAATTTGTTCACATACTATCTCGATTTTTGTTTACAGCAATGTGAAAAGGAAATGGAATCTTCTAATGATGAAAATTTAGAAAAATTAATTAATGCCTTAAAAAAAGAAAAAGAAGAAAAGAACAAAGAAGCATTGAGTATCTATTTAGAATTACAACGAATTCAATATAATCATGTTGTTTTTTCATACAGAATGGGTATTTCATTTGGGCTTGGGTTAGGTGGATTAGCGAACAATCCTTTACAAGCATTTGCTTACATTGAAGCAGCAGCACACAATGATTTTGCCCCTGCTTGTATGCAGCTATTCACTTTTTATTCACAAAAAAAAAATTTGGAAAAGGGGGCGTTGTATTTTAATAAAGCACTTAATCAAGGATTTGCACCTGCGATATTAGTAGCAGTATTGGGTTCGTCGATAATAGATTCAGACGGAGAATATCTTAAAAAATCAAGTGAAAGTTATTTTCCTGCAAAATATCACTATGCTGAATTTTTGCGAAATACTCGAAACTCAACTGAATATAATATTGAAGAATACCAACTACTCACAGAGTCTGCCAATAAAGGATATCTTCCGGCTTTGGTTAAACGAGCAGACCTTGAATTGAAAAAGAATTTAGCGAGTTCATATGAGGTCAAAAGTCTTAATCTTCAAGCCATAGGTGAAGTGATCCCACCATTATCGGAGATGAAAGAAAAATCATATATTAAATTAACTAGAAATTTGACTGCCTCTAACTCCAATAACCCAATTCAAGCCCTTGTTACAACTTCTAATAGTAACGCAACGCCGCCAAAGAAGCGTTCAAGTATCGTTATTCAAAAATTAGCTATAGGATATTCAGTAAATGGTGTCAAAAAGAATTCTTTGTCTTTGTATCCTTTTAATCGAGAAGTGCAAAAGGAGTACTTAGCGCGAGGCGCAGTAATTCAAAAGTCTCAAGATTCGGCTCAAGAGGAGTTAAATGTTTCTAATCTTAAATCTACTTATGATGCCTTGTATATGTTGCAGAATAAAAATCCATTTTCGCATTGTATAATTATAGGCAACTGGGTTCAGTTTTTTCCAAAACCAGATGTTCTCATTGCACAAATTGTGGGATTATATAAGTGTATAGAAAGAAAAATACATAATGTAACAAATTTTAAAAATTACTTTGATAGAGACGAATCTTCATTTCAATTTGCAAACATTGGGATTGTATACTTGAAAATAGGAGATTTATTAAAAGGATATACTGAAAAGCAACTTTTAGAGGTTTTCCCTCAGGTAATGCGTTTAACAAATAAAAATCCCATTGTTTTACCAAAGGCCGAACTAGAGATTGGCCAAGCAAAAGCATTAATATACGCTGGGCCGAAGTCTTTTGCTCAAGAGCGGCGTCCTGCTGAAAATCAAGCACAATCTTGTGAGCAGCAACCTGCTCCGTTAAACAATCAATATTTAACAAGATCTAAACGAAAAAAGCTAGTATAATTGCGTTAGCCAACATAATTTGACATACTAGAAAAAAGTAGGTAAACCAGAAAGCCCTTGTGCTAGATTTATACCGTTGAAAGAGTATCTTATGACATTTAAGCTTTCGCACCACCATTTAATGATCGATGCTAATATTAATCGTTTTAAGGAAGGGGCAAGGGTCTTAGAAGATCTAGCTCGCTTTGTTCTAAATGATTATGATTTATTTCTAAGAATTAAAAATTTAAAACATCGTATTCACTATATTGTGATGGAACGCCCTTTATCAGAAGATGATATTGGCGGCCCAGATTTTAAAGAAACGCCGCGATCAGCCAGCTTATTGGATATCGCAAATGCCAATGCACTTCGCATGCAAGAAGCAGCAAGAGTTTTAGAAGAAACTTATGATAAAGAGCTTTATAAAACGTTGCGCTTTGCAAGTTATGATCTTCATGCTGAAGTAATTAACAAACTGTCTCTATTTTTAAAGAAAGACAAATTAGCTGGCACTTATGCTATTTGCAATCCTAAATTGCAACCCATCAAAAAAATTGCTTCAGTGATAGAACAAAATCATATCTCTGTCTGTGAAGTGAGAATGGCGCAATCAACAAAGCGAGAAATTATTAATGCCGTTGTCGAACTGCAAGCGCATTTGCCTCAAACCTTGTTAATCGTGAATGAACATTTAGATGTTGCACTTGCTTGCGCAGATGGTGTCCATTTAGGGCAGGAAGACTTTCCCCTTGAAATAGCAAGAAAAATAACACCCAGCAATTTCATTATCGGTTTAAGCTGCCATACACTATCCCAAGCCCAAAGCGCTGAAAAAAATGGTGCAAATTACATTAGTGTGGATTGTGATATTGTTGCGATAGATGCCTTAAAAAACGTGGTTAAATCTGCTAATGTGCCGGTATGTGCGATGGGCGATATAAACGCATCAAACATCGATGAAGTTAAAAGCACACAAGTTGCCATGATAGCAATGTCTCAAGTTGTATGGGAAAAAGTGTAAAAATCTTTTTTTCACGGATTATATTATGGTAAATGTGCCTTAACAATTTCTATCAATTTATTAGGCTCAATGGGTTTTAATATAAACCCAGTAAAACCACGATAATTTTGCTGAGAATTCAATTCTAGTTTAACTCCTGTTAATGCAATAATTGGCACTTGCGCATCGTGAGCCAATAAGATGCGATTTAAATCAAACCTATCAATATCGGGTAAATTTAAGTCTTGTACAATTAAATCTGGCACTTTTTTTTGAATTTCATTGATGGCTGTTTCGCCATCCTCAGCTTCAATGACATCATAATTTTCTCCAGACAAAATAATCCTTATGTATTTGAGAATGTATTGATCATCATCAATTACTAAAATAGTTGGGTTATGTTTAGTCATGATGGCCTTCCAATTGATTTGTCTAAAGCAGATACGAGGGAATTGATATATAAATGTATTTGTTCTTTTTGCTGTAAAGAAGGTTTAATATTGTCAAGTTCACTCAAAATGGTTTCTAAGTTTCTTAAAATGTCATATAAGTCTTTAAAGCCAAAGGTGCCAGTGGAACCTTTTAATTTATGTACCTGCATGAATAACTGATCCCATTGTTCCTTATTCCAAGGTTGCGAACATATTTTTTCCCAGTATGATCTAATAGCCAATATATTACCTGAAAGATCATTTGAAAAAGTTTGGTAAAGTGTATTTAATTCATCTTCCAATCTTCTTTTATGGTCGGTACTACACCCAGTAGAAAATTTTTGATGATGATGTTCGTACCAAATTTTCTGAATAGTATCGCCAAATATTTTGGGTTCGTAAGGTTTTGCGATAACACCAATTGCTCCCAAGTTCAGATATTCTTTAACTTGATTTGGCATGACTCTTGCGGTGGAGAATATCACTGGGATATCTTTAACTTCATTCATCTCTTTTAGCCTTTTAAAAGTAGTTAGGCCATCCATCTCTGGCATCATGACATCGAGCAAAATTAATTGAGGTTTTTCTTTAATAACAGTATCAAGCAATTCTTGACCTGAAGCACAAGAGGTTACTTCTAAATTATTCAATTTTGTAAGCAATCTTTCAGCTATTTCACGAATATTATCATCATCTTCTGCTAACATGATTTTAGTGAGTGGTTTCATGTTGCAATTCCTTCTCGTGAATAATCGGCAATTCAAAGTAGAAAGTTGTGCCATTATTAAGCTCAAGATCAATTTTTCCCTTATGATTCAAGATAATGTGCTTGCTAATATAAAGACCTAAGCCTGTTCCACTTTGTCTTGTTGTATGTTTTTCACCCAATTGGTTAAATTTTGTAAATAAAAGAGGAATATCCTCCTTGGCAATACCTTTGCCATGATCGGTTACATTTACCCGTATTTTGGTATTCGTCAACTGTGTTGAAATTTCAATGGTGCCGCCTTTGGGTGAAAATTTGATAGCGTTTGACAATAGATTGGTCATCACTTGAATCAAACGGTTTTCGTCGGCTTTGACATAAGCATTAGCTAAAGGTTGTTCGATTTGCAGTCGAATGTGTCGCTTTTCGCAAAGCAATTTGTTTAATTCAACCGATTGTTCAATCAGATTTTTAACCTTTAAGTTTGTAAAGTTAAATTGTAATTTTCCTGCTTCAAGTTTATCAATATCCAGTAAATCATTAATTAATATAATTAACCTTTCGCAATTATGATCGGCAATTTCAAGAAAATGGTTCATTTCTTGCGTTAAAGGTCCTTCAGTTCCTGCTAAAACAAGACCAAGAGAGCCTTTGATAGAAGTAAGCGGTGTTCTTAGTTCATGACTCACAGTTGAAACAAATTCATTTTTTAGATTTTCAACTTCCTTTTTTTGTGTGATATCCGTGATAAATCCACTCATTCTAATCGGTTTTCCTGATTTATCCCAAATTGCTTGTCCGCGGGATTGAAACCAGGCATATCTTCCTTTTTTATTTTTTGCTCGAAATTCGATATTATAAGGTGTTCGATTTTCTAAGTGATTATTGACTGCATTCCAAAGATAATCAAAATCTTCAGGATGGATCCGTTTATTAAAATCTTCAACAGTTAAACTTTCTTTCGAATTATCCATGCCAAGTAATTCCATAAATCTATCTGAAAAATAGACTTTACGGCTATTTGGCTCCCAATCCCATAAACCATCACTCGTGCCCTTAATGGCTAAATTTAACCTATCTTCATTTTTTTTCAAGGCCTTTCTGGAAGCATTTAGCATGGCGATGACAACCAAGATGGTTATAAAGTTTAAAAATGAAGCAAAGCTTAATAAGACAATAAGATCTTTTGTTGTTTTATTTACCATTTTATTTCTAATGGATAGCAAGCGTTTTTCTTCTTGTATCATTTCTTTAAGTTTAAGATTAATTTCATTTAATTTGGGTTTTTTTAAATTGATTAAAGGTTGCAAGTCGCTTAACTTTTCCTGTTGGATAATATTATCTATTGTCAGTAAATGTATGATTTTTAATGCCTGCGTTACATTGGTATTGCTATTTAAATTAATTGAGGTGGATGTGCTATCGGGCGGCGTTTGACTACTATTTTTTGCTTGCCTAATAATGCTGTTTTTAAGTTGGGTTATCTCTGCTTGATTGATGTAGAGCTGTAAATTATCAATAGCAGCTATCACATTATGTGTGTGGATAACCCAATATTTTGATAGGTTAACTCTTTGGATAAATGAATAAAATAAAAAACCTTGCAATACAAAAAAAGCGACAATGATACCAATACCTGTTTTTATTTTCAAATCCATAGATGTCATATCTTTTTACCATTTGGTAATCACAATTGGTTTGAATAATATTAAATTAAACGGGCGGTGGTGGTTTTCTTCCAGTAAATAAATAATATATTAAAGATAATATAAAAAGCACAATGAAAATAAAGAAAATAACTCTGGCAATTTCTGCAGCGGCTACGGCAATGCCTGTAAAGCCAAGCAACCCAGCGATGATGGCTAAAATAAAGAAAGCAATGACCCACCTAATCATATTTTTCTCCAAGTTTGAGATTGTTTTTTTAATATAGCCTTTTGGAGGATAGAAATAGGTACAGGTTAATTGAAAGACATCCGTGTCTCATGAGGTTTAATTGACGCGATAATAAGGTAACTTATTAGGTTGAGCATTAGCATCAGATGGTACTTGTGCCAAGGGCTGTGCATTAAATTCTGGTGCTTGAGGCAATTGAGCGCCACCGCTTGGTAAGAATGTGTTTTGGTAATAATAATTTTCCACGGGCGGTGCACTTGGTTGTGGCCCGACTGAAGGATATAAAGGAGGTGGAAGCGGCGTTTGTTGCATTTGTTGTTGGAACTGCTGTTGTTGGAACTGCTGTTGTTGGAACTGCTGTTGTTGGAACTGCTGTTGTTGGAACTGCTGTTCTTGAAACTGCTGTTCTTGTTGGAGTTGTTGGAACTGTTGTTGTTGGGTCTGTTGCTGTTGTTGGGTCTGTTGCTGTTGTTGGAACTGTTGCTGTTGTTGGATCTGTTGTAGTTGGATCTGATGTCGTGTGGGCTGTATTGATGGATTGGTATTCGTAGAAGAACTTGGCGAGGTTTGATAATTCGTTGGTAATTGAACAACAAACGCACGATCATTTTGTAAAGTTGGGATATTGTTGGTAATAATCGCCAAAGCCGTTAAATCATATTCGATATCGTGTAATTTTGCTCCATTAAAGCGAGGATCGGGTAAAGCTTGCTTTTCAAGGAACCAATCATATCTTACCATTGCCCATTCACTATCAAAATAAGCTTTGAGCTCGCTACAATAATTTCCACTTTTTAAAGCGAGTCGAAAATTCTTTAATGTTTTAATCCAATCTGGATTGGCATTATTTTTCTTAGCGATTTCAAGCTTGTTTAAAATATAGCCTAACATTAAGTTGGGGCGATTAGCCTGAGTAAATGGCATTGAAAATTGTTTTTCAATCGCTTTTGCGGTAGAAGGTCTGAGGGAAAAAGGATCGGTGTTGGTTGTTCTAAAACCAGTATAAATGTAAGTAAATAATCTAGCGGCATACTTACCTACCACCATGCCAGCAGAGATCCCAAGAAGGCCCCATAATGCACCTGACAGGACAGAGCCTACGGCCGCAGAGCCAAACAAGGCAGGACCATAGAAGGTACCCAATTGAGCCCCTATCATTGTTGCAGGAAATCCCAAAAAGGCACTCCAAAAAAGTTTAAGTGAATTGGCGGCCAATTTTCTACCGGCTATTAGGTTTTCCATGATTTTTTTGGCTTCAACAATACCATAAGCAACAGCCATCAATGCACCAAATATTAAAACCGAGAAATAAAGAACTGACGCTGGTGTTCCAGCTTGTTTTGAGCTTGATTCATTTGCTTGGGTTGTGCGTTGTGTGCGTTGGGGATTCGATAACACAGTGTTCACTAGATTGATAATAGATTGCCATAATGCATAGCGCCAATAAATGGGTTCGTGATTGATAATGACGATCCTTGGTGCTATTGGTAAAGGTGCAGATCCCCAGGCATCGTGAAATTGAGGGTTAGAAAGGAAATCAGGTTGATAAGGGGATTGAGGCTTCGCCATAAATTTATCGTTAAAGTGATTATATTTGCCTACCTTTTCTGCAAAGAGCTGTTTAAAGAATACAGAAGTCAACATGATAAGACCCTTTTAGGATTAATTGTTAGCGCAGTATAAAGTGTTTGTTTGTAAAAGTCATAGTTAACCGACTAATGGTTGCTTCTAAAGGATAAGCGCATCAATTAGGTAGACAACTTGCATATAAAATGCCTAGTTTATCTTCAGAATTCCTTGCCATACTTAATTATTGTCTAAGGTGAATAACTCATAATTCAAGTTAAAATAGTATAAAAATAAACAGCTTAGCAGGATAAGTATGACTCTGGCGCATATATTGGGTTTTCCAAGAATTGGAAAACAGCGAGAAATAAAAAAAGCATTGGAAGCCTATTGGGATAAACAACTCGATTTGGCAAGCCTTTTAGCGATTGGGCGACAAATTTGCCGGGAAAATTGGCAACTGCAGCATACAACCTTAGATTTTGTTACCGTGGGAGATTTCTCTTGGTATGATCATGTGCTTGATACTGCTGCAATGTTAGGCGTTGTGCCTGCACGTTTTGCAACAAAGCAAATTTCACTTGATGTCCTTTTTCAAATGGCAAGAGGTAATCTTACTGAAAACGTTATTGCTTGTGAAATGACCAAATGGTTTGATACCAACTATCATTACATTGTGCCAGAAATTGAAGATTCAAAACAATTTCGCTTATCTTATTACGAATTATTTGAAGCAATATCACAAGCACAAGCCTTGGGGTATAGTGTAAAACCCGTTATTCTGGGGCCGTTATCTTTTTTATGGTTGTCAAAATGTCATCCCATCAAATTTGATAAGCTTTCACTATTAGATAATCTCATGCAAGTGTATCAGCAAATTTTTAAGCAATTAAAAGCACTGAACATTTCTTGGGTTCAAGTTGATGAGCCTATTTTAGGACTTGATTTACCGCTTGCTTGGCTTGATGGTTTTAAAAAGGCCTATGGCACGCATCATGGCCTGAATATTTTATTAACCACTTATTTTACGCTATTTGATAAAATAGCTTTACTCAACGACTTAGCCGTTCAAGGGATCCACCTTGATCTTACAAAAAACTGTCATCAGCTTGAGCAATTAACAAGGGATTTGCCAAATCAGATGATACTTTCTGCTGGGGTTGTTGATGGTCGCAATGTCTGGAAATGCGATCTCTCATCTTGTTATGGGCAATTGCTTAAAACTAAAGAAAAGATCCAAGATAGGCTGTGGGTAGCAAGCACTTGTTCTTTATTGCATGTGCCTGTTGATTTAACACTTGAAACAACGATGGATCCTAAAGTTAAGTCTTGGCTTTCATTTGCAGTTCAAAAAATTGAAGAAGTTTCTGCCTTAGCACGGGCGTTAAATGACGAAACGCCGCATCCTTTATTTCAAATAAGTGATCAATGTCTAAAAATGCGTGAGCAATCAAGTCTTATTCATGATCCTAAAGTAAAAGCAAGAATAGCGCATATTGAAAAGGACATGTATCATCGAAAACATCCTTATCCTAAGCGCACTAAAACTCAAAAAGAAATCCTAAATCTACCCTTATTTCCAACCACAACCATAGGTTCTTTTCCTCAAACGCAAGACTTGAGAAAGTTAAGATTTGAATATAAAAAAGGTGTGATTTTAAAAGACGAATATCAAGCCGCGATCGCTAAGCAAATAGAAAATAATATTGCCATACAAGAAGCACTAGATCTTGATGTTTTAGTGCATGGAGAAGCTGAACGTAATGATATGGTTGAATATTTTGCAAAGCTGTTACAAGGGTATGTATTGTCTGATAATGGGTGGGTACAAAGCTATGGCTCTCGCTTGGTAAAACCCCCCATCCTTTTTGGCGATGTGGCAAGATCTTCCCCTATGACTATTTCTTGGATTAATTACGCTCAATCCAAGACAACAAGGCCTGTCAAAGGGATGTTAACAGGGCCAATAACGATGATGCGCTGGTCATTTATTAGGGACGATCAAGATTGGACTATCACTGTCACGCAGTTAGCTTTAGCGCTTCGAGATGAAATTGAAGATTTAGAAAAAAGTGGGATTAAAATTATTCAACTTGATGAGCCTGCGTTTAGAGAAGGGTTGCCTTTAACACAAAAAGATTGGCCTTTTTACTTAAATTGGGCAGTTAATGCTTTTCGTCTTGCCAGTTGTGTGGTTCAAGATTCAACTCAAATTCACACTCATATGTGTTATTCAGAATTTAACGATATTATCGAATCAATTGCGCAGTTGGATGCCGATGTCATTACCATTGAAACCGCGCGCTCACAACGTGAGCTTTTTTTAGCATTAGAACAATTTGATTACCCCAATGAAATTGGCCCAGGTATCTATGATGTGCATTCTCCCAGGGTGCCAACGATTAAGGAAATGGTCGATCATTTAACAAATGCCGTTAAAGTAATTCCAAGTCAGCGTTTGTGGGTAAACCCTGATTGCGGCTTAAAAACGCGTGATTGGGCGCAGACAAAAGCAGCACTTTCTAATATGGTGGCTGCAGCTAAAATCATGCGGCGTTCAACCCCTAGCTAAACAATGGTCAATTTGAATTAACAAAAGCAAAGAGGAAAATTTGAAATCATTGGCAGATAAAATTCAAGATAAAACGCAACCAGTTATATTATATGAACTGTTGCCACCTGCTTGTGATGTAAAACCTACCAGTCTTGAAGCCTATATTGAATGTGCTCTCGATTTATTAGCAGATTCATCACTCATTATTGATGCTGTCAACATTCCTGATATTCGAGATGAAGAAAACGATCGTATTGGGAACGATAAACCGAAAATGCAGGTTAATTATTTTGCCCATATGCTTGAACAAGGATCTTCTCAAAAAAAAATAGAAGTTATCTTAAATCATTGCACGGTTTATGAAGCTTGGGCAGTACAAAAAAAATGGCTTGAGGTAACGGTTAAAGATTTTAAAGTACATTCTTTAATATTAGTTGGCGGCAGTTCTAGCAAAATTAAATATCCAGGTCCCAGTGTTATTGAAATGAGTCAATATATTCAAAAAACCTATCCTAAATTATTATGCGGCGGTATTACTATTCAATCAAGACGTCATACTGAAATAATTAAAGATGAACCTTATCGAATGCTGGAAAAATCGCTAAATGGTATTGACTATTTTACAAGTCAGATTGTTTATGATGCAAACAGTGTCAAAAACTTATTGCAAGATTATGCAGCGCTTTGCAAATTAAAAGCAATCAGTCCCAAAAGAGTTTTTCTAAGTTTCGCGCCTATATCAACAAAAAGCGATCTGCAATTCTTACGTTGGTTAGGCGTTGATATTTCTCAAGCAGTGGAAGATATTTTGTTTAAAGCAGATATAGGGATTGGTTGGCGATCGGCTAAAGTTGCGACCAATTTATTACAAGAAATATTGGATTTTGTCAAAGAACAAAATCTGGATGTGCCACTTGGGCTTAATATTGAACACATTACTCGTCATAATTTTGAATTATCTATAAAATTTGTTGAACGCTTAGGAAGCTTATATTACCGGCATTTGGGGTTAGTTGCATGTTATCGAAAGTAAGCGTATACCCTTGCAAGGGCAGCTTTAGGCTCGATTTTGAACAAATATAGGTAATCAGCTAAATGAATAAAGTCTCAGATGCCAGGAATAAGATGGTGGTTCTTGTTTTATGTTGCATGGGAATGTTGCTTATTCCAATCGCTTTAAAATTTTTTACCATTCCCTATTTTTGGATAGGGTGCAGCTGGACTTTAATTTTTTCCATTTTGTTTTTAAAAAGTTACAAGAACACTTTGGCAGCCGTGTATATCAATTTTGCTGTCATAACACTTTTTCTTTGTGTCTGCGAAATTTATTTTTGGTGGTCAAATACACCTGTTCCTGAGAAATTGGTTGGCAATTATTGGACACCTCAAATGTTTAAGCCAGATCCATTCTTGGGGTATGTTCCGCAAAAAAATGCAAAAGAAGTTGTAGGAAAAAGATATCTAGATAATCAGTTAATTTACGAAATGATCATTTCAACTGATCAACATGGTTTGAGAAATTCTTATCCAAAATCAACTGCCGCTAAGGGCGCTATTTTATTTTTTGGTTGTTCTTTTACGTTTGGTGTGGGCGTCAATGATAATGAAACGCTACCTTATCAAGTAGGTTCCAAACTACAAGGACAGGCTAATGTTTATAATTTTGGTTATGGTGGGTATGGTCCACAACAAATGCTAAGTGCTCTGGAGCAAGGTTTGGTTGATAAAATAGTATTAGAGCAGCCTAAACATGCTTTCTACGTTGCCATTCCTTCTCATATTGTTCGAAGTGCTGGCTTAACCTCATGGAACATTCATGATCCTAAATATGATTTGGATGAAAAGGGAGAAATTTATTATGCTGGCCACTTTGATGAAAAAACCATTAGTTTGCCACATTGGGTGCAACAATGTTATTCCCAATTAAATAAATCTTATTTATGGCAAAAAATTCAAGCAAGTCTTTTAAGAAAAATAAATGATAGAGATATTGATAGGTACATTAAAATAGTGATTAAGGCTAAAACAATATTCGAGCAACGCTATCCTCAGGCAAAATTTAATATTATTTATTGGAATATCGCAGATATCCCCAATCATGAAGTAGTGATGAAAAAATTATTAACAGAATTTAAAAAGAGTGAAATTCCAGTTTATTTAGTGGATAACATGATAACCGATTTTAAAATAAATCAGGCATATTACCTTATTGAAAAAGATGGACATCCTAATCCTAGAGCAAATGCTTGCATAGCCTCTTATGTTGTTAATCAAATATTGCAGCCTGAATAAGCCTATATAAGTTTTAGTGACTTTTATAAAGTTTATTTTGCTTTTTCTCTTGAGTGCGAGCGTTCACTCGCATATAATTCTGTGATTGTGATTAATTCAAATCAGGAAAGCAATGAAAACAAGACAACTAGCTAACACTATAAAAGAAATGATTATCTGTTTTAAAGATTCAATGAAAAATCGAATAATCAGTGTTGCACAATCAACCCTACGATTTATAAAAGAGCTTCCCCAAAATTTCCTCAGATTTCTTCAATTTATCGGATCTTGTTTTCATCAAGGGATAGCTTTAGGAAAGATGCTCTTTAATTGGTCCATTCATTTTATTCAAAATCTTCCTCGCTATATAGTTAATTTTTTTCAAGGCTTATGGGATTTATTAAAATTTAGCATCGACTTTGTGAAAAAATTAGGTAAACACCTTTTCAAAGTAGCAAAATATATTGTTACTCATTTTGGTGAGATCATTAAAAACTTATATGATGCAATTGTATTTATAATAAAAAAAATGCCAACAATAGCACGTTTTTTGTTTGATCTTGCTCGTAAAACCTTAACATTTATTTTGGATAATTCTTTAAAAATTGTTAGATTTTGTATTACGCAATTACCAAATATGATTAAGAATTTGTTTATCTTTATCATTGCACTTGGCTATGTTGCTGTTGAATTAGGCATAGATGCTTTTAATTGGGGTACAGGCCGTTCGAATCAAACAACGCTACCAGAGTCAACATCTTCATTACCACCAATGCAACAATCTTCATCTAATGCTACAAATAGCATTGCAATAGAAGAATTGTCTCGTAGTATTTCTCCGCAATATCATCGTACGAGAACGCAAATTAATGCTGCAGAGCCTTCTTGGCAAGAAGAGATAAGCCCTTCATTAAGGCAAAATCAACCTGGCGTATAATGTCGATGAATTAAATGGGTTTTTGTAAAATCTTGGTACTGTAGCTTAGTTGCAATTTATTGAATTTTGGCTCAGTATCATTTTCTTTGATAATTCATACTAATTTTTTTGTGACGTGTGCTGAAATTTTATCTAGGATAAATCGTCCCTTAGAAGGAGAAGAAAATGTTAGGTGAACAACGATTTCTTATTCTTGATTGCACAGATAAATTAAAAAGGGCGCATAAAGGTCATGATGAATTGATGAAAGTTTATGAGGAAGTGAATAAAAAAATTAAAAGCATTCCAATAATATCAGATCAATCTGGCAGCCTTACTAAAAAAAATAAAGAACTATTAAAATCTTATATGACACATGTCGCTGATGTTAAGCAGAAAATAGGCGAAGCAGGTATTATATTATCAAATTTTCATGCACTTGCATTAAACCGCGCGATGGAAGGAGAAGAATTACCTGGTTCGTTTTATGCAGAAATGGCCACTATTATTTTAGACAAGAAATTTGAATTGGATAAATTAACCAACGAAACAATCAATACGATTATAAGCGGATTTATTGTTGTGGATCCTTTATATCGAAGTCAATTTGCCTCAGAGCAGGGCATATTAGTATATGAAGATTATAGTAATCAGGATCGCACGCTATTGGAAAAACTCACTTCCTTGAATGTGACGCTGATAAAAGAAGAAAAACAGTGGTATGATTTAAGTAAAAATTTAATTTACAGCAATAGATTGCTTGCAGAAGACATCAGAAAAAATATAAGCAGTGTGATAAAAAAATATAGCACAAGTGAAGTAAATATGAACACAGATTCTAATATAAGAGAGAATACACCGAATAAAGATTCAACGCTTGTAAATAAGTTTAATAATTTAAAGATAGATCCAAATGCGCCAACATCCATTGCTTCAAAATCCCAACCTATCTCCCTTAACGCATCCAAAGAACCGATTTTGCCAAAATCTGGCTCCACCGACACGCTCAATACACCAAGAAAAGTGTTGCCAAAGATACCAGTGGATTTGTCAAAGATACCAGGTGTTACATCAAGACTGAGATCCTCAAGAGAAAAAGCACAGAATATGCCAGGATCGCCAAGGCCAGGAACCACAACTACAAAGCTGAGAGGATCAAACAACAAAACGCCCTTGAGCTCATCTAAAGAAAAGTCGCCAACCTCCCCGGCTGCAGAAAAGCCGCTTAATAACTCTAAAGAGAGAGCGCCCGCTGTGCCAAGCCTTGCCACAAAGCTTAATACATTGATTAATAATATTGCAGATGCTGGTTCAAATATAAGTGAAACAAGAATTTCCCTAGGCTCACAAGGAACGCCATCCTTTTTGCGGCGCCAACAAAGCGCTGCTTCAGTATCAGCAAAGATCACACCTCGCAAGCCACCCAATAATGAAATTGGTAAAAAGGCCTTAGAGCAAAAAATAATTTATCATAAAAATGCTTTTAACCAGATGGGTCCAGAGTTTTTTGAATTAAATTTCGGATATATTCAAACTAAAATTTATGAAGCTCACGATAACTCAGAGCCGTTACAAGAGATCAAAACCGTAATGACGCAAGCAAGAGAGTTGGCTATAACCCTTAAAGCGACGATGGAGAGTTTTCAAGATGTTCCAGATCTTCATATAAATCCACAAGATGTCATGTCATATTATGAAAATTTTGAGAAAACGATACTGAAACATTTTGAAGATAGCTTTACGCCTCAATCAGTCGAAAAAATAAAAATTAATTAATGATCAATCCACTTTGATACGACAGACATTACAAGAAGCAATGATTTTTTATAACACAATTTTATTTTGATGAAACGGTATTTCACTTGGGTTGTGATCTGTCATAATGAAAGTAGTTTGAGCTAAGTATTCGTTAAACATAGATTCAATTTTCATTTTTGTAGGTGGATCAATGCCTCGCGTAGCTTCATCCATCACGACGACATCTGGATTATTGATAAGCATTCGAATAAACATTAAACGTTTTCTTTCCCCATCACTTAAGATAGAGCCATACCAATCTCTAACTTTGTCGAGAAGTAAGATTTTAGATTCATCAAAACCCATCATTCTCATTAAAGAAACGATTTTATCTCTTTGTGCCTGGGTTGGCATAGTGTCACTGGGGTACACAATGGCTTGCAGTAATGTTTTGTTGTAAGGAAAATAAGGTTCTGAGGGAATAAAATAGGTATTTTCTGATAAACCGTGAATTTCACCTTTTGCATGAACATTCAAATTAAGCAAAGAGCGGATGATAGATGTTTTTCCACGGCCAGAAGCACCTTCCAAAAGAGTTTTCTGGTTTTTAGGGATCCGGACATTAAAATTATTTAAGATCTGCTTACCTCCAGGGATTTCAACCGATAAATTTTTAATTTCAATATCACTTTTTTGATTGGGTAAGGAATTGAAAGTGCGTAAATTTCCCCGAGTACGTTTTTGGATTTGCTTCCAATCACTTAATTGTTGCTGGAGTGCTTCCATTTTTTGCAGCTCGACTTCACATTGGGTAAGATCTTCAAAGTAATAGCTTTTCCACGTGAATCCTTGAACAATAAAAGAAAAATTGTTGCTTAATTCAAAAAGGCCCATGATATTTAATTTTCCAGCAATGACACTGGGAGAGGCTAAGATCAAAGAAACAAACTGTGAAAAATCTTGATTAAAGATATTTAAAAACATTAGGGCACTGCGCACATTAATAATTGTCTTTTTAATCACTCTATTACTTTTAATGGTTTCTAATAGAGATCTGAGCTCGTAAAATTTTCCTTTTTTAAAGGCTATGGCTTCACTGTGAACATCAATGTGATTAATCTTAGCGTGAATATCGCTGTCTAATTTGGTTTGGGACGCTAAACGAGCATTTAATGTACTGCCAGTTTTGGTATTGACATAATTAAAAAATATAGCATAACACATGGTGCTAATTAATAGGTAACCAGGGATAGTGACGGTGGTTGCCAAAAAGGTAACAGATAGTGGCACACTCATCGCGTAAAGGCCAATGGCGCCCACCGCAAAATTTCCAAGCACGATGAGGCCGTTGTTAATTAAGTCTAAAACTTTAGTGTTTAAATGTTGATTGTCATAAATAAGGGTTTTGCCGATATCAAGTTCACTATGCGTATTGGTCGCAAGCTTTGTCCCAATATAGGCATCTGAACGCAACCATTTTTTAAGCATTTTTTTGCTGATTGCCGCAGTTAAGGATTCTGCTAACCAGCTGGAAATACAAGTGTTAACATAACAAAACAGTGCGTAAAGCGTAATTGCGCCAAGATACCATCCCAGTGTGCTAAAGTAGGCGCTGTAGGTAACAGTTGGTCCAATGATGACTATAAAATCATTCATGGCTATATTAATGTAATTCATGGTAAAAGCCATGGTGACGCTTATGCCTAACATAACAAGGACTGATAAGGTTCGCCATTTTTTATTTTTTTTAAGGCCAAAATAGGGCCTATATAAATGATAAAGCCTTGAGATTAAAGAGAATAAAGAAAGGCCTTTTGAGTTTTCTTTCATTTGAATGTCACTGCTATTTAGTTATTAACCCGGATATTATAAGCGCCTTCTTTGGATGTCAATTAATTCAAATAAAATAAAAAGCGTGTAGTCGCATCAAAAACAAACTTTCTTAAATATATTTTTTCAATTCTTTTTTACTTTTGTTTTTTGAGAGGATTCAGTTTTAGTCTCATTTGAGGGGGATGTGCTTTGTCTTTCATTTTTTGAATTACTTGTTCTGATAGGGGCTTGTTGGATAATTTCATTTCTTACTCCAACATTATCAGATAAGGTATTTTCGGCATCAAAACCTTTAATCATAAGATGGATTTGTTGCATGTTGCTATCTAAATGAAGGTTAGATAAATCATCTTTTACTAAATTCTTTTGCCATTGTGCTAGCATTGCTTTTACCTCCTTCATAAATGGAACTTGATGGCGGTTTTGAGTAATCCATTGGATTGCAAGTTTAAAATCTCGCCGATCAAATAATAATTGTGAAAGCATGTGCTTGACAGCTTGTGCATCATTGGGATCGATGCTATTGACATCAGGATATGGTGGCAGATTGGAGAAGTCTATACTGATATTTTCAAGCTCAGATATCAGGTTAGATTTTAAATCCAGCTTTGTATCTGAATACATTTTGTCTTTTAATATTTTTATTTCTTGTGTCATTTCGTCTTGATGTTTATTATAAAATTGGCAAATCTTTTGCTTTTCTGCGGCACTGGATTGTTTGTGAATCATCTGCAGAAAATCGCAAAAGTAAGAATTAGGTTCATGTTGTTTAACATATTGTTGAAAAGCCAGAATAAATTCTTTACTCCACACGGTTACTTGGTAAATTGGAATTTTACCTTTAATCAAGGCTTCAACAAAAGAACTGTTTCCGGTTTGCATAGTTAATGGATTTGAGATGTCTAGTAAAGTTTGAAAAAGAATGCCTGATAAAGGAAAAGGGTTTATTAACCGGCACGTTTTGGTATTGTTTGCTTGAGCACTTTTTTTGATAGATAGGTTCCAATTTTGATTTTTTTCATCATATTCCCAATATTCAAAAACAATGTTTTTGCAAAGTGCTGAAAAATGTTTATTTTGCGTAGTTAAATCAGAGATTAAATTATTAATATTTAATTCCTTGGCAGCATCTTTGCCTGATCCTGCATTTAAACAAATAGTGATATTATCTTTTTTTGAATTTTCTAAACATAGCTCAATGAAATCCTTGACAGAAAATTGAGAGATATCCACCATGGGTATTTTGTTTTGATAGCTAAAATATAAATCATTGTTAGCTAAAAACTCAGGGCGAGTTCCGTTGCAGATAAAATTCAATAATTTAACTTCATCCTTAGACATCGACTTGAGAAAATCATCATTCAACGTGATCTTTTGTTCAGAAATACTTTTTAAAGGTAAGAAAATACCGGCCATGTCTTGACCAAATCCCAGCATAATAAAAGGAAGGCTGGTAATTATATCTGAACGATTTTTTAATTCGTAAGTTAAATCAGTGTTATAATTCGTTACTAAGGCAACAGGAACACCTTTTTGGTGTTTGTCGTAAATTGCCCGAAGGGTTTCATTATCTAGCACACTAAAAGGCATTGCTAATATTAAATCATATTTTTGCTGAAACAAAGGTTCGCTGTTGATTTGAGATGCTTTAAAAGTTCCAAAGTGTTCTTGTGCAGTTTGGTAATGAATCGTAAATCCAGACATCCCTTTAAATAAATTATTTACCTTTGCTATCCCTTGTTTGGGAATATCTCTAATCATTAAGGTAATTTCAACATTTGGGTATTTGCTTTTAATAGCTTCAATTGCACTTTTGCAGAGTGTAGGATCACCTAAAGTTCCTTTCGGTGCTGCTGTTATTAGAAGTATATGCATATTGCCCGTTGGCTTTTTAATAAGAATGTATAATAAAAAGACTGCAAGACTTGCATAATAGTTCAATGAATATTGAAATCGTCACAAGATAAAGCAATTTAACTTACATGCTTCGTTGATTTTCAAAAATAGATTGCTTAAAGGCACTAATTAAAATAGTCTTATTTACAAATCTAAGTTCAAAAGAGAGGCTGGCCTTATGTCTAATAAACCAAAACTAACGCTGTATATTGGGACTACTTGTATGTTCTGCGCTAAAGTTACCGATTTTTTAAAAAGCCATCCTATGGAAATAGAAATTAAAGATGTTTGGGCAGATGAGATAGCAAATCAAGAAATGCTCACTTTAACTGGCGGAAAAGCGCAAGTGCCATGTTTAAGAATTAATGATGCTTATATGCATGAATCTTTAGATATCATTGAGAAATTAAAATCATTTTAAATTCTCTTCAAATAGTTCACTTTCTAACCCTTTCTGCTGATTAGCAGTTATGCCATTTACCTTCTACACTAGAAAAGTCTCTAGGTATTATTCCAAAAGCTTTACTTACGTTTAGCTTTACTTTCATTTAACGATATCTTTGCTAAAGGGGCTGAAGATGGCGCGTGAAAGAAAGATATTCAATAAAATCCCTAAAGAAATCAAAACTATTAATAAGGATTTAAAGAAAGCAAAAATAGATCCCATATTGATTGGAAAAGATGCTTTAGAACAAAGCTTTCTAAACGAAGAGAATATTTTTCAATTGAATAATTATCAAACGCTATGTGGTTTAAGTGTTATCTTTAATTCAAAAGCAATCATTCGTAAAGAATATCTGGATTTAAGAAAAAATATGGCCATAGCGATTGGCTATCCTATTGGTTTACCGCCAGAGGCGTATCACCGTTATGATGTGCTTAATGCTAAAAATGGGGTGAAGCAAAAATATGATTTAATGGTAGACGCCATAAAGCTATTTGATTATTTTAGAGAAAAAGCAAAAAATACCCCAGAAAAAACTAAGACAATACGAGACAAAGCCCACTTAAGCGTGCAAATTAGAGATTTTTACGAGCCCTACAGTCAAATTGCATCGCCTTGGTTGACACCTTTTAGTTTACATCACCAAGCATTAAATAAAATTTGTTGTCAAATGGGTTTTATCTGGAAAAACCCTTTAGTTGATGTGCTTAGTTTGCCACAAGGAAGTTTGTTTTCATTTGAACCATGGCTAATTATTAACACCCATAAAAAAGGATATGATGTAATTTATGGTAAAAGCCAAAAACAGCTTATTGCCTATTTGCTCAAAAGTGATTATTTACAAAAATATCAAACAGAATTTTACTTTCCGTTAGATTTTACCCTAGGTTGGGACAGCGTGCTTGACAGACAGCTTGATCTAGGATATGCCGTTTGGCCAGCGCTTTTGCAAGAGTTAACCAAATACCATCAAAGCCCATTTTTACAGCAAGAACTAATTGAAAAAGCGAGCATATTTGATGCTGAAATTACCAAGAATATTGAAAAAGCCCAAGCGATAAAAGCTCAAGCTATTCAAGAAATAGAAAGAATTTCGGAAATTAGAAGTGAAATTATTAAAGAACAAGAACACATTGCATTAATGAGAACACAACTTTCGCTAGAAGCACAAGAAATAAAAGACACAAAAGAAAAGGTCGCTCAAGAAAAAGCCAGCGTTCAATTTATGAAATCTCAGGCTGTTTTGGAAATTGAAAAAGCAAACCAGGTCAAGAAAGAATTAGCAAAAGAACAAGAACATATCGAATTGATGAGGCAGGAAGTTATATCGGATGTACAAAAGACGAATGCTATTAAAGACGAAATTGCAATCGCACAGCAAAGCGTAGCATTAATCAAACTTGAGGCTTTGCAAGAGATAGAAAAAGCGAAAGAACTGAAGGCAGAAATTGAAAATGCACAGAAAAACGCAGATTTAATGAAGTTTGAGGCTTTGCAAGAGATAGAAAGCGCCAAAGCAATTAAAGCAGAAATTGTAAAAGAACAACAACGAGTTGAGCTGTTGCTAAAAGAGCAAGCTGAAAAAATAGAAATAATAAATCAAACAGATCTTAATGAAAATGAACTCAAAAATTTACCCCTAATAGCAACTGATCCGATAAAAACAGAAGTTAATTTTGCTATCAATGATACTAAGCCAGTAGCAGTTTTAGAAGAAGCTTTTCAAGAACAAGTGATAGACTCTAAAAATATAAATAGTATTAATGAGCAAATTAACAAAGAAATAAGTGAAAAAATAACCAAAACCGTGCAAGCATTAAGCCATTACTTAGCGTTAAGTAAAAAAGCAAAAAAGGCAAAATTAGCAGAATATAAAGAATTAGTACATGAAATTGGCCGTCTTATTCAAAGTTACCCAACACATCAACAGCAGATCCCAGCTTTATTGGTGGATCAATATATAGAATCAACGAAAAATGCGCTTAATAACGCCAAAAAGCATGAACGCACGTTAGATGGCCAGCAAGGAAAAATTTTAAGCATTATTATTGATAAGTTTGAAGCGATATCATTCCCTCAAGTCCTATGGCAAGGATATTCCACCTATTTCGAGCAGCAAATAAAGCAGTTAATGAAAGAAGCATGTGCAGAATTATCTGCAACAGAAATTAGCAGTCTTATCAATCAACTAAAACAACTTTCTTCAAAATCAGAATCAATTGCTGACTGGGTAAAACAACAACAAGCTTTAATGGATGAATTTAGCACTTGGTTAGAAGCAAAAGCAAACAATCGATTTTATTCAACTTTTTCTCGAGTTTTTATTATTTTAAAGAAATTATTTAAATATCGGCAATTGGTGGTTGTGAAATAAGGGATTGTGCAAATGCAAAATTCGAATAATTTAGTTGAAAGCTTTGAATATCCAAGATATTTAGAACGTTTTGCCACTTTGTTTGCAAATCTTGAAGATAATACCTTGCAAGAATCTAAAGATATTCTTGCTAAAGCAACTTGGCACTTTGTTGTTTTTACGCACGCCGTGATGAATAAATCTTTTGCCGAGGCCCTAACCTATTTGCAAAAAGCAAATGAGGCTTTTAGTCAGTATCACCATGACTCAAGCAGTCATGCGCCCCATTTGTTAAAATTACAACAATTTATTGAAAACCTTCAAAAGCAATATCAAGAATTTTTACTAAGAAAGAATAAATTAATTTAAACATTTTTTAAAAACCGATAGCAATGAAGAAAACTCGTTAAAAGTACCAATATAGAAAATAAAATGGCTAAATTTGAAAACCAGTTTGGCAAAATCATCATCGCTAAAAAAAACATAAAAGCTTCAGGACGTTCCATTAAACCACGACTATAATGAAAGCTTTTTTGACTTGCGTTTTGCGCAAATATGCCAACCACTAAAAAAGCTGTTACGCAGATTAAGATGCTGGCTAACATGAAAAGGGCGCACCAACCTCGTTCATTTGGATTAACGCCAAAAAGCCCAATCACAACGCTTGCCTCAACCATTCTATCAAAAATAATATCCAATATGGTGCCTTTTGGAGTACAACTATAATGATTTCTCGCTAAGGTGCCATCTAAAGTGTCCAAAAATCCTGAAATCAACAGCATGGTTGCGGCTAATGAAATATGATCATAAATCAATAAAGGCGCTGTACAAATTCCAGTCACACCTGCAGAACAAGTGATGAAATTGGGTGTGACATATTTTGCAATGCTACGCGAGCAAGGATCAACTAAGTATTTTTGATATGTAGGGCGAAAGTAATGTTCTATCATGTTTTTATCCAGCGTAAGAGTTTAACTAAAATTTTGACCCAGCGTGAAAAGAGAATAGGTTGATAAAATTGACTTGCGATACTTTTTGAGGCTTCGCTCAAGGTGGGATAAGGAACAATGGTATTTGCAAAGTCACTTAAAGATTTTTTCTGATTTATCGCCATCACCCAGGGTAGAAGTAATTCTCCCGCTTGATGTCCTAATATACTAACACCCAGAATATGCCCTTTATGATTGGTAATGACTTTAATTTTCCCCAAAGTTTCATGTTCAGTTTGAGCACGGTCATTTTCTGATAAAGCAAAATTCAGTATTTTGAATTTGGGATTTTGCTTTAAATCATTGCTTAATAAACCTACATGGGCAAGTTCTGGTATGGTGTAAGTTACCCAGGGGATAGCGTTGTTTTTTGCTTTGGCTGGTAATTTGAATAGAATATTGCGGATAACAATGCCAGCATGATAATTTGCTACATGGGTGAATTGATAACTTCCTATTGCATCACCAATGGCATAAATTCGTTTATTAGTACTTCTTAACCTGTTATCTACTTTTACACCTTTGGTACTAAATTCAACCTTCGCTGCTTCAAGATTAAGATGCGCTACGTTGGGTTTTCGGCCTGTTGCCACCATTAAGTGTGATCCTTGAATACGTTGTTGTTTATTATTATGTTCGATAATAACTTCAATGGCGCCATTATTTAATTCAAGGTGCTGCACTTTTGCATTTTCATACAAAACCATCCCTTGGCAGACAAACTGTCGGCGTAGAATTTTGACAAGATCAGGTTCATCGTGCGGCAACATATGGTAAGTTTCTATTAGTGTGACAGGGATCTTCAATAGTGAAAATGCTTGAGCCATTTCACAGCCAATGGGTCCTGCACCAATGATAATCAGATGTTGTGGATTTTGTTGCAGATCAAAGATGGTTTCATTAGTATAATAGGGAATGGTATCAAGCCCAGGAATAGGAGGAATGGTGGGTTTTGAGCCTGTTGCAATCACAAAATGATCTGCTTGAATTAATAAATCATTGACCATCAAAGTGAATTCATCTTTAAATTGACCATTACCGATTATGACTTTAACACCCATTTTTTCAAAACGTTCGACAGAATCATGTTTTGCGATGTTGCTAATCACACCTTGAATTTTTTCCATTATTTTTGCAATGTTGATATCAGGCTCATGATTTTCCAGCCCATATAAATAAGCGCGGCCAAAGTTAAGCACATTTTTGGCCGCAGCCAAAAGCGCTTTGGAAGGCACACAACCATAATTAAGACAATCTCCGCCCATTTTATCAGCTTCAATCAAGGCCACCTTTGAACCCAATTGTGCAGCACCTGCGGCAACGCTTAGTCCGCCAGAGCCTGCGCCAATAACACAAAGATCAACCTTAAGGCAGTTATTCATATTTTTTACCTTTATATTTTCTATAAAGAATCGGAAGCAGTGACAAAATGCCAAGTGCTATTAATGGCAATAAAATAGAAGGAGAAAAGATAATTTTAAGATCAGGGGTTTTGTTGATTTCAAACAGATGATTCAAGCCATTACCAACACTGATGTAAACCACTGTGCCGGGGATAATGCCAATCAAAGTAGCAGCAATAAAAGTAATTAATCTAACCTTGAGTAAAGCTGCGACAATATTAACAATCCAAAAGGGAAAAAGTGGTATTAAGCGCAAAAAGAGTAAATAGTTGAATGCATCTTTATGAAAGCCATGCTCCATTTTTTTTATCCAGGGAGAGGTTTTTTTAATCAGCCAATCCCCAAAAGCATAACGCACAATTAAGAAAAGCAAAGTAGCACCTAAGGTTGCGGCCATTATCACTAAAACGCTGCCTATGAAAATACCAAATAAGAATCCACCAGCTAAGGTCATAAAAACAGCGCCTGGTATAGATAGCGCAACAATAACGATATAGCAAAGTAAGAAGGTGAGCGCAGTTAATGCATAATGTTGGGTTGTCCAATCAACTAGCTCGTCTCGATGTTGTTTGAGAAAAGCAAAACTGAGGTATTGATCTAATCCAAAAAGAAAAAAAAGCAGCATGGTTATTAATAAAATAAATAAGGGGAGTAGCCGCTTAAATCGGAAATTAGGATTTTTCATGATTTAAGCATAACCATAAATTGCAAATAAGTAACCTGTATCGGATGGATCTAAACTATCAGTAATGCTCAAAATGATTTGTATTTAGTTTTTTAACTAAAAGGAATGAAAGATGAGAATTTCTCCATCCTACTTAAAAGCGCATGTGCCATGGTATTTGAAACCTTTGTTATGGTTGCAAAAGCACAAATATGGACAAGTGTTGGTGCCTTCGCAGGCTTGGGCAACGATGCCAAGACTGTTTTTCGCTGTTTCAACTTTTTATGGTGCGCTTGAAAGAAAAAATTCACCTTTATCCCCTCAATTGCGTTCCCTAATCTTGGTGTCAGTTTCTAAAACAAATGGTTGTTACTTTTGTATTGATATTAATTCATCTTTATTGATAAAACGCGCAGGCTCAGAAGAAAAGGTAAAAGCACTTGGAGATTGGCGTGAGTCTCCTGTTTTTACAGAAAGTGAAAAAGCAGCATTGGACTATGCAGAAAAAGCGACGTTAACCAATCAAAAACCAGATGAGGCATGTTTTAATCAATTAAAACAACATTTTTCAGAAGAAGCAATTATGGAATTAACCGCCTTGATTGCGTTTCAAAATATGTCGACTAAGTTTAACAGTGCGCTTGATATCGATTCACAAGGATTTTGCAAACTTAAATCATAAAAAGTGCAAGTTAGAATTATTTAAGCTAAAATGCGGGCTAAATTTAATTCTTTATTAAAGGTGAACCCATGGAAAATAATAATACCGCTAAGAAGGTAGTTATACTAGGTGATTCAACGATTGACAATCGTATTTGGTTAGGTAAAGAGGTATTACACTTAATGGTTGGTACGCAATATAAACGTTTAAATGCGCTTATAGATTTTTTAGCTTGGTTAATTCCTTTTAAACCAAAATCGGTGGTAGAAAATTTGCGAGCTCAAATGCCCAATATAGAATTCATTGATCAAACCAATGATGGTTTTACCACAGAAGATCTATTAGAAGGCGCATATCGTGATAAGGTGTTTGGGCAAGGCGCACATCGGTTTTTTCCTCATGAATTTTTTAAACCGCTACTTTGCAAAGAAATTGAACAAGCCGATAGCATTATTCTCAGTGTTGGTGGAAATAATTTTAGAGAGTTTATCCAACAAGCACTGGGTATAAATAACGAGGCGAAAAGAAGACAATATATCGAAACAATGTATCCTCAGGTTTTTGAAAAAACATTGGATAATTATAAAAAAATATTGAAGCAACTTGTTTCTCGTAATCCTAGCGCTAACATTATTTTAATGACGCAGTATTATCCTGCAATCAATCAAAAAACACTGCTAAATACGAGCATTTACGATTTTATGACAGAATTGGGAACTATTTTAAATAAAGGGGATGCGCAAGATACTATCGTTGAAGTGATGAAAGATACGTATAATGGGGTTATCAAATTTATTAACACAGATCCCAGCATGGCAAAAACCCGTTTTACCATATTGGATGTCACCTCTTCATTGAACCCACATTTTTCGGAAAATTATGTAGGGCAAATTGAACCAAGTAATACCGGTGGAGCAAATATTGCGAAAATGTTAAAGTATTGTTTAACAGAAAATAGAGCAAAAAAGAATATCGCTTATCGTTTCACGCCTGACTTTTTTATTGAAAGTCCTTTTATGAACACGCATATTCATTGTTCTGATTTTCATTTAAAGTCTAGCTTTAACCCTGTTCATCCTAAAAACATGTTAAAGCAAAAATATAATTGGAAGAGAATGGCTACGATTGTCATTTGTGCCATTCTTAGTACCAGCCTTAGCCCGTTTATTTTTAGTTTTGGCACCAGTATGCTGAGCACTGCTCTTTCGGTTCTATTTATGGGTGCCTTGGGCAGCATCAGTGGGCGTCAAATTACGCGTGTGCTTGGAATTGGTTATCAGCAAGTGAATCAGGGTTGCTATGCTTTTGAACACGATGGCCCCCCTTTAAACACCGATAAGCCCCTGGAAGATTTTGGCTACCAAGCTGCAAAAGGCTGGCTTCCTTATTTGAAATCTTGGCTACCTCATCATGGTGCCTATGGCAATGAATCTTTCAAACAAGGGTATAAAAAAGGTTTAGAAAAAAATCATACGCCAAAATTGAAAATTTAATAAATACTCGCGCCAGTTTAAAATGAGGATCGGCCAACTGAATCGATTCTCAAACTGGCGCGAGTATATTTTTGATTAGGTTCAAGTTATTAAAAACCCATTGTGATTATTAAGTCCGTGCTTTTTCTGTGAATTCAGACATGCCGTTTTGGTTATTGCACGCATGTAGTGATCAGCAAGAAGCGCTTCACTCAAATTATCAGGTAGTGAGAGAAAACAATTTTCAGTAATGCTCATAGTTTCTAAAGTTGTGGATTTTATAAGAGTTTCGGGTAAAGAGGTAAGCTCATTTTCAAAAACACGAAACCATTTAAGATTTGTGCATACCCCAATGCTCTCAGGCAATGAGGTAAGATGGTTACCATAAAGATCTAATTTAGTCACTTTTGACCAAAATTCACTCAGTGTGCTATCGCTAAAAATTTCACTTGGAAACCGAGTCAAGTGTTCGTAAGCGCATTGAAAAAAGTCAGGTTTTTCGCTTTTTTGCCATACGTCAAGTTGCGTTCTAATAATAATTTCATTGAGGTGGTTTAGGTGTCGTTCCTTAGCTTGACAAGCTGCTGCACTCGTTTTATTTTTTAAAAAACTTAATTTTTGTAGAATGATATTCAAAGCTTCACTTGATTCTTTATTTCCTTTGAGAATTTTTACCTTATTTTCTATTAAGTAGTTTATTTCATCTTGTTGTTTCTTATGTAAGTCTTTAAGCACTTGATTTGTTGTCAATGCAGGAACTATGGGCAAGTTTGAGAGATTATTTAGAGCAGTAGATTCCCAAATAAAGAAAAATGACCTGCTCACTTCTCGCACATGCCAACTTTTATCAATGGGAAGAAATTCGAAAATTTGCTTAATTAAGTCACTAGGCAGATTAAAGCGTCCATGATCCATTAAAGCAGTTATCATGGCTTGATCATTGAGTTGAACATCGACTTGAGTGTCGATTTCATACTGGACGAGGGGTTCTTGAGTTTTTAAGGAGCGCATTTTTTTGTATTGTAAATACTTAATTAGAGCATATCGTGCTATGGTGCCTGCGCCAAGTGCAAGTGTTGAAACCAGAGCAATTGCAATCTTAGAATAACCTAAAATGAAAAAGCCGCTCAAACTCGCAATGCTGCCAACAGCAATAGCAAGCAGCACAGGATATGTTATTTTCTGAACCATAGCTCTAAAATAAATTTTAACCTTTTTTAAGTTAAACATTTGCAACCTGTATGCTATTTGTAAAACTGAAATTTTATCAGCTTGAGTCTGCTTTCTCAACAATAAAAGTGTTTGTTGGAACTACACGATTTAAGCGAAATCAAATCGCAAATAATCTGCCTTTTGTTTGTTCTTCAAATTATGAGAATGCTCGTGAATAAATCTTCGCAAAAGATGTATCCCACTCTGACATGCTTAAGAACCATGAGCTTAAATTTCGTATTTTAAATTGCCAACACAAAAAATGTGGTGTTGCACTCAATGAATCATTGAATGCCCTATAATAAAATTAAGAATCCAATGGCTTGAGGTTGGGTTATGCCTGGTAGATTTGCGCTGACTTATTCAAAACCTTTTATTGAAAAGTATTTTAACATTGAAATTCCTTTTAATCTTCGTCCACGTTATAACATTTCTCCTACTCAAAATTGCTTAATATTATGCACAGAAGATAAGATCCCCCAATTAATGCATTGGGGTTTTTCACCGTTTTGGAATAAAGATAATAAATTTAAAGAGATGATAAATGCCAGATCTGAATCAGTACAAGAAAAACCTATGTTTAGAAAAGCATTTAAAGAGCATCGTTGCGTGGTGATAGCGAGTGGTTATTATGAATGGCAGGAAGTTGTAGTTGATAAAGAAATAATTAAAAAACCTTTTTATATTTCCATTAAAGACGATAAGCCACTTATTTTGGCGGCAATTTGGGATAGATGTGAAAAAGAAAATGGCTTAGTTCAAACAGGGTTTACTTTTTTAACAACCTCACCTAATGCTTTTGTTAAACAATATCATTTAAGAATGCCCGTGGTGATAGACGACACAAATGTAGAATTATGGCTTAGTGAGCAAGCATCCTTGAGTGAGTTGGAAAAACTTTTTAAGCCAGCAGCCGCAAAAATATTTAAAGCAAAAGAAGTTTCGAGACTAGTGAATAACCCTAAGAATGACAAGCCCGCTTGTTTAGAATGATATTTTTTCGATCATTTATACCATTATCAAAGATGCGGCTAAATTTGTGCGAAAAAGTAACTCCTAACCTCTCCCTAACCTTGTGTTTTTCGATAAGCTTCTAAAGCACGCTTTCTTGCAAAATTATGCTCTATTATGGGTTTTGGATAAGTTTTTCCAAGTGTAATATCAGCTTTTTCTAAAACAGCTGAAGGCGCTTTCCAAGGAGCGTGAATATAGTTGATTGGCAACAGTTTTAATTCTGGCACCCATTTTTTGATGTATTCACCTTGTGGATCAAATTTATGCGCTTGAAGTTCTGGGTTAAAGATCCGAAAATAAGGAGCAGCATCTGTTCCACTTCCCGCCACCCATTGCCAAGAAGCGGCATTATTTGCTAAATCAGCATCCACCAGCGTATCCCAAAACCAAGCTTCTCCGAGTTGCCAAGGTTGTAGCAGATGCTTTGTTAAAAAAGAAGCGACTATCATGCGGCTTCGATTATGCATCCAACCGGTTTCCCATAGTTCTCGCATAGCTGCATCAACTATTGGATATCCGGTTAAACCTTGTTGCCAGGATTTAAGTGCTTGTTCATTTTTTTCCCATGTGAATTTATTAAAAGCAGCACGATAAGGCTTATCCGGCAATGTAGGTTGATAGTATAAAAGATGATAAGAAAATTCACGCCAGGCTAATTCCGATAAAAAACACGAGATATCTTGGTTTAGTGAGGGATCTTTTTCAAGGGTTTGTTGGCAAGTAGACCATATTTTTACTGGGCTTATTTCACCAAAATGTAAATGTGGGGATAACCGAGAGGTATTATACAAATCAGGCCTATTTCTAAGTATCTGATAACCCTTGATACCCGACTTTAAAAAAAGCTTTAGTTGATGGGAGGCACTGTTTTCGCCAGCTTGCCAATAGTTTTGCAATTTTTCATACCAAGGGTAATTTGATAATAATGATAATTGCTCAAGTGAAAGAGAAGTTAATTTCTTAAACGATCTTATATTTTTAGGTATGGCTAATGGCTGCCTTAGAGGCATTGTTTGCAATGTTTTCCAAAAAGGAGTAAAAATCTTAAAAGGTTGTTTTGAGCGATTTTGGTATTCCCAGGGCTCGTGAAGTAAGGCACTATTAAAGGTAAATACCTCGATATTGCGTTGTTTTAAAAATTGTTTGATGGCGGTATCACGTGCAATGACGCCTGGTTCATAACATCGATTCCAATAAACAGCTTGAGCAGCACTTGTTTTTATCAAATCTTCTAGTAATTCTTGTGGATTTCCTTTTAATAAAATTAATTGGGCGTGATAGTATTTTGTTATTGAAATAGCAAGTTGTTCTAAGCTAGCATGCAACCACCAACAAGAAGCTTTGCCCATTTCCCAGCATTGTTGTGATTCATCTAAGATATAAACAAATAGGATAGGCCCCTTTGTTTTGGCCGCTGCAACCAAAGCAGGGTTATCATTTAAACGCAGATCTTGTCGAAACCACACAATAACAGGCGCTGCTTTTTTCATTTTAATTTCCCTTAAAAATTCGGTTACTCATGTCCACTGCAAGTTAAACAACTTTAGAGCAAATCACGAACATTCAAAATTTGCTATTCACAACATTAACTTTATTTTGCATTAAAAGAATGATATCTTATAGCTTATCTACGAAGCTGCGCAATTACACCTATATTTTTTAAATTAATTTTCTGCTGAATGCTTGTTGAAGCAGATCTTGTTACTAATTCAAACACGAGGTTTTTATGCTATTTTTAGCGGCAAATCAACTAGGGCCAGCTTACTCATCTCACTCAGAAAATTATATCAACCAAGGGCTTATAAATCATGCCAATGCGGTTAATACTTCTGAGCAAGTGTGTTCTATCGATGAAAAAGAAGAATTTCAAAAGCAACTTAATCTTATTGCCGCAGAAATGGATAAACGTGCCACCAATTTTCATTATGGTTTGGGGGTCGGTATTGGGCGTATGATAGGAACAAGAGACGATGAAAATCCAAACATACAAGAAACTTCAATCATAAATCAAGAACCCATAGAACAGTTGTCAACCAAAAATACGCGCGAATTTTTTGATGCGATATTAGCAGAATTTAAAAGCCAAGGATGGCCAGAAAAACTGGCAAAAGAAGTTGATGAAGCATATTCACTTTTGCGTCAACGAATTCAAGCAGAAATGCATCAAGCAAAGCATTTGCAAAAACCTTTGATGGTGTTAATGGGCGAAGAGCATAATACCTTGAATAGTGCTGTAATTAACGCCATGTGTCTTATGATAACTTCACAAGAAATGGCAGTATCTGCTGGCGTAGCACCACCAACGTTTTCAGCAAAAGCATTATTAACAGAAGACTTTTTCTACGAATTCTATCAAAATTTATTTAAACAAAATGATGCTGAAGCACAATTTATGTCAACTTATGTTACAGAGCAACTGGCTAAGGAATTAAATATTAAAAAAACCAGCATAAATTTAGCATCTTGTTATACCTACACGATTAATAGCAAATTAACTCCTGCTGAATGTGAGGCGTTTTATAAATCAGCTATGTCAAAAGGCGCATGTGCTTATCATCCTAGCTTATTATTGTCAATTTCGTTCCATTCGTCCCCCACTGACATTTTTACATCTTTATTTATGATAAGGGATAAATGTATGGCCCAGGTGGCCGCTGGTCAAAGTGAGCCTTATGTGATTACGATAGTAGGTTCTAATCATATACATGAACTAAAGAAGAACAAAGATTTATCAAATAAATATCATATCTTGGCGATTAATAGCCTAGAACCGAAAAAAAAACATTGGATAGCTGAGTCCATCTCCAATTTCAATAGAAATTTAATCGATTTTTCAAAAAATTTTTATAAAAAGCTATGCAGTTTTTTTTATCGGGGATTTTATATTGAAAAATCAAGGGATGAAATTTGTTTAGAGAAAATGCAAGATTATTTCAAATTTGCATTATCTGCTGAAGTTCTGCAAGTGCGAATACCTTCACTTGTCGCATTTCAAGAAAACTGTCTTGAACAAAGTCCGACAGTGGGAAGTCGTCTGTCTAAAGATTGCTTAAAGCCAGAAATGAGAGAACAAAATAATACTGCACTATTATATCGCTTTGTTAAGGATGTTGCCCACTTAGGATATCAACGTCATGTTGCTAGTGCTACTTCGAAGGAAGAGACACTTGCTTCAAAGCACCCCGGTTTATAGTTATACTCTTTCATCCAATTTCAGTGCATAACTCATAATGCCTTGAGTTATGCACTGTAGAATTATTTCAGATCTTGCAATTATTCGATTGGTAGTGAGAAAATTAGCGCACGACATGAAGGTGCAAACTAGACTGAGGTGACAAATGCTTTCTTCTTTTGAGCAGAAAGATATCCTAGGCTTAATATTATCATTTCTTCCATATGATCTTCATTTAAATACAGTATGTAAATTGTGGAATACGACATTATCTCACCATGAGTTCTTCCAATCGCTTAATCGTTATTTTGATGAAATTGCGCCAAAAGTGACTACTCAAGCAGAAAGCTTGAGGCAGCGTTGTTTGAAGAAATTTAATATAGTTGCGCAGAATCAAATTAAGGAAATTGAGCACTTTGATGATATCTATAGAGGAGGACTAGAAGAATTTTATTGTGCTTGGGATGAAGTTGAGTTCCCTGTTTTTTCTAAATTTTTTGACGACATCAGCAAAATAGAAAATCGGCCACCACCAAATTTGAAAACATTCCTTGAACGACATACATTAATAGAAAAAATTAATATAGAAATTATTTCAAAAAAAATAGAGGAAGCAATTTTAAAAAAATCAAAGACGCTTGTGCTTAGAAACAGTAATTTGACGAGGATCCCTGCTATACTTTTTAAAAAAGATGGCCCTTATGTAAAATATCAATCTTTTTGGAAAAGCGTTGAATACATAGATTGTCATGACAATGATCTTAATAAATTGCCAGAAGATCTTAAAATTTGTGTGTCGCTTAAAGTATTAAATTGTAGCAAGAATAAGCTTACCACTTTGCCAACAGAGCTTGCTGAATGTCCCCAGCTTCATAATTTAATATGCTTAGATAATCAAATATCTGAAGTTTCAGAAGAACTGAAAAAGAAATTTGGGCAAGCATGGTATAAGCAATTATGCCCAAAATCCTTAGCTATCGTCAATGTTGATTCATTTAAGGAGCTAGGCTTAAAATCCTTAAGTGAAATCATCAATGTTGATTCGCTAATTTCTCAATTTAAGAGCATGCTAAGCTTTACAGGAATAAACAATTTTCAGCCTCTTTGTAGTTATCTTCCGATTGAGCAAAGTGAAATCGAAGAAACTAAAGGAAAAAAAACAAGGCCGTCTCGTAACTAACATTAAAAAGGTATGTGAATGAGTCAGTCGCAGTATGCTCCCGCTTGGGAGCATGGTGATCTTAAAGAAATTTTTCCCAACATATTTTTTGTTATGGGGACAAATATTACTTTTCATGAGGGGCATGAGCTACAACATAGTTGCAATATGGTGGTCGTGAAAAATGCCCATGAGCTAACGCTAATCAACACCGTTAGATTAAATGAGCAGGGTCTTGCGCTTCTTGATAATCTAGGTCAAGTCACTAATGTCGTAAGAATTGGCGCATTTCATGGTAGGCATGATCCATTTTATCTTGATAGATACCAGGCAAAGCTGTGGGCCTTAAAAGGGATGAAACATCAGAATGAAAAAAGCGCAACAGTTGAGCTTGTCGTCAATGGTAAAATGCCATTTCCAGATTGTTCTTTATTTGTCTTTGAAAGTGCTACGCAACCTGAAGCAATTTTGCATATAAATCGTGAAGGCGGCATTCTTATTACTTGTGATAGTATAAAAAATTGGAACTTTATTGATAAGTTTTTTAGTGAAGAAACTGGAAAATTATATACAAATTTAGGGTTTTTAGGTGAGGCTGCCATTTCTAAAATATGGCAACAAGCGTGCAACATCCAAGCTCAAGATTTTGCAAGATTAAAATCACTTACCTTTAAACATCTGTTGAGTGCGCATGGCGAGCCTTTGCTTAACCATGCATATGAAAAATTAACATCAACCATTGAGCAAGAATTTGGAATTTAGATCTCGGTTTTTAGAAAGTCTTTGATTGCATTTATTACACCTAGTGGATTTTCAATTGGGCTTGAATGCCCACCAGTGATATTGACTAATTGTGCATTAGGCATGCGCTGAGCTAATACTTTACACTCTGCAGGCGTACAAATGATGTCTTCGTCGCTAGAAATGACTAAGGTTGGGTTCTTCACCCTGTTTATCCAGCTATTTGAATTAAACATTTTTAACGCACTTAATTGTTGTTCTAAAATTTGAATTGTTGGTGGAAATGGATTTTGCATCAGCTCAGCCTTATATTTCAATATGTTACTGCTATCAAACAAATATTGAGCTGAAAAGAACCAAGGGATGCTGGCTTCAATTACGCTATCAATGGAGATCTTCTCTTTAAGCATCATAATAAATGTTTCTAAAACCATGAGCGTTCTGGCATTCACCTGAGTTGATGAATTTAAAATAATTAATTTTTTGATATCATTGAATTGATCTGCAACCGTTTGCGCGATGGCACCCCCCATAGACTGTCCTAAAAGATAGGGTTGTTCTAACCCGAGTGATTGAATTAACGCGATAGTATCTGCCGCCAAATCCTCTAAATGGAAAGGTAATTGATTAATTTGTGTTGATTGGCCAATACCCCGATTATCAAAAACCAATACTTGAAAATGATTGGCAAGTTCTTCAAGGATTGATTTCCAAAAAGTATGATCACAGGAATAGCCACCAATAAGAACTAAAGGGTGTCCTTTCCCATGCAATTCATAGTAAATTTCATTATTGTGGATCCTAATTTTACTCACGTTTAGCTCCTTTAATCCTTAAATCGATTGATCATTGATTTTGAGACTTCGTTAGGTTAAATAAATAACTGATGCTTGTTAAAGTTGTTTAGAGGCTTAATTTTCATTAATCTTAAGGTAACATTCTCATCAATCAATAAAAAGAGAGCTTTTGTATGCACGTACAACTTCTAAAATCACACTGTCGAAAGTAAACACTATGATGAGAAGCACAATTGATATATTAAAATTATATGCCAAAGCACATCCATTAGCGCTGAGTGCTATTATTATTGCTTCGCTTTTTTGGGCAGTGACTTGGCCTGCATCTCCTTATTTGTTAGGTATTTTAGTTGATGCCCTTCAAAACACAAATCAAGCTGTTTTTAGTAACCAATCAACCGGTTTTATGTCATGGTTAACAACATCCGTTAATATAATTGGTTGGCCAGTTGCAGCAATGATTATTATTAATCTCCTTCGGAATATGGTGTATTATACGATTGGCGTTAGCTTCGAAAAATCTATCCCTTCTTCTAAAGCTGCACTTATAAGTAAATTATTCCGCTATCTTTTGGGACAATCTTATGGATATTTTGAAAATCAATATAGTGGGCAACTTGCCAATAAAATTGCCAATGCTCAATCCGGTTTGGAAAGTGCGATACAACTATTAAATTTAAATATCGCCACCTTACTTGCCCTGGTTATATCAGGAGGCCTTCTTGCAAGCGTTAATCCGTTTTTCGCGCTTATTTTCTGGCTTTGGGCAATTTCAATTTGTTGTTATTCCTATAGAAATGCACTCATAGGCGAGCGTAAGTCCAAAGCATATGCTACAAGCCAGAGTCAGTTACAGGGAGAAATGGTAGACAGTCTAAGCAATATGATGACGGTTGTGACGGATGCAACTGGGGGCCATGAAATTGATCGTTTAGACAAGTTTGTTAACCAATACGTTGAAGAAGATCGATCATTGCAGTCTTATTTTAACCTTGCCCGCTTAGGGCATGGGCTATTAACCACGCTTTTTATTTCGTTGATGTTGATAGGCTTACTGGTTGGTTTCTATTATCAAACTGTTTCTGCTGGTGATTTTGCATTTATTCTATCCTTAAGCTGGTCAATGGCGGGATTTGTTCATGATTTGGGCAAACAGTTTTTAGATCTTTCTCAGCATCTAGGTAAATTATCTGAAGGTATGAGTTTACTTCAAGTAGTACAAAACGTTAAAGATAAAGAAAATGCAAAAGACTACGCGTTGCAAAAAGGATCTATAAAATTTAGCAATGTTTCTTTTGGATATAATGATAAACTTGTTTTGGAAGATCTCAATTTGGAAATTCATTCAGGTGAAAAAGTTGGGATCGTGGGACGTTCAGGTTGTGGTAAAACGACGTTGCTTAAGCTCATCTTAAGGCTTTATGATGTAAAAAAAGGACTGATTACTATTGATGATCATCCTATTCAATCGATGACACAAATTGCATTGCGTCATCAAATATCTTTAGTACCACAAGATATTAGTTTATTCCATAGATCCATTGCTGAGAATGTTGCTTATGGTGTAGCACATGTTTCAAATGAAGATTTAATTGAAGCAGCTAAAAAAGCACATATTCATGATTTTATTATGAGTTTGCCAGAAGAATATAATACGTTAGTAGGACAAAGAGGCCTGAAGATATCAGGAGGCCAAAGACAAAGAATCGCGATAGCGCGAGCATTTTTGAGAAACCCACCTATTGTTTTGCTTGATGAAGCCACCAGCGCTTTAGATTCCAAGACAGAAGCGATTATTCAACAAAGTTTAGGTAGCTTGATGAAGGGGCGTACGACAATTGTGGTTGCTCACCGGCTATCTACGCTTATTGCAATGGATAGAATTATTGTGCTGGATCAGGGCCGTATCGTTGAGCAAGGTGATCATAAAACGTTATTATTAGCAAAGGGCCTTTACTCACAGCTTTGGGAAAAGCAGCATGATGGGTTTATTGATCTACTTGTATAAGCCAAACTGTCGAGAGCACTTAGGGTTCTTTTTGGCTTTTTCTTTTAAGTTTTGCTACTTAATTTTTCTAACTTGTCAGGCCGAGCTTGCGAAGTAAGCGCAGGCTTTAAGCCTAAATTTAAACTGGGAGTATATACTCGATCCACTTTAA